>NZ_JBCMFA010000001.1:0-985311 GCF_043847915.1 Salmonella sp. 2020_1459 | reverse complement strand
TCGACCTGCTCAACGACGGCTATTTTAAAGGATAGAGGATAATCGCGTTGGGTGCGTTTGAACTCAGTCATCATCACGTTCTCCGGATTTAAGTCTGGAACGTGTCAACGCTATTCAGGACGGGTCATATGTGAAAAAAAAGCCCGTACTTTCGTACGAGCTCTTTCTTAAATATGGCGGTGAGGGGGGGATTCGAACCCCCGATACGTTGCCGTATACACACTTTCCAGGCGTGCTCCTTCAGCCACTCGGACACCTCACCATATTGTATTGCTGCCTGACCGCTTGGGGGGCAACGGGGCGCTACTATAGGGAGTTGCGCTAAAACGGTCAAGCAGAATTTACATATTCACTGTCGTTTGCTCATGCAATAGACATAATCCCCGCCCAAACTGGCGCGGGGAGGCAAATTAGCGCTGTGAATCCAACATTTCGTTGTTTTTCACCACATCCTGCGCTTTGCTGTAGCTTTCTATCAGCAGTTGATAGGCCGGGAATACCTGAGTATAAACGTCGGCCCACGCGGCGGCGTTTTCACGGTTCCAGGTGCCTTGCAGCTCAGAGGCGACTGCGGCAGTATCCATCGGTACGACGCCAGCCTGTACGATACGCGCCAGGGTGATCTCCTGCGCCATCTTACTGTAGGTACCGGATGCGTCGATCACGGCAAATACCTTATAACCTTCCGCTACCGCGCTAATGGCCGGGAATGCCATACACACGCTGGTAATCGTCCCGGCAATGATCAGCGTCTTACGACCCGTCGCTTTTACCGCCTTAACGAAATCTTCGTTATCCCAGGCGTTAATTTCACCTTTGCGCGCAATGTACTGCGCATGTGGCGCATTAGCGTGGATCTCCGGGATCAGCGGGCCGTTCGGACCTTGCGGTACGGATGCCGTGGTAATGACCGGCATTTTCGCTAACGTCGCCATCTTCGCCAACGCCGCGGCGCGAGCGCGTAATTCCGGCATTGGCATATCGCCTACGGTCTGGAAAAGACCGCTTTGATGATCGATTAAAAGCATCACGGAATCGTTAACATCAATTACCGGGCGCAAACCATTAAAATTAGCAGGACTTGACATCGTGTTCTCCTTCATGTTTTCAGATTTGGCCAAAACGGCCGGAGTTGAAATCGCGGACTGCTTCTGCGATCTCTTGTTTCGTGTTCATAACAAATGGGCCGTAACCCACAATCGGTTCATTCAGTGGCTCGCCTGATAACAGCAATACGCTGGCGTCGCTGCTGGCCTCAAGGTGCAGCGTTTTCCCTTGCTGGCTCAATACCACCAGTTGCGCTTCGTTGACCGGCGTCGTGCCGTTCACCGTGATATTGCCTTTCAGTACCACCAGCGCGGTGCTCCATCCTTCCGGCTGTGCCAATGTAAGCTGGCGATTGCGTTGCAGGCGCATATCCCAGACATTGAGCGGCGAGAAAGTGTGCGCCGGGCCTTTTGTCTCTTCATAACGCCCTGCGATGACCCGCACGACTCCGGCGTCATCCGGCAACGTAACGGTCGGGATAACATCGTGGGTAATGCTTTGATAACCCGGGGTGGTCATTTTGTCCTTCATGGGAAGGTTAACCCACAACTGCACCATTTCCAGTTCGCCGCCCCGACGGGTAAACGCGTCGGAGTGGAACTCTTCATGCAAAATGCCTGCGCCTGCGGTCATCCACTGAACGTCGCCCGGGCCGATAACGCCGCCGCGACCGGTAGAGTCCCGATGCTCGACTTCGCCACTATAAACAATCGTCACGGTCTCGAAACCGCGGTGTGGATGCTCCCCAACGCCGCGTTTTTCATTACCCGGCGTAAATGTGTGCGGCCCGGCATAATCCAGCAGCAGGAAGGGACTCAACTGCTGCGCATGTGACTGATAAGAAAAGAGTGAACGAACCGGAAATCCATCGCCAACCCAGTGCGGGCGAGGTGCGGTATAGACGCCTGTAATCTGTTTCATGGTGTTCTCCTCAGTGGCGTTGTCTTGATGTGAATAAGCTTATATTCATGACAAAAGCTTCGGTAGTGGCTAAAATGGCTCATACCGTTCCATTAATAGGACAATGTAATGATAAAAACGGATCTCAATGATTTTGCGTGGTTTGTGCATGTGGTCGAAGAGGGTGGGTTTGCCGCGGCGGGGCGTGCGCTTGATGAACCAAAATCAAAACTGAGCCGGCGTATTGCGCAACTGGAGGAACGGCTGGGCGTGCGATTGATTCAGCGAACCACCCGGCAGTTTAACGTTACCGAAGTGGGACAAACATTCTATGAGCACTGTAAAGCGATGCTGGTGGAAGCTCAGGCGGCGCAGGATGCCATTGCCGCATTGCAGGTAGAGCCTCGCGGTATCGTGAAGCTGACCTGCCCGGTGACGCTGCTGCATGTACACATCGGCCCAATGCTGGCGAAATTTATGGCGCGTTATCCTGATGTTTCGCTACAGCTTGAAGCGACCAATCGTCGGGTGGACGTCGTAGGGGAGGGGGTGGATGTGGCGATTCGCGTCAGGCCGCGCCCGTTTGAAGATAGCGACCTGGTGATGCGCGTCCTGGCTGACAGAGGGCATCGCCTGTTTGCCAGCCCGGATCTCATCGCACGGATGGGAATCCCTTCCGCGCCGGCGGAGTTGAGCCATTGGCCAGGGCTAAGTCTTGCATCCGGCAAGCATATCCACCGCTGGGAACTTTACGGCCCGCAGGGCGCGCGTGCGGAAGTCCATTTTACCCCGCGTATGATTACCACCGACATGTTGGCGCTACGCGAGGCGGCGATGGCGGGCGTGGGGCTTGTGCAGCTACCTGTCTTAATGGTGAAAGAACAACTGGCCGCCGGTGAACTGGTCGCGGTGCTGGAAGAGTGGGAGCCCCGGCGGGAGGTTATTCATGCTGTGTTCCCATCCCGGCGAGGATTATTACCTTCCGTACGTGCGTTGGTCGATTTTTTGACGGAAGAGTATGCGCGCATGGTGGAAGAGTAACCTGCTCGTCATTCATCAACTTAATGGACGCAAAAAAGGCCGGTTAAACCGACCTTTTATCCAGCCGCCCTTCAGGGCGTGAGGAGACAATTAGCGACTACGGAAGACAATGCGGCCTTTGCTCAGGTCGTACGGGGTCAGCTCAACGGTCACTTTGTCGCCCGTCAGGATGCGGATGTAGTTCTTACGCATTTTACCGGAGATGTGTGCAGTAACCACGTGACCGTTTTCTAACTCTACGCGGAACATGGTATTAGGTAACGTTTCGAGAACGGTACCTTGCATTTCAATATTGTCTTCTTTGGCCATCTAATCCTCTGGGGTATCACTACCATAATTTGAACCGGCAAGATAATGCCGAACTTCTTTTGATAAGTAAAGATTTGTGCGTTTAAAACACAGCAAACCAGGTTTAGCACATGATTCCGCGACACACGACAACGCCGCGTTATACACCTTTTCCCTGATACTACCGCCTGATGAATCGACATAAGCGCAACATATAAGGGAACGGTGAAATAAACGATGGGCGTTACCTGACAACGGGCTGCGGGATAATGAGCTAAACCAATTCTGCGGCAGCAATTATAACACCCCAATAAAAAATGTGCCGAAAACATTCACTTCCGGGGCAAAAATAATGTCCGCGGCACCCAAAAACGGGAGGCCAGCGGCTGTTGGCGTAAGGCTGCGAGGTGATCGAGATAGTCACGACGTGGAATTTCAATGGCGCCGAGCGAGGCGGTATGACTATTAAGTACCTGACAATCAATAAGTTTACCGCCGTGACGGATAAATTCAGCGCAAAAAACCAGCAGTGCGGTTTTAGAGGCATTCTCCTGGCGGCTAAACATCGATTCGCCGCAAAATAGCGCCCCCTGCGAGACGCCATACATCCCGCCGACCAGTTCCCGATCGCGCCACACTTCAATGGAGTGCGCGTGGCCCAATTCATGTAATCGGCGATAGGCTTCCTCAATACCACGCGTTATCCAGGTGCCTTCGTCACGGTGATTGGCGCATCCATCAATGACCCGGTCGAAAGCGTAATTGAGCGTCACGCGGTAAGGGGATGCGTTGTGAAAGCGCTTCATGCTGCGACTGAGGTGAAACTTTTCAGGCCACAGCACGGCGCGCGGATCGGGCGACCACCACAGAATCGGGTCGCCCGGCGAAAACCACGGGAAAATCCCGTGCTGGTAGGCCATTAACAACCGGGCAGGGCTGAGATCGCCGCCCAGCGCCAGTAAACCGTTAGGCTCGCGTAAAGCGCCTTCCGGCGAAGGGAAGGCGATAGAATGTCGGGAAAGCTGAACCAGACGCATGACGGCGAAACTCCAGTACGCAAGTCGGATCGTTCAATAATAGCTTACAGACGTTGTTTAAACTGATAATAGCGCCCTTGTCCGGCTAACAATTCTGCATGAGTGCCTCGCTCAATGATGCGCCCGTCGTCCATTACGATGATTTGATCAAAACGGGCCAGGCCGCGCAAACGGTGAGTCACCATCAGGACGGTTTTCTCGCGCATCACATCGGCAAGTAATTCCAGCATTTCGCTCTCGGTGGTCGCATCCAGCCCCTCAGTGGGCTCATCCAACAGCATTAACGGAGCATCATGCAACAGCGCGCGGGCGATGGCCAGACGACGAAGTTCGCCGCCGGATAGCAGGCGACCGCCTTCGCCGAGCCAGCTATTAAGCCCACTATCTTCGAGCAGATTTTCGAGGCCGACGCGACGCAGCATGTCGGAAAGGGCTTCGTCGCTGGCATTGGGCGCCGCCAGTAATAAATTATCACGCAGCGTGGCGCTGAACAGGTGGACACGCTGCGGCACCACGCTGATAGTCCGGCGTAAGGCGGATTCGCTCAGCGAGGATAGCGGAAGATCGTTGAGCAGAATTTCGCCTTGTTGCGGGTCCCAGGCGCGGGTGAGTAGCTGCAACAGCGTTGATTTTCCGCAGCCGGTACGCCCCAGAATAGCGACATGCTCGCCAGGATTAGCCTGTAATGAGAGGGCATTGAGCGCATTAATCGGCTGGTCGGGATAACGAAACGAAACGTCCCGCAGGGTGAGTGTGACCTTTTCCGGCGCGAGAGATTCTGTCTGCGGAAAGGTCACCTCCGGTTTTTGCTCCGTTAATTCAGTGATACGAAGCGCAGAGGCGATAACCTGCCCCAGATGCTGGAATGCGCCGGTAACGGGCGCAAGCGCCTCGAAAGCCGCCAGCGCGCAGAAGACAAACAGCGCGATGAGCGCGCCGGGCTGCGTATTGCCGCCAACGCCGCCGGAGGCCATCCACAACATTAACATCACCGCCAGCGCACCAATCAGCAGCATTAACGCCTGCGATAAGGCGGTGAGTTCAGACTGTCGGCGTTGGGCCTCATGCCATTGTAATTCGGTGGCTTCCATTTGCGCCCGATAGCGTTTGCTGGCGCCAAAAATGGTGAGTTCCGCCTGGCCCTGTAACCATGACGTGAGCTGCTGGCGATACTGACCTCGTAGATGCGTCAGATTTTGGCCGGTATTTTTGCCGGCGCGATAAAACACCGGCGGCATAATAAACAGCGTCAACAGCATAATGCCGCCCAGCGTGATCGCCAGCGTCACGTCGAGAACGCTAAGCCCCAGGGTGACAATCATAATCACTACAAAAGCGCCGACCAGCGGGGAGATGACGCGCAAATAGAGATGGTCCAGCGTGTCGACGTCGGCAACGATGCGGTTCAGCAGTTCACCTTGCTGATAACGCGCCAGACCCGCGGGGGAGAGTGGTAGAAGTTTGCTAAAGGTATAAATACGCAGATGTTGCAGTACGCGGAACGTGGCGTCATGACTTACCAGACGTTCAAAATAACGACCAGCGGTACGGGTAATGGCCGCGCCGCGCACGCCGGCTGCCGGGAGCATATAGTTAAAACTGTAAATTCCCGCGAAGCCTGCGATAGCGGACGCGGACAGGAACCAGCCGGAAAGCGTCAGCAGCCCGATACTGGCAAGCAGTGTCAGGATTGCCAGCGCAATTCCCAGCGTTAGCATCCATTTATGGCGTTTATAAAGCGTCAGATAAGGGAGTAGCGCGCGCATTTAAATATCCTCCTGACGGTGAGCCAATAACGTCGCAAAAGCGCCGTTGGCGGCGCTGAGTTCAGCATAACTGCCTTGTTCGACAATCGCGCCATCTTGCATAACCCAGATAGCGTCCCAGTCGGCGAGATCTTCCAACTGATGCGTCACCATTAATGTGGTCTGGCGTTTTGACGCCGCTTTTAACGCCTGCATGACGCGTTGCTCGCTGTGAGCGTCCAGGCTTGCCGCCGGTTCATCCAGCAGTAGCAGTTGACAGGGATTAAGTAGCGCACGGGCGACCGCTACACGCTGTGCCTGGCCGACGGAAAGTCTGCTGGCATGATTGCCGAGCGGGGTGTCTACTCCCTGCGGCAGCAGCGGTAAAAACTCGCTTACCCATGCGGCGTCAAGCGCGGCATAAAGTTCCTGCTCGCTGGCGTCCGGGCGCGCCAGTAATACATTTTCGCGTAGCGTCGCTGCAGGTAATTGCGGGTTTTGCCCAACCCAGGAGAGATGCTGGCGCCAGGATTCCGGCGAGAGATCGCGAAGCTCGACACCGTTAATACGCAAAGATCCCTGATAGGAGAGAAAACCGGATAATACATTCAACAGAGAGCTTTTACCGGAACCGCTGCGTCCTACCAGGACGGCGCGTTCTCCTGCCGCTAATGAGAAATTCAGCGGCCCGGCAAGCGTTTTGCCTTCTGGCGAGGTGATAATAAGATTGACTGCGTCAATGGTTACAGGTTCGTTTTCCGCCAGCTCAACTTCGCCGCGCGCCGGGTGGGCGAGGGGTGTTTCCAGAAACGTCTTCAGACTATCCGCCGCGCCAACCGCCTGCGCCTTAGCATGGTAAAACGTGCCGAGGTCGCGTAACGGCTGGAAAAACTCCGGCGCGAGGATCAAGGCGAGGAACCCGGCGGCGAGCGTCACGCCGGTACCGTAATGACCAAAGTTCAGTTCGCCCAGGTAAGAGAAGCCAAAATAAACGGCGACCAGCGCAATAGAAAGCGAGGTGAAAAATTCCAGCACGCCGGAAGATAAAAAGGCGAGGCGCAGTACTTCCATCGTGCGCTGACGAAAATCCTGCGATGCTGCGCGAATGCTTTCGGTTTCCGCTTCTCCACGACCGAAAATTCGCAGCGTTTCCATCCCGCGCAGACGGTCAAGAAAATGGCCGCTTAGCCGGGCAAGCGCCAGGAAATTGCGGCGGTTGGCGTCAGCCGCGCCCATCCCCACCATTGCCATAAATAGGGGAATGAGCGGGGCGGTGCCCAGCAGAATCAGCGCCGCCGCCCAATTTGACGGGAAAATCGCCGCCACGATTAAGAGCGGTACGCAAACGGCAAGCGCCATTTGCGGCAGATAGCGCGCATAATAGTCATGCATATCGTCAATCTGTTCCAATACCAGCGTCGCCCAGCTACCGGCGGGCTTGCCCTGAATCCAGGCTGGGCCGGCTTGCTGCAGACGATCCAACACCTGACGGCGGATCTCAAAGCGAATATGTTGTCCGGCATGAAAACCGACGCGCTCGCGCAACCACACCACCCAGGCGCGGAGGACAAAGACCAGTATCAGCAGGATAAAAGGGAGCAACAGCGCTTCCCGTGGAATGTTCTCCATGATCATATGTTGCAGGATACGCGCCATGATCCAGGCCTGAGCGACAATTAATACGCCACTCATGAACCCCAACAGGCGGGAAATATTCAACCACCGTTGGGAGATTACGCTTTGCTGTTTTAACCAGCGGGTCAGCTCTTTTTGACGGGTTTTATTCATTGCACGCTTAGCAGGTGAGTTATTGGAATTTCAGGCAGGGCAATGTTACAACGACGCAAAAATAAAGGCGACTTATAGTCGCCTTTTTTACTTTTGTTACTGATTTGTAAAAACTATTTGCTCGCGTCGGCCAGACCATCGAGATAGCGTTCAGCATCCAGCGCCGCCATACAGCCCGTACCTGCAGAGGTGATCGCCTGACGGTAAATATGATCCATAACGTCACCCGCCGCGAATACGCCAGGGATGCTGGTTTGTGTGGCGTTGCCATGGGTGCCGGACTGAACTTTGATATAACCATTTTCCAGCTCAAGCTGGCCTTCGAAGAGCGCCGTGTTTGGGCTATGACCGATGGCTACGAAAAGTCCGGCGATGTCCAGCGTCTCGATATTATCGCTCTGCTGCGTGTCGCGAAGACGCAGACCGGTGACGCCCATCTGATCGCCTGTCACTTCTTCCAGCGTCCGGTTGGTGTGCAGAATGATATTGCCATTTTCGACTTTATCCATCAGGCGCTTAATGAGGATTTTTTCAGCGCGGAAACCGTCACGGCGATGGATAAGGTGCACTTCCGAAGCGATGTTGGACAGATAAAGCGCTTCTTCAACCGCGGTGTTGCCGCCGCCGATCACCGCCACTTTCTGATTGCGGTAGAAGAAACCGTCGCAGGTTGCGCAGGCGGAAACGCCGCGCCCTTTAAAGGCTTCTTCCGATGGCAGCCCCAGATAGCGCGCGGAAGCGCCGGTCGCAATGATCAACGCATCACAAGTGTACTCTGCGCTGTCACCTGTCAGACGGAACGGACGATTTTGCAGATCCACGTTGTTGATGTGATCAAAAATTATCTCGGTTTCAAATTTTGCCGCATGTTCATGCATGCGTTCCATCAGCAGCGGGCCGGTCAAATCGTTTGGATCGCCGGGCCAGTTTTCCACTTCCGTCGTGGTAGTCAGTTGACCGCCTTTTTCCATACCGGTAATAAGTACCGGCTGTAAATTTGCGCGTGCGGCATATACCGCCGCGGTATATCCCGCCGGTCCTGAGCCCAGAATAAGCAGCTTACTGTGTTTGGTCGTGCCCATGAGATCCCCATAGTTGTTGGCAGACAATGAGCAGAATTGTAGGGAATTTACAGACGTAAAAAAAGAGCATAACGATTTTGTTAACAATATGTGTAATAGCATGAACCGATGAACGACCGCGACAGCGGCGTTATCATCACAAACTTTAATTAAAATCGGTAACTTATAAGGTGACGAAATGACAGTTTACCGCCCTCTCTAATGAATAACTGGCATGTTGTACTAAAAATCGATGTTTTGCTTTGACAATCACCTGCTGTTTTGCGAAAACATTCGAGGAAGAAAAAAACTGTGTTATGTATGTGCTGCATAATCATGCATGTAAATACCATGTTTACCGGGCTAGTGAAATCTACGCATGGCGTGGACAGACGCCATTCGTGATGTCGATAGCTGCCGCGAGGCAACGGTCTTCTCACCATAGACCAGGCATTGCGCGCCGTTAATCCCTCTGGGTTTCGGTCTATTGTGATGGGCAGCGACTCTGAACAGTGATGTGAGTAGAGTCAGGCAGGAGTAGGGAAGGAATACAGAGAGACAATAATAATGGTAGATAGCAAGAAGCGCCCTGGCAAAGATCTCGACCGTATCGATCGTAACATTCTTAATGAACTGCAAAAGGATGGGCGTATTTCCAACGTCGAGCTTTCTAAACGAGTAGGACTTTCGCCGACACCTTGCCTTGAGCGTGTGCGTCGGCTGGAGCGACAGGGGTTTATCCAGGGCTATACGGCGCTGTTGAACCCGCATTATCTGGATGCGTCACTTCTGGTATTCGTTGAGATTACCTTAAATCGCGGCGCGCCGGATGTGTTTGAACAGTTTAATGCCGCCGTGCAAAAGCTTGAAGAGATTCAGGAGTGTCATTTGGTTTCCGGCGATTTCGACTACCTGTTGAAAACCCGTGTACCGGATATGTCAGCGTATCGAAAACTATTGGGAGAGACGTTGCTGCGCTTGCCAGGTGTGAACGACACCCGAACTTACGTAGTGATGGAAGAGGTAAAACAGAGTAATCGTCTGGTTATTAAGACACGCTAACACGGAACAGGTGCAAAATCGCTGTAGTTTGATTACACTCCTGTTAATCCATACAGCAACAGTGCCGGGGCAACCCGGTGCTGTTGTCCGTTTTAGCATCGGGCGGGAAAAGCCTGGAACCTGGAGAGCCTTTTTTGAGCCAGGAATATACTGAAGACAAAGACGTCACATTGACGAAGTTAAGCAGCGGGCGCCGACTTCTGGAAGCGTTGTTGATACTTATTGCCCTTTTTGCCGTCTGGTTGATGGCGGCCTTGTTGAGCTTTAACCCTTCGGACCCCAGTTGGTCGCAAACCGCCTGGCATGAACCCATCCATAATTTAGGCGGCGCGCCGGGCGCGTGGCTGGCCGATACACTGTTCTTTATTTTTGGCGTAATGGCCTACACCATCCCTGTCATTATTGTCGGCGGGTGTTGGTTTGCGTGGCGTCATCAGTCTACGGATGATTACATCGACTATTTTGCTGTGTCGCTACGCCTTATCGGCGTGCTGGCGCTGATTCTCACTTCCTGCGGTCTGGCGGCCATTAATGCTGACGATATCTGGTATTTCGCCTCTGGCGGCGTAATTGGCAGCCTGTTAAGCACCACGCTGCAGCCGTTGTTGCATAGTAGCGGCGGAACGATAATGCTTCTCTGTATTTGGGCTGCCGGGCTGACGCTCTTTACCGGCTGGTCCTGGGTCAGTATCGCCGAAAAATTAGGCGGCTGGCTGCTTAATATACTGACCTTCGCCAGCAACCGTACCCGGCGTGATGATACGTGGGTTGACGACGAAGAGTATGATGACGAATACGATGAAGAAACCGACGGCGTGCAGCGTGAATCTCGCCGGGCGCGTATTTTGCGCGGCGCGTTGGCGCGTCGTAAGCGACTGGCTGAAAAATTCAGCAATCCACGGGGCCGTCAGACCGATGCCGCGCTCTTTTCCGGCAAACGGATGGATGATGACGAGGACATTCAGTATAGCGCGCGCGGCGTCGCTGCCGATCCCGACGACGTTCTGTTTTCGGGCAACCGTGCGACGCAGCCGGAATATGATGAATATGATCCGCTGTTAAACGGCCATTCTGTCACCGAACCGGTCGCCGCCGCTGCGGCTGCAACTGCCGTCACCCAGACGTGGGCAGCGTCCGCCGATCCCATAATGCAAACGCCGCCCATGCCTGGGGCTGAGCCGGTTGTCGCGCAACCGACCGTGGAGTGGCAGCCCGTACCGGGGCCGCAAACCGGCGAACCGGTTATGGCGCCTGCGCCGGAGGGGTATCAGCCGCATCCGCAATATGCTCAACCGCAGGAGGCGCAAAGTGCGCCGTGGCAGCAACCTGTGCCTGTCGCTTCCGCGCCGCAATACGCCGCGACGCCAGCGACCGCAGCAGAATATGACTCTCTTGCGCCGCAGGAAACACAGCCGCAATGGCAGGCGCCGGATGCCGAACAACACTGGCAGCCGGAGCCGACCCATCAGCCGGAGCCGGTTTATCAGCCGGAGCCGATAGCGGCTGAACCTTCCCACATGCCGCCGCCGGTTATCGAACAGCCGGTTGCCACCGAGCCTGAACCTGACACAGAAGAGACCAGACCCGCCCGTCCTCCGCTTTACTATTTTGAAGAGGTGGAAGAGAAACGCGCCCGTGAGCGCGAACAACTGGCGGCATGGTATCAACCGATTCCGGAGCCGGTAAAAGAGAACGTGCCGGTCAAACCTACGGTATCTGTCGCGCCGTCCATACCGCCAGTGGAAGCGGTAGCCGCCGCCGCGTCGCTTGACGCAGGTATTAAGAGTGGCGCCCTGGCAGCAGGCGCCGCGGCCGCTGCGCCTGCATTTAGTCTGGCTACCGGCGGCGCGCCGCGTCCGCAGGTGAAAGAGGGGATTGGTCCGCAACTGCCGCGTCCGAACCGCGTTCGCGTGCCGACCCGACGGGAACTGGCATCGTACGGTATTAAGCTGCCGTCACAGAGGATTGCAGAAGAAAAAGCCCGCGAGGCGGAGCGCAATCAGTACGAGACGGGCGCGCAGCTAACCGATGAAGAAATAGATGCAATGCATCAGGACGAGTTAGCCCGTCAGTTTGCGCAGTCGCAGCAGCATCGTTATGGTGAGACGTATCAGCATGATACGCAACAGGCAGAAGATGACGATACCGCTGCGGAAGCTGAATTAGCCCGCCAGTTTGCCGCTTCGCAACAGCAGCGCTATTCCGGCGAGCAACCCGCTGGCGCGCAGCCGTTCTCACTGGACGATCTGGATTTCTCGCCAATGAAAGTATTGGTTGATGAAGGTCCGCACGAACCGCTGTTCACGCCGGGTGTCATGCCCGAGTCAACGCCTGTTCAGCAACCTGTAGCGCCGCAGCCGCAGTATCAGCAGCCGCAGCAGCCGGTAGCGCCGCAGCCACAGTATCAGCAGCCGCAGCAGCCGGTAGCGTCGCAGCCACAGTATCAGCAGCCGCAACAGCCGGTAGCGCCTCAGCCACAGTACCAGCAGCCGCAACAGCCGGTAGCGCCGCAACCGCAGTATCAGCAGCCGCAGCAGCCGGTAGCGCCTCAGCCGCAGTATCAGCAGCCGCAGCAGCCGGTAGCGCCGCAGCCGCAGTATCAGCAGCCGCAACAGCCGGTAGCGCCGCAGCCGCAGTATCAGCAGCCGCAGCAGCCGGTAGCGCCGCAGCCGCAGTATCAGCAGCCGCAACAGCCGACAGCGCCGCAAGACAGCCTGATCCACCCGCTGTTGATGCGTAACGGCGACAGTCGTCCATTGCAGCGTCCGACGACGCCGCTGCCTTCATTAGATCTTCTGACGCCGCCGCCGAGCGAAGTTGAACCGGTAGATACCTTTGCGCTGGAACAAATGGCGCGTCTGGTTGAAGCGCGTCTGGCGGATTTCCGCATTAAAGCTGATGTGGTGAACTATTCGCCAGGCCCGGTCATTACTCGCTTTGAACTCAATCTGGCCCCGGGCGTTAAAGCGGCGCGTATCTCCAACCTTTCCCGGGATCTGGCGCGCTCATTGTCAACGGTAGCCGTACGCGTTGTGGAAGTCATTCCAGGCAAACCTTACGTAGGGTTGGAATTGCCGAACAAGAAACGGCAAACCGTTTATCTGCGCGAAGTGTTGGATAACGCCAAATTCCGCGAGAATCCGTCGCCGCTTACCGTGGTGTTAGGTAAGGATATCGCGGGCGATCCGGTAGTGGCGGATCTGGCGAAAATGCCTCACCTGCTGGTGGCCGGTACGACCGGTTCCGGTAAGTCGGTCGGGGTTAACGCCATGATCCTCAGTATGCTGTATAAAGCGCAGCCGGAAGACGTTCGCTTTATCATGATCGACCCGAAAATGTTAGAACTTTCGGTCTATGAAGGTATACCGCATCTGCTGACGGAAGTTGTTACCGACATGAAAGACGCGGCTAACGCGTTACGCTGGAGCGTCAATGAGATGGAGCGTCGCTATAAGCTGATGTCCGCGCTCGGCGTGCGTAATCTGGCTGGGTATAACGAGAAAATCGCCGAAGCGGCCCGCATGGGGCGTCCGATTCCGGACCCGTACTGGAAGCCGGGCGACAGTATGGATGTTCAGCATCCGGTTCTGGAAAAACTGCCGTATATCGTGGTACTGGTTGATGAATTTGCCGACCTGATGATGACCGTCGGTAAAAAAGTTGAAGAGCTGATCGCGCGTCTGGCGCAGAAAGCGCGCGCTGCGGGGATTCACCTGGTACTGGCGACGCAGCGTCCGTCGGTCGATGTGATTACTGGTTTAATTAAAGCCAACATTCCAACCCGTATCGCTTTTACCGTATCCAGCAAGATCGACTCCCGCACCATTCTTGATCAGGGTGGCGCTGAGTCGCTATTGGGAATGGGGGACATGCTCTATTCCGGACCAAACTCCACCATGCCCGTACGTGTCCATGGGGCGTTTGTGCGTGACCAGGAAGTCCATGCGGTGGTGCAGGACTGGAAAGCGCGCGGTCGTCCGCAATATGTGGATGGCATTACCTCCGACAGCGAAAGCGAAGGTGGCGGTGGCGGTTTTGACGGCGGCGAAGAATTAGATGCGCTATTCGATCAGGCCGTTAATTTCGTCACCCAGAAGCGTAAAGCGTCCATTTCCGGCGTTCAGCGTCAGTTCCGCATCGGCTATAACCGTGCGGCGCGTATTATCGAACAGATGGAAGCGCAGGGTATTGTCAGCGCTCAGGGGCATAACGGTAATCGTGAAGTGCTGGCTCCGCCGCCTTTTGAGTAAACCTGTAAGACGGATGGCGCTGTGCAGGCTGCCATCCGGCAACAAAATTCAGTATTTTCTTCTTTCCTCATGCTGATTTTTGGCCTGGAATAGAAAGCAAAAGGAGCTCCTGGTCGGGAGTGTCGAAACCTGAGGAATAATGATGAAAAAAATGGCAATCGCCTGTGCATTACTTTCAAGCGTTGTAGCCAGCAGCGTATGGGCTGACGCCGCCAGCTCTCTGAAAAGCCGTCTGGATAAAGTGAGCAGCTTTCATGCCACCTTTACTCAAAAAGTCACCGATGGCAGCGGTGCCGCGGTGCAGGAGGGACAGGGTGATTTATGGGTTAAGCGGCCAAATCTATTCAACTGGCATATGACGCAACCTGACGAGAGTATTCTGGTTTCTGACGGCAAAACGTTATGGTTCTATAACCCGTTTGTAGAACAGGCTACCGCCACGTGGTTGAAAGATGCCACCGGAAATACACCGTTTATGCTGATTGCCCGCAACCAGGCCAGCGACTGGCAGCAGTATAATATTAAGCAGGATGGCGATAATTTTGTGCTGACGCCGAAAGCCAGCAACGGCAATCTGAAACAGTTCACCATCAATGTGGGACGCGACGGGACTATCCACCAGTTTAGCGCCGTAGAACAAGACGATCAGCGTAGCGCCTATCAGCTAAAATCCCAGCAAAACGGCGCTGTTGATCCGTCAAAATTTACGTTTACTCCGCCGCAAGGGGTAACGATAGACGACCAACGTAAGTAGAGGCGATGAGTGAGCAATCTGTCGCTCGATTTTTCTGATAATACGTTTCAACCGCTGGCCGCGCGAATGCGGCCGGAAAATTTAGCGCAGTATATCGGCCAGCAGCATTTGCTGGCCGCAGGTAAGCCGTTGCCTCGCGCTATTGAGGCCGGGCATCTGCACTCCATGATTTTATGGGGGCCGCCAGGGACGGGGAAAACCACGCTCGCTGAAGTGATCGCCCGCTACGCCAGCGCCGATGTCGAGCGTATTTCCGCCGTCACTTCTGGGGTAAAAGAGATTCGCGAAGCTATCGAGCGCGCCCGCCAGAATCGTAATGCCGGTCGCCGTACCATCCTGTTTGTCGATGAAGTGCATCGCTTTAACAAAAGCCAGCAGGACGCCTTTTTACCGCATATCGAAGATGGCACTATCACCTTTATCGGCGCGACCACGGAAAATCCCTCTTTTGAGCTGAACTCGGCGTTATTGTCGCGAGCGCGGGTCTATCTGCTGAAATCGTTGACCACTGACGATATTGAGCAAGTACTGGACCAGGCGATGCAGGACAAAACGCGTGGTTACGGCGATCAGGATATCGTGTTACCGGATGAGACACGGCGAGCGATTGCTGAGCTGGTCAATGGCGACGCGCGGCGCGCCTTAAATACGCTGGAAATGATGGCTGATATGGCGGAGGCGGATGACAGCGGCAAACGCGTTTTATTGCCCGCCTTGTTGACCGAGATCGCCGGCGAGCGCAGCGCGCGTTTTGATAACAAAGGCGATCGCTTCTACGATCTTATTTCCGCCTTACATAAATCAGTGCGCGGCAGCGCGCCGGATGCCGCCCTCTATTGGTATGCCCGTATCATTACCGCGGGAGGCGATCCGCTGTACGTGGCGCGTCGCTGCCTGGCGATTGCCTCGGAAGATGTGGGTAATGCCGATCCGCGCGCGATGCAGGTCGCCATTGCCGCATGGGATTGTTTTACCCGCGTTGGCCCGGCTGAAGGCGAGAGGGCGATCGCGCAGGCTATCGTTTATCTCGCCTGCGCGCCGAAGAGCAACGCCGTCTATACCGCCTTTAAGGCTGCGCTGGCCGATGCGCGCGAACGTCCTGATTATGACGTTCCTGTCCATCTGCGTAATGCGCCAACCAAACTGATGAAAGAGATGGGCTATGGCCAGGAGTACCGCTATGCCCACGATGAGCCCAATGCCTATGCTGCGGGTGAAGTGTACTTCCCGCCGGAAATCGCGCAAACGCGCTATTATCATCCGACAAATCGTGGTCTGGAAGGCAAGATTGGCGAAAAGCTCGCCTGGCTGGCTGAACAGGATCAAAATAGCCCCACAAAACGCTACCGCTAGTGTAAACGTTGCGGTAAGGTTATCTCTAAATATGATGCTCCAGGTATCATGGCGTTGATGATGAATCTCGTTATGCCTGATAGCACGTTGCTTATGAGGTCCGCGGGTATAGCGCAATGGATGCGTTGTTGCTGTCGTCGGTCAGGTAAGGCGAAAACGTCGCTATTACGTAAACGCGGTTTACGTTCATCAATACAATCAGAGGCGATCATTAATTGATCGCGTTTCCTTTTATTATTCGATAAGCACAGGATAAGCATGCTCGATCCCAATCTGCTGCGTAATGAGCCAGACGCAGTCGCTGAAAAACTGGCACGCCGGGGCTTTAAGCTGGATGTAGATAAGCTGCGCGCTCTTGAAGAGCGTCGTAAAGTTTTGCAGGTCAACACGGAAAACCTGCAGGCGGAGCGTAATTCTCGATCGAAATCCATCGGCCAGGCGAAAGCGCGCGGGGAAGATATCGAGCCTTTACGCCTGGAAGTGAATAAACTGGGCGAAGAGCTGGATGCGGCGAAAGCCGAGCTGGATACCTTGCTGGCGGAGATCCGCGATATCGCGCTGACCATCCCAAACCTGCCTGCGGATGAAGTGCCGGTAGGTAAAGATGAAAACGACAACGTTGAAGTCAGCCGCTGGGGTACCCCGCGTGAATTTGATTTTGAAATTCGCGATCACGTCACCTTAGGGGAAATGCACTCCGGCCTCGACTTTGCCGCCGCGGTTAAGCTGACCGGCTCCCGTTTTGTGGTGATGAAAGGACAGATTGCGCGTATGCATCGCGCATTGTCGCAGTTCATGTTGGATCTGCATACGGAACAGCACGGCTATAGCGAAAACTACGTGCCGTATCTGGTTAACCACGACACGCTGTATGGCACCGGTCAACTGCCGAAATTCGCAGGCGACTTGTTCCATACCCGTCCGCTGGAAGAAGAAGCAGACAGCAGCAACTATGCTTTGATCCCGACGGCGGAGGTTCCGCTGACCAATCTGGTACGCGATGAAATCATCGACGAAGATCAGCTGCCGATTAAAATGACGGCGCATACGCCTTGTTTCCGTTCTGAAGCAGGCTCTTATGGTCGTGATACCCGTGGCCTGATTCGTATGCATCAGTTTGACAAAGTTGAGATGGTGCAGATCGTTCGCCCGGAAGATTCTATGGCTGCGTTGGAAGAGATGACCGGCCACGCGGAAAAAGTGCTCCAGCTACTGGGACTGCCGTACCGTAAAATCATTCTGTGCACTGGCGATATGGGTTTCGGCGCCTGCAAAACCTATGACCTCGAAGTCTGGGTTCCGGCGCAGAATACCTACCGCGAGATCTCTTCCTGCTCTAACGTCTGGGACTTCCAGGCGCGTCGTATGCAGGCACGCTGTCGCAGCAAGTCCGACAAAAAGACCCGTCTGGTCCATACCCTGAATGGTTCTGGTCTGGCGGTAGGTCGTACCCTGGTGGCCGTGATGGAAAACTATCAGCAGGCTGATGGCCGCATTGAAGTGCCGGAAGTATTACGTCCGTACATGAACGGACTGGAATATATCGGCTAATCCTCGCTTTCTCCTCTTCTAAAAAGCGCCTTCGGGCGCTTTTTTTATGCCAGTTTGATACCGGACAATAATCCCTACCCTATTAGGGGTAATACTGATTTCGAATGAAGGTCAGTTTTTAACACTATTTTTCTACTTTTTCGATATATATCAGACTTTATAGCGATGCTATCGCTATATAAAATTCTATACATCGTTTTATTGTTTTTTTTATTGTGAGCAGCAGAGTGAGCCCTTATGAAAACTAAGATCCCTGATGCCGTGCTGGCAGCCGAGGTGAGCCGTCGTGGTTTAGTCAAAACCACCGCGATAGGCGGCCTGGCGATGGCCAGTAGCGCATTTACCCTGCCATTTACCCGCATCGCTAACGCCGCAGAGGCGATAAGCCCGGCGAAAACCGGCGAGAAAGTCGTCTGGAGCGCCTGTACGGTAAACTGTGGCAGCCGTTGTCCGCTACGTATGCATGTTGTGGATGGCGAAATCAAATATGTAGAAACGGATAATACCGGAAACGATGATTACGATGGCCTGCACCAGGTTCGCGCCTGCCTGCGCGGTCGTTCTATGCGTCGTCGCGTCTATAACCCGGATCGGCTCAAGTATCCGATGAAGCGCGTCGGCGCGCGCGGCGAAGGTAAATTTGAGCGTATTAGCTGGGACGAAGCCTACGATATCATTGCTACCAATATGCAGCGTCTTATCAAAGAGTATGGCAACGAGTCCATTTATCTGAACTATGGCACGGGAACGCTGGGCGGCACTTTGACACGTTCATGGCCGCCGGGAAAAACGCTGGTCGCTCGTCTGATGAACTGCTGCGGCGGTTATCTTAACCACTACGGTGATTACTCTTCCGCGCAAATCGCAGCGGGTCTGAACTACACCTATGGCGGCTGGGCGGATGGCAATAGTCCATCCGACATTGAAAACAGTAAGCTGGTGGTGTTGTTTGGTAATAACCCTGGCGAAACCCGCATGAGCGGGGGCGGTGTAACGTATTATCTTGAACAGGCGCGGCAGAAATCAAACGCGCGGATGATCATTATCGATCCTCGTTACACCGACACCGGCGCCGGTCGCGAAGATGAGTGGATTCCGATTCGTCCAGGTACCGATGCGGCGCTGGTCAATGGTCTGGCATATGTCTTAATCACCGAGAACATGGTCGATCAGCCGTTCCTGGATAAATATTGCGTCGGTTATGACGAAAAAACCTTGCCTGCCAGCGCGCCGAAAAACGGTCACTACAAAGCCTATATTCTGGGCCAGGGTAAAGACGGTATCGCGAAGACGCCGGAGTGGGCGGCGCAAATTACCGGTATCCCGGCGGATCGCATTATTAAGCTGGCGCGAGAAATCGGCAGCGCTAAACCCGCCTATATTTGCCAGGGGTGGGGACCGCAACGTCATGCTAATGGAGAAATCGCCACGCGCGCCATCTCGATGCTGGCGATCCTGACGGGTAATGTTGGGATTAACGGCGGTAACAGCGGCGCGCGCGAAGGGTCTTATGCCCTGCCATTTGAACGTATGCCCACGTTGGAAAATCCGGTTGAAACCAGCATCTCCATGTTTATGTGGACCGATGCCATTGAACGCGGCCCGGAAATGACGGCGCTGCGTGATGGCGTGCGGGGTAAAGATAAGCTGGACGTGCCGATCAAAATGATCTGGAACTATGCTGGCAACTGTTTGATTAACCAGCACTCTGAGATTAACCGCACCCACGAAATCCTGCAGGATGACAAGAAATGCGAAATGATCGTCGTTATCGACTGTCATATGACCTCGTCGGCAAAATACGCCGATATTCTGTTGCCTGATTGCACTGCTTCTGAGCAGATGGACTTTGCGCTGGATGCCTCCTGCGGAAACATGTCTTACGTTATCTTCACTGACCAGGCGATTAAACCGCGCTTCGAGTGTAAGACGATTTATGAGATGACCAGCGAACTGGCGAAACGTCTTGGCGTGGAACAACAGTTTACCGAAGGACGGACGCAAGAAGAGTGGATGCGTCATCTGTACGAACAGTCGCGTAAATCCATTCCGAATCTGCCCACCTTTGAGGAGTTCCGTAAGCAAGGCATCTTCAAACAGCGCGACCCCGAAGGCCACCATGTCGCCTATAAAGACTTCCGCGAAGATCCGCAAGCGAATCCACTTACAACGCCATCGGGCAAGATTGAAATCTATTCACAGGCGTTGGCGGATATCGCCGCCACCTGGGAGCTGCCGGAAGGCGACGTTATCGATCCATTACCGATCTACACGCCAGGTTTTGAAAACTATAACGATCCGCTAACGGATAAATTCCCGCTGCAGTTGACGGGTTTCCACTATAAAGCGCGTGTGCATTCCACTTATGGCAACGTAGACGTACTGAAAGCCGCCTGTCGCCAGGAAATGTGGATTAACCCAATGGATGCGCAGAAACGCGGTATCAACAATGGCGATAAAGTCCGCATCTTCAACGATCGCGGCGAAGTACATATTGAGGCTAAAGTGACGCCGCGCATGATGCCGGGCGTGGTCGCCCTGGGAGAAGGCGCATGGTATGACCCGGATGCAAAACGCGTGGATCAGGGCGGATGTATTAACGTACTGACGACCCAACGTCCTTCTCCGCTGGCGAAGGGGAACCCGTCACATACGAACCTCGTTCAGGTTGAAAAGGCGTAAGGAGTAACCGATGACAACCCAGTATGGATTTTTTATTGATTCCAGCCGTTGCACCGGTTGCAAAACCTGCGAACTGGCCTGCAAGGACTACAAAGATTTGACCCCGGATGTCAGCTTCCGCCGCATTTATGAGTATGCAGGCGGCGACTGGCAGGAAGATAACGGCGTCTGGCACCAGAACGTCTTTGCCTATTATCTCTCCATTTCATGCAACCACTGCGAAGACCCGGCCTGTACCAAAGTCTGCCCGAGCGGCGCGATGCACAAGCGCGATGACGGTTTTGTGGTAGTGAATGAAGAGGTCTGTATCGGCTGCCGCTATTGCCACATGGCCTGCCCGTACGGCGCGCCGCAGTACAACGCGGCCAAAGGTCATATGACCAAGTGCGACGGCTGTTATGACCGGGTGGCGGAAGGTAAGAAACCGATCTGCGTCGAATCCTGCCCGCTGCGGGCGCTGGATTTTGGCCCGATAGACGAACTGCGTAAAAAACACGGTGAGCTGGCTGCCGTCGCGCCGTTGCCGCGCGCGCATTTCACGAAGCCGAATATTGTGATTAAACCCAACGCCAACAGCCGCCCGACCGGGGACACTACCGGTTATCTGGCCAATCCGAAGGAGGTATAAGATGGGAAGTGGATGGCATGAATGGCCGTTGATGATCTTCACGGTCTTTGGTCAGTGCGTGGCCGGTGGTTTTATTGTTCTGGCTCTGGCGCTGATGAAGGGCGACCTGCGCGCGGAAACGCAGCAGCGGGTGATCGCCTGTATGTTTGGTCTGTGGGTGCTGATGGGGATTGGCTTTATCGCCTCGATGCTGCATCTGGGCTCGCCGATGCGCGCGTTTAACTCGCTTAACCGCGTGGGTGCTTCCGCACTGAGCAATGAAATTGCCAGCGGCTCGGTGTTTTTTGCGGTCGGCGGGATTGGCTGGCTGCTGGCGGTACTGAAAAAGCTGCCGCCGGCACTGCGCACACTCTGGCTGATTATCACGATGGTACTGGGCGTCGTCTTCGTCTGGATGATGGTACGCGTCTATAACAGCATCGATACAGTACCGACCTGGTATAGCGTCTGGACGCCGCTGGGCTTCTTCCTGACGCTCTTTATGGGTGGCCCGCTACTGGGTTATCTGCTGCTGCGCATCGCAGGCGTGAACGGTTGGGCGATGCGTTTGTTGCCTGCGGTGTCGGTGCTGGCGCTGGTGGTTATTGCCATTATGGTGGCCATGCAGGGCGCGGAACTGGCGACGATTCACAGTTCCATTCAGCAGGCGTCTGCTCTGGTGCCGGATTATGGCTCGCTGATGGCCTGGCGTATGGTGCTGCTTGCGGCGGCGTTGTGCTGCTGGATTGTGCCACAGTTAAAAGGGTATCAACCTGCGGTACCGTTGCTCTCTGTCGCCTTCATTCTGATGCTGGCGGGGGAATTGATTGGCCGCGGCGTATTCTATGGGCTGCATATGACCGTGGGCATGGCGGTAGCCAGCTAACGCGTTGACGCGCATTCGGCCTGCAGAACGTGCAGGCCGAATGCGCCTTTAGCCGCCATCAATTTAAGGAATATAACCGGGGCGGAGAAGGCGCATATAAATCCATAGAGAAGAAAACGAAGCTAAAGGAACCATGAAATTTTTCGACTGAACAAAACGCCGATTTTGCGGGTTAGATCAATAAAAACAAGGGGATGAATTTTTAGCCTTTCAATATATTCACGAACAGAATAAGTAAATCAAATCGATAGTCTCAAAACTTGCGGATCGCCCATGCGGAGCCGATTGACAATGTTTTTGGCGATGGCATGATGCGCATGAAATTTGAACTTCCTCACGGTTTTTATTCATGTCCACCTATACCCGTCCCGTCATGCTTTTGCTGTGCGGGCTACTTTTGTTGACCCTGGCCATTGCGGTACTGAATACGCTTGTGCCGCTGTGGCTTGCTCAGGCAAACCTTCCGACCTGGCAGGTGGGAATGGTCAGCTCGTCTTATTTTACCGGCAATCTGGTCGGGACGTTATTTACCGGGTATTTAATTAAACGCATTGGGTTTAACCGTAGCTATTATCTTGCCTCGCTGATCTTCGCCGCGGGTTGTGTCGGATTGGGGGTGATGGTGGGGTTCTGGAGCTGGATGAGCTGGCGTTTTATTGCTGGTATCGGCTGCGCTATGATTTGGGTGGTTGTCGAAAGCGCGTTGATGTGCAGCGGAACCTCGCATAATCGCGGGCGCCTGCTGGCTGCCTATATGATGGTCTATTACATGGGGACCTTCCTTGGACAATTATTGGTCAGTAAAGTATCTGGTGAATTGCTGCACGTCCTTCCCTGGGTGACCGGAATGATTCTGGCGGGAATTCTGCCGCTACTCTTTACCCGAATTGTAAATCAGCAAACGCAGACACGTCATTCCTCTTCTATTAGCGCCATGCTGAAGCTACGCCAGGCGCGTCTTGGCGTGAATGGTTGTATTATTTCCGGCATTGTTCTTGGTTCATTATATGGTCTGATGCCGTTATATCTGAAGCATCAGGGGATGGCTAACGCCAGCATCGGTTTCTGGATGGCGGTGCTGGTGAGCGCCGGTATTTTGGGGCAATGGCCAATGGGACGTCTGGCGGACAAATTTGGTCGCTTGCTGGTATTACGCGTACAGGTATTCGTTGTCATACTCGGTAGTATTGCCATGTTAACTCAGGCGGCGATGGCGCCAGCTCTGTTTATTCTGGGGGCGGCGGGTTTTACGCTTTATCCCGTTGCAATGGCCTGGGCCTGTGAAAAAGTCGAACACCACCAGCTTGTGGCAATGAACCAGGCGCTGTTGTTAAGTTATACGGTAGGGAGCCTGTTGGGGCCGTCTTTTGCTGCGATGTTAATGCAGAATTATTCAGATAATCTGCTGTTTATTATGATCGCCAGCGTATCGTTTATTTATCTGCTGATGCTGTTACGTAACGCCGGTCAGACGCCCAATCCTGTCGCCCACATCTGACTATTCTCTGAATCGTATGCAGGACGTGAGTCTTGCATACTCTTTGTTTATGTTTTACGTAAAATAATTGACCTGCATAATTTCTTGCTTTGCTGAAAAATAAAATGTGCCGAAGGTTATAATTTTGCGCTCCTCTATTTTCTCTCTTCGTCTTTACCGCGCATAATCCCCCGCTTCATTTATAGTAATAGCATTGTGTTCACGAAGGATCGCGTTATGCCGAATGTGCAGGAAAAACAGTTGCGATGGTACAACATCGCCCTGATGTCGTTTATTACCGTTTGGGGATTCGGCAATGTTGTCAATAACTATGCTAACCAGGGGTTAGTGGTTGTCTTCTCCTGGGTGTTTATTTTTGCGCTCTATTTTATTCCTTATGCTTTAATCGTGGGGCAACTGGGCTCAACCTTCAAAGAGGGAAAAGGGGGCGTCAGTACCTGGATTAAGCATACGATGGGGCCGGGGTTGGCTTACCTTGCGGCATGGACCTATTGGGTCGTGCATATTCCCTACCTGGCGCAAAAGCCGCAGGCGATACTCATTGCATTGGGATGGGCTTTAAAAGGCGACGGCTCGTTGATAAAAGAATATACCGTCGTTGCCTTGCAGGGGCTGACGCTGGCATTGTTTGTTTTCTTTATGTGGGTTGCTTCCAGGGGGATGAAATCGCTAAAGGTTGTTGGGTCTGTGGCCGGGATTGCCATGTTTATCATGTCAATTTTATATGTTGTGATGGCAGTGACCGCGCCAGCAATTACAAACGTTGAAATTGCGACCACTAACATCACCTGGCAGTCATTTATTCCTCATATCGATTTTACCTATATCACCACCATCTCTATGTTGGTCTTTGCGGTTGGTGGGGCAGAGAAGATCTCGCCTTATGTCAACCAGACGCGGAATCCAGGAAAAGAATTTCCGAAGGGGATGCTCTTTTTAGCCGTCATGGTTGCGGTCTGCGCTATCCTCGGTTCGTTGGCGATGGGAATGATGTTTGATTCCCGGCATATACCTGACGATTTAATGACCAATGGGCAATATTATGCATTCCAGAAATTGGGTGAGTATTACCATATGGGTAATTCATTAATGGTGATTTATGCCATTGCCAATACTCTTGGGCAAATCGCCGCGCTGGTGTTTTCTATTGATGCGCCACTGAAAGTCTTACTGGGTGATGCAGACAGTAAATATATCCCGCAGCGCTTATGTCGTACTAACGCTTCAGGTACACCAGTTAACGGTTATTTGCTGACATTAGTGTTGGTCGCTATCTTGATTATGTTGCCAACGCTTGGCATCGGCGATATGAACAACCTGTACAAATGGCTGCTTAATCTCAACTCAGTTGTTATGCCGCTGCGCTATCTGTGGGTATTTGTCGCCTTTATTGCCGTCATTCGACTGGCGCAAAAGTACAAACCCGAATATGTGTTTATTCGCAACCGGGCGTTGGCGTTAACTGTGGGGATATGGTGTTTTGCCTTCACCGCGTTTGCCTGCCTTACCGGTATTTTCCCCAAAATGGAGGCGTTCACACCGGAGTGGACATTCCAGCTGACGTTGAACATCGTGACGCCTTTTGTCCTGGTCGGGTTGGGATTAATTTTCCCACTGCTGGCGCGTAGAAACACATAACGACGCTCTTTTCCACGGCGCTCCTGTCAGGCGAGCGCCTTTTAAAGTTACAGGTGCCTGGGTTCCAGGCGGAGACCACGGTGTTAACAGGCGCCGGGGGCAGCAATAGTTGTCAGACCTTCAACCCAGCAGCAGATAAGCGACTCTGTATTTAATACCTGGTAAGCGCAATATTGTTAACCAGGCCTGTCTGATGGCGGGGTGGGGTATTTTAGCGGTAAGAGCGTTATCCAGACAGCAAAACGGCTACCGTCATGGGTAGCCGTTTAAAAGCGGGTAAGATAGCAGGCGATTAATACATTACTTTATGACCATACTGCTCAAGAATACCCTTTACACGCTCCATGGTCTCTTTTTTAGGCGGCTTCACGCCATCCAGTTTATATTCTTCGCCCATTGCCACCCATTTATGTTTGCCCAGCTCATGATAGGGCAGCAGTTCGATTTTTTCGACATTACCCATATCGCGGGTAAACTCACCCAGGCGATGCGCGGAATCATCGTCGTCAGACCAGCCGGGAACGACAACGTAACGGATCCAGACCTTCACATTTTTCTTTGATAAATACTGCGCAAATTCCAGCGTTCGGTGATTAGATACACCGACCAGATTCTGGTGGATCTCATCATTCATCTGCTTGAGATCGAGCATCACCAGATCGGTAACGTCCAGCAGTTCATCAATCACCGGGTCATAACGGCGCACAAAGCCGTTGGTGTCGAGACAGGTGTGGATACCTTCTTTTTTACAGGCGCGAAACCAGTCGCGTACAAATTCTGCCTGCAAAATGGCCTCGCCGCCGGATGCCGTCACGCCGCCGCCAGAAGCATTCATAAAATGCCGATAGGTCACCACCTCTTTCATTAAGTCTTCAACGGTGATTTCTTTACCGCCATGCGTATCCCATGTGTCGCGGTTATGGCAATACAGGCAGCGCATCAGGCAGCCCTGGAAAAAGGTAATAAAGCGGATGCCTGGGCCATCAACGGTGCCACAGGATTCAAAGGAGTGAATGCGACCAATAACCGGCTTTTTATCAGCAGTTACTGCAACACTTTCATTTGTAATACAATCGGTTAAGTTACTCATATCGCTTCGGCTAGCTCTAAATAACATGGGGTTTATGGACACATTCCGGGCATGTTGAGCACCCTGGTAAGGGGGTTGCATCCTGTAAAAAAGCGGTACTGCGAGCGTAAATTTTGGACTACAGAATGTGTGGCTGTTCCAGAATGTGCTGCAATGGAGCTATTTTACCTCTATTCAGTATAAAATATACGGCAAATCTATGCTGCATAACTTGCACCGCCAGAAATTCTGGCTCATTCATCAGCTCGTAACGCCTCAACCGCAATACATACTGTAAGTGTATCATCCATAGCGTCCTGGTTTTGCTGTTTATGATCCGCCTCTTTTTTCGAATGGTTGGCGCCGTTTTTGTGTGGTCAGAACGAAAATAATTCTCAACATAATTCAGATGCGTCCAAAGAACGTTATGCCTGCCCAGCGCCTGGCGTCGCATTCAACGTGCAATCAGGTCTAAATCTGATGTTATTTCTAAAGCCGGAATGATTCAATCTCTTAAAATAGAGTGTGGCTTTAATCAAAAAATGAGAGCAACGGATTGAATTTTGCTTTTGCGGTAAATAATCAAGGGGGTTATTATGCCAGTTACGTTAAGTTTTGGTAATCGTCATAACTATGAAGTTAATGCTTCACGGCTAGCCCGTTTGATGAGTCCTGATAAAGAAGAAGCGCTATACATGGGGTTATGGGATAGATTTAAGGACTACTTCAGGACACACAAAAAAAGAGAGGTGCTGGAGGTATTATATACACTCATCCATGGATGTGAACGTGAAAATCAAGCTGAACTTAATGTTGATATAACCGGCATGGAGAAGATACATGCCTTTACACAATTAAAACAATATGCTAATCCATCTCAACAAGAGCGCTTTATTATGCGTTTTGATATGAATCAGACACAAGTTTTATTTGAGATTGATGGCCAGGTTATTGATAAATGTAATTTGCATCGTCTCCTCAACGTTTCAGAAAACTGTATTTTTAAAGTGATGGAAGACGATGAAGTAGAGTTGTTTTTTAAAGTATGTATTAAGTATGGAGAAAAAATTGCTCGCTATCCAGAATTATTAGAAGGCTTTGCTAATCAACTTAAAGATGCAGTTAATGAGGATGATGACATTAAGGATGAAGTTTATAAGTTTATGCGATCTGGAGAAGATCGAAAAAGGGCATGTGTTGAATGGAATGGTACGCTTACTGAAGAGGAGATGAATAAACTACGTTGTCTTCAAATGGGGTCTTTTGATATTCATACCCAATTTTGTAACATAGGTTACTGGGAATTAGAGGGAGAAGTCCTGTTTGATATGGTTCATCCAACACTTATCTATCTGCTACACGCATATAAACCGTCATTGTTATCTGATTTAATAGAAGCTAACACCATGCTGTTTTCTGAAGTATTAAATAAGGATTTTGATGAGTATCAAAATAATAAAAGAGAAATTGATTCTATTCTGAGAAGAATATATAGATCACATGATAACACTTTATTTATAAGTAAAAATTCTACTTGTCGCAATATGCTTATATAAAAAATTAAAAAGGCCCCACTGACATGGAGCCTTTTTTGTACGCTTTTTATGGCGTAATTTCAGTCAAACCCATTACATGGTCTGCGTGAAGGTACGAGTAATAACGTCCTGCTGCTGTTCTTTCGTCAGGGAGTTAAAACGTACTGCGTAACCAGATACACGGATGGTCAGCTGCGGATATTTTTCCGGATGTTCCATCGCGTCCAGCAGCATTTCACGGTTCATGACGTTGACGTTCAGGTGCTGACCGCCTTCGATGGACGCTTCGTGGTGGAAGTAACCATCCATCAGACCTGCCAGGTTAGTCTTACGAACTTCGTCGTCTTTACCCAGTGCGTTCGGAACGATAGAGAAGGTATAAGAAATACCATCTTTCGCGTAAGCAAACGGCAGTTTAGCAACGGAGGTCAGAGAAGCGACAGCGCCTTTCTGGTCACGACCGTGCATCGGGTTAGCACCTGGTCCGAACGGCGCGCCAGCGCGACGACCATCCGGGGTGTTACCGGTTTTCTTACCATACACAACGTTAGAAGTGATGGTCAGAACAGACTGCGTCGGGATAGCGCCACGGTAGGTGGTCAGTTTCTGAATTTTCTTCATGAAACGTTCTACCAGGTCAACCGCCATGTCATCTACACGAGCGTCGTTGTTACCAAACTGCGGGTATTCGCCTTCGATTTCGAAGTCGATAGCCAGACCATCTTCGTCACGAATCGGTTTAACTTTCGCATATTTGATGGCAGACAGGGAGTCAGCAGCAACGGACAGACCTGCGATACCACACGCCATGGTGCGGATAACGTCACGGTCGTGCAACGCCATCAGAGAGGCTTCGTAGCTGTACTTGTCGTGCATGTAGTGGATAACGTTCAGCGCGGTGACATACTGTTTAGCCAGCCAGTCCATGAAGTGATCCATGCGATCCATCACTTCGTCGAAGTTCAGAACATCGCCTTTGATCGGTTCGGATTTCGGACCAACCTGCATTTTCAGTTTTTCATCAACGCCGCCGTTGATTGCGTACAGCATGGTTTTCGCCAGGTTTGCACGCGCGCCGAAGAACTGCATTTGTTTACCAACGATCATCGGGCTTACGCAGCATGCGATAGCGTAGTCATCGTTGTTGAAGTCCGGACGCATCAGGTCATCGTTCTCGTACTGCAGAGAAGAAGTGTCGATGGAGACTTTAGCGGCGAATTTCTTGAAGTTCAGCGGCAGTTTTTCAGACCACAGAACGGTGATGTTCGGCTCCGGAGACGGCCCCATGGTGTATAGGGTGTTCAGGAAACGGAAGCTGTTTTTGGTGACCAGAGTACGGCCATCAACGCCCATACCGCCGATAGATTCGGTTGCCCAAATCGGGTCGCCGGAGAACAGTTCATCATATTCCGGAGTACGCAGGAAGCGAACCATACGCAGTTTCATGACCAGGTGGTCAATCATTTCCTGTGCGTCTTGCTCGGTGATTTTGCCTGCTTTCAGGTCACGTTCGATGTACGCATCCAGGAAGGTGGATACACGACCGAAGGACATTGCTGCGCCGTTCTGAGATTTAACCGCAGCCAGGTAACCGAAGTAAGTCCACTGGATTGCTTCCTGAGCGTTAGTCGCCGGACCAGAGATATCGCAGCCGTATTTAGCTGCCATTTCTTTGATCTGACCCAGAGCGCGGTGCTGTTCAGCGATTTCTTCACGCAGACGGATAGTCGCTTCCAGATTTACGCCGTTTTCCAGATCGGATTGCAGAGACGTAAACTGTGCGAATTTGTCTTTCATCAGGTAGTCGATACCGTACAGCGCTACGCGACGGTAGTCACCGATGATACGGCCACGGCCATACGCATCCGGCAGACCGGTCAGAACGCCGGATTTACGGCAACGCAGGATGTCCGGAGTATAAACGTCGAACACGCCCTGGTTGTGAGTCTTACGGTATTCGGTGAAGATTTTTTTGATCATTGGGTCCAGCTCGCGATTGTACGCTTTGCAGGAACCTTCAACCATTTTGATGCCGCCGAACGGGATAATCGCACGCTTCAGCGGAGCTTCAGTCTGCAGACCAACAATTTTCTCAAGCGCTTTGTTGATGTAGCCAGCGTCGTGAGAAGTGATGGTGGAAGCAACGGAGGTGTCAAAGTCAACAGGCGCGTGAGTGCGGTTTTCCTGTTTAACGCCTTCCATTACGCTGTCCCACAGCTTGGTGGTCGCGTCAGTAGCGCCAGCCAGGAAGGACTCGTCACCCTCATACGGAGTGTAGTTTTTCTGAATGAAGTCACGGACGTTTACTTCATTCTGCCAGTCACCTTTGGTAAAACCTTCCCAGGCTGTGGCTAACTTTTCATTAAGCTCGGACATGTAACACCTACCTTCTTAAGTGGATTTTTTATTTACTGCGTGTAATGGGCATCAACAGATTAATGATGCTCGTTACCACGCAGGTAAATGACCCAGTATGTCAACCCGACCAACAAACCGCCGCCGATAATATTACCGATCGTGACCGGAATCAGGTTATCAGTGATGAAGCTCATCACGGTCAGGTGAGAAAAACTTTCCGGAGACGAACCAACCGCGGTCCAAAACTCCGGTGTAGCGAAATCGCGTATTACAATACCCATAGGAATCATAAACATGTTTGCGATACTGTGCTCAAAACCGCTGGCGACAAACATGGCGACGGGCAGTACCATGATGAACGCTTTGTCCATCAGGCTACGACCTGAGTAGCTCATCCACACGGCCAGACAAACCATCAGGTTCGCCAGAATACCGAGGCAGACAGCTTCAATAAAAGTGTGGTGCATTTTGTGGTCGGCGGTTTGCAGGACGTTAAGTCCCCATTGACCGTTGGCAGTCATATACTCGCCGGAAAGCCACATCAGTAACACGAAAAGCAGAGCGCCAATCAGGTTACCAAAATAGACGTTTAACCAGTTTTTAGCCAGTTGCCCCCAGGTGATGCGACCGCTAGCTTTAGCTACAACGATCAGAACAGTAGAGGTGAAGAGATCAGCGCCGCAAATAACACAGAGAATCAGTCCCAAAGAGAAACAGATACCCCCGATAAGTTTCGCCATGCCATAAGGCATCGCGCCAGTACCGGTTGTCGCAGTAATATAAAAAACAAAGGCAATTGAAATGAATACGCCGGCGGTAATCGCCAGATAGAAAGTCTTAAGCGGATGTTTCGTTGCTTTATAGACGCCTGCTTCTTCAGCCACTTTGGCCATTGCTGCAGGGAGTAAAAGGTCAAAAGGGTTGTCAGCTTTCACACTAACTCTCTCTTTATTAAGTCGGCGACGAGATACTAACAAAGCATTATAGATGAGAATTTGATATAGATCATATCTCGCCTGGCTTATAGGCCCGTAAGTCGCATGGCTTTTATGCAATTACGGTGTAACTTTTTGATTATCCTAATAAAAATAAATTTTAAAAATTATAAATAGAGTTGAATTTTTTCCTGACTCCTCCTGCTGCACGGTTAATTAATATGGAGTAATCAACAAATAAAGTAACATCACTATGTCAATTAATTTAATATCAACAACCAATATTTAACCTTGTTATTACATTTTTCGCCGTTTAGCGAAAATAAATAAAACGGGGCCGCAAAGGCGCCCCGTAATATAACGCAGCCGAGAGGGTAAACCTACCCTAAGTCACTCATATGGCCTTATTTTGACCAGTATGCCGCTTTCGCGCGCTGTAATTTATCATACGCTTTTAACAAGGACTGATGCGCCGGGAACGCTTGTAGATCGTGGTCGACAGCCGGTAGTCCATAAAAAGCCGCTTCACCGCTAAGCGCGGCGCTGGCGGCCTCTACAGCCTCTGCGCCATACATTTTTATAAAAGCATTGAGATATTGCAGTGGCTGACGCGCATCTTCTTGCGACAGGAGCAGCAGAGTTTGCAGGCAACGGTAATAGTTTGCGCGTGCCGGACTAAAGACCGACGAATTGAACTCCATCGTCCATTCTGTCCAGATTAGCGCCTGCTCCAAATCGCCGCCCGCTAACGCTAACATTGCTTTTAATTCGCCGACGCGCAGTGTATACCAACCATTGTCCGCTCCGGTCGCCAGACCCAACAGTTCACGCACGCGGGTGAAATCGTCAAAACCTTCTTCATCCAATTGTTCAATCAGATTGAGATAATCTTCTTTATTCCAGGCGCTACCGGGCAGCGAAAGCAGAGTCTCACGAAGATGGCTACCCATATTGTTGTTGGCCAGCCACAGATCTTCGGCAGGATAAATATCAGACATTCCCGGTACGATAATACGACAGGCGTATACGCCGAGATGCTCGTAATCGGCAATGTAAACTTCTTTATCTTCAGCAGCAAAGATGGCCATCAGCGTGGCGAATTCTTCTTCGGTAGTGCCGGAAAAACTCCAGTCCGTGAACGGATAATCGGCGTCCTGTTTGAACAGATCCCAGGAAATCAGGCCGCTGGAGTCGATGAAGTGGGTCTCCAGATTAGTGTGCTCCGCGACTTCTTCATCATCGAACGTTGGTGGCGTGAAGACATCAAGATCTTTCAGACCGCGTCCCTGGAGTAGCTCGGTCACTGTACGCTCCAGCGCAACGCCAAAGTCAGGATGGGCGCCAAAAGAAGCAAAGCAGGTACCGTTAGCCGGGTTGAACAGCACGACGCAGATAACCGGATACTTACCGCCCAGCGAGCCGTCATAGGCGAAAATCGGGAAACCCTCGGCTTCCAGCGTGGCGATTGACTCCATTACCGCCGGATAACGCGCCATCACCTCTGCGGGAATCTCCGGCAGACTGATACTTTCCGCAATGATGCGATTTTTCACATAACGCTCGAAGACTTCCGACAGTCCCTGAACGCGGGCTTCATTACGCGTATTGCCGGCGGACATTCCGTTAGAGACGTACAGGTTGCCGATGATATTCATCGGAATATACACGGTCTGGTTATCGGACTGACGGGTAAATGGCAGACCACAGATGCCGCGAGCTTCATTGCCGGACTGAAGATCAATTAACTGGCTTCCGGTGAGTTCATTTTCCGGATCGTAAAACGCGCGCAGACGGGCATCAAGCAAGCCTTCCGGTACGTCGTCATTTTCAGTCAGCGGAAACCACTTTTCGTTCGGATAATGCACGAATGGCCCGTTGGCGACCGTTTCGCCAAGCCAGAAATCAGCAAAGAAGTAGTTGGTTGACAGACGCTCGAAGTATTCGCCCAGCGCCGAGGCCAGCGCCGCTTTTTTGGTCGCGCCTTTTCCGTTGGTAAAGCATAACGCGCACTCTTTATCGCGAATATGCACTGACCAGACGTTTGGCACCGGGTTCAGCCAGGAGGCCTCTTCGATGTGAAAGCCGAGGTCGAGTAACTTTTGCTGGAAGCGGGCGATGGAGTCTTCCAGCGCGGCGTCTTTGCCGGGAATAAATGTTTGCGTCATGAAAATCACTTTTGTCGTACGGAAAGCGCGCAATGATACGGGTTTTATGTGACGGGCGCTATCTCGCCGGGACATCGGCGGAAATAAAAGTATTGGCTATGCTTTTACACTGGCATTCACAGGAAGAGCATAAAAAATGAAAGCATTTGATTTGCAACGAATGGCGCTGGATAACGTGCCGGTAGCGTTTTTGGGGGAAGTGGCGCTGCGTAGCTTTTACACCTTTGTTCTGGTGTTTCTTTTCTTAAAGGTGACAGGACGACGCGGCGTACGGCAAATGTCGCTTTTTGAAGTGCTGATCATTTTGACATTGGGGTCGGCGGCAGGCGACGTCGCGTTTTATGATGACGTTCCGATGCTCCCTGTTCTGGTGGTATTCATCACCCTGGCGCTGCTCTATCGCCTGGTTATGTGGCTGATGGCGCATAGTGAAAAGTTGGAAGATCTGCTGGAAGGCAAGTCGGTGGTCATTGTTGAAGACGGCGAACTGGCGTGGGAAAAACTGCAGCGCTCGAACATGACGGAGTTTGAGTTTTTTATGGAGCTTCGCTTGAATGGCGTTGAGCAACTGGGGCAGGTCAGACTGGCCATCCTGGAGACAAACGGACAAATCAGCGTCTATTTCTTTGAAAATAAAGACGTTAAGCCGGGGTTAAGCATTCTTCCTGAGCACTGTACGCCACGCTTTATCGTGGCGCCGGAGGCTGGCGACTATGCCTGCGTACGTTGCAGTGAAGTGATACGCATGAACGCCGGGGAAAAGCAATTATGTCCGCGCTGCGCAAATCCAGAATGGACGAAGGCAAGCCGGGCTAAACGCGTTGTTTAACAGCGAAAATATCGGATTTATACGGTTAATCCGGAAGATTCTGTTGTGTGACGCATGCCGCATTTTCTCCTCGCATTGTTTTACCCATTGCGGCGCGTGTCACTGAATGATAAAACCGATATTCACATGAATAACGTTTGCCTGATGTCTGTCAGGCAGGAAACAATGCAGCGTGGTGAGGGGAAATGGCTCAGGTCTTTAATTTTAGTTCAGGTCCGGCGATGCTACCGGCGGAAGTACTTAAACTGGCGCAACAGGAACTGTGTGACTGGCACGGTCTTGGTACGTCGGTAATGGAAATTAGCCATCGAGGCAAAGAGTTTATCCAGGTCGCTGAAGAGGCGGAGCAGGATTTTCGCGATCTCCTTAATATCCCCTCCAACTATAAAGTCTTATTTTGTCACGGCGGCGGTCGCGGGCAGTTTGCTGGCGTGCCGCTCAATCTGCTGGGCGATAAAACCACGGCGGATTATGTCGATGCTGGTTACTGGGCGGCGAGCGCCATCAAAGAAGCCAAAAAATACTGTGCGCCGCAGATTATCGACGCCAAAATCACCGTGGACGGCAAACGTGCCGTAAAACCGATGCGCGAGTGGCAGCTTTCCGATAATGCCGCTTATTTGCACTATTGCCCGAATGAGACCATTGACGGCATCGCCATCGATGAAACGCCGGATTTTGGCCCGGAGGTGGTCGTCACGGCGGACTTTTCTTCTACCATCCTGTCTGCGCCGCTGGACGTCTCTCGCTATGGCGTAATTTATGCTGGCGCGCAGAAGAATATCGGTCCGGCAGGACTGACGCTGGTTATCGTCCGGGAGGATCTGTTAGGCAAGGCGCATGAGAGCTGCCCGTCCATCCTCGACTACACCGTCCTGAATGATAACGACTCGATGTTTAATACGCCGCCGACTTTCGCCTGGTATCTTTCCGGTCTGGTGTTCAAATGGTTGAAAGCGCAGGGCGGCGTGGCGGCGATGCACAAAATCAATCAGCAAAAAGCGGAGTTGCTGTACGGTGTGATTGATAACAGCGATTTCTACCGTAACGATGTCGCACAGGCCAACCGTTCGCGGATGAATGTTCCGTTCCAGTTAGCGGACAATACGCTGGACAAGGTCTTTCTGGAAGAGTCTTTCGCCGCCGGTCTGCACGCCTTAAAAGGGCACCGTGTTGTTGGCGGTATGCGCGCCTCTATCTATAACGCCATGCCGATTGAAGGGGTAAAAGCGCTGACCGATTTCATGATCGATTTTGAGCGTCGCCACGGCTAATACGTTTCTTTTTTCATCCCCACGGCCAGTCTGTGGGGTTTTTATTTCTGTTTTTTGAGAGTTGAGTTTCATGGAATCCCTGACGTTACAACCCATCGCGCGGGTCGATGGCGCCATTAATTTACCTGGCTCCAAAAGTGTTTCAAACCGTGCTTTGCTCCTGGCGGCTTTAGCTTGTGGTAAAACCGTTCTGACGAATCTGCTGGATAGCGATGACGTCCGCCATATGCTCAATGCCCTGAGCGCGTTGGGGATCAATTACACCCTTTCTGCCGATCGCACCCGCTGTGATATCACGGGTAATGGCGGCGCATTACGTGCGCCAGGCGCTCTGGAACTGTTTCTCGGTAATGCCGGAACCGCGATGCGTCCGTTAGCGGCAGCGCTATGTCTGGGGCAAAATGAGATAGTGTTAACCGGCGAACCGCGTATGAAAGAGCGTCCGATAGGCCATCTGGTTGATTCGCTGCGTCAGGGCGGGGCGAATATTGATTACCTGGAGCAGGAAAATTATCCGCCCCTGCGTCTGCGCGGCGGTTTTATCGGCGGCGACATTGAGGTTGATGGTAGCGTTTCCAGCCAGTTCCTGACCGCTCTGCTGATGACGGCGCCGCTGGCCCCTAAAGACACAATTATTCGCGTTAAAGGCGAACTGGTATCAAAACCTTACATCGATATCACGCTAAATTTAATGAAAACCTTTGGCGTGGAGATAGCGAACCACCACTACCAACAATTTGTCGTGAAGGGAGGTCAACAGTATCACTCTCCAGGTCGCTATCTGGTCGAGGGCGATGCCTCGTCAGCGTCCTATTTTCTCGCCGCCGGGGCGATAAAAGGCGGCACGGTAAAAGTGACCGGAATTGGCCGTAAAAGTATGCAGGGCGATATTCGTTTTGCCGATGTGCTGGAGAAAATGGGCGCGACCATTACCTGGGGCGATGATTTTATTGCCTGCACGCGCGGTGAATTGCACGCCATAGATATGGATATGAACCATATTCCGGATGCGGCGATGACGATTGCCACCACGGCGCTGTTTGCGAAAGGAACCACGACGTTGCGCAATATTTATAACTGGCGAGTGAAAGAAACCGATCGCCTGTTCGCGATGGCGACCGAGCTACGTAAAGTGGGCGCTGAAGTCGAAGAAGGGCACGACTATATTCGTATCACGCCGCCGGCGAAGCTCCAACACGCGGATATTGGCACGTACAACGACCACCGTATGGCGATGTGCTTCTCACTGGTCGCACTGTCCGATACGCCAGTTACGATCCTGGACCCTAAATGTACCGCAAAAACGTTCCCTGATTATTTCGAACAACTGGCGCGAATGAGTACGCCTGCCTAAGTCTTCTGTTGCGCCAGTCGACGGGCTGGCGCGCCGAGTCCGTATTCGCACTATTTTTATAATTATGACTAATGCTAATTTGTTGATGATTTAACACATTGATTTATGTGTTTTTTATAATAGTTATCAACGGAAGATTAGTATGAAAAATAAATCATTACTACTGGCGGTGGCGATTTCCGCCACGCTACTGGCAGGATGTAAAAATGGCGTGAATGGCAATTTAATCGCCAGTTCAGGCATGTCAGCCTACAAAGCCGCCACACTGTCCGATGCGGATGTTAAGGCATTATCTAATAATGCCTGTAAACAAATGGACAGCGAGAATCAACTGGCAGGTTCGAAAAGCAAATACACCAAACGTCTGAGCAAAATCGCCAAAGCGCTGGGTAACAACATTGACGGTACGCCGGTTAGCTATAAAGTCTATATGACCAGCGATATCAACGCATGGGCGATGGCGAACGGTTGCGTTCGCGTATACTCCGGCCTGATGGATCTGATGACCGATAATGAAATTGAAGGCGTACTGGGCCATGAACTGGGCCATGTCTCTTTAGGGCACTCTCGCAAGGCAATGCAGACCGCTTATGCCACGCTGGCGGCTCGCGATGCGATTTCCGCCACCAGCGGCGTCGCAGCGCAGCTTTCCCAGTCTCAATTGGGCGATCTGGCGGAAGGCGTCATCAATTCGGCGTTTTCTCGCAGTCAGGAGTCGGATGCGGATGACTTCTCTTACGATCTGCTGAAAAAACGCGGGATTAACACCCAGGGCTTAGTCACGGCATTCGATAAATTCGCCACAATGGACGCAGGTCATGCAAAATCATTGATGGACTCCCACCCGGCTTCAGCCGATCGCGCGCAGCATATGCGCGACAGAATTGCCGAAGATAAAAAGTAAATCATTGTCATCTTTCGGGCTGGTTTCTCGCCGGCCCGCTATAATTGCGCAATTATTCCGCATCTGATTACAGACAAAACTGGTTTTTGCACGCAACGTTAACGGTCGCGAGCGTTGGCGCGTATAATGCGCGGCGTTTACGTTAACGGTACGCCTGTTTAAGGAGATAAAGATGACGGCAATTGCCCCGGTAATAACCATTGATGGCCCAAGCGGTGCAGGTAAAGGCACCTTGTGCAAAGCAATGGCGGAAGCATTGCAATGGCATCTGCTGGATTCCGGCGCGATATACCGCGTACTGGCGCTGGCGGCATTGCATCACCATGTCGATCTCGCCTCTGAAGATGCGCTGGTGCCGCTGGCGTCCCATCTGGACGTGCGTTTCGTCTCAACGGACGGCAACCTGGAAGTTATCCTGGAAGGCGAGGACGTTAGCGGCGAAATTCGTACGCAGGAAGTCGCGAACGCGGCATCCCAGGTGGCGGCATTCCCACGCGTGCGTGAAGCGCTTCTTCGCCGCCAACGTGCATTCCGCGAAGCGCCTGGTTTAATCGCCGATGGACGCGATATGGGGACCGTGGTCTTCCCGGATGCGCCGGTAAAAATTTTCCTTGACGCCTCCTCGGAGGAACGTGCGCATCGACGTATGCTACAGTTGCAGGAGAATGGCTTTAGTGTTAACTTTGAACGCCTTTTGGCCGAGATCAAGGAACGCGACGATCGCGATCGTAATCGCGCTGTAGCGCCGTTAGTTCCTGCTGCTGATGCATTAGTTTTGGATTCTACCCGATTAAGCATTGAGCAAGTGATTGAAAAAGCGTTACAATATGCGCGCCAAAAATTGGCTCTCGCTTAAATGCGACCGAATTTGTAGTACCCCCGTTGCAAAGGATTGACAGCGGGTATGTTAAACAACCCCATCCGGCACGGAGCCAGGTGGACGTTAAATATGAAACCTGAAGATTAAACATGACTGAATCTTTTGCTCAACTCTTTGAAGAATCCTTAAAAGAAATCGAAACCCGCCCGGGTTCCATCGTTCGTGGTGTTGTTGTTGCTATCGACAAAGACGTAGTACTGGTTGACGCCGGTCTGAAATCTGAGTCTGCCATTCCGGCTGAGCAGTTCAAAAACGCCCAGGGCGAACTGGAAATCCAGGTTGGTGACGAAGTTGACGTTGCTCTGGATGCAGTAGAAGACGGCTTCGGTGAAACTCTGCTCTCTCGTGAGAAAGCTAAACGTCACGAAGCATGGATCACGCTGGAAAAAGCTTACGAAGATGCTGAAACTGTTACCGGTGTTATCAACGGCAAAGTTAAGGGTGGCTTCACTGTTGAGCTGAACGGTATTCGCGCGTTCCTGCCAGGTTCTCTGGTAGACGTTCGTCCGGTGCGTGACACTCTGCACCTGGAAGGCAAAGAGCTTGAATTCAAAGTAATCAAGCTGGACCAGAAACGTAACAACGTTGTGGTTTCTCGTCGTGCCGTTATCGAATCCGAAAACAGCGCAGAACGCGATCAGCTGCTGGAAAACCTGCAGGAAGGCATGGAAGTTAAAGGTATCGTTAAGAACCTCACTGACTACGGTGCATTCGTTGATCTGGGCGGCGTTGACGGCCTGCTGCACATCACTGATATGGCATGGAAACGCGTTAAGCATCCGAGCGAAATCGTGAACGTTGGCGACGAAATCAACGTGAAAGTGCTGAAATTCGACCGCGAGCGTACCCGTGTATCCCTGGGCCTGAAACAGCTGGGCGAAGATCCGTGGGTTGCTATCGCTAAACGTTATCCGGAAGGTACCAAACTGACCGGTCGCGTGACCAACCTGACCGACTACGGCTGCTTCGTTGAAATCGAAGAAGGCGTTGAAGGCCTGGTTCACGTTTCCGAAATGGACTGGACCAACAAAAACATCCACCCGTCCAAAGTGGTTAACGTTGGCGACGTAGTGGAAGTGATGGTTCTGGATATCGACGAAGAACGTCGTCGTATCTCCCTGGGTCTGAAGCAGTGCAAATCTAACCCGTGGCAGCAGTTCGCAGAAACCCACAACAAGGGCGACCGCGTTGAAGGTAAAATCAAGTCTATCACTGACTTCGGTATCTTCATCGGCCTGGACGGCGGCATCGACGGCCTGGTTCACCTGTCTGACATCTCCTGGAACGTTGCAGGCGAAGAAGCAGTTCGTGAATACAAAAAAGGCGACGAAATCGCTGCAGTTGTTCTGCAGGTTGACGCAGAACGTGAACGTATCTCCCTGGGCGTTAAACAGCTCGCAGAAGATCCGTTCAACAACTGGGTTGCTCTGAACAAGAAAGGCGCTATCGTAACCGGTAAAGTCACTGCAGTTGACGCGAAAGGCGCAACCGTAGAACTGGCTGACGGCGTTGAAGGTTACCTGCGTGCTTCTGAAGCATCCCGTGACCGCGTTGAAGATGCGACTCTGGTTCTGAGCGTTGGCGACGACGTTGAAGCTAAATTCACAGGCGTTGATCGTAAAAACCGCGCAATCAGCCTGTCTGTTCGTGCGAAAGACGAAGCTGACGAGAAAGATGCCATCGCAACTGTTAACAAACAGGAAGATGCAAACTTCTCTAACAACGCAATGGCTGAAGCATTCAAAGCAGCTAAAGGCGAGTAATCCTCTGAAACTTCGGGTCTTTTAGTCCGAAGTATAACGAGATTACTTGACAGATTGCAGGTTTCGGCCTGTAATCAAGCACTAAGGGCGGCTACGGCCGCCCTTAATCAATCTCACGGCTGCAGCCAATTTGCCTTTAAGGAACCGGAGGAATTATGACCAAGTCAGAATTGATTGAAAGACTTGCAACCCAGCAATCTCACATTCCCGCTAAGGCGGTTGAAGACGCGGTAAAAGAGATGCTGGAGCATATGGCCTCGACTCTTGCGCAGGGCGAGCGTATTGAAATCCGCGGTTTCGGCAGTTTTTCTTTGCATTACCGCGCGCCTCGTACCGGACGTAACCCCAAGACCGGCGATAAAGTGGAACTGGAAGGAAAATACGTTCCTCACTTTAAACCGGGTAAAGAACTGCGCGATCGCGCCAATATTTACGGTTAAGTTTTAACGCAAAACTTGAACCCGAAAAAAGCACCGTCAGGGTGCTTTTTTCATTTATACGCCGTCAGGCGCAAACGCTATTCGACCGAAAACTGGAAAACGTTTCGCATTTTTTGCTGCGTCTTACATTTATCAGGTAAAAAACCTGGAATCCGCGCCGTATAGCACAAAATCCCCTCCAGACAATGGCGTCCTGAACCTGCACACTTTCCCGCACAGGGAGGTGTCTATGAAGATAACGACGGTCAGCGTATGCGTAGTATGCGGCATACTTCCACTCATGATATTGCCAGTATTACCTGATACGTGGATTCTCGCGGTGCTGTTTTGTCTGGCATGTTTGCTTTGCCTCATACCCCATCACTATGCGCGCTACGCGGCATTAACCTTGCTCTTTTTCATGTGGGGGATATTTGCCGCCAGGCAGGCCATCTGGGCGGGAAACGTCCTGCCCGCCGCGACGCAGGAGGCGACAGTCGTCATTACTGCCACCGATCATATGACCACTCATTATGGGCGAATCACCCATTTGCGCGGAAAGCCGCTCTTTCCTGCTGTAGGGATTGTCCTGCATGGCCAGTACTTACCCACGGAAGTGTGTGCCGGGCAACAGTGGGCGATGACGCTGAAGGTCAGAGCGGTACACGGACAGCTTAACGAAGGCGGTTTTGATAGCCAGCGTTACGCGCTAGAGCAGCACCAACCGTTGACCGGGCGTTTTCTACAGGCTAAAGCGATTAACCCTGAGTGTAGCTTGCGTGGGCGCTATCTTGCTTCGCTTCGCGCTACGCTTGCGCCTTATCCGTGGCAGCAGGTTATTCTGGCGTTGGGAATGGGGGAGCGGGGAGCGGTGTCGCAGGAGGTGAAGGCCGTTATGCGCGATACGGGGACTGCCCATTTGATGGCGATTTCCGGCCTGCATATCGCTTTTGCCGCGTTATTGGCTGCCGGATTAATCCGTGGCGGACAATTCTTTTTGCCGGTCAGATGGATTCGTTGGCAGACGCCATTGCTGGGCGGCATTCTTTGCGCGATATGTTATGCCTGGCTTACCGGCTTACAACCGCCTGCGCTGCGCACGGTGGCGGCGCTGAGCGTCTGGGGAGGATTAAAATTAAGCGGACGACAGTGGAGCGGCTGGCAAGTCTGGTGCTGCTGTCTGGCCGCGATTATTTTCGCCGATCCTGTGGCGGTTATATCACAAAGTCTTTGGCTGTCAGCATTTGCGGTTGCCGGCCTGTTATTCTGGTATCAGTGGTTTCCTGCGCCAAACGGAAATTTTCCACGGGGCTTACGTTGGTTGCTTAACCTGCTTCACCTACAGGCAGGCATTACACTTCTGCTTTTGCCTCTCCAGGTGGCGCTTTTTCATGGCATAAGCGTTACCGCAATGCTGGCGAATCTTTTTGCCGTACCCTGGGTCACATTTGTGACGGTTCCACTCATCCTGGCGGGAATGATTCTGCATTTAACCGGGCCGTTTTTTCTTGAAGAGTGGGTATGGTACCTGACCGATCGCGCGTTAGCCGCGCTATTTTACCTGTTGAATGCTTTACCGCAGGGCTGGGTGAATATTGATAACCGTTGGCAGTGGCTGACGTTTTTGCCCTGGCTAATGCTTATCGCGTGGCGATTAAACGTCTGGCGTACCTGGCCGGCGGTCTGTTTATGCGGGTTATTGTTGATGAGCTGGCCACTCTGGCGGCCGATAAACGCCAGCGGATGGCAGGTGCATATGCTGGATGTCGGTCAGGGGCTGGCGATAGCGATCGTCAGGGGCGATAAAGTAATACTCTACGATACCGGTCGGGCATGGCCGGAGGGCGACAGCGGGCAACAGGTTATTATTCCCTGGTTGCGCTGGCATAATCTGACGCCGGAGGGCGTTATTTTGAGTCATGAGCATCTGGATCATCGGGGCGGGCTGCGTTCGCTACAGCAGGTCTGGCCGTCAATGTGGATTCGCAGCCCGTTAGGCTGGCAGGGACATTTGCCCTGTTTTCGTGGCGAGCAGTGGCAATGGCAGGGGCTAACGTTTCAGGCGCACTGGCCGTTACGCGAAAGTGCCGATCGAGGAAATAACCGTTCTTGTGTGGTCAAAGTGGATGACGGTGTACATAGCATCCTGCTCACGGGCGATATCGAAGCGGGCGCTGAACAAAAAATGCTAAGTCGTTACTGGCGACATCTTGCGGCGACGTTTATCCAGGTGCCGCATCATGGTAGTAATACGTCGTCGTCGCTACCATTTATTCAGCGCGTACATGGTGAAGCGGCGCTGGCGTCCGCATCGCGCTATAACGCATGGCGGCTGCCGTCCCGCAAGGTAAAACAGCGCTACCGACAGCAGGCGTATCAGTGGTTTGATACACCCCACCAGGGGCAAATTTCGCTGCTGTTTTCTCCGCAGGGCTGGCGCATACAAGGCTTACGGGATCAAATTTTACCTCGCTGGTATCATCAGTGGTTTGGCGTGTCCGAGGATAACGGGTAGAATATGCGGCTATTTCAACAAATGCTGGTTTTTTGAATGCATAACGATAAAGATCTCTCTACGTGGCAGACCTTCCGCCGACTGTGGCCAACCATAGCGCCTTTTAAAGCAGGTCTGATCGTGGCGGGCATAGCGTTAATTCTCAACGCAGCCAGCGATACCTTCATGCTATCGCTCCTCAAGCCATTACTGGATGATGGTTTCGGTAAAACGGATCGCTCAGTGTTGCTGTGGATGCCGCTGGTGGTTATTGGGCTGATGATATTACGAGGCATCACTAGCTATATCTCCAGCTACTGTATTTCATGGGTGTCAGGCAAGGTGGTAATGACCATGCGCCGTCGCCTGTTTGGCCATATGATGGGAATGCCCGTCGCCTTCTTTGATAAACAATCTACCGGTACGCTGCTGTCGCGTATTACTTACGATTCAGAACAGGTTGCCTCTTCTTCATCTGGCGCACTGATTACCGTGGTGCGTGAAGGGGCATCGATCATCGGATTGTTCATCATGATGTTCTATTACAGCTGGCAGTTGTCGATCATCCTGGTTGTTTTAGCGCCGATTGTGTCGATTGCGATTCGCGTTGTCTCAAAGCGGTTCCGCAGCATCAGTAAAAATATGCAGAACACGATGGGACAAGTGACTACCAGCGCTGAACAAATGCTGAAAGGACACAAAGAGGTACTGATTTTCGGCGGTCAGGAAGTCGAAACTAAACGCTTTGATAAAGTCAGCAATAAGATGCGACTGCAAGGCATGAAAATGGTCTCTGCCTCGTCAATTTCCGATCCTATCATTCAGCTCATTGCCTCGCTGGCGCTGGCGTTTGTCCTCTATGCTGCGAGCTTCCCAAGCGTAATGGATAGCCTGACGGCAGGGACCATCACCGTGGTGTTCTCCTCCATGATCGCGCTGATGCGTCCATTAAAATCGCTGACAAACGTTAACGCGCAGTTCCAGCGTGGGATGGCGGCTTGTCAAACGTTGTTTGCGATTCTGGACAGCGAACAGGAGAAAGATGAAGGTAAACGTGTCATTGACCGCGCGACCGGCGATCTCGAATTCCGCAATGTGACGTTTACTTACCCGGGCCGTGAAGTGCCGGCATTGCGTAACATCAATTTGAAAATTCCTGCCGGGAAAACCGTGGCGCTGGTGGGGCGTTCCGGATCGGGTAAATCAACTATCGCCAGTCTGATCACCCGTTTCTACGATATTGATGAAGGGCACATCCTGATGGATGGTCACGATCTACGCGAATACACTCTGGCCTCTCTACGTAATCAGGTGGCGCTGGTTTCGCAAAACGTGCATCTGTTTAACGACACGGTCGCCAATAACATTGCTTATGCCCGGACGGAAGAATACAGCCGCGAGCAGATTGAAGAGGCGGCGCGCATGGCCTATGCCATGGACTTTATCAATAAGATGGATAATGGCCTGGATACCATCATCGGCGAAAACGGCGTACTGCTTTCCGGCGGTCAGCGCCAGCGTATCGCGATCGCCCGCGCCTTACTGCGCGACAGCCCGATTCTGATCCTTGATGAAGCTACGTCCGCGCTGGATACCGAATCTGAACGTGCGATTCAGGCAGCGTTGGATGAGCTGCAGAAAAACCGTACCTCTCTGGTGATTGCGCACCGTCTCTCCACCATCGAACAGGCGGATGAGATCGTTGTAGTCGAAGACGGTATTATCGTTGAGCGCGGCACTCATAGCGAACTGCTGGCGCAACACGGCGTTTACGCCCAGCTACATAAGATGCAATTTGGCCAATGATTGCGCGTATCTGGTCGGGTGAATCCCCGCTATGGCGGTTACTGCTGCCGCTCTCCTGGCTGTATGGCCTGGTGAGCGGGGCGATTCGTCTGAGCTATAAGCTTGGTTTTAAACGCGCCTGGCGAGCGCCGGTACCGGTGGTTGTGGTAGGGAATCTTACGGCTGGCGGTAACGGTAAAACCCCCGTAGTCATTTGGCTGGTGGAAAAGCTGCAACAGCGTGGCGTGCGCGTGGGGGTCGTTTCCCGCGGCTACGGCGGGAAAGCTGCCGCTTATCCGCTGCTCCTGACGCCTGAGACGACAACCGCAGAAGCGGGAGATGAACCGGTATTGATTTATCAGCGGACCGGCGCGCCTGTCGCGGTGGCGCCTGAACGCGCCGCGGCGGTGAAAGCGATTCTGGCGGCGCATAATGTGCAGATTATTATCACCGACGATGGGTTGCAGCATTATCGGCTAGCGAGAGATATTGAAATTGTGGTGATTGACGGCGTGCGCCGTTTTGGCAACGGCTGGTGGCTTCCTGCCGGTCCTATGCGCGAACGCGCCAGTCGCCTGAAAACCGTGGACGCCGCTATCGTCAATGGCGGCGTCGCCCGGGCGGGCGAAATCCCCATGCAGCTAGCGCCTGGACTGGCGGTGAACTTACGTACGGGAGCGCGTTGCGATGTGGCGCAACTGAGCAATATTGTGGCGATGGCGGGCATCGGTCATCCGCCGCGCTTTTTCGCCACGCTGGAAGCCTGTGGCGCGCATCCGCAAAAGTGCGTCCCGCTGGCCGATCATCAAACGCTCGCCCCTGCTGACGTTCAGGCGTTGGTCGGTGAAGGGCAGACCCTGGTAATGACGGAAAAAGACGCGGTGAAATGCCGTGCTTTTGCCGAAGATAACTGGTGGTTCTTACCGGTTGATGCGCGTTTGTCCGGTGAGCAGCCTGATAAGTTGCTTGAACATATCACCTCGCTGGTTCGCTAGCGTCCCCCAATGCAGCGGCAGTGATGAATTTATGGAGTCATGAATGTCATTGCCGTACCTTTCTCTTTCCCAGGCCCGTTGTCTTCACCTTGCTGCGCAGGGGCTATTGAAAAAGCCGCGCCGTAACGCGCTGCCTGGCGATGTTCTTGCCGCCATCTCACGCATGGCGTTGCTGCAAATTGATACCATCAATGTTGTCGCACGTAGCCCCTATCTGGTGCTGTTTAGCCGTCTCGGTTCGTACCCGCAGGCCTGGCTGGATGAGGCGCTGCGACGCGGCGAGTTAATGGAATACTGGGCGCATGAGGCCTGTTTCTTACCACGCCGCGACTTTAAACTTATCCGCCATCGTATGCTGTCGCCGGAAAAGATGGGCTGGAAATATCGCGCGGCATGGATGCATGAGCACGCGGAAGAAATAGAACAGCTAGTGCGGCATATTCAGGAGCACGGTCCAGTGCGTTCTGCCGATTTTGAACATGCGCAGAAAGGCGTCAGCGGCTGGTGGGAATGGAAACCACATAAACGCCACCTTGAGGGTTTATTTACCGCCGGAAAAGTCATGGTTGTTGAGCGGCGTAATTTTCAACGTGTATATGATTTAACGCCCCGTGTGATGCCGCACTGGGATGATGGACGCGATGGACTGTCACAGTCGCAGGCGGAAAGCCTGATGCTGGATAATAGCGCGCGCAGTCTGGGGATTTTCCGTGAACAGTGGCTGGCGGATTACTACCGCCTGAAACGTCCTGACCTGAAGGGATGGCGGGAGAGCCGGGCGGAACAGCAGCAGATTATTCCGGTCGAGGTGGAAACGTTGGGGCGGATGTGGCTTCATGCCGATCTTCTTTCGCAGCTGGAACCGGCGCTGAATAACGCCTTAAAGGCGACCCATAGCGCAGTACTGTCGCCTTTCGATCCTGTGGTATGGGATCGCAAGCGGGCAACGCAGCTTTTCGGATTTAACTATCGGCTGGAATGTTATACGCCTGCGGCGAAGCGCCAGTACGGTTATTTTGTGCTGCCGCTATTATACCAGGGCCGTTTAGTCGGGCGAATGGATGCCAAAATGCACCGTAAAACGGGGGTGCTTGAGGTTATCTCGCTGTATCTGGAGGACGATATTCGCCCTGGCGTTAGTCTGCAAAAAGGAATCTGGCAGGCGATTAGCGCGTTTGCTGCCTGGCAACGGGCATCGCGCGTGACGCTGGGACAATGTCCGCCAGGCCTGTTTAGCACCATGCGTCATGGCTGGGAAATAGACCCTGCACCCTAACCGATTATGTTAATATTGAAGGATTCACAATCCGGTCCATCTGGAGGAACTATGGATCATCGTCTGCTTGAAATCATCGCCTGCCCGGTATGTAACGGCAAACTCTGGTATAACCAGGAACAGCAAGAATTAATTTGCAAACTGGACAATCTCGCTTTCCCGTTACGCGACGGCATTCCTGTATTGCTGGAAAATGAAGCTCGCGCCCTGACATCTGATGAGAGTAAATCATGAGTTTCGTCGTCATCATTCCGGCCCGTTTTTCATCTACCCGACTGCCAGGCAAACCATTAGTGGATATTAATGGTAAGCCCATGATTGTTCATGTCCTGGAGCGGGCGCGCGAATCTGGCGCGGAACGCATTATTGTCGCGACCGATCATGAAGACGTGGCTCGTGCGGTAGAAGCGGCTGGCGGCGAAGTGTGCATGACGCGCGCCGATCACCAGTCCGGCACCGAACGGTTGGCGGAAGTGGTAGAGAAGTGCGGATTCAGCGACGATACCGTTATTGTGAACGTTCAGGGCGATGAGCCGATGATCCCGGCGGTTATTATTCGCCAGGTCGCGGAAAATCTGGCACAGCGCCAGGTTGGCATGGCGACGCTGGCGGTGCCGATTCACAGCGCCGAAGAAGCGTTTAACCCGAATGCGGTAAAAGTCGTGCTGGATGCTGAAGGCTATGCGCTTTACTTTTCCCGGGCGACGATTCCCTGGGATCGCGATCGCTTTGCAAAAAGTCTGGAAACGGTAGGGGATACTTGCCTTCGTCACCTGGGCATTTATGGCTATCGCGCGGGATTTATCCGCCGTTACGTGAGCTGGCAACCCAGCCCGCTGGAACATATTGAAATGCTGGAGCAACTCCGTGTGCTGTGGTACGGCGAAAAAATTCATGTCGCTGTCGCCAAAGCGGTGCCCGGCACGGGCGTAGACACCGCCGACGACCTGGAGCGCGTGCGCGCTGAAATGCGTTAACATGATCCTGTTCATGATCGTCTTAGACGGTCATGAACAGCGCGGTATGATAGCGCAAAGATGAATACTCACGTCTGCTCATCAGTGACGGCTTTCTCGTACCGTTACGATTTTCCTCATTTTTCTTTTCTTCCCTTGATCTGATACGGGTGACATCTGTCCATACGACGCTCATTATTAAAGCAGTAGCACTAATGGGGGTAATCTGGAATGGAACAGTTGCGGGCCGAACTCAGTCATTTGTTGGGTGAAAAACTTAGCCGTATAGAGTGCGTGAATGAGAAAGCGGATTCCGCATTGTGGTCATTATATGACAGCCAGGGCATTCCGATGCCGCTGATGGCGCGAAGTTTTACCACTCCCGGCGTTGCGCAGCAACTGGCATGGAAAACCTCAATGCTGGCGCGTAGCGGTACGGTGAGGATGCCGGTAATCTATGGCGTATTGACGCATGAAGAGCATCCTGGTCCGGATGTGCTGCTACTGGAACGACTGCGCGGTGTGCCGGTCGAGGCGCCGGCGCGCACTCCGGAACGCTGGGAACAGCTAAAAGATCAGATTGTCGAAGGATTGTTAGCCTGGCATCGGCAGGATAGCCGCGGTTGCGTGGGCGCTGTAGACCATACTCAGGAGAATATCTGGCCTTCCTGGTATCGTCAGCGGGTGGAGGTGCTGTGGACGACGCTAAATCAGTTCAGCAATACCGGCCTGACGATGCAGGACAGACGCATTCTGTTTCGTACCAGAGAATGTCTTCCTTCGTTATTTGAAGGGTTTAACGATAACTGCGTACTGGTGCATGGCAACTTCTGCCTGCGCAGTATGCTTAAAGACGCCCGTAGCGATCAGCTTCTGGCAATGGTCGGCCCCGGGCTGATGCTGTGGGCGCCGAGAGAGTTCGAACTGTTTCGCCTGATGGATAATCCATTGGCGGAGGGATTGCTTTGGCATTATCTGCAACGCGCGCCAGTGGCGGAGTCCTTCATCTGGCGGCGTTGGCTCTATGTGCTGTGGGACGAGGTTGCGCAATTGGTCAATACCGGACGTTTTAACCGTACCAATTTTGATCTGGCGGCGAAATCATTACTCCCCTGGCTTGCCTGATATGCCTTTCAGCCATTGCCAAAGTCGCCCTAATGTTTCATACCCAGCGCGATCGCTGTGCATCAGCCAGACCGGGGACGGAATTGCCCGCTCCCAGGGATTGAGCGGCGAATCGATCGCCAACTGATTCGCCGGTGCGGGAAGCGGATTCAGCCCTGCATGCTGAAAGAAAATCATCGCACGCGGCAAATGCGAGGCGGAGGTTACCAACAGGAAAGGGGCGTCGCCGATGGCCTGCTTAACGGCGGCGGCTTCTTCTTCCGTATCTTTTGGCTTATCCAGCGTAATAATATCGCTACGCGGTACGCCCAGCGACTGCGCCACCCGCGCACCGACTTCCGCTGTGCTTACCGTATTGGTTTTTGCTATGCCGCCGGTAAAAATCAGCCTGGCTCCCGGATTCGCGCGCCACAGCCGAATGCCTTCCGCCAGCCGCGGCAAGCTGTTGTTAATTAAATTAGAGCTCGGCGCCCACTGCGGGTTCCAGGTATAGCCGCCGCCGAGAACCACAATATATTCCACCTTTTGCGGACCCTGCCAGGTAGGGTAGCGGTTTTCTATCGGACGCAGCAGATGGTCAGAAACGGGTTGCAGGCTTAATAGCAATAGCGCCAGCCAACCTACGCTGATAAATACTTTTCCGGTTTTCTGAAAGCGGCTAAACCAGAGCAGCGCCAGGCCGACGCCAATGATCAGCAACATCAGCGGAAGCGGCAATAACATACCGCCAATCACTTTCTTTAGTGTAAAAAGCATCCTTTTTGGTTCCTTTTTTAACCATATAGCGGAGGATTAACGGTGATATTACACCAGACAGGTTCATTCTCGCCGCGGCTGTGACAAAATAGCGGTTTTATCAGATAACGCCTGAGCCAGCCTGTGGAGAGTCCGATGCAGGATCGCAATTTTGATGACATCGCTGAAAAGTTTTCCCGTAACATTTACGGCACGACCAAAGGACAACTGCGGCAAGCCATTCTGTGGCAAGACCTGGACCGCGTGCTGGAGGAGATTGGCGGGCGAAAACTGCGGGTACTGGATGCCGGCGGCGGCGAAGGGCAAACGGCGATTAAGATGGCGGAACGCGGCCATCAGGTGACGTTATGCGATCTGTCTGGCGAAATGATCGCCCGCGCGCGGCAGGCGGCCGAGGCAAAAGGTGTGAGCAAAGACATGCATTTTATACAATGCCCGGCTCAGGACGTCGCTTCGCATTTGGAAAGCCCGGTTGATCTGATATTGTTTCATGCTGTGCTGGAGTGGGTAGCCGATCCTGTCGGCGTATTAGAAACGCTCTGGTCAGTATTGCGCCCTGGCGGCGCGCTGTCGTTGATGTTCTATAACGCTAACGGTTTGCTGATGCACAATATGGTGGCGGGTAATTTTGACTACGTGCAGGCGGGGATGCCTAAACGCAAGAAGCGCACGCTGTCGCCTGACTACCCGCGCGACCCCGCGCAGGTGTACCAGTGGCTGGAGGCGATTGGCTGGCAGATTACCGGTAAAACCGGCGTGCGTGTGTTTCATGATTATCTGCGTGAAAAACACCAGCAGCGTGACTGTTATGAGACCCTGGTCGAACTGGAAACGCGTTATTGCCGCCAGGAGCCGTATATTAGCCTTGGGCGCTACATTCATGTCACCGCGATTAAAAGCCCGGCGCTAGCCGCAGATGCAAGGATAACCTATGAGTGAATTTTCCCAGACAGTCCCCGAACTGGTTGCCTGGGCCAGAAAAAACGACTTTTCCATCTCGCTGCCGGTAGACAGACTTTCCTTTCTGCTGGCGGTCGCCACGTTGAACGGCGAACGCCTTGACGGCGAGATGAGTGAAGGCGAGCTGGTGGATGCATTCCGCCATGTGAGTGATGCGTTTGAGCAAACCAGCGAAACCATCGGCGTGCGCGCTAATAACGCGATTAACGATATGGTGCGTCAACGTCTGCTGAACCGCTTTACCAGCGAGCAGGCGGAAGGCAATGCGATTTACCGATTAACCCCGCTCGGGATTGGCATCACCGATTACTACATTCGTCAACGCGAATTCTCTACGCTGCGTCTTTCTATGCAGTTGTCGATTGTGGCCGGCGAATTGAAGCGCGCGGCGGATGCGGCAGCGGAGGGTGGCGATGAGTTCCACTGGCATCGCAACGTTTACGCGCCATTGAAATATTCGGTGGCGGAGATTTTCGACAGTATCGATCTCACCCAGCGCATCATGGATGAACAGCAGCAGCAGGTGAAAGACGATATCGCACAACTGCTGAACAAAGACTGGCGGGCGGCGATTTCCAGCTGTGAACTGCTGCTTTCCGAAACGTCCGGTACGCTGCGCGAATTGCAGGATACGCTGGAGGCGGCGGGCGATAAGCTGCAGGCTAACCTGCTGCGCATTCAGGATGCCACGATGACGCACGACGATCTGCATTTTGTCGACAGGCTGGTGTTTGACTTACAAAGTAAACTTGACCGCATTATCAGTTGGGGTCAACAGTCTATTGATTTATGGATCGGCTACGATCGTCACGTGCATAAATTTATCCGTACCGCGATCGATATGGATAAAAACCGTGTCTTCGCCCAGCGGTTGCGCCAGTCCGTACAGACTTATTTTGACGATCCGTGGGCGCTAACCTACGCGAATGCCGATCGTCTGCTGGATATGCGCGATGAAGAGATGGCGTTGCGTGACGATGAAGTCACCGGGGAGTTGCCGCCGGATCTGGAATATGAAGAGTTTAACGAGATCCGCGAGCAGTTAGCGGCGATCATTGAAGAACAGCTGGCTATCTACAAAACCAGACAAACGCCACTGGATCTTGGGCTGGTGGTGCGCGAGTATCTGGCGCAATACCCGCGCGCGCGTCATTTCGACGTGGCGCGTATTGTTATCGATCAAGCGGTACGTCTTGGCGTAGCGCAAGCAGATTTCACCGGACTGCCAGTCAAATGGCAGCCGATTAATGATTACGGAGCCAAGGTACAGGCGCATGTCATTGACAAATATTGAACAAGTGATGCCGGTTAAGCTGGCGCAGGCGCTGGCGAATCCGTTATTTCCGGCGCTGGATAGCGCATTACGTTCGGGCCGCCACATTGGGCTGGACGAACTGGATAATCATGCCTTTCTGATGGATTTTCAGGAATACCTGGAAGAGTTTTACGCGCGTTATAACGTGGAGTTGATTCGCGCGCCGGAGGGGTTCTTCTACCTGCGTCCGCGTTCTACCACGCTTATCCCGCGCTCGGTGTTATCCGAACTGGATATGATGGTCGGTAAAATTCTCTGCTACCTCTATCTTAGCCCGGAGCGTCTGGCCAACGAAGGGATCTTTACTCAGCAAGAGTTGTACGACGAGCTGCTTACCCTTGCGGACGAAGCCAAACTGCTAAAGCTGGTGAATAACCGCTCGACGGGATCTGACGTTGATCGTCAGAAACTGCAGGAAAAGGTGCGTTCTTCTTTAAACCGCCTGCGTCGTTTGGGCATGGTATGGTTTATGGGCCACGACAGCAGCAAATTCCGCATTACCGAATCGGTCTTCCGCTTTGGCGCGGATGTCCGCGCCGGCGACGATCCTCGCGAGGCGCAGCGTCGTCTCATCCGCGACGGGGAAGCGATGCCCATTGAAAACCATCTGCAACTTAATGATGAGACCGAAGAGAGTCAGCCGGACAGTGGAGAGGAAGAATAATGATTGAACGCGGTAAATTTCGCTCGCTAACGCTGATTAACTGGAACGGTTTTTTTGCCCGCACTTTTGACCTGGATGAACTGGTCACGACGTTATCCGGGGGCAACGGCGCCGGGAAATCCACGACGATGGCGGCGTTCGTCACGGCGCTGATCCCGGATCTCACATTACTGCACTTTCGTAACACCACGGAAGCCGGCGCCACCAGCGGTTCGCGCGATAAAGGTCTGCACGGTAAGCTGAAGGCGGGCGTCTGTTACTCCATGCTCGACACCATTAATTCCCGCCATCAGCGGGTGGTGGTCGGCGTGCGTCTGCAGCAGGTCGCTGGGCGCGATCGCAAAGTGGACATCAAACCGTTCGCTATCCAGGGGCTGCCGATGTCGGTACAGCCGACACAACTGGTGACGGAGACATTAAACGAACGTCAGGCGCGCGTACTGTCGCTTGCTGAGCTGAAAGACAAGCTTGACGAGATGGAAGGCGTGCAGTTTAAGCAGTTTAACTCCATCACCGATTATCACTCGCTGATGTTTGACTTAGGGATTATCGCCCGTCGTCTGCGCTCCGCTTCCGATCGTAGTAAATTCTATCGTTTGATAGAGGCCTCGCTGTACGGCGGGATCTCCAGCGCCATTACCCGATCGCTACGCGATTATTTATTGCCGGAAAACAGCGGCGTGCGCAAGGCATTCCAGGATATGGAAGCGGCGCTGCGCGAGAACCGACTCACGCTGGAAGCGATTCGTGTTACCCAATCCGATCGCGATCTGTTTAAGCATTTGATCAGCGAAGCCACCGATTATGTGGCGGCGGATTATATGCGTCACGCTAATGAGCGTCGGGTTCACCTTGATCAGGCGTTGGCGTTTCGACGCGAACTGTACACATCGCGCAAGCAGCTGGCTGCGGAGCAGTACAAGCACGTCGATATGGCCCGTGAGTTGGGCGAACATAACGGCGCCGAAGGTTCTCTTGAAGCGGATTACCAGGCGGCGAGCGATCACCTGAATCTGGTGCAAACCGCGCTGCGTCAGCAGGAAAAAATTGAACGCTACGAAGCGGATCTTGAAGAGCTGCAGATTCGACTCGAAGAGCAAAACGAAGTGGTGGCGGAAGCCGCCGAAATGCAGGACGAAAATGAAGCGCGTGCCGAAGCCGCCGAGCTGGAAGTCGATGAACTCAAAAGCCAGCTTGCGGATTACCAGCAGGCGCTGGATGTACAGCAAACGCGCGCGATTCAGTATAACCAGGCGATATCAGCGCTCGCCCGCGCTAAAGAACTTTGCCATCTGCCGGATCTAACGCCGGAAAGCGCCGCCGAATGGCTGGATACTTTCCAGGCAAAAGAGCAGGAAGCTACGGAAAAACTGCTGTCGTTGGAACAAAAAATGAGCGTGGCGCAAACCGCGCACAGCCAGTTTGAGCAGGCTTACCAGCTAGTAGCGGCGATCAACGGCCCGCTGGCGCGTAGCGAAGCCTGGGACGTGGCGCGCCAGCTGTTACGGGACGGCGTGAACCAGCGTCATCTGGCGGAACAGGTACAGCCGCTGCGGATGCGCCTGAGCGAACTGGAACAGCGGCTGCGCGAGCAGCAAGAGGCGGAACGTCTGCTGGCGGAGTTCTGTAAGCGACAGGGCAAAAATTTTGATATTGACGAACTGGAAGCGCTGCATCAGGAGCTGGAAGCCCGCATCGCGTCCTTGTCTGATAGCGTGTCGTCAGCCAGCGAACAGCGTATGGCCTTGCGTCAGGAACAGGAACAGCTTCAGTCGCGTATTCAACATCTGATGCGGCGTGCGCCCGTCTGGCTGGCGGCGCAAAACAGCCTGAACCAGCTTAGCGAACAGTGCGGCGAGGAGTTTACGTCCAGCCAGGAAGTGACCGAATACCTGCAACAGCTGCTGGAGCGTGAGCGCGAAGCCATTGTCGAACGCGACGAAGTGGGCGCGCGTAAAAATGCGGTTGATGAAGAGATCGAACGTTTAAGCCAGCCGGGCGGCGCGGAAGATCAGCGTTTGAATGCGCTGGCGGAGCGTTTTGGCGGGGTACTGCTGTCGGAAATCTACGATGATGTCAGTCTTGAAGATGCGCCGTACTTTTCCGCACTGTATGGCCCGTCGCGCCATGCGATCGTCGTACCGGATTTATCGCAAATAGCCGAACAGCTTGAAGGTCTGACCGACTGCCCGGAAGATCTGTACCTGATCGAAGGCGATCCGCAGTCTTTTGATGACAGCGTATTCAGCGTTGACGAGCTGGAAAAGGCGGTGGTCGTGAAAATTGCCGACCGTCAGTGGCGTTATTCGCGTTTCCCGTCGCTGCCTATTTTTGGCCGCGCGGCGCGTGAGAACCGTATTGAGAGTCTCCATGCGGAACGGGAAGTGCTTTCCGAGCGCTTTGCCACGCTCTCGTTTGACGTGCAGAAAACCCAGCGTTTGCACCAGGCGTTCAGCCGTTTTATCGGCAGCCACCTTTCCGTTGCCTTTGAGGACGATCCGGAAGCGGAAATTCGCCGACTGAACGGGCGTCGCGTCGAACTGGAGCGCGCGCTGGCGACGCATGAAAACGACAACCAGCAGCAGCGCCTTCAGTTTGAGCAGGCGAAAGAGGGCGTTTCCGCGCTTAACCGTTTGCTGCCGCGGCTGAATTTATTGGCCGATGAAACGCTGGCCGATCGGGTCGATGAAATTCAGGAACGGTTGGATGAGGCGCAGGAAGCGGCGCGATTTGTGCAGCAATATGGCAACCAGTTAGCCAAACTGGAGCCGGTAGTTTCCGTTCTGCAAAGCGATCCGGAACAGTTTGAGCAGTTAAAAGAAGACTATGCATGGTCGCAGCAAATGCAGCGCGACGCGCGCCAGCAGGCTTTTGCTCTGGCTGAAGTTGTCGAACGTCGGGCGCATTTCAGCTATTCCGACTCGGCGGAAATGCTGAGCGGCAACAGCGATCTCAACGAAAAGCTGCGCCAGCGGCTGGAGCAGGCGGAAGCCGAGCGTACCCGCGCCCGCGAAGCGTTGCGCAGCCATGCCGCGCAGTTAAGTCAGTACAGCCAGGTTCTGGCCTCGCTAAAAAGCTCTTATGACACGAAAAAAGAGCTGCTTAACGATTTGCAGCGCGAATTACAGGATATTGGCGTTCGCGCCGACAGCGGGGCGGAAGAGCGCGCCCGCCAGCGTCGCGATGAACTGCACGCCCAGTTGAGCAATAACCGTTCGCGTCGCAATCAGCTTGAGAAAGCGCTCACCTTCTGCGAAGCGGAGATGGATAACCTGACCCGTAAGCTGCGCAAGCTGGAGCGCGATTATCATGAAATGCGCGAGCAGGTCGTGACCGCGAAAGCCGGCTGGTGCGCAGTCATGCGGATGGTTAAAGACAATGGCGTGGAGCGCCGTCTGCACCGTCGTGAGCTGGCTTATCTGTCGGCGGATGAACTGCGCTCCATGTCGGATAAGGCGTTGGGCGCGCTGCGCCTGGCCGTCGCGGATAACGAACATTTACGCGACGTATTGCGCCTGTCGGAAGATCCGAAACGCCCGGAACGTAAAATCCAGTTCTTTGTGGCCGTTTACCAGCATCTGCGCGAACGTATTCGTCAGGATATTATTCGTACCGACGATCCGGTTGAAGCCATTGAACAAATGGAGATTGAGCTGAGCCGTCTGACGGAAGAGCTGACATCGCGTGAGCAAAAGCTAGCGATCAGTTCCCGCAGCGTGGCAAACATTATCCGCAAGACTATCCAGCGTGAGCAGAACCGTATCCGTATGCTGAACCAGGGTTTGCAAAGCGTCTCGTTTGGACAGGTGAATAGCGTGCGGTTAAACGTCAACGTGCGTGAAACGCATGCCACCTTGCTGGATGTGCTTTCAGAACAGCAGGAGCAGCACCAGGATCTGTTTAACAGCAATCGTCTGACCTTCTCCGAAGCGCTGGCGAAACTGTACCAGCGTCTGAATCCGCAGATCGATATGGGGCAACGCACGCCGCAGACCATCGGCGAGGAGTTGCTGGACTACCGTAACTATCTGGAAATGGAAGTTGAAGTTAACCGTGGGTCCGACGGCTGGCTGCGTGCGGAATCCGGCGCGCTATCAACGGGGGAAGCTATCGGGACCGGGATGTCAATTCTGGTGATGGTGGTGCAAAGCTGGGAAGACGAAGCGCGCAGACTGCGCGGGAAAGATATTTCGCCATGTCGCCTGCTGTTCCTCGATGAAGCGGCGCGTCTGGATGCGCGCTCTATTGCCACGCTGTTTGAACTATGTGAACGTTTGCAGATGCAGCTCATCATCGCTGCGCCGGAAAACATCAGTCCGGAGAAGGGCACGACGTATAAACTGGTGCGTAAAGTGTTTCAGAATACTGAGCATGTTCATGTTGTCGGGCTGCGTGGCTTTGCGCCGCAGCTTCCGGAAACGCTTCCCGGTACGCAGACGGAAGATACGCCTTCAGAAGCGAGTTAAACACGGCAGAAACGATGACGTGCCGGATGGCGCCTCGCTTATCAGGCAAGGCCGGATAAGTCGGTTACGCCGCCATCCGGCACAACAAGTTCTGTTTTATCATTAGCCTGGGGCGGCGAAAGCCGCCTTTTTCTTTATCTGAAAAATCTCTCCGGGTAGTGCATTTTCTTTAAACTTCTTTACATTAGGTTAGGCAAAAACGTAACGAACTTTATATACTGGAGTTAAGCCTGACGAGTGAGCAGGCTGACTCGTCATACTAAACAAAAGCATTGGTTGCGGTTGACCCGCGCTGCGGGCAGCGCAGTCATGCGGAGTATGATAACGAAAACAGGGGGCAAGGGATGTTGCTTAATAAGATGTGTGGTCGTTGTCTGTCGGCAATCAGTTTATGCCTGGCCGTAACATTCGCTCCACTGTTCAATGCGCAGGCCGATGAGCCTGAAATGATACCTGGCGATAGCGCCGTTGCCGCGACGGATCAGGCTGGGCCGCAGAAGCAATCCGCCGCGACGGCGATTATGGCCGGGATTCAGCCGCTGCCGGAGGGCGTTTCAGCCGAGAAAGTCCGGGCTGATTTACAGTCGCAGCTTCCTTCCGGCTATACGCCGGTCTATATGAGCCAACTGACATTGCTGTATGCCGCGCGCGACATGAAGCCCATGTGGGATAATCGCGATGCGGTGAAAGCCTTCCAGCAACAGTTGGCGGAGGTGGCGATTGCCGGATTCCAGCCGCAGTTTACCGCCTGGGTGGCATTGTTGACCAATCCCGCCGTAAACGGTATGGCGCGCGATGTTGTGTTGTCAGACGCCATGATGGGCTATCTCCATTTCATTGCGAATATCCCCGTCAAAGGCCAGCGCTGGTTATATAGCAACAAACCTTACGCATTGGCGACGCCGCCAGTCTCGGTGATTAACCAGTGGCAAATCGCGCTGGAAGAGGGCCAGTTGCCGATGTTTGTCGCCAGCCTGGCGCCGCAGCATCCACAGTATGCGCCCATGCATGACGCGTTGCTGAAGCTGGTGGCGGACTCTCGCCCGTGGCCGCAGTTGGCCAATACCGCGACGCTGCGCCCGGGGCAATGGAGTAACGATGTGCCTGCGCTGCGCGAAATATTACAGCGTACGGGGATGCTGGATGGCGGTCCAAAGATAGCCTTACCCGGCGATAACACTGCTGATAGCGCCGTCGTCAGCCCCTCCGCCGTGGTCGACGAAACATCGGTGGCGCAGCCGGTCGACGAACCAACGGCCCGCCGTAGTAAGTCGGCTCCGGCGGCACGCGCCTACGATCGTGAACTGGTCGAGGCGGTAAAGCGTTTTCAGGCATGGCAAGGGCTGGGGGCGGATGGCGTTATTGGCCCGGCGACGCGTAACTGGCTTAATATGACCCCCGCGCAACGCGCAGGCGTACTGGCACTGAATATCCAACGTTTACGCCTGCTGCCGGCGGAACTCTCTACCGGTATTATGGTAAACATTCCCGCTTATTCGCTGGTCTACTATCAGAATGGCAACCAGGTGCTGGCTTCAAGGGTGATCGTCGGGCGTCCCGATCGTAAAACGCCGATGATGAGCAGCGCGCTGAATAATGTGGTGGTGAACCCGCCGTGGAACGTTCCGCCCACGCTTGCGCGTAAAGACATTTTACCGAAGGTGTGGAATGACCCAGGCTATCTGGAGCGCCATGGCTACACCGTGATGCGCGGCTGGAACAGCAAAGAAGCGATCGATCCGTGGCAGGTTGACTGGGCCACCATTACGCCATCGAATCTTCCGTTCCGTTTCCAGCAGGCGCCAGGCGCGCACAATTCGCTGGGGCGTTATAAATTTAATATGCCGAGTTCAGATGCGATCTATCTGCACGATACGCCTAACCATACTCTCTTTCAGCGTGACGCCAGGGCGTTAAGTTCCGGCTGCGTGCGGGTCAATAAGGCCTCTGAACTGGCGAATATGCTCTTGCAGGATGCTGGCTGGAACGATGCGCGGATCTCTGGCGCCCTGAAGCAAGGCGACACGCGGTATGTCAATATCCGGCAGAACATTCCAGTAAATCTTTACTATCTGACCGCGTTTGTCGGCGCAGATGGACGTATGCAATATCGTACAGATATTTACAATTACGATCTCACAGCGCGATCCAGCGCACAAATTGTGCCAAAGGTTGAACAATTAATCAGGTAAATGAAGAAGTTCTGGTAAATATGTTGTCCTAATGTTTGGCTTCAACGGGGCGTTTCGCTGTAGACCCCCGTTGTGGCTGGGGGAGGGCCATCTTGACGCGGGCTTTATCGGAAGTTAAGGTGCCTTTCGTGCGCCAGAAGTGCATATACAACAACCTTTAAGTCGACCGGGCCGTTCAGAAGTCTGTGCCAGCCGGTATCATGTCTGCTTAAAGGTAGAAGTGTATTAACGATAACATTGACCTGTAGACCTGATTATCATGGACAAATTTGACGCTAATCGCCGCAAGCTGCTGGCGCTTGGTGGTGTCGCTCTCGGCGCCGCCATCCTGCCCGCGCCAGCGTTTGCCACACTCTCGACCCCACGCCCGCGCATTTTGACGTTAAACAATCTCCATACCGGAGAGTCAATCAAGGCGGAGTTTTTCGATGGAAGAGCCTACATTCAGGATGAATTAGCAAAGTTAAACCATTTTTTCCGTGATTATCGCGCGAATAAAGTCCGATCAATCGATCCCCGCCTGTTTGACCAACTTTACCGACTTCAGGGGCTGTTAGGGACGCGTAAACCTGTGCAGCTCATCTCAGGCTACCGTTCTCTTGATACCAATAATGAATTACGCGCCCGTAGCAGCGGCGTAGCGAAAAAAAGCTACCATACAAAAGGGCAGGCGATGGATTTTCATATTGAGGGCGTGGCACTGAGCAATATTCGCAAAGCGGCGTTATCTATGCGCGCAGGTGGTGTAGGATATTACCCACGTAGTAACTTTGTGCATATTGATACCGGGCCGGCGCGGCACTGGTAATCAGCGAGGCTTAATCAAAGGAGCAGTATGAACTATCGTATTATTCCGGTCACCGCGTTCTCCCAGAACTGTTCATTAATCTGGTGCGAACAAACCCGGCTGGCGGCGCTGGTCGATCCGGGCGGCGACGCGGAAAAAATTAAACAGGAAGTGGACGCCAGCGGCGTGACGTTGATGCAAATTTTACTCACGCATGGGCATCTCGATCATGTCGGCGCGGCGAGTGAACTGGCGCAGCATTACGGCGTTCCTGTTATCGGTCCGGAAAAAGAAGATGAGTTCTGGCTGCAAGGACTGCCGGCGCAAAGCCGCATGTTTGGTCTGGATGAGTGTCAGCCGCTGACGCCTGATCGCTGGCTGAACGACGGCGATCGCGTCAGCGTGGGGAATGTGACGTTACAGGTGTTACATTGTCCGGGACACACGCCGGGACACGTGGTTTTCTTTGATGAACAGTCGCAACTGCTGATCTCCGGCGATGTGATTTTCAAAGGTGGCGTCGGGCGCAGCGATTTTCCTCGCGGCGATCACACCCAGTTGATTGACGCCATTAAGCGTAAATTATTGCCGCTTGGCGATGATGTGACCTTTATTCCTGGCCACGGCCCGCTCTCTACGCTCGGGTACGAGCGTCTGCATAATCCCTTCTTGCAAGATGAGATGCCGGTCTGGTAAGCAGAATGAAAAAGCCTGCACATTGCAGGCTTTTTTATCGGTCACGCCAGTCGGCAGCTTTTTACAGTACCGCGACAATGGCTTCGCACAGTGGCGCCATATTATCCGGGGTCATGCCCGCCACGTTCACGCGACCAGAAGCCACGGCATAAACGCCGAACTCTTCACGCAGACGCAGCACCTGAGCTTTGGTCAGACCGCTGAATGAGAACATCCCGTTCTGCTTGATAATAAAGCTGAAGTCACGGTTCGCGCCTTTTTCCTGCAAGGTATTCACGAACAGTTGACGCATACGCTGGATACGCTGGCGCATGTCCGTCAGTTCCTGTTCCCAGATAGCGCGCAGGGCGTCATTACTCAGGATAGTCGCGACGATGGACGCGCCGTGCGCTGGCGGGTTGGAGTAGTTAGCGCGAATGGCGGATTTCATCTGGCTAAAAGCGCGATCCACGGTTTCCGCATCGGCGGCAACGAGGGTGCAGGCGCCGACGCGCTCATTATATAAGCCGAAGTTTTTGGAGTAGGAGCTGGCGACAATGAGCTCTTTATGCAGCGCGGCAAAGGCGCGCAGACCTTCCGCATCTTCTTCCAGGCCGCGGGCAAAGCCCTGGTAAGCGAAATCGAATAGCGGCAGCCACCCTTTTTCAACGGAAAGCTCAGCCAGAACCTGCCACTGTTCCAGAGTAGGGTCAATGCCGGTTGGGTTATGACAGCAACCGTGGAACAGAACCACATCGCCGGCCTGTGCTTCGCTCAGGCTGGCTTGTAGCGCTTCAAAATCCAGCGTGTGATTTTCCGCATCGTAGTAAGCGTACTCCCGAACTTCCAGGCCGGCAGCGTTAAACACGCTTTTGTGGTTCGGCCAGCTGGGGTTGCTCACCCACACCCGTTTTACCGGAGTATTTTTTGCTAAAAAGTCGGCGGCAATGCGTAACGCGCCGGTACCGCCCGGCGTTTGCGCCGTGCGTGCGCGCTTATCGTTAATCAGCGCGCTGCCTTTGCCGAACAGCAGTTCCTGAGTGCAGCGAGCAAATTCCGGAATCCCGTCAATGCCGAGATAGTTTTTCGTCGTTTCATTTTCCAGTAAATACTGCTCGGCTTTTTTAACGCTGGTGAGCACCGGTGTTTTGCCGGTTTCATCTTTATATACGCCAATGCCAAGGTTAATTTTCCCTGGACGGTCATCGGCGCGAAACAGATCGGCCAGGCCCAAAATCGGGTCGGCAGGAGCGGCGGTTATGTTCTCAAACATGACGAGGTTCCATTATAGTTACAGAAGGGAAATCCGCTATCAGGTTAACGGCAGATTTACAAAATGCCAACCGTTAGCGCTAAAAAGCCCGCCTGTTTTTGAAAGACGCACATTTTCTCTAAGAGAGATAAAAAAACAGGACCGAAGTCCTGTTTTTGAGGCATAAAACAAAGGGGTCTGCTGATCAGAACTGGTAAGTAATACCGACAGCCGCCTGATCGTCGGTGCCAACGTAGCTGGAGCTGTAGTCGTTTTCGTCCAGCAGGTTGAAACGGTAGTCAACCCATACGTTCATGTTTTTGTTGAAGTAGTAAGTCGCGCCCGCCTGAATATATTTCGCCAGATCGGCCGAGCCGTCGGCGCCGTTCAACTGCTTACCTTTACTCTGCACATACGAGATTGCCGGACGCAGGCCGAAGTCAAACTGGTACTGAGCGACCACTTCCAGGTTCTGCGTTTTGTTTGCCATTTCCACGGTATCGGTAACCGTATTTTCAACAATGCTCATATTGCGGGTTTCAGCATATACGGCAGCCAGGTAGACGTTGTTTGCATCATATTTCGCGCCAACGGCCCATGACTCTGCGCGATCGCCATTACCATCGCGATCCTGCTGATCGTTAGTACGCTTGCTGTTGCTGTACGCTGCGGTGACGCCAAAGCCGTCGAACTCATATGCCATGGTGTAACCTACGCCATCGCCATTCTGAGAGTTAATGCTGTGGTTGTCCTGATTTTTACCCTGATACTGGATACCGAAAGAGAGACCGTCCACCAGACCAAAGAAGTCAGAGTTACGGTAGGTCAACAAACCGCCAGCACGGCTGGTCATGTAGTTATCGGTATAGGCGCCGCCCCAGGTTTCGCCGGAGAAGTAGGGGGCCATATCGGTATAGGATTCAACATCGTAAACGATACCGTAGTTACGACCATAATCGATAGAACCCACTTCCGCGTATTTCAAACCCGCGAAAGCCAGACGGACCAGATTCGAGTTCTGCTGTTCGCCTTCAGCGCGGTCTGCTTTAGTACGGTATTCCCACTGACCGAAACCGGTCAGATCGGTGTTAATTTGCGTTTCCCCTTTAAAACCAATCTGGGCATAAGTCTGGTCGGCATTTTTACTATCGCCAGTCGTTGTCCATACGTGACGACCCACGGCTTTACCGTACAGATCCAGCTTATTACCATCTTTATTATAAATTTCTGCTGCGTTTGCGGTTGCAGCAGCCAGCAGGGCAGGGATCACCGCTGCCAGGATTTTGCGCTTCATCATTATTTATTACCCTCATTGGTTTTTTTATATGACACCTGCCACTGCCGTCAATAAATTCCGTCAATAAAACTTTACAGAAATATTGATGAGAGTTTGGTGTCTTTATGTGTCTGACAGGCATCTTTCCATTCAAACTAACGTTTCGCTACCGTGAAAGTGCTACAAATATAAAGATTTAGTTTCAGAAGGAAAAAATATGTAAATAAATGTTATTTTCGCGGAACTTTGTGAACAACGTCAAACTTCCCCTGAGTTCTCGCTTTGATTTGATCGTTTTTCTTTTATCACTATGATTTTATTGTGATTATTCGCTTGTAGAACCGTTGTGCCTGAAAAAGCAGCAGACGAGCTATTTCATAAGAATAGCCATTTAGAAGTCTTGATGTCCGAAATTATGGTGAAAAATTGTGCTATTAGAGCAGAAAAATCTAATCCGCAATAAAATTAAGGATTAATTTTTATGTGTAAATATTTTCGTGAAATATACAGTAACAAGATGTTGTAATTCAGAGGGTTGTAATTAAATTTATTTACTTATTGATAATAAAACTGACATTCAGGCGAAAAAAAAGGCCAGCATAGCTGGCCTTGAGTGTGACGTAAAAATCAGAAGCTGGCGTTGCGTGGGGTCCGTGGGAACGGAATAACATCGCGCACGTTTTGCACACCAGTGACGTAAGCGATAAGGCGTTCAAAGCCCAGGCCAAAGCCGGAATGCGGTACAGTACCGTAGCGACGCAAGTCGCGATACCACCAGTAATCCTCTTTATTCAGCCCCATTTCGGCCATACGGGCATCCAGCACATCCAGACGCTCTTCACGCTGGGAACCACCGATGATTTCGCCGATTCCCGGCGCCAGCACATCCATGGCCGCCACGGTTTTGCCATCTTCGTTAAGGCGCATGTAAAACGCTTTAATTTCTTTCGGATAGTTTTTCACCACTACCGGCGCTTTGAAATGCTCTTCCGCCAGATAACGTTCGTGTTCGGAAGAGAGGTCGACGCCCCAGAACACCGGGTTTTCAAATGTCTTACCACAGCGTTCCAGAATGGCGACCGCATCGGTGTAATCCACCTGAGCGAAGTCGGTAGAGACAAAACGCTCCAGACGAGCGATAGCGTCTTTATCCACGCGTTCGGCAAAGAACTTCATGTCATCCGCACGCTCTTCCAGAACCGCGTTGAAGACATATTTCAGCATGGCTTCCGCCAGACGGGCGTTGTCTTCCAGATCGGCGAATGCCACTTCCGGCTCCAGCATCCAGAACTCCGCCAGGTGGCGGCTGGTGTTGGAATTTTCCGCGCGGAAGGTCGGCCCAAAAGTATAGATTTTGGACAGCGCACAGGCATACGTTTCACCGTTGAGCTGGCCGGAGACGGTCAGGAATGATTCTTTGCCAAAAAAGTCTTTGTCAAAATCTACTCTGCCCTGGTCGTTACGCGGCAGGTTTTCCAGATCCAACGTTGAGACGCGGAACATTTCGCCAGCGCCTTCGGTATCGGAAGCGGTAATCAGCGGGGTAGAGACCCAAAAGAAACCCTGCTCATCGAAGAAGCGATGCAGCGCCTGCGCCAGAGTATGGCGGACGCGCGCTACCGCGCCAATCAGGTTGGTGCGCGGGCGCAGATGCGCGACTTCACGCAGATACTCAATGCTATGGCGTTTTGCCGCCATCGGGTAGGTATCCGGATCTTCCACCCAGCCTGCGACCTCTACTTTCGTGGCCTGGATTTCGAAACTTTGCCCCTGTCCCGGCGACGCGACAACCTTACCTGTTACTACCACGGAGCAGCCTGTCGTCAGGTGTAATACTTCTTCATTATAATTGGGCAGAGAATTATTGATGACAGCCTGTACAGGATCAAAGCAGGAGCCGTCATAAACGGCGAGGAAGGAGATGCCAGCTTTTGAATCTCGGCGGGTACGCACCCATCCGCGCACGGTGACTTCTTGGTCAACGGCTACGCGGCCCTGGAGTACGTCGGCTACAGGCACAACGCTCATAATATTCTCTCTAGTTAATAGTCGGAAAAAATAAACACTTGTCCACCCGAAATGGGGGTATTCCTATGTTACCTGGCATCTGCAATCAGACAAGCAGAAATCGCATCTGGAAGCAGGTTTTCAGAAAGAAACCTGTAAAAAGTTCGCACCTGCTCGCGAACCATTGAGAATTTAGGCTGGTTTTGCAAGCTTTGCGCACGTTACTCGATCAGGACGCGCATCTCTTGCTTGGCGTTTTGCATCACGACAATCGTTTTAAAAGACTTTATATTGCCTGAGGAAAAGAAAAGCTCACGGGTAAGCGTTTCATATTCCGCCATGTCACGAACATTGAGCACCAGTAAAAAGTCGAAATCGCCCGTTACGTAGTAGACCTGCTGCACCTGCGGGCAACTGACAAACCGTTGACGAGCCTCTTCCAGTAAATTGAATCGCTCGTTTTCGATCACCACCTGCACCACAATCGTGACCGGGCGTCCTACTTTGCCAGCATCAATAAGGCTGACATTGCCTTTAATTATGCCCGCCTCCTCCAGTGCCGCGATACGACGATTCACTGCCGAAGGTGAAAGATTGACCTGTTCGGCGATTTCCCGCTGAGAAAGACGATTATCGCGCTGCAATAATGTCAGAATGTTTTTATCCCAGGCGTCAAGCTTCATATCGCAAATAACCTCTTTAATGTGATGACTATCACTGTGCGCAATTTTGCCGCGTCCAGGCCGTTAAAAAAAGGTGAAAATTGCACGACGATGGGCATTTTCGCGCCATTTAACAGCAATAAGCATAGTACTATCATAATCAGCGGAATAAAGAAAAGGACGTAATAGATATTGTGCGACTCTTTTATCAGTACGTTTATTAAAGTGAGGATAACCACTACTACAGCCACAAAACGCGAGTTCTTTGCTTGTTTCTACTCAATAATTGACAAAAATATATTATTTCAATAAATAAACTTTAACAAAAGGTATCATTATGCATGAGCTTATTAAATATCAGTTTAATACACGTCGGAAAAAATATGGTACAGGAGCGGCCTTAAGTTTGCTTAACGGAAATGTTGGGCATGAGGTGTTAGCATTTCATAAAAAATTACCCAATTATGCCGTCACGCCGTTACATAATCTGGCGCATCTAAGCCAGCGGCTTGGACTAGGGTCCATCCATATTAAAGATGAATCCTGGCGTTTTGGTCTGAATGCTTTTAAAGGTCTGGGCGGCTCTTATGCTGTAGGAAAATATCTCGCTGATAAATTGCAATGTGATATTAACTCGTTAAGTTTTGCTGCCCTTAACACTCCTGAGATTAAAGAAAAAATTAAAGATTGTGTTTTTGTTACCGCGACGGATGGCAATCATGGCCGTGGTGTGGCGTGGGCGGCGGAGCAATTAGGTCTAAAAGCCGTCGTTTATATGCCTAAGGGATCATCGTTAATCCGGGCAGAGAATATTCGTCATCATGGAGCTGAATGCACCATCACCGATCTGAACTACGATGATGCAGTGCGACTGGCCCATAGAATGGCGCAAACAAAAGGCTGGGTGCTTTTGCAGGATACAGCCTGGACAGGGTATGAAGAGATCCCAACGTGGATTATGCAAGGCTATATGACACTAGCGGTTGAAGCTTATGAGCAGCTCGCAGAAACAAACAGTCCGTTGCCAACCCATCTTATTTTACAAGCGGGGGTGGGATCGTTTGCTGGCAGTGTTATGGGTTATTTTGTTGAAAAAATGCAGGAAAATATCCCTAATATTATTGTGGTTGAGCCGCATCAGGCCAACTGTCTTTATCAATCCGCAGTTATGGATGATGGTCAACCTCACTGCGTCACTGGCGATATGGCGACGATAATGGCCGGGCTTGCGTGTGGGGAGCCGAATATTATCAGTTGGCCTATTATTCGGGACAACACCAGTTGTTTTATTTCCGCTGATGACTGTCTGGCGGCTAAGGGTATGCGTATTTCTGCCGCGCCGCGTCCAGGTACGGATACGCCTTTTATTTCCGGCGAGTCCGGAGCTATTGGCGTAGGGTTACTTTATGAGTTGATGAACAATATGCATTATCAGGATCTTGCTAATCGCTTACAGCTTGATGCCAATGCTCATGTTTTGCTTATTAGCACCGAAGGCGATACGTCCCCAGATATTTATGAAGATATAGTCTGGAACGGACGCAGTGCTTAAACATTACGACTAAAAAATTAGATAATAAAGGCAGCATGTAAAAAACGCGTTTTTTATACGCATAATAAACCTAATGCAGGAAGCAAAACTTCATAACAATATACCATTAAAACGGCATTTAGTGAGTAAGGGATGCTCCTACCCGCTGACTTTCCAGTTTAGTGTTGTTGGCAAAATTCAGGATTACGCTGAACTGGAAAGATTATTTCTGAGACTGAACGAATTAATTTAAATCCGAGGTCATTATGTTAGAGCAACTTTCACAACTCTTTGAATTTCTATGGGGTGGCCCATTATTTTTGTGTGTTATCGGCATTGGCTTTTATTTCACAGTACGCCTCAAATTTTTCCAGATTATCAATTTAAAAGAAATTTACCGTAATACAATTGGTACACTTGCCGGAAAAAATAAACAAAACACTACTGGCGAGGCAGCGTCTAAAAAATCCTTAAAATCAATAGAGGTGGCTGCCACTGTGCTATCCGGCTCATTAGGCGCGGGAACGATCGCAGGTGTTGCTGCGGCTATTGCGGTTGGCGGACCTGGGGCAATTTTCTGGATGTGGATCATTGCGGTCGTGGGTATGATGACCAAAATGGTTGAAGTGACGCTGGCGGTGAAATACCGAAGTAAAGGTGAGAATGGCGAATATTATGGCGGCCCAATGCATTATATTAAGAAAGGGCTCAATAAAAAATGGCATCCCCTGGCAGGATTATATGCGTTTGCATTAATGATTCTGGTTATTACGGATGCCTGTTTTGTGCAAACTAATACGATGGCGGCGGTCATTCACTATACGTTTGACATCCCAACAAGCGTCATCGGGGGATTTATTGTCATCGTAGGCGCGTTGGTTATTTTAAAAGGACTCTCCAGTCTTGGTAAATTCTGTACGATTGCACTTCCACCGATCACCATTGCCTATTTCATTGGTGCCGCTGGTGTAGTGGTATTGAATATCGAGGCTATCCCACAGGTTATAAAAAGTATTTTCTATTATGCCTTTGCCCCTGCGCCAGCAGCCGGTGGCTTTGTCGGGTCAACCATCATGATGGCCATCAGTAAAGGAGCCAGTCGCGGAATATTCACTAACGAAGCCGGCATGGGTACCTCGGCCACAGTACATGCTACTGCCAACGTGGATTACGCTTTCCGTCAGGGAATGTGGGGGGCAGTGGAAGTTTTTTTTGTCTCAATGATTACCTGTAACTTTACTGCATTTGCTGTACTTGCTTCTGGTATGTGGACAGACGCCAGTTATCAAGGTATTCAGATTATCTTTGCCGCCTTAAAAGAAACATGGCATCCGATTATTGTTCAGGTTCTCTGTCTCGGTGTGGCGTTGATTCTGTTTACTTCTTATCTTGGCTCATATATTAAATTTCGCACTTCGATAAACTATATTTTTGGCGATAAGCTAGAACGCATCATTAAATGGCTATATTTTTTGCCGCCACTGATTGCCGTTAATATGGAAATCCCGGTAATCTGGTTAATGGCTGATATTGCTGTCGGTTTTCTGGTTATCCCCAACGTAATTGCTCTGTTCTTGCTGCGTAAAGAATTTATTAGCGAATTCAATATATTCAGAACGCGTACACAGCGGGACACTAATTCTGTAAAAACAACGCAAATTACGCACGTAAATATGTCGAAGAGTGAAGGGGAAGAATAGTCACCATCGCGGCCAGAACAGGTAAGATGGTCAGAAGAGTAACAAAGCGCCCACTTTCCGGGCGCTTCGCACAGGCATGGTTAACTTGCTTTACGCACCTGCGGGAGATCGAACGCTTTACGCAGCGCGCGCACAAACGCTTTATCATGACAGATCGTTTTACCGGGGCTGTCGGAAAGTTTAGCCACCGGCTTTCCGTTACATTCCACGAGTTTAATCACGATATTGAGCGGTTTTACCTGAGGGATATCGCAGGTCAGGCGGGTACCGATGCCGAAGCTTAACTGCACGCGAGAGGCGAAATGGCGATAGAGCTCGACCGCCTTTTGCAGATCAAGGTTATCTGAAAAGACCAGCGTTTTTGTCAGCGGATCAATCCCCAGCTTTTCATAATGGGCAATCGCCTTTTCGCCCCATGCGACAGGGTCTCCTGAGTCGTGGCGTAACCCCTGATAACGGCTGGCGAATTCAATGCCGAAATCGCGTAAAAACGCATCCATTGTAATGCAATCTGTCAAGGCGATACCAAGCTGGTCCGGATATTCGTTAAGCCAGGCGGCCAACGCGGCACGCTGGCTAGTCGCCAGGTCCGGACTGATTTGTTGATGCGCCTGGAACCATTCGTGCGCCTGAGTGCCCATCGGCGTCAGCGCCAGGCGACGCGCGAGATCATAGTTGCTGGTGCCGACGAACCATGACTCCTGCTGGAGACGTTTAACTATCGCCTGCTGCACTTCACGAGAGAAACGGCGGCGGGTGCCGAAGTCCATCAGGTGGAAGCGGGACATATCGAGATTGGCGGTTAACGCAGTGAAATCAACCAGCTTACTTTCCAGCGCGTCGAGCGCCTGATCAACACCCGCGTTTGGCGAGCGGTAGTGATGAACCAGCTCACTGATCACGGCCAGCAGCGGCACTTCCCACATAATGACTTCACGCCACGGGCCGGTTAAGCGAATATTCAGCTTGCCGTTATCGTTGGTGACACAGACTTGAGCCGGGTTATAGCGAAACTCGCGTAACCAGTTCAGATAATCCGGTTTAAAAAAGGGCAGGCCGGAGAGCCACTGGAACTCGTCCTCCTGGAGGCGCAGGTGCTGCATCGCGTCCACCTGCTCGCGAATAGCATCGGCATAAATACCCAGCAGGTCGTCGCCACGGCAACGAAACTCAGCCGCTACCTGCACATCATAGTAGTGGTGAAAAACGGCTTGCTGCATATGCAACTTATAAGCATCTGTATCCAGCAACGAGTGCAGAACAGGAGAAGCGAATTGTGTCATAGGTGCGCTGTTGCGTCCTCTCACGGGAGCGTTTAGTACAATAAACAACTAAGAAAACCGCTGGAGTATACCTTGTTTAGCGATTTATTGAACCCCGATCACACCATAAGCTGTCTTTAGGGTCGAGCGCATTTCGTGCCCCATGTTATAAAAATGTAGCGATGCGACTGCTAACCCCTTGAATTTAAGGATTTCTACTGCGCTGCTACCATGCTTTGGGGCAGTGATGGGGCATAGCGGGAAAGTGCCTGGTTGAGCAGAGAAACCTGTTCTGCGCTCTTCTCTGACATCCACTTTCCATACACCTTGTAAACCATCTGTGCATCGGTATGCCCCATCTGCGTTGCTATAAAGTTTGGGTTAGCACCAGCTGATAATGACCAGCATGCATAGGTATGTCGTGACTGATACGCGTTACGGTAACGAATGCCGGCACGCTTGATTATCGGGGCCCAAATTTTATTAATGGAATTAACCGCGTAGTGATATCCTGTGCGAGGTCCACGTTTGACGCATTGAGGGCTGAATACGAACGTGCAGGGCTGAATGACAGATTGTCCATATTCCCGCAACTTCACTTCAACCTCAAACTGCCGGCCAAGGCGTGTCAACTGGGCCTGATTCCTCAGGGCATCAATAGCTGGTTGAATGAGATATATCACCCTGTCAGTACCTGCGTCGGTTTTTGGCAGGGTGAACTCATCCGTCTGGGTAAGGTTGCGCTTCACAATGATCGTCCCGGCATGCAGATCGATATCTTCCCAGGCCAGACCGCACAACTCCCCATGCCTCATTCCGGTATAGACTGCCAGTGACCAGAGATTTCTCATCTGCTGGTGTCCGCATGCCTGGATAAACCTGATGAACTCGTCTGTCGTGAGTGGATCTGGTTCCCCTTTCGCTTTCTTGAGACGGTTAATTCCGCTAAACGGGTTTTCCTTTGCATAGCCGTTATCTGTTCCAAACTGGAAGATCTCGGCCATCAGCATCATGTAATTATTCACTGTGGACGATTTCCGGCCTTTAACCTGAGTCCGGTGATCCTTCTTCATTACCTGAAAGCCCGTCAGCAACTCCTTCCTGACATACAGCAAATCCTCAGTAGTCACCGCAGAAACCATTTTGTTTTCGCCGATGAGTGGAAGCATGTTTTTTATGATAGATTCGTACCTACTCATGGTATTAGAGCTGATCTCCATTCTCTTCAGCTCGGACCATCTTTCGGTAAGCTCCAGCACAGTAATTTCCTTTCTATCCTGACCGAACCGGGCAAGGTTCGGTGAGTTTGGGAATTTTTCCACATAGTTAAAATTCCCCATCCTTATCGCAAAACAAACCGAAGAACGCAGTTCGCCAGCTATCTTGCGATTTTTTGCAGTGTCAGGGATACCAAGGTTTTCCCTGACACGTTTACCTTTATACAGAAACCAGATGCGGAGCGAACCGCCGTGGTTTTCGACGCCTGTCGGGTATGATGCATTAGCCATTAATCCCTCCTGACGTCCAGGAGCATTGACGAGTGTACTGCTTTTCATGTTGTCTTCGCACCTGGTTGATTTTTTTTCTGCGCCTCGATCCACTGATCAACGGCTTCTCTGTTGTATATGCATTCGCTCGAAGGCTTCGGATTTCCGTCTGGTGAAATGTGCAGGTACTCGCGGCCCAGCATCCAGGATTCTTTTCTGGCGCGGGTAATGGTTCCGGGCTTAAGCCCGGTAACCGCAATCAGAACTTTTTCGCTAACCCACTTGTTTGGCGTCAGTTGGATAATGTTGCTCATCGTTTTCTCCAGTGGCCCCGCAGCGGGCCATCGCTAATATTCAGTTTGCCTGTGCTGGCAGATTTCTAAGTTTCCGGACGCCGATCATTGCGGTGGCTACGTAGCTGGTGGCCCGGTTAACTACTTCAACAGGCACCTTTACGCCATCCACTACAACGGTGTAATTGGTAACGTGCTTTTGTCTGCCGTAATCGCCGAACTTCTCATGATGCGCAGCCAGTGCAACATCACATGCGCGACGGCCCAATGGCGATTGCTTACTGCGATTTATAAGGCGCATAAAGCCTCCTCAGGCGGGAGGGCGTAACCCCTCCCGATGCAATTAGCCGATGTATTCCGGTTTCATATCGTCCAGGGTGATGCGGTACTTATCGTGCAGTTCGTCGCCAAGATGACGTTTAGCAGCGCCAAGCGTACTTTCAGCTTTAGCAAACATCTCTGCGGCTTCCGGTTCGCCAGGGTTTGGAATTGAGTTGATCACTGCCTCGACTTTGTTCTGTGCATCGACCTGGTAATAGCGCTTCACTGCTTTGTTTTTTAATTCGGTGAACAGCGCAGTACCCAGCAACGCTTTCTGTGATTCGATATCCGCACGGATTGCTTTTGCCTGATCAACGGAACTTGCTGTATCAATGCGTTCGCGAAGATCGTCGGCAACAGCATCAACGTTAGCTGCCGACTCCTGCGCGCTGGTCCTGGTGCTAACCTCGCTGGTGATTTCCTGTACGCTCATGCGCTGGACTGGAGCAGGGTTAATCTCGCGTTCTTCTCGTTGCTCAACCTCATCAGGGCTGTACACGCCGAGGATCACTTCCGGGCAGTACAGGCGAGCCCAATATTTAACGCCCAGATAGGCAATTTGCTGTTTAGGGTTTGAAACCCATAGCGGAGAATTGCGGGTAACAACGCCGGAGAGGTAAAGAGGTTCTCCCCAGGTGATTTCAGATTCACCTCGCAGAATGGCACCAACCTGAACGAACAGGCCGATCTCGTCCTCATCTGTCCAGCCACGAACGCGCTCAGTGACGGTGTACTTCCCATTTTTACCGTTTTTATCGCGTGTGATTTCCTGTGTCCTGGTGCAGCGCTCCCAGTCACCCCCATAGCGGTAATGAAAACGGCCATGAATGGCACTGGAGCTTGCGATTACTGCGTTGACCAGTTGTGCCTCGTAACCAAGAACACCGTTAACCAGGTGTGTTTTCTGCGCCACAGCGTAAGGGTTCATGCCCCATTGCATAGCCTGCATGACGATTGCCATACAGTCGGCTGGTTTCCCTGCAAGGTGTGCCGGTACCGTCACCTGTGAGTCTGCCATCAGGTTAGCGAAAGCTGTTAACTGACCCAGTGCCTGAACGTTAAAAATTGCGTTACTGGCAGAAATGGTGTTTGGTGCCTGCTGCTCAGTGGTAACAATATTTGTGTTTTCCATGATTTTCCCCTTATGCCTGTACGCGCAACGCTTCAAGGCGGCGCACATCAAAATCGTTCAGTTCGTCGGTGTAGTCTTCTGTGATAGGCGCTGACCATTCACCAGTGTCGAAGCCGTTTGCTATCTCTCGCATTGTTTTGCGGTATTCCAGCATGCCAAGTTCCAGCAACTCGGTAGACGCCTCAATGATGGCGACCCAGTGGTAGTTCTCGTCTTTGTTGACGAAAATCCAGAAAAACTGGTCCAGCGCCGCAGTTTCGCAGTACATGGCCGCGCTCAGGTGATAGTCCCGATCGATGATTTCCCGGTGCAACTTCGCACGCAGGCCTTCCTGCTTGATGTTCCACATGCTAATAGTTTTCAGGTCGGCGCCAATGCGCAGGCCGCCCATATCGAGCTCAAGGTCAGGGCGTACCCGAACTTCCAACCCGGTTTCCTCATCAATCCCAAAATAGCTAACCTCGACAGCGCGGCTTGGGTGAGTCAGCAATTTGCCGGCGGTCGGGTGCTCCAGCAGGGCTTTCTGAATGTTCAGCGCGGTGCTGAGCTGTTGGCGGGTGACCAGCACTTTCCCTTCGGTGTTCTCCCGCCACGCATCCAGCAATTCGTCGGCGAATACCGCTGCCGGGTTGACTGATTTCACGGCCTGAATCAGATCGGCCTTCGTGCCAGAGACTTTCAACGGCGACGATTTTTGCGCTTCCTGAGCGACCAGGTCAGGGTTGATTATTGCCAGTTGCTCCAGCAGCGCGTCACGGCTGCCGCTGGTTTTAACCGGCGCGGGCAGGGTGGCGTTGTACTCTTTGATGCAGGCTTTCATCGCCGTGGCTGTATGTTTGGTGCCGTTTTCAATGCGCTGGAATTCTTCGGGAAGCTGCTCATACGATGCATAGGTTTCATCTACCGAAGCTCCAAGCGGCATCTGCGACGGCAGGGTGGCGTTGTACTCTTCCAGCAGCGCTTTGATATCGTCAGCACTCAGCAGCGCTGGCAGGCTGGCGTTGTGCGCGTCGATGAACTCGCGCAGGGTGGCGGTGGTGGTGAAAGCACCCTCAGGGATCTCCGGCTCTACGCTGAACTCTGCTTCGAGGTTTTCCGGCTGTAGAGCCAGAACATGTACCAGGTTGCCCATATCAAGCACTGGAGAGCGCTCTTTGACGATAGTCTTCTCTACGTGACGCGCGTTAAAGTACATCAGCGACACGCGAGCATCTTTCACCTGAGTTGAGCTGATCCCGTTGGCGGCGTGGTAAACCTCGTTTGGTACACCTTCATAGCGGCCCGGCTCGAAGTATTCCGGCCAGGCTGCTTCTGGCTCTTCTTGTTGCGATTCCGGTACGTTTTGTTGCGCCTCAGGTTCAGATTGGCTCACAGAATCGTTGTTCTGGTGCGTCTCAGCCTGATTCTGGTTCTCTACGGTAACTGCTTCTTTACCAGTACCCAGATCGCCTTCGCCTGCCTGCACCGCATCACCAGCCTGTTTTTCATCACTGTCAGCTTCTTGAACCTGCACATTGCTGGTGATCTCCGGATTCGTTTCTGTGCCATGAGTTGATGAGTTCTGCATTAAAGCGGACACGTCGAAAATACCGTTGCCAACATTTTTAACCAGTTCAGGTTCGGTGGTCGGCTGGCTTGTCCCGGTCTTCACCCATTTTGGGTCGTTCGGGTCGCTGATGCCCTCGACGTATTCACCGCGTGCGGCTGCCAGTTGTTTACCAACATCAACCGGGCTTTTGGGTGGAATGTTTTTACGTGCTTCGTACAGTTCTGCCCGTATTTTCTGGTAGCCTGCTTCTGTCTGGCTTACAGGTGGCTCATTCTCCAGCGGCTGCGGGTCCGGATGATGTTCAGTTGTGTCCTGTTCCACTGCTTCAGGCGTTGCTGGTTCATCTGCCAGTTCGCCTGCCGGTTGTGGTTTTTCTTCATCACACTGAAATCTCCCCGCCTCAATATCCCGCAGACATTTACCCGCCTGACGAAGCCTTGCCGCATTTTCTTCATGGGTTGTTGGGGTGTTATCAGGCGCATATTCGTACCAGTCCGGATCGCGAACACCATGAACGGCAAGAAAGCTTTCGCACCACGTCCGGCGAAGATCAGGATTACCGTTATGTACGGCCTTTGGCGCTTTGCGTACCAGGTCAATAATGGTCTGTCGGTCGTAGCCTTTGATGTCGGGGATAATGCCCACTGTCATCGACATTCGCTTCCAGTCTTCCCGGTCTTCGGCGATGATACGTTTTGCAAAATCCATTGCAGGACGCAGGTTATTCAGATCCAGCTCCTCACAGAAACCACAGGCGAGCTCATAGTTAATCGTTCTGTGTGTCGGTTTTTCGCTACGGCGTGGACGCTCTGGCTTATTTACGTCGTCGACAATTACTTTATGTGGCCCGGTTTTTTTAACGGGTGCAGGTTTATTCTTCAGGCGTTCAGCCCATTCCTTAACCAGCAGGCCGCGGTTAATGTGTTCAGCACTGAACCATTCCTTAAAAAACTTAATAGTGGTGCATAACTCAGGCACTTTTCCATCGACAGGAAATACCTGTTTATACGCATTCACTGCTTTGTGAATATCGTGCTCGATAGCTTTTTTGAACGGCTCTACATTTTCTGCGGCGAGTATCAGGTTCTGGACATATGAATTATCGGTGTCCATTTCGAGACGTAGAATTTCTTTTTTCTGGGAGGCGTCGACGTGATAAAGATACTCACCTTCACCTATGTGCTGAGCAAGAACGCGGTGACGGAGGGGCATAGTTGCGACAACAGTCAGCTCGGGGGCTGGGGCTTTTGCCGGGGAAGGGCTGTTGCTTTCGTTACCAAAATTTTCGTTGTGGTCTTCCAGCACTTCGCCTGTTTCGGTATCAACACCGTCGACGATATGCTGGCGCGCCGCGGCGGCGGCTTCAGATGATGGCAGGGTGACGCTGGGGATTTGCGTCCAGGTCATATTGTCTTTAGCGAGTTGATAGTAATCGCAGAAAGTGAGGCTCAGTTCGCCTTCCGGCGGCAGCTCGTTAACGACAGGGAAATTAGTAGCGACAGCTTTGAAATAATCTTTCAGCTTCGCACCGGATTTAATCAGAAGATAATCCAGTGTTGCATTTGCCGCTTCAAAATCATCACTGCACCAGAGTACAGCGTCTTTCTGGCCTGATGATTTCTTTGCTTTGCGGACTAAAAATACAGGATTAATTCCACTCATTGTTTTGTCCTCAATTCGTGTAGAATGGAGGTGCCTTAACAGCACCCCGATATATCTGGTTGTTAGGTCCGGTTCGCTTTGGTCGGTTGGACCGGACAGGGCACGCCCGCTTCGGTGGGCGTTTTCTTAATGGATGGTCTGATAAAATTTTTCTGAGTAATCAAGCTTGTAACTTCGGTAATTACCAAACCCTGCTTGTTCTCCATCACTTACCTTGACTGTGAGCAGCGAAATGGCTTCTACAGCACAATGAGGACAGTCGAACTTTCCGAGTACATATCCACCGTCGAGAATCACAGTAGTTTCGCCAGTTGAATTTGAGTGAATAACGCCTGAGACTCTCTTTTCGCAATTGAATAAAGCAATGCTCTTATTAACTGCTTTCAGGTTCATTTCGATTTTTACGATTTCCATAATTTCTCCAGTCTTAAATTCAGGGTGTATGAAGCCACGCCAAATTAATGGCGAATTTTTCATTTCATATTTCGGATCTACTATTTAACTTCCGTGCGCCATCTGGTCGTATGAGGCACAACGTACAGAGCAGTAATCGCGCTCTTCATGTGTCAGCTGCGCGCCGCGAATCAGCGTCAGCTCGTTTTTTACTTCTTTGCCTTGCTCAATCGTCTTTCCACACAGGTGGTAAGCGCATGTCTTTTGGTTATGCATCCGGATCTCCTTTCTGCGCCAGCAGGTAGCAGAGGCGGCGGATTAAAACCTCAATCCGGTTGAGCGGGACGGCCTGCTGTCGAGCTGGTTTACGTGCGAAATCAATCATTCTCACCCTCGTTTGCCTTATCGCCGGCCAGCGGAACGTTTATCACCTTCTGCGCGTTAACTTTTCCACCTCATTCCGGTCTTCGTATGCCCCGGACGGCTACTTCGTGGGCGTCCTGCCTCGGTGGTTCGTTGTTGCTATGGATTAATTAAACACAATGTTTATTATTGTGTCAACATAATGAGTGTTTTTATATAAACAAATTGTTTATTTGTTGAGAAGGGGTGTGTGGGTAGTATGTATTTTAAGACTTCACATGGTCATAAAATCATCAAAGAGGGTTGATTATGGATCGTGACGAGCTGGAAGAAGACCGTGCGGCATTCATTGCGGGTGAGATTGGCGGCGCTGTGGTCGAATTGATAATCGACGGCGTAGTGATTAACCGTGATGCGATCGTTGAACGTCTGGAGGAGAAGCGGAGGAGAGTCGGGAACGTTATTCACAAAGGTGTATTGCGGGATGCGGCTGTGATGGTGAGGAAAGGGCAGTAAATACCCGGCGCGGTGGCCGGGTTGGATTCATAAACTAAATTACTGAAGCATTGACGCAGCGTTTAACATCTTCTCATAATAAAAATTCATATCTTCTTTACTGTACGCGTTTATAAGGTTATCTGCATGTTTTTCAAGAAGATTTATTTGCTGTTTTGCTGTTTTTTCTTGTGCTGTAGTTTCCGCTGCATAAATAACAAATGAGTCAATATTATATTTGTAAATTTCACATGCTTTTGAAATTGTTAAAGCACTCACAGCAGCCTCACCCATTTGTTTTTTAAAATTTTCTGAACGGAAATCTAAAGTTTCAGTCAGATGGTATTTGCCGTTCTTAAGCAAGAAATCTGCAACTAAACCTTCGTCATCGCTTATAGGATAGTTAGCAACAATCTTGTGCTGATAAAGGTCTTCAGAGTATTTGCTGAAGATTCCGTGCTGCATGAAGGTTGACTTTATTTCAAAGAAAACTTTTCTTTTCAGTTGCTTGTGAGATTGTTTCTGTGGATTTACTAACCTATTCATCAAATCAGTAATTTTTGTTTCGTAATTATCATTGCTTTGAATGGTAAACATACCAAAAGAAGATAGTGATAACGATCCCTTAAAAAGGCAGGGAAGAAGTTCAACGTCATTTATTTTGTGTGACAAATCAAAAAGTGAGTTTGAAAGATCTTCCAAGTAATTTTGTGAAAGACCTTTATCAATTGCTTTAAGCTTTGAAACTGAATTAAGCATGCGTACGTCTATGTCGGAGTCGTGGTAAACGATCAAGCCAACGTTAATCGTTTCACCTTTCTCAAGATTAGGCGTAACTCTGATTAAGCTGTATTTGAAGGTTTTCAAGAGGTTATCTCCAGTCTTATAGCGTTTATTCGCTCAATTCTTTCCTCACTATCCCACCACTTCAGAAAATATTCTTTATGCATTGGTGGCATCCATGCGACAGGCATAGACTCTAGTATATCAGAGATTGTAGCAACTCCAATTTTCTCAATCTTGTCAAGTATTGACAATGCGCACATTCTTAATTCTGGTGTATCGCCGACAAATTGCTTAGCTATAGACCAGTTTGTTGATGTGCTTGAGTCCGTAGGAAGTGTGTGCGGGGTGCTACGTGGCCAACCGATAACAAAAGAACTCAAGCTAAAATCGAACGTTTTTACTATGATATGACCGCGCGTATTCTCCATGTAAAGATAATTATTGAGATGGCGATCAATGTTGTACACGAATTGGTCAAATGCATAAATTGCCCATAGCTGTTTTTTCAATGACTCAGAGGCGTTTGCCAGCAAATTGATCCATTGCGGGCCGTTAAGTCCTGACTTCCATGCAGAAAACTCAATGCGAGAGCCAAATACATACTCGCCATCAGCAATACACTTAAGAACCTTACAAACAGGAGTTGCAATACCACACCTTTCAGCCAAATTTGTGCAAAACCACTCTGCAGCAGGTACTTGAGTTGGGTTTTGTACAGGAAAAGGAGGTGCAGTTTTCATACTTTTAACCGCATACTCCATCTCATCAGTGGCAATGGCAAAACCAGAAAGATGCACAGTACCCAAGTTCGATGGGGTATATTCATTGAACTCTAATTCAAATAAACTTCCTTGTTCCGGGTCCGGTTCGCTATTGTTTGGATCTTGTTCTTCTGTCATCTGCTTTTTACCCCACAAAGAAGACATGTAAACCTCATGAAATTAAATTATCTCTATAATATTCTTAGCTTTTTTCTATTCCGGTCTCTCATGGCGAGCATAGCCAAGTTTTCTCCCCATGCTTCATGTTCGTAAGCGGGGCAGTTCTAGTTTGTTAGGCTTCGAAATGTGTGGTTGAGCAGAGCCTAACTAGGGTAGTTACTCCGTATCCCCTTTAATCCGCCGCCCCATATACTTCGCGTACAGTTCGTCGAGCTCCTTCAGGCGCAGGGATACGATTCGCAACATGTTCTGTTGTTCTTCTTCATTTGGTAGTTGGTTGTAGAGTTCCAACAGTCTCCGTTCGTCGTGCCTCAAACCATCTTTGGCATCCACGTCTTGTCCTAAAACCCATTCCAGGCTAACGCCAAGCGCATCGGCAAGTTTTATTGCAGAGCTTTTACCTATTGCTCCCCTGACAAACCAGTTGTTGACCGATTGAGCGCTCACACCGCAGATCCTCGCTATATCCGCTTTGGATATGCGCTTCTTCTCAATGATCTCATTTAACCGCCGAACCTGCGGATTGTCAGTTTGGTGTGTGTTTTTTCTCATATATCGAAATTCTAAACTAAAAGTTTATCTCCTCAACATTCATAATGTTGACTTTATATTAAACATAATGTTTAATTTGGTTTGTAACTTCTAAGGAGTGGTTTATGAACGCATTAGAAAAAGCCATACAAGTTGCCGGCAATTCTTCAAAGCTGGCAGAAAAGCTCGGTGTTTCGTCAATGACAATTAGTCACTGGAAAAAACGTTACGGTGGTGTTGTACCTAAAGGCCGAGTTTTCCCTATTTTTCATGTAACTGGCATCACCCCACACGAACTTCGCCCTGACATGTATCCAAACCCAACAGATGGATTACCAAACCAAGAGGCATCAGCCAAATAACCATAGAGGATATTTACCCATGGAGAACGCAATTGCACGAAAGTTAGACCCACCAGAAATCAACCCGATTGAGATAGAGAGTGTCCTGCTCAACCGGCTTGCATCAGTAGGGCAGAAATCATACGCCGAGCATATGGGCATCAGCGAGTCGACAGTCAGCAGACGTAAAGCTGAGGGATATTTCTGCAACATGGCGAAAGAGCTGGCTTTTCTTGGGATTCAGGCCGCGCCACCTGAGGCGGTACTGGTATCCAGAAACTATCTCACAGCCGTAGAGATTCTCGCTGATGCAGGGTTAAGGGCTGAACGAGCCAGGCCGGATGCGCTGGGGTGGGACTGAAAATGGCAGCAACTAAAAAGGCGAAAGCCGCGGTGAGGGGTCACCAACGGCTTTCTGGTGCAATTCGTTGCGTACTCATTGCGAGGTCATTATGACAAACGCTATTCAAAAACGCCAGGCACAGGAGGTTTAACTGTGTCTAACGTCGCTTACGCTAATTTTGCGGCACATGCTGCCGCAAGGAGCAACAGGATGGAGAACCAGAAGACCGGATTCATCCCGTTGTACCGGAGTGTACTGAAGAAGCCCTGGGCGAAAGATGTATTCCTGCGCACTCTGTGGGAGAACCTTCTGCTGGGCGCGGCCAGAGATCCGTATACAGCATTCTTCAAGGGCAGGCAATGGCGCCTGCAACCCGGTCAACTGGTCGTCACAGCAGCAGATCTCGGGCTTCAGTTGTGTGATCGTCATGGCAATCCGACAAGTCGCGATGCAGTGGAAAGGATGCTGTCTGTTTTTGTCCGCGAAGGAATGATCTCCATCGAGGGAGAGAAACGAAAAGGCAGGGTGATCACAATCACAAATTACAGTGAATATGCTCAAAAAATGAACCATTCGCCCGCACATAAAGCCGCACATACAAGCGCACATGATGAAGCCAGTAACGGCGCGGGTTTGTCGGTAGGTGCCGCACATGAAGGCGCACATATAAGCGCACATCATGAACAATATATATTAAATACTAACGTATTTAATGTACGTCAGAGAATTTCAAAAGTTGTTCCCGACGCGGCTGTCCAGACTCCGAGAGGTGACAAGTGGGGGACTTCTGACGATCTCCGCTGCGCTGAGTGGATGCTGGCACTGCGCAATATCACTAAACCATCCCTGAAAAAACCGAACATGGCTGGCTGGGCTAATGATATACGCCTGATGCGTGAGCTGGACGGGCGCACCCACAAAGAGATTTGTGAGCTGTTCAGGTGGGCCTGCAAAGACTCGTTCTGGTACAAGAATATTCTCTCCCCCGCAAAGCTCCGCGCCAAGTGGGACACGCTAACCCTTCATCGCGAAGACACAACTCGCAAGCCACGCGCAGATTTCAGCGCAAGAAAATCCGAAACTGGCCCGCACTGGAACAGTGCTGAAGCATGGGAGAAATTTATATGACCCCGGATCTTTATCGTGCAATTCAGAATCGCGATGGCGAAATGCTGGCGCGCATGGCTGGCGATTCTTACGAGGGCCGTAAGGTTGTTAACGCAGATGCTGAAAAGCTGGTGGATATGCTTTTTGAAAACCTCATGCAGGTATTTCCGGCATCCACTCAGACGAACCTCCGTACTGGCGATGATATTCGCGTTGCAAAGCAGCAATGGATCGCCGCCTTCGCAGAGTCAGGCATCACATCCCGTGAACAACTTTCCGCCGGTATGCAAAAAGCCCGCTCCAGCCAGTCTCCGTTCTGGCCTTCGCCAGGTCAGTTTATTTCGTGGTGCCGTGAGGAGAGTGGAGCACTCGGGGTCAGTGTTGATGACATCATGAGCGAATACTGGCGTTGGCGGAAGCTTGTTTTCCGTTATCCGACCAGTGAGCAGTTCCCATGGAGAGATAAAAATCCGCTGTATTACCACGTCTGCCTGGAGCTGCGCCGCCGTGGAACTGAGGGGCAATTAAGTGAAAAGGAACTTATCCGGGCCGCTGGTGACATCCTGCATGACTGGGAAAAGCGAGTTCTTTCAGGTAAACCCATACCGCCTGTTCGTCGCGCTTTATCCGCGCCGTCGCGGGATCGCGGTCCAACGCCAGCCGAGATGTTAATGGCGAAATACAAACAACGTAAAGACGCCGGTCTGATTTAACAGGAGCAACCAAATGAAAGAGCGCGGAATGATTTTTAACGGCGAAATGGTGCGGGCAATTATTGACGGCAGGAAGACGCAGACGCGGCGTCCTATCAAATGGAAACAGACGCGGTTTACTGAAGTGGCCGAGCGTGATGATGGCTCGCTGTGGCCATGGGCGGAGGATTGCGAACGCGGCGGTGATATCTGGTTTACGTGTCCATTTGGTGAGGTCGGCGATCGCATCTGGGGGCGCGAAACATTCTCCTGCATTGGTAACGAAGACGGACATCCAGTGGACGCTAACAGCAATCTTTGCAGCAGAGAGGATGCACAGCGCATTTACCGGGCTAGCGCAATTCAAAACCCCGGTAATTATGGTCTGTGGACTTCTCCAGACGGCTTCGATTTTGAGGGGTCGTGGACACCATCAATCCATATGCCGCGCCGCCATGCTTCAGGCTGGAAACCATACCGAGCAACACCTCGAAATGGTAGACCATTCTGGCGATGCCAACGAAAAGGGCAGTGATGGTACCTTCATTGATGAGGGTACCAAACAGGCTGGCAACTCTCCGGTAACTCCGGATAGTTGGATAAGCTGTAGTGAGCGGATGCCAGAAGACGGGCAAGAAGTAATTGTTCATAACAAGTTGGGATATCGTTATGTTTCATATTTTGATGAGCATTCTGGACTATTTTTTGACATGCGAGGCGGCAATCAGATGAACTGTATTGAGCACATCTTTGTTACGCACTGGATGCCACTGCCCGCAGCACCACAGCAGGAGGTGAAGTGATGTATAATCCCTCCAATAATATAAGGAGTAGTTTATGTACTTCAGTTTGAAAACCTTTGTAATTATTACTGCATGTTTATTATCCGGATGCGCTGCCGTTCAGTACAACGATGGCGACAAAGTAAGCATCCAGTCTGATGGGTGGTACGGCCTTGATAGTCTTCACGACACCGCCGTTAAAGCTTGTCAGCAATATGGAAAGTCAAAAGCCGTGTACATCCATAGCGCTAACATGAATCCCAACCTACCAAAAGGAAGCGGGGTTCAAAATACAATATGGAAATGCGAGCCTTAATTATATCAAACACTATATCTGAAAGTAACAAATGGTGTAATTGAAGCACCAGTTAAAGAAGGGGGCTGGATGTCGCGATTTTGGGAATCCGGCACCGTTACATATTAATCTATCTATCAACCCTCTTAAAGAAGCCGTCGCAGCGCGCTGCGGCGGGTTTTTCCGCCTAAAATCTGATATGAAACAACATTCTAGCTTTTGCAAAAAGTGCTATTCACCTCTTGAATATTCTTTCTAACAGGTATACTGTGTTTATATACAGTAGTTAAGTGTAGAGGGAATTATGAGAATTGAACTTGTTATCAGCCGGACAAAACAGCTTCCGGAAGGTGCCGTTCCTGCACTTGAAAAAGAATTAATTACCCGTCTCCAGAATCAGTATGAAAACTGCAACTTAACCATCCGTCGAGGCAGTCAGGATGGTCTGAGTATCGTCGGTGCTGCTGATGGCGATAAAAAACGTATACAGAGCATTCTGCAGGAAACGTGGGAAAGCGCTGACGACTGGTTTTATTAACATTGCGCTTAATGCTGGCGCGCATTTTTCAGAATACCGCAATTTGCGTATCCCTTTGATGCTGCTGCCGACAATTTTTAACCGCGTCTGTATATCGCCTGAAGGGAGAACAAAAATTGAGTAATTCAGCTTTGCAAAAGTCAGAAGATAGCTGGTATGACATTGTAAGAAGATCTGATGGCTGCGTGGTGTTTAGCTTTCCATCATCAGGCAGGCATCTTATTTATCGTGTAAATGGCATGGTATCTATGCGTCCTTTGCTGGATGATGAAGAAGTTTTTACTCCCAACGGTTTTATGCATTTTATTCGCCGTCTCGGCTACCGGGTAACACCACCTTCTGATAATATGAAATCAACGGCCTGAACAACCGTTAACCTTCTGCGCCACGGAGAACACCATGGCGCACGAATTACAACTCATCAAGCAGTCATCTGGAATTCTGATCCCCGCAACGCCGGAGACCAGTGATATTCTGCAATCAAAAATCAAACTCGGCGCCGTGCTGGTGGCTGAGTTCCGTCAGGTGAGGAATCCTGCATTCCATCGCCGCTTTTTCGCGTTGCTTAATCTTGGGTTTGAATACTGGGAACCCACCGGCGGCGCCATTTCTGCCAATGAGCGCAAACTGGTAAACGGTTATGCAAAGTTTCTCGCTGCATATGGCGGGAATGAAAGCGCATTACTGGATGCGGCTGAACAGTATCTGGAACAGATTGCAAACCGCCGGGTAACAAACGGGATTAGCCTGTGTAAATCATTCGATGCCTACCGCGCATGGGTGACGGTTGAGGCTGGTCACTATGACGCCATCCAGCTACCGGACGGCACCCTCCGCAAACATCCCCGCAGCATCGCTTTTTCCAGCATGGATGAGGTCGAATTTCAGCAGTTGTATAAATCCGCGCTTGATGTGCTCTGGCGGTGGATTTTATCACGTACATTCCGTACTCAGCGCGAGGCCGAGAACGCCGCCGCCCAGCTCATGAGCTTTGCGGGGTGATGGCGATGAAATACTCCTGGTTCCATCATCACGACTGCACAACCGAGCAGGCAGACACTCTGATATCGGATTATCAGAAGCGGGGCATAAGGACAGAAAAGAGCCTGAACCCTGACTTCATTACCTGGACTGTCAGCGCGAAATTACCTGAATATGCACACCGGGTGCGGACGCCAAAATCCTTACGCCAAAAGGTCTGGGGGTGAACATGGCTAAATTACCGCACCGTAAGTGCGCAAACAAAGAATGCCGCCAGTGGTTTCACCCGATACGCGAGGGGCAGATCGTTTGCTCGTACCAGTGCGCCAGCGCCGTCGGCAAAGAACAAACCAGAAAAGCTCGCGAAGCCGCGCAACGTAAGGCGCAATCCCTTCAGCGCGCCGCTGAGAAAAAAGAACGCGCCGCCTGGCGCCAGCGGAAAGCCGCGGTTAAGCCGCTGAAACACTGGATTGACTTGACGCAGCGCGCCGTAAATGACATTTGCCGCGAAACCGAACTGGCAGAAGGACTCGGTTGCATCTCCTGTGGAACGAAGACGGCATTCGCATGGCATGCAGGCCATTACAGGAGTACGGCCGCCGCCGGGCATCTGCGCTTTACTCGCTTCAACATCCATCTTCAGTGTGATGTCTGCAACGTCTACAAATCAGGGAACATCGAAGCATATCGTGCCGCGCTGGTTGAGCGTTACGGTGAGGCGGCGGTGCTGGCACTCGAGAACAATAACACCCCGCACCGCTGGACGGTCGAGGAGCTGAAGGAAATCAGGCTCGCGGCTCTGGCGGATCTGCGTGCGCTAAAAAAGCTGGAGGCCGCATGAAACCAGAACTGATCGAGATACTCCGCATGCGCTGGCAGCGCCTCCGTATTTACCGCCGTCCGGGGTCGGTGTTGGTTGACTACCGCATCCTGCGCAATTTTGTTCGTATTTATCAGTTCACAGGATTTACTCAATGAACGCTCTATACCTCCAGTATGTACGTGAACAGCTAATGGTAGCGACAGCCGATTTAAGCGGGGAGACTAAAGGGCAGCTTTTGGCCTGGCTGGAGAACGCGCAATTCGACACGAAAAACTATCCCCGAAAAAAACAGCGTATCTGGGACGAGGAAACAGAAAGCTGGATAACGTTAAATAACCCGCCAATCCCCGGCAAGCAGTCGCTGGCGAAAGGAAGCGCTATCCCGCTGGTGAAGCCTGTGGAATATTCCACTGCCTCATGGCGCCGGGCGGTTCTTTCACTCGATGAACACTACAAGGCGTGGTTGTTGTGGAATTACAGTGAGAATACCTGCTGGGAACACCAGATCGAGATAACACAGTGGGCCTGGGAGCAATTCAGCCAGCAACTGGAGGGTAAGCGGGTAGCTAAAAAGACTATTGACCGCCTGCGCCAGCTTATCTGGCTTGCAGCGCAGGATGTTAAAGCTGATCTGGCTGGTAAAGATACATACGAATTCCAAGCACTGGCAGAACTTGCAGGCGTGGCTAAATCAACCTGGACGGAGATATACCTACCACACTGGCTTGTAATGCGTAGCTGTTTTATTAAGCTCGACAGTAGTGCATTGATTGCGGTAACACGATCACGTTCACAACAAAAGGCGACTAATTATGTACAAAGTCTTGCAAAACCGAACTGAAAAGCATATATTTTATGTAAATCTGATATCGTCGCCATAGCTTCAATCGTCGACCAAATAAATTCAAGCCCCGCCATCGTGCGGGGCTTTTCTGTTTGTGCCGTCCGGAATAATCCCTCTGAGTTTTGTCGTTAATCCACCTGGCGGCCTTCCTACTTCACACTGCGCCATCCGAGCTATCGGAGGTGAGGCTTATGAAAATGCACAACGATCCCCATTCCTGGCAGGGCTGGCTGGAGCTGTTCCAGAGCTGGTGGCGAGGAGATACGCCGCTGGGCGCTGTTCTGATGTCGTTATTTATGGCCGGTCTGCGCATTGCCTATTTTGGCGGTAACGGTGGCTGGAAGAAAAAAACACTCGAAATTCTGCTATGTGGTGCCCTGACGTTGACCTTCTCATCTGCGCTGGAATATTTCGGCTGGCCCAAGTCCCTGTCTGTTGCGATTGGTGGCGGCGTCGGCCTTATCGGCGTGGATGCGATCCGCGGCTTTGCAATGAAGTTTATCAGTGGTCGTATCGGTGGGGATAATAACAAGGTTTAATCATGAACGAGTCTCAATTTCAGCAGGCGGCTGGTATCAGCGCCGAACTGGCCGCGCGCTGGTATCCACATATTACGGCGGCAATGAGCGAATTCGGTATTACTGCTCCACTGGATCAGGCCATGTTCATTGCTCAGGCGGGACATGAAAGCGCTGGTTTTACAAGGCTGGTGGAGAGCTTCAACTACAGTATCGCCGGGCTGACCGGATTCATCCGCGCCGGGAGAATCACTCCAGATCAGGCCAGTACTCTTGGGCGAAAAGCCTGTGAGAAGGCGCTTCCGCTCGAGCGACAGCGTGCAATAGCTAATCTGGTATACAGCAAGCGAATGGGTAACAACGGGCCTGGCGACGGCTGGAACTACCGCGGGCGTGGACTTATCCAGATCACAGGTCTGAACAACTACCGTGATTGCGGTAACGGGATCAAAACTGAGCTCGTTGCCCATCCGGATCTACTGGCACAGGATACGTATGCTGCCCGTAGTGCAGCGTGGTTCTTCGCGACTAAAGGGTGTCTGAAATATTCCGGCGACATGGTACGCGTTACACAGATAATCAACGGAGGGCAGAACGGCATCGGAGATCGGCGAGAGCGCTTTGAAAAAGCAAAATCGGTGCTGGTATGAATCTGTTACCTGTATTACTTAAAAAATACTGGTTGCAACTCTCAGTGACTTTGCTGATTGCTGCACTTGCATGGGCAACAGAGCATTACCGCAATAACGCTATCACTTACAAGTACCAGCGTGATACTGCTACTCACAACCTGAAGCTGGCGAACGAGACAATTACCGATATGACGAAGCGCCAGCGTGACGTTGCCGCCCTCGATGCAAAATACACAAAGGAACTAGCTGATGCACAAAACAGGAATACTGATTTGCAGCGCCGCCTTGCTGCTGGTAGCCGGGTGCGTGTCGAAGGACGCTGTACAGTGCCAACCACAACCACAACCAAAACCGCCAGTACCCGCCGCGTGGGCAATGCTGCCACCGTCGAACTCTCTCCAGTTGCTGGACAAAACGTTCTCGATATCCGCGCCGGAATCATCAGCGATCAGGAAAAACTGAAGTATTTGCAGGAGTACATCCGGACGCAGTGCAAATAAAAAATTCCCGCAGGAGGGAAAAGGAGCTTACCTGCGGGGGAGTTTCAGAAATGCATAAACATGACAATGTCTCTAGGTCTGCGTACTACCACATCGCGTTTTTATCGTACTGATATAAGCCAGTTTTCGTACACCTCAAAAACGTAACCAGACGCTAAAAACTGGTACACCTCATGAAATAACCCAGTGGCTGAAAAGTTTGGTGTTGGAACGAATCCCCTGACCAGGCTGGCATTTATTTTATCTGAATATTGACGCTGTATTTTTTCGCTTTGTTTTTACGGGCTTCATTACGTGTCTGAAGTACTCTCAGTTCGTATTTTCCGGACGCCGGTAGCGTGTACTGGCCATTGCCATCCAGTTCAGATGAATATCTGGACAGGTCAACGGAATCGCTAATTCCTGGCCCGAACAGGTAGGTATCTGCGCCTTCATTCGAAATACTTACATGTACTTTCTGCCCCTTTCTGGCCTGGAAGTTATATGTATCGTAATCGTATCCCTTTATTACGCCGGAATAGCGGGCGCTATTTTGTCCTTTATCGAATTCGACATTCACGTTTTTACCAGTTGCAAAGCCAGCTGAGGTTAGCAGTGCAAAAAGAAAAACAGTTTTAGCGATACTCTTGAATTTCATATGTAAGACCCTCAGTCAGCGTTAAAATGATTAATTGTTATATTGTAACAATAACTGTTCGGTTTTTTCCAGGGTCCTTTCCGGGAATTCTGCCTGTTACGGGGCGGCAGCGTCGCAGGATTTCACTCCTTATGAAAATTTTCAGGGAAAAGCCAGATCCGTTCTTCTTATCGTTTATTTCGTGTTTTTAAAGGTTTTTTTAGAAAAAAGAAAGGATCTGCTGGATAACGTTTTTAGTTAAAAACGAAGATCGCAGATCCTTTCCTGTTTCCGGGAGACTTTTCCATGAACGTGAACAAAAAAAAACTGGCTGAAATTTTTGGTTGTGACGTCAGAACTGTCACAGCCTGGCAAAGCCAGGGGCTGCCACTTGTTTCCGGAGGAGGAAAAGGTAACGAAGCAGTGTTCGACACCGCGGCAGCGATTTCATGGTACGCGGAGCGTGATGCGTCTATTGAAAATGAAAAGCTGCGTAAAGAGGTTGATGATTTACGTGCCGCTGCGGAATCAGATCTTAATCCCGGCACCATCGACTATGAGCGCTACCGCCTGACAAAAGCCCAGGCGGATGCGCAGGAACTTAAAAATGCTGAGCGCGAAGGGCTGGTTCTTGAGACCGAACTGTTCACCTACATCCTGCAACGGGTGGCTCAGGAAATAGCAGGGATACTGTCAAGGGTACCGCTGGTATTACAGCGCAAATATCCTGATCTGTGCCAGTCGCACATCGATGTGGTCAGAACGGAAATCGCCAGGGCGTCAGGCAGGGCCGCCACGATAGCGGATGTGGAGAAGTGGACCGATGATTTCCGGAGAGCGCAGGGCGAATAATGCCAACAGAGCCATAACTAACGGGCTGATAGCGCTTCATATTCCCGTACCGCTTACCACCGTGCAGTGGGCTGATAAGTATTACTATCTGCCAAAAGAGTCCTCCTACACCCCCGGCAAATGGGAAACGCTGCCGTTTCAGGTAGCGATAATGAACGCGATGGGGTATGAACTGATCCGCGTTGTAAACCTCATTAAGTCTGCCCGCGTGGGCTATACCAAAATGTTGCTGGGGGTGGAAGGCTATTTCATAGAGCACAAGTCGCGCAACAGCCTGCTGTTCCAGCCGACCGACTCATCCGCTGAGGATTTTATGAAATCCCACGTGGAGCCGACTATCAGGGATGTTCCTGTATTGCTGGAGCTGGCCCCCTGGTTCGGGCGTAAACATCGTGATAACACGCTCACCCTGAAACGCTTTTCTTCCGGTGTCGGGTTCTGGTGCCTCGGCGGTGCAGCAGCCAAAAACTACCGTGAAAAATCGGTGGATGTGGTCTGCTATGACGAATTGTCATCTTTTGAGCCGGATGTCGAGAAAGAAGGTTCGCCGACGCTGCTGGGGGATAAACGTATTGAAGGTTCTGTCTGGCCTAAATCCATTCGGGGCTCCACACCAAAAGTCAAAGGGTCATGCCAGATTGAAAAGGCGGCAAATGAATCGGCGCATTTTATGCGTTTTCATGTACCGTGTCCGCACTGTGGCGAAGAACAGTACCTTAAATTCGGTGATGGCAGTACGCCGTTCGGTCTGAAATGGGAGAAAAGCAAGCCGGAGACGGTGTATTACCTTTGTGAACATAATGGATGCGTGATCCGTCAATCGGAACTTGATCAGAAAGCAGGCCGCTGGATTTGCGATAACACAGGCATGTGGACACGCGATGGACTGGCTTATTTCAGCGCGTCCGGTGAGGAGGTTCCGCCGCCACGATCCATTACCTTTCATATCTGGACGGCTTACAGTCCCTTTACCACCTGGATACAGATTATTTATGACTGGCTGGATGCGCTGAAAGATCCAAATGGTGTGAAAACCTTTATAAACACCACGTTGGGCGAGCCTTATGAAGAGGCGGTGGCCGAAAAACTCAGCCATGAGCTTTTGCTGGAAAAAGTGATTCATTATGCGGCGCCGGTTCCGGAGCGGGTGGTGTATCTGACCGCTGGTATCGACTCCCAGCGTAACCGTTATGAAATGTATGTCTGGGGCTGGGCGCCGGGCGAAGAGGCTTTCCTTATTGATAAGCAAATTATCATGGGACGGCATGATGATGAAGATACCCTGCAGCGTGTGGATGCCGTCATTAATAAAAAATATCGTCATGCTGACGGGACGGATATTTCCATTTCCCGTATCTGCTGGGATATCGGCGGTATCGATGCAGAAATCGTCTATAAACGCTCAAAAAAACACGGCATTTTCCGCGTGCTGCCTGTCAAAGGGGCCTCCGTTTACGGAAAACCCGTTATTACCATGCCTAAAAAACGCAACCAGAGCGGGGTATTCCTGTGCGAAATCGGTACTGATACTGCCAAAGAAATGCTTTACGCCAGAATGGGGGCGGTTACTGCGCCTGCCGACGAAGCCACGCCTTATGCGATCCGCTTTCCGGATAATCCGGATGTTTTTACGGAGGTGGAAGCGAAGCAACTGGTAGCCGAAGAGCTGGTGGAGAAACTGGTTAACGGAAAATTCCGGCTGTTATGGGATGCCAAAGGACGTCGTAACGAAGCGCTGGATTGTCTTGTCTATGCCAGTGCAGCGTTACGGGTGTCTGTGCAGCGCTGGCAACTGGATCTGGAGGCGCTGGCGACATCAAGGAAAAGCGAAGAGCAGGATACCCCGACACTTGAACAACTGGCCGCAATGCTGGCAGGAGGAGTTAATGGCAACAATCACTGAGCTACAGGAAGCCCGCGTCGCGCTGCATGACCTGATGACGGGAAAACGGGTGGCGACGGTTCAGAAAGACGGGCGACGGGTTGAATTTACCGCGACATCGGTGGGGGATCTGAAAAAATATGTCGCGGAACTTGAGGCGTCACTGTGCAATGGTCGCCGCCGGGCACCTGTGGGGGTGAGACTGTGAAGCGCACCCCGGTTCTGGTGGATGTTCACGGCACGCCGCTGCGGGAAAGTCTGGGATACACCGGCGGGGGGATCGGTTTCGGCGGACAGATGGCTGACTGGATGCCCCCGGCGGAAAGCGTGGATGCCGCGCTGCTGCCTTCGTTGCGCCTCGGCAATGCGCGGGCTGATGATCTGGTCCGTAATAATGGTATTGCAGCAAATGCGGTGGCGCTGCACAAGGATCATATTGTCGGACACCTGTTTCTTATCAGCTATCGTCCAAACTGGCGCTATCTTGGTATGCGTGAGAGCGCAGCGAAGAGTTTTGTGGATGAGGTTGAAGCTGCATGGACAGAATATTGCGATGGTATTTTTGGCGAAATGGATGCCGAGGGGAAGCGTACTTTTACAGAGTTCATCCGTGAAGGCGTGGGCGTTCACGCCTTTAATGGTGAAATTTTTCTCCAGCCTGTCTGGGACGCTGAAACCACGCAGGTTTTCCGTACCCGATTCAAGGCTGTCAGTCCGAAACGGGTGGACACACCGGGGTATGCCCGCGGAAACCGCCAGCTTCGCGCAGGAGTGGAAACGGACCGGAATGGAAAAGCCCTCGCCTATCATGTCTGTGATGATGACTGGCCGGTGGCTGGTGGGGAACGCTGGACCCGTATTCCTCGTTTTCTGCCGTCCGGACGACCCGCGATGTTACATATTTTCGAGCCGGTTGAGGACGGACAGACGCGCGGTGCCAATCAGTTTTACAGTGTGATGGAGCGGCTGAAGATGCTTGATACCCTGCAGGCAACGCAGCTTCAGTCCGCGATTGTCAAAGCCATGTACGCCGCCACGATCGAAAGCGAACTCGATTCCGAGAAAGCCTTTGAATACATCACGGCGGCAGATAACAAAGATACGCCCCTTGTTAACATGCTCGCAAATTATGCCCGCTATTACAGTACCAACAGTATCAAACTGGGAGGTGTAAAAATTCCCCACCTGTACCCGGGTGATGAGCTGAATCTGCAGACTGCGCAGGATTCCGATAATGGCTTTTCGGCGCTGGAGCAGGCGCTGCTCCGGTATATTGCCGCCGGGCTGGGGGTCTCTTATGAGCAGCTTTCGCGTGATTATTCTCAGGTCAGCTATTCCAGCGCCCGCGCATCTGCCAATGAGTCCTGGCGCTATTTCCTGGGGCGGCGCCGGTTCATTGCCGGACGGCTGGCGACACAAATGTTTTCCTGCTGGCTGGAGGAGGCGCTGATACGGGGAGTTATCCGGGCACCCCGGGCCAGGTTTTCCTTCTGGGAGGCCCGATCCAGCTGGAGCCGATCGGAGTGGATTGGTGCCGGACGTATGGCGATTGACGGACTCAAGGAGGTTCAGGAAGCCGTGATGCGTATTGAGGCCGGGCTGAGTACCTATGAAAAAGAACTCGCCATTATGGGCGAGGATTACCAGGAGATATTCCGCCAGCAGGTCAGGGAATCCGAAGAACGGCGGACAGCCGGACTTTCGCGTCCGGTATGGATCACCGATACCTATCAACAACAGATCGCGGCGAGCCGTCAGACGGAGGAGGAAAAGCGTGCAACGTAATCTCCCGCACATCATCAGCCAGGCAACCAGTGCTCCGTTGCTGCTTGAACCCGCCTATGCGCGGGTTTTCTTTTGCGCGCTGGGCAGGGAGTCAGGCATTAACAGCCTGCACATTCCCGGTAATAACGAAAGTCTGGATCAGTCGGATATGGCACTGGTCACAGGCGATTTTATGGCGACCGGAAAGCCGCAGGCACGTTTTTATCAGGTAGTGAACGGTATTGCGGTATTACCCGTGACCGGAACACTGGTTCATAAACTCGGCGGAATGCGTCCCTTTTCAGGGATGACCGGCTATGACGGTATCACTGCCCGGCTACAACAGGCGGTTTCAGATCCGGAGGTAAAAGGCATTCTGCTGGATATTGACAGCCCCGGCGGTCAGGCTGCCGGGGCGTTTGACTGTGCTGACATGATTTACCGGATGCGCGAACAGAAACCTGTCTGGGCACTGGCAAATGAAACAGCCTGTTCGGCGGCCATGTTGCTGGCGGCAGCCTGTTCGCACCGCCTTGTGACCCAGACGTCCAGAATGGGATCAATTGGTGTGGTGATGGCGCATACCAGTTACGCCGAAAAACTGAAACAGGAAGGGATCGATATCACCCTTATCTATTCTGGCGCACACAAGGCTGATCTGACGCCCAGCCAGAAATTACCGGAAAGCGTCCATGCCGACTACCAGCAGCGAATGGACGAGGCCAGAAAGATGTTTGCAGTAAAAGTGGCCCGGTACACGGGGTTGTCTGTCGATGCGGTAATGGCGACGGAGGCGGCAGTGTATGACGGGCAGGCCATTATCACTACCGGACTGGCAGATGGAATGGTGAATGCTGCTGACGCCATCGGCGTGATGGCAGAAGCTATCAACAGTAACAAGACAGGAGGCACTATGCCTGAATTAAGTGCAGCTGACGCTGTCACGCAGGAAAACCAGCGCGTAATGGGAATTCTGGTTTGCCCGGAGGCCAGGGGGCATGAGGCACTGGCACAGATGCTGGCCGGGCAGCCGGGAATGAGCGTTGCTCAGGCGAAGTCTATTCTGGCTGCCGCCGCGCCGGCGGATACGACCAGCACCGCTGACCGTATGCTTGCCCTGGAAGAAGCTGGTGGTCGGGAAACACTCGCACAGACACTGGCGGCCATGCCGGAGATGACGGTGGAACAGGCCAGAACCATTCTGGCAGCATCGCCGATCGCTGCGGCAACGTCACTTTATGATGCCGTGATGGCGCTTGATGAGGCGAAAGGCCGTGAAGAGTTGGCGGAAAAACTGGCTGTCATGCCTGGTATGACCACAGATCAGGCCCGTGACCTGCTGGCTGCCGCGCCGGACAAATCCGGTAATGCGGGGCTGAGCATGAACAACGCATTTGATGCTTTCATGCAGTCTCATTCCCCGGACCCCGTATCCGGCGGCAAAGGCCACAGTAATGATACCGAAACGACGTTGTTGATGAGTATTCCCGGTACTTCAGCCACCTGATAAGGAGACAGTATGTCATTTACCACCACTATTGAGAAACGTGCGGATAACCGCATTTTCGCCGGTAACGATCCGGCACATACCGCAACGGGAGTCAGCGGGATAACGGCGGCCACACCGATGCTGACGCCCCTGATGCTGGATGATACCACCGGGAAACTGGTGGCCTGGGACGGGCAGAAGGCCGGAACGGCGGTCGGGGTTCTGGCCCTTGAGCTGGACGGGTCGGAAAACCTGCTGACGTACTGGAAGAGCGGCACCTTTGCCACAGAATCACTGGCATGGCCGAAGAGTGTGGACGCCATTAAGCAGGCAAATGCATTCGCCGGAAGCGCCGTCAGTCACGCCGCTTTACCGTAATAAGAAGGCCGCGAAGCGGCCTTTATCGTATTTAACGTCCGGAGGACACCATTTATGGGATTGTTTACCACCCGCCAGTTGCTGGGTTATACCGAGCAGAAAGTTAAATTTAACCCACTCTTCCTGAGCCTGTTTTTTCGCCGTACTGTGACATTTCCTACCCAGGAAGTCATGCTGGACAAAATTACCGGAAAAACACCGATTGCCGCTTATGTATCTCCGGTGGTTGGAGGGAAGGTTCTGCGTAACCGCGGCGGGGAAACGCGCGTACTGCGTCCGGGGTATGTCAAACCGAAGCATGAAGTTAACTATGCGCAGGTTGTTGAGCGTCTGCCGGGTGAAGACCCGGCCAGGCTTAACGATCCGGCCTACCGTCGTCTGCGCATTCTGACCGATAACCTGAAGCAGGAAGAGAAGGCCATCGTCCAGGTGGAGGAGATGCAGGCCGTCAGTGCGGTGCTGAACGGGAAATACACCATGCAGGGCGAGCAGTTTGACACCGTGGAGGTGGATTTTGGTCGCTCCGCCGGGAATAACATTATTCAGGCCACAGGTAAAAAATGGTCAGAGCAGGACAGGGAAACCTTTGACCCGACTTATGATCTGGATATGTACTGCGACCAGGCATCCGGTCTGATCAATATTGCCGTGATGGACGGGAAAGTCTGGCGTCTGCTGAACGGTTTTAAGCTGTTCCGTGAAAAACTGGATACACGCCGCGGTTCAAATTCTCAGCTGGAAACGGCGGTGAAGGACCTTGGGGCTGTGGTGTCGTTCAAGGGGTATTACGGAGATTTGGCCATTGTGGTGGCTAAAACATCCTATGTTGCTGATAACGGGACCGAAAAGCGTTACCTGCCTGAAGGGACTCTGGTTCTGGGAAATACGGCGGCAGAAGGTATCCGCTGCTATGGTGCCATTCAGGATTCACAGGCGCTCGCGGAGGGTATTGTTGCCGCCACCCGTTATCCCAAACACTGGCTGACGGTGGGGGATCCGGCGAATGAATATACCATGACGCAGTCTGCGCCGCTGATGGTCCTGCCGGACCCGGATGAGTTTGTCATTGTCACTGTCGGTTAAGCATCCCAAAAGGCCTGATTCAGGCCTTTATTGTTACAAATTGCGGGAGGATCTTTTATGGCAACAAAAGAAGAGAATATACAGCGTCTGCGGGAGCTTGCGACGCGGCTTGGTCGTGATCCGGATGTGTCCGGGAGCGCCGCTGAACTCAGCCAGCGTGTCATGGAATGGGAAGAGGAAGCGGAGGCGGAGCATTTGCCTGCTGTGGAAAATGACAGTGATGAATCCATAGTGCCGCCCGGGATCGGGCAAAGATCCGAACGGGTACTTATCAGGGCGCTTCGTACACTACACATCTGCGCCATCGATCCGGACAGTAACCGGGAACTGGATATGGTTATGGCGGGAAACCCGGCGCGTATTTCGCAACACGATGTGGACGAGCTGATTGCTGCAGGACTTATTATTGAACTGTAAGGGTGGCGATATGTCGCAGTCCGAAAACCTGTTTGATACCGCGATTTCTCAGGCTGATGATGCCATCCTCCGGGTGATGGGAACGGTAGCAACAATAACCTCCGGCGTTCTGGCAGGGGCCACGCTTACGGGCGTATTTGACGATCCTGAAAGTGTGTCGTATGCCGCCGGAGGTGTCCGGATTGAGGGAGACAAGCCTACATTTTTTGTCAAAACATCCCTGACAGTCCATCTGAAGCGCCCGGACACACTAACCATTCTCGGTGACACCTTCTGGGTGGATCGCATCACTCCGGCTGGTGGAGACAGCAGTATTATTCTGCTGGGCAGGGGGACGCCGCCGACGGATAACCGGCGCAGGACGGGAGGAATGTTTGACTGCTCCCCGGCCTAAAGGCCGGGGTTTCCCGGAGGCATTCTGATGAAAGGGCTTGAAAATGCGATCCGGAATCTGAACAGCCTTGACCGACAGATGGTTCCCCGGGCCAGTATCTGGGCTGTGAATCGCGTGGCGCAGAAAGCTGTTTCAGTGGCAACCCGTAAGGTGGCGCGGGAGACTGTCGCCGGAGATAACCAGGTAAGAGGACTTCCGCTGAAGCTGGTTCGCCAGAGGGTGAGGTTATTTAAAGCCGGTACAGACGGTAAACGCTCTGCCCGGATACGGATTAACCGGGGAAACCTTCCCGCCATAAAGTTGGGCGCTGCACAGGTCAGGATGAGCAAACGGAGGGGCAAACTGCTGTATCGCGGAAGTGTGCTTAAAATCGGGCCATATCTGTTCCGGGATGCCTTTATTCAGCAACTGGCTAACGGACGCTGGCATGTTATGCGACGCGTTAACGGGAAAAACCGTTATCCAATCGATGTAGTGAAAATTCCTCTTTCCGGACCATTGACTCAGGCATTCGAAAGCGCCACACAAAGCTTGATTGACGAGGAAATACCGAAGCAACTGGGGTATGCCCTGAAACAACAACTGAGGCTTTATCTTTCACGTTGACTGCTCCCCGCCCTGAAGGACGGGGATTCCCACTTCAACGAGCCGAATCTAAGCCGCTTTGAGCGATTCAGGATTTACAGGCTCTCCGTGGGCTAACACTGCCAGCCCGGCAGCTTTGATATTACGTGCCGCGTTAACGTCCCGGTCGTGGTCAGTTCCGCACTCAGGGCACTGCCATTTACGAACATCAAGAGGCATTTTTTTCATGATGAAACCGCAACAGCTACAGCGTTTTGAGGACGGGAAAAACTGGTCAATGGCTACCACTGACCGCCCCGCCCATTCGCCTTTGTACCGGAGCTGGCGCACAAGTTCGCCCCAGCTCGCGTCTGCTATTGCTTTGGATAGCGACGGGTTGCGGATCATGTTCCTCACTTTCAGGGATTCGACGCATACAACTTGGTTATCGTTAATCAGTTTGCGGGTGGCCTTGTGCAGGGCATCCAGTCGGCAATCAGCAATTTTCGCGTGGAGTCGGGCTACCTTTAAGTGGGCTTTGGCGCGGTTCTTTGAGCCTTTGGCCTTTTTGCTTAACCGGCGCTGGAGTAGTGCCAGGCGAGCCGCGTATTTAGCGGTATGGCGGGGATTGCCGGACCTGAATCCGGTATCGGTGACGAACAAATCTTTTAAACCAACATCAATGCCGACCATTGAAGAGGTGATCGGCAGTGATGCGGGTTCAAATTCGCAAAGGCACGAAACAAAGTACCGCCCTGCGGCATCTTTGGAAATGGTGACGGTAGACGGCACGGACGGCAGCGGACGACTCCAGCGCACGTCTAAGGGGATTTTGTTCTTTGCCATGTACAGCTTGCCGTCGCGGTATTTAAACGCGCTCGCAGTGAACTCAGCCGCCTGCTTGTGCCGTTTGCTTTTGAAAGCCGGATATGCAGCCCGTCCGGCGAAGAAGTTAGCAAAGGCGGTTTGTTGGTGGCGCAAAGACTGCTGGAGGGGAACGCAGGAAACGTCGTTAAGCCAGGCAAATTCTGGCTCCTTTTTCAGCGCCGTAAGGCGAGCGTTGGCCTGTAGGTAACCGATCTTTTCCTTTCGCTCGTAGTACGCATCGGTACGCCAGCGGAGGATGGAGTTGTAGACGAAACGCACACAACCGAACGTCTGAGCTAAAAGCTCAGCCTGCTCAGTCGTGGGGTAAAACCGGTATTTATATGCGCGTTTCATGGCTTCACATATTAAAGAGGAAAATGTGATTATGCAAAAGACAGTTAGCCGGAAAACCGCCTCCTTTCCTCCCCGGCCTTCAGGCCGGGGAGGAAAGGAGGCATTCTGATGAGCAAACACACATTAATCCGCCGGGCCGTTCTGGAAAAGCTGGAATCCGTGACTGGCGCACCTGTCACTATTTTTGATGGACTTCCTGCTTTCGTAGAACAGGAAGATTTACCCGCAATAGCTGTCTGGCTGACAGACGCACAGTATACAGGCCTTATGACCGATGAGGATGACTGGCAGGCTACTCTCCATACGGCAGTTTTTCTGAGGGCTCAGGCTCCTGATACAGAGCTTGATATCTGGATGGAAGAAAAAATCTTTCCTGCGCTGGAAGAGGTTAGTGGTCTGGAGCGCCTTATCGATACCATGACCCCGCTGGGTTATGACTACCAGCGTGACAGCGAAATGGCAACGTGGGGGATGGCAGAAATTACTTACCGGATCACCTATACCAACTGAGGAGGATATGATGGGAACACCAAACCCACTGGTAAAAACGAAAGGCGCCGGAACCACATTCTGGCTGTATACCGGCAGCGGCGATGCGTTTAAAAATCCACTGGCTGATGATGACTGGCTGCGACTGGCAGGTATTAAGGATCTGCAGCCCGGAGAAATGAGTGCAGATGCGGAAGACGATGACTATCTTGATGATGAAAATGCCGACTGGAAAAGCACTACGCAGGGGCAGAAAAGCGTCGGTGACACCACGGCCACGCTGGCCTGGAAACCCGGTGAGACCGGACAGAAAAAACTGGTTGAGCTGTTTGACACCGGCGAAGTTCGCGCCTTCCGTATCAGGTATCCTAACGGGACGGTTGATGTGTTCCGCGGCTGGCTGAGTTCACTGGGTAAAACCGTGACGTCCAAAGAGGTGATGACACGCAGCGTAAAAATCACCGGCGTCGGGCGTCCTTCTCTTGCGGAGGAGGATACACCTGACGTAGTCAGCGTATCCGGCGTGACCGTTGCGCCGGCCAGTGCCACGGTGGCTGCCGGAGCCACCACCACGCTGACATTTACGGTAAAACCTGATAACGCGTCAGATAAAACGCTGCAGGTTGCGACCGCCGATCCGCTGATCGCCACCGTCACGCTGAAGGATAATGTGGCCACGGTTAAAGGCGTGAAGGCGGGCAGCGTGAATATTGTTGGTATCAGCAGTGACGGCAGTCTTGTCGCGGTGGCAGCAGTGACAGTGACGGCGTCATAACCCTCTCTTATCAGTCCGCCCCGGTTCCGGGGCTTCTATGGAAAATCATCATGTTTCTCAATACAGACACCTTTAACTACGGTGGGCATTCCATCGTGCTCAGTGAGCTTTCTGCCCTGCAACGTGTGGATTATCTGAAGTTTATTCAGCAGCGGACGGCAGACTATGACGCACAGCCTGAAACCCTGACGGAAGCAGAGCGTCAGACAGAATTTATGCAGATGGGGGTGGATATTAATGCATGGCTGGTATCCCGCTCCCTGTGTGAAAGCAAAAAAGAGGAGGAGGCCCGCGCCCTGTATGAGTCCGTCAGACTGGAATGGTCTTATGAGGCGCTGGGACGTGGCGCTGATATGGTTCTGTCCCTGAGTGGTATGCGTCTTCCGGCATCGCAGGAAGACGACAGCGGGAGTGAAAAGGACACGACCACGCCGGAAAAGTCCTGAACCGGGAGCTGGCGTTTGTGATGCGGCTCGCGCGTGAGTTCCGGCGACCAGACTGGCGGCAGATGCTGGCGGAAATGAGTGCGACAGAGCTGGGTGAGTGGGCGGAGCATTTCGGGAAGAACAGCTTCAGTGACATGTTGCTGGATGCGGAGTTTGCAACGCTGAAATCGCTGATTTCCGGACTGGTTACAGGCACGCATCACGATGCAGAAATGTTCAGCTTGATCACTGATCCTGAGTCGTTGCACGAAAAAACGGATGATGAACTGATGATCCTGGGCGAAGGTATTACCGGAGGTGTCCGCTATGGACCAGATAGCGAACCTGGTCATTGATTTAAGTATCGACAGCGCAGAGTTCCGAAACGAAGTTCCGCGCATTAAAAAATTGCTGAACGATGCGGCTGGTGACTCAGAACGTTCAGCGGCCCGGATGCAGCGTTTTCTGGATAAGCAGACGGAGGCGACGCGCCGGACGTCCGCCAGTCTGGAGCAAGTGACTGCCAGCAGTACCGCGTACAGTTCCGCTGTGGAGAAAAGCGCAGCGGCCAGTACGCGTCTGGCGGCGGATGTGGATCAGACGCGACAGCGGGTGGAGGCACTGGGAAGGAAACTGCGTGAGGAACAGGCGCAGTCAGCGGCTGTGGCGGCAGCACAGGACAGGACAAGTGCTGCTTTTTACCGCCAGATTGACAGTGTAAAACAGTTAAGCGGTGGTCTGCAGGAGCTGCAGCGTATCCAGGCGCAGGTACGACAGGCGAAAGGACGCGGAGATATCTCACAGGGCGATTATCTGGCGCTGGTGTCTGAAACCGCCAGGAAGACCCGTGAGCTTACCGATGCCGAAGCGCTGGCCACGCAGAAAAAAGCACAGTTTATACGCCGCCTGAAAGAGCAGACGACGGTACAGGGCCTCTCCCGTACCGAGCTGCTGCGGGTGAAGGCGGCTGAACTGGGTGTCAGCAGCGCCGCAGATATTTATATCCGTAAACTGGAGCGTACCGGAACTGCCACCCATACGCTAGGACTGAAAAGCGCTGCTGCCCGTCGTGAACTGGGCGTGCTGGCTGGTGAGCTGGCCCGCGGGAATTTCGGGGCACTGCGGGGAAGTGGTATTACGCTCGCTAACCGCGCCGGGTGGATCGAGCAACTGATGTCTCCGAAGGGCATGATGCTCGGCGGGCTGGCTGGCGGCGTGGCTGCTGCTGTTTACGGGCTGGGCAAGGCCTACTATGAAGGAGCTAAAGAAAGCGAGACGTTCAATAAACAGCTTATTCTGACCGGGAGTTATGCCGGAAAAACCACAGGCCAGCTTAATGCGATGGCGAAGTCGCTCGCCGGACATGGCGTCACGCAGCACGATGCTGCAGGCGTGCTGGCACAGGTGGTCGGTAGCGGAGCGTTTACCGGACAGGCAGTGGCAATGGTATCCCGTACCGCGACCAGAATGCAGGAAAACGTTGGACAATCAGTGGATGAAACCATCCGCCAGTTTAAACGCCTGCGGGATGATCCGGTGAATGCGGCGAAAGAACTGGACAGGACACTGCATTTTCTGACCGCCACCCAGCTTGAACAAATCAGGGTACTGGGCGAGCAGGGAAGAGTGGCTGATGCCGCGAAAATTGCCATGTCCGCGTATTCGGAAGAAATGAATAAGCGGATGGGGGACGTACACGACAATCTGGGCTGGATTGAAAGAGCATGGAATGCTGTCGGTGATGCGGCGAAGTGGGCATGGGATCGGATGCTGGATATCGGGCGGGAAGACACGCTCGATGAAAAGATCGCGACACTGCAGGAAAAAATCGCGCGCGACAGAAAAACGCCCTGGACGGTGTCTTCCTCCCAGACTGAATACGATCAGCAGCAGCTGAACGAACTTCAGGAACAGAAACGCCAGAAGGACCTGCTGGATGCGAAGGCGCAGGCAGAGCGTAATTATCAGGAAACGCAGAAACGTCGGAACGAGCAGAACGCCGCGCTGAACCGGGATAATGAAACTGAATCCCTGCGGCACCAACGGGAGGTGGCGCGCATTACCGCCATGCAGTATGCCGATGCTGCTGTACGCAATGCCGCACTGGAACGCGAAAATGAACGTCATAAAAAGGCGTTGTCACAACAGGCGAAAAAGCCAAAGACTTACCACAACGACGAGGCCAGGCGACTGCTTTTGCAGTACAGCCAGCAACAGGCGCAGACTGAAGGGCAGATTGCCGCCGCGAAGCTTTCCACGGCCGAAAAAATGACGGAAGCGCATAAGCAGCTTTTGTCATTTCAGCAGCGCATCGCTGATTTGTCCGGTAAAAAACTGACGGCGGATGAACAAAGCGTACTGGCACATAAGGATGAAATTGCGCTTGCGCTACAGAAGCTGGATATCTCACAACAGGATTTGCAACACCAGAATGCCCTTAATGAACTGAAGAAAAAGACGCTCACATTAACCAGCCAGCTCGCTGACGAAGGATCCCGCGTCAGGCAGCAGCACGCAATGGCGCTGGCCACAATGGGTATGGGCGATCAGCAACGAGGTCGGTACGAAGAGCATCTGAAAATTCAACAGCACTACCAGGAACAACTGGAGCAGCTTAAGCGCGACAGCAAGGCAAAAGGGACATACGGTTCTGACGAATACCGTCAGGCGGAGCAGGAACTTCAGGCCAGTCTCGATCGCCGACTGGCTGAGTGGGCGGATTATAACGCGAAAGTGGATACTGCGCAGGGAGACTGGACTCTGGGGGCGTCGCGTGCGCTGGATAACTTTATGGCGCAGGGCAGCAACGTGGCGGGCGCAACGGAGCAAATGTTCACATCGGCATTCAACAGTATGGGCGACGGGCTGGCGACGTTCGTTACCACTGGAAAACTAAACTTTAAATCTTTCACCGCATCCATCGTGTCAGATCTGGCAAAAATTTCAGCACGTATGGCAATGATACAGGCTGTAAAGGGAATCGGATCTGCTCTGGGATTTGGTGTGACAGCCAATGCGACTGGTGGAGTTTATCAGTCTTCTGAACTGAGCCGATACAGCGGCAGCATTGTTAATCGCCCGACATTTTTTGCTTTTGCCAAAGGTGCCGGGGTGATGGGCGAGGCAGGACCGGAGGCAATATTACCACTTCGTCGTGGTGCTGACGGTAAGCTGGGTGTCGTGGCAGCCGGTTCAGGAGGGATGGCGATGTTTGCGCCTGAGTACAACATTGAAATCCACAACGACGCCGGCAACGGACAGATTGGTCCGCAGGCATTACAGGCCGTATATAACATTGGAAAAAAAGCCGCCATTGATTTCTGGCAACAGCAGTCACGTGACGGGGGTATTGCTGGAGGAGGGCGATAACAATGGAAACATTTAACTGGAAGATCCGCCCTGATATGACAGTGGAATCAGAACCAAAAGTCACCTCCATAAAACTGGGTGACGGGTATGAACAACGGCGTCCAGCCGGGCTGAACAACCATCTGGCGAAGTATAACGTAACGGTCCGGATTCGTAAGGGAGAACATCAGAACCTTGAGGCATTTTTATCCCGCCACGGTGGAGTGAAATCCTTTCTCTGGACGCCGCCTTATACCTGGACACAAATTCGGGTGATTTGCCGCAAATGGTCGATTAACGTTGGCTCTCTTTGGGTGACTGTGACCACGACTTTTGAACAGGTTGTTATCTGAGGAGGAGTGATGCAGGACATTTCGCAGGATACGCTGAACGAATCCGCTAAACTGGCGCAGTCCGCCAGGATCACTTTGTGGGAAATCGATCTGACACAGTCTGGCGGTGATCGTTATTTTTTTTGTAACGAGGCAAATGAAAAGGGGGAGGCGGTTACCTGGCAGGGACGGAAATATGACGTTTATCCTGTAGACGGTTGCGGATTTGAAATGAACGGCAAAGGCGCAGCTGCGCGCCCGTCACTGAAGGTATCCAATCTTTACGGTATGGTGACCGGAATGGTGGAGGATTTGTATAGCCTGGTTGGGGCGACGGTCATCCGCAGGATAGTATATGCCCGGTTTCTCGATGCCGTGAATTTTCAAAACGGCAACCAGGAGGCTGACCCGGAGCAGGAATCCGTAAGCCGATGGGTGATCGAGCAGTGCAGTGATCTGACGGCGGTAAGTGCGACATTTGTCCTGGCAACACCGACTGAAACGGACGGATGTGTCTTCCCCGGGCGAATTATGCTGGCCAATACCTGTACATGGATATACCGCTCTGACGAATGCGGTTATACGGGACCAGCTGTCGCAGATGAATTTGATAACCCTACCGCCGATCCGGCAAAAGATGCCTGCAGCCGCTGCGCCCGGGGATGCGCCCTGCGTAACAATACCGGAAACTTTGGCGGTTTCCTCTCCATTAATAAACTTTCACAGTAAATCATCATGAAAGAACAGGATATTCTGGCGCACGCCCGACGGTGTGCGCCTGCGGAGTCGTGCGGCTTCGTGGTGAGAACACAGGCGGGAGAACGGTATCTCCCCTGTGTGAATATTTCTGCCGCGCCGGAGGATTATTTCCGTATGGCGCCGGAGGACTGGCTGAGGGCTGAAACGCAGGGGGATATTGTGGCGCTGGTTCACAGCCATCCTGGCGGCCAGCCGTATCTGAGCGATGTGGACCGCAGGCTGCAGGTTCAAAGCGACCTGCCGTGGTGGCTGGTATGCGCCGGCCAGGTACATAAATTCCGCTGTGTGCCACACCTGACCGGACGACAGTTTAAACATGGGGTTTTTGACTGTTACACGCTGTTCCGTGATGCCTATCATCTGGCGGGGATTGATATGCCGGATTTTCACCGGGACGACGACTGGTGGCGGCATGGTGACAATCTCTATCTGGATAATCTGGAGACGACGGGATTTTACCGTGTCAGCGCAGCCAGTGCGCAGCCCGGCGACGTGCTGATTTGCTGCTTTGGCTCCTCCGTTCCGAACCACGCAGCGATTTACTGCGGCGACGGAGAGCTGCTGCACCATATTCCTGAACAACTGAGTAAACGTGAGAGGTATACCGACAAATGGCAACGACGCACGCACTCCATCTGGCGACACCGGGCATGGCGCGAATTTGCCTTTACGGGGATCTGCAACGATTTTGCCGCCGCGTCAGCCTGCAGGTAGCCAGTGGTGCTGAAGCTGTCCGGGCACTGGCGGTACAGTTGCCCGGTCTCCGGCAGAAACTGAACGACGGCTGGTATCAGGTACGCATAGCCGGAGATGATGTTACGGCTGATACCCTGACAACCAGCCTGCATGACCCGCTGCCGCCTGGCGCGGTGATTCATATTGTGCCGCGTCTGGCCGGGGCCAAATCTGGCGGGGTGTTTCAGGCGGTGCTTGGTGCGGTGCTGATTGCCGTTGCCTGGTGGAACCCGGCAGGCTGGCTGGGAGCGGCGGCGGTATCCGGTATGTATATGACCGGGGCGTCGATGATTCTGGGCGGTGTGGCGCAGATGCTGGCACCAAAACCCAAAATGTCCGAAATGAGGCAGACCGATAACGGCAGGCAGAACACGTATTTTTCGTCACTGGATAACATGGTTGCCAACGGTAACACGTTGCCGGTGCTGTACGGCGAGATGCAGGTGGGGTCACGCGTGATTTCCCAGGAAGTCAGTACCGCTGATGAAGGAGATGGTGGTCAGGTTGTGGTGATTGGCCGCTGACAACAGAACAGATTCAGACAGAACCGCCTCTGGGCGGTTTTGTCGTTTTACGGGGTTAATAAATGGGAAAGGGCGGCGGAAAAGGGCATACGCCCCGCGAGGCACCGGATAACCTGAAATCCACGCAGCTGCTGAGCGTCATCGATGCCATCAGCGAGGGACCGATAGAAGGCCCGGTGAACGGTCTGCACAGTGTTCTGGTAAACCAGACGCCGGTGGTGGACCGCGACGGCAACACGAATATCCACGGCGTGAAGGTGGTATACCGCGTCGGTGAGCAGGAACAGACCCCGCTGGAGGGATTTGAATCGTCCGGCGCCGAGACGGTGCTTGGTGTACAGGTCAAATACGACAATCCGGTGACCAGAACCATCACGGCTGCAAATATTGACCGCCTGCGTTTTACGTTCGGCGTGCAGTCACTGGTGGAGGCCAACAGCAAGGGCGACCGCAATCCGACATCCGTCAGGCTGCAAATCCATCTTGAGCGCTATGGTCAGTGGGTGGTGGAAAAAGAAATTACGATTACCGGGAAAACAACCACACAGTATCTGGCCTCGGTGATAGTGGATAATCTCCCTCCCCGGCCATTCGGTATCCGGATGGTACGTGTGACGGCAGACAGTACCACTGACCAGTTACAGAACAACACGGTCTGGTCGTCGTATACCGAGATTATTGATGTCCGGCAGCGCTATCCCAACACCGCCGTAATTGGCCTGCAGGTGGCATCTGAGCAGTTCGGCAGCCAGCAGGTGACGCGAAATTACCATTTTTTCGGGCGGATTATTCAGGTGCCGTCGAATTACGATCCGGTAGCGCGAACCTACAGCGGCATCTGGGACGGCACGTTCAAGCCTGCATACAGCAATAATCCGGCGTGGTGTCTCTGGGATATGCTGACTCATCCCCGTTATGGCATGGGACAGCGAATCGGCGCGGCGGACGTGGACAGGTGGGCGCTGTATGCAATAGGCCAGTACTGCGACCAGATGGTCCCTGACGGATTCGGCGGGACAGAGCCGCGTATGACCTTTAATGCGTATCTGGCACAGCAGCGTAAGGCGTGGGATGTGCTGACCGACTTCTGCTCCGCCATGCGTTGTATGCCGGTGTGGAACGGGAAGATGCTGACCTTCGTGCAGGACAGGCCCTCGGATACAGTCTGGACCTATACCCGCAGCAATGTGGTAATGCCGGATGAGGGTACACCGTTCCGTTACAGCTTCAGTACGCGGAAGGACCGCCATAATGCGGTAGAGGTGAACTGGATCGACCCTGATAATGGCTGGCAGACATCCACGGAACTGGTGGAAGACACGGTCGCCATCAGTCACTACGGACGCAATCTGGTAAAAATGGATGCGTTTGGCTGTACCAGTCGCGGGCAGGCGCACCGCGCCGGGCTGTGGCTGATAAAAACGGAGCTGTTGGAAACCCAGACGGTAGATTTTAGTGTGGGGGCGGAGGGGTTGCGCCACGTTCCCGGTGATGTGATTGAGGTTTGCGACGAGGATTATGCCGGCATCAGCCTGGGCGGACGGATTCTGTCCGTTGACCGCGAGCGTCGCATTCTGACCCTTGACAGGGAGATTACCCTGCCGTCGTCCGGCACCACGCTGATAAGCCTGGTGGATGGCGAAGGTTCGCCGGTCAGCGTGGACGTGCAGTCTGTTACCGACGGTGTGCAGGTTCAGGTCAGCCGGATACCGGACGGCGTGGCGGAATACAGCGTCTGGGGGCTGAAACTGCCGTCGCTGCGCCAGCGTCTCTTCCGGTGTGTGGCTGTCCGGGAAAACGACGACGGAACGTATGCCATCACCGCCGTACAGCATGTTCCGGAAAAAGAGTCCATCGTGGACAACGGGGCATCGTTCGACCCGCAGCCCGGAACGATTCACGGCACCGTTCCCCCGGCGATACAGCATCTGACCACAGAAATTCTGGCGGAGGAGGGACAGTATCAGGTACTGGCGCGCTGGGACACACCGCGAGTCGTTAAGGGCGTCTCTTTTTCGTTGCGCCTGAACGTGGCGGCGGAAGATGGCAGTGACCGGCTGGTAAGCAGCGCAGGAACGCCGGATACGCAGTACCGGTTCCGGGGGCTGACGCCGGGGCGCTACACCCTGTCCGTCAGGGCGGTGAACAGCCAGGGACAACAGGGAGACCCGGCCAGCACACAGTTCAGCATCTCCGCGCCGGCGGCACCATCATTTATCGAACTCACCCCTGGCTATTTCCAGATTACAGCCACACCGCGTCAGGCGGTATACGACCCGACGGTGCAGTATGAGTTCTGGTTTTCAGACGCGCAGATTACGGATATCCATCAGGTGGAAAACGCCGCACGATATCTGGGAACAGCGCTGTACTGGATAGCGGCCAGCGTGAATATCAGGCCCGGCAGGGATTACTATTTTTATATCCGGGCGGTAAATCAGGTCGGTAAATCCGCATTCGTGGAGGCGACCGGGCAGGCCAGCAACGATGCCGCAGGCTATCTGGATTTTTTCAAAGGGCAGATAACTGAAAGTCACCTGGGTAAGGAGCTGCTGGAAAAAGTAGATCTGACGGAGGATAACGCCAGCAAACTGCAGCAGTTTTCGAAGGAGTGGAAGGACGCTAACGATAAATGGAACGCCATGTGGGGCGTCAAAATAGAGCAGACCAAAGACGGCAAATATTATGTGGCCGGACTTGGACTGAGCATGGAAGACACGCCTGACGGGAAGATAAGCCAGTTCCTGGTGGCGGCGGATCGCATTGCTTATATTAACCCGGCAAACGGAAACGAGACGCCCGGATTCGTCATGCAGGGCGACCAGATAATCATGAACGAGGCGTTCCTGAAATACCTGAGCGCGCCGACCATTACCAGTGGCGGGAATCCTCCGGCATTTTCCCTGACGCCGGATGGAAAGCTGACTGCGAAAAATGCGGATATCAGTGGCCATATCAACGCTGTATCTGGCTCGTTTACGGGAGAAATCAATGCCACCTCCGGTAAGTTTTCTGGCGTGATAGAAGCAAGAGAGTTTGTCGGTGATATCTGCGGCTCAAAAGTCATGCAGGGCGTGAGCATCAGGGCGACGAACGACGAACGCAGCACCTCAACACGGTATACCGACAGCGCCACCTATCAGATTGGGAAAACCATCACGGTGATGGCTAACTGTGAGCGTAATGGTGGCTCCGGTGCCATCACCGTCACGATAAATATTAACGGCCAGGTGAAAACGGCGGAGGTTATGCCGTATACCGCAGGTATTCCGGCCATGTATCAGACCGTCGTCTTTTCGGTCTACACCACTTCACCTGTCGTGGATATCAGCGTCTCTCTGAGGGTTCGTGGGCAGTACACCACGTCTGCTTCCGTCTGGCCGCTGGTGATGGTTTCCCGGTCGGGGAACAACTTCACAAACTGACCGGATTTCCGGTCCCTTTCGTTTAACAAGGAACAAATATGACTATGTCGCGCGTAATTTCGCTGGCGGCAGGGGTTTCCCTGTCCGTTTTATTCTCCACTGCTGCCGTTGCCGATAACGGAAGAGGAAGCGGCAACAGCAATATTGAAAACCAGACCCGGATTTATACCGGCACCGACCGTGGGCAGAAACAGCACCGCGAGGCAAAGGGAAAAACAATCACGCGGAGCGTCCAGTGTTCTCTGCCGGCATATTTACGTGACCCGGATAATCAGTGCTGAGATGTGAATGAATCTGAAGCCTGCCTGCGGGCGGGCTTTTTTATGGAGGTAATATGCCAGTACTTATTTCCGGCGTACTGAAAGATGCTACGGGAACGCCGGTACAGAACTGCACCATTCAGCTGAAGGCCTGCCGGACCAGTACGACGGTGGTCGTGAATACGGTGGCATCGGAAAATCCGGATGACGCCGGGCGCTACAGCATGGATGTGGAGCAGGGGCAGTACACTGTCACGCTCCTGGTGGAAGGGTATCCCCCGTCACATGCCGGAGTTATTACGGTTTACGATGATTCAAAGCCGGGCACCCTGAATGATTTTCTGGGGGCCATGACGGAAGACGACGTCCGCCCGGAGGCGCTGCGGCGTTTTGAGGCGATGGTGGAAGAAGTTGCCCGCCAGGCATCGGAGGCATCGCGGAATGCCACCGCCGCAGGGCAGGCATCTGAACAGGCGCAGACATCAGCAGGTCAGGCATCGGAAAGCGCCACGGCAGCAGTGAATGCAGCCGGAGCGGCAGAAGCATCAGCCACACAGGCAGCCTCATCCGCAGCATCTGCGGAGAGCAGCGCAGGTACGGCGACCACAAAAGCCGGGGAGGCATCAGCCAGCGCGGCGTCGGCTGACACAGCCAGAACGGCAGCAGCCGCATCGGCAGCCGCAGCGAAAACATCTGAAGCGAATGCAGATGCCTCCCGTACTGCCGCCGGCGATTCAGCTGCTGCCGCAGCCGCCAGCGCGACGGCGGCGCAGACATCAGCAGCGCGCGCCGGAGCATCCGAAACCGCCGCGAAGACGTCAGAAACGCAGGCGGCTTCCAGTGCCGGTGATGCAGGTGCGTCAGCCACTGCGGCGGCAGCGTCGGAAAAGGCGGCAGCCGCATCGGCAGCCGAAGCAAAAACATCTGAGACAAACGCAGCAACGTCAGCAAGTACAGCAGCGGCCAGCGCAACAGCCGCCTCGTCATCAGCATCGGAGGCATCCACTCACGCCGCCGCATCTGATACCAGCGCATCACTGGCGGCGCAAAGCAGTACTGCTGCCGGAGCAGCAGCCACCAGAGCAGAAGATGCCGCAAAACGGGCAGAAGACATCGCGGACGTGATTTCCCTGGAAGATGCCAGCCTGACGAAAAAAGGTATCGTTAAGTTAAGCAGTGCCACGGACAGTGACAGCGAAGCGCTGGCAGCCACACCAAAGGCGGTAAAAACCGTTATAGGTGAGGTGCAGGCTAAAGCCCCGCTGGACAGTCCGGCACTGACTGGTACGCCAACAGCACCAACTCCGGAAACCACAGCTGCAGGTATTGAAATTGCCACGGCAGCGTTTGTGGCTGCGAAAGTAGCACAGTTGGTTGGTTCTGCGCCGGAAACGCTGGACACGCTGAAAGAACTGGCTGACGCGCTGGGTAACGATCCGAACTTTGCCACCACTGTACTGAATAAACTAGCGGGCAAGCAGCCGCTGGACGATACACTGACGGCGCTGTCAGGAAAAAGCGTTGACGGTCTTATCGAATACGTTGGTTTACGGGAAACCATAAATCACGCCGCCGATGCATTACTAAAATCACAGAACGGTGGCGATATTCCGGAAAAGCCGCTGTTTGTACAAAATATCGGAGCGCTCCCTGCATCAGGTACGGCTGTTGCAGCGAACAGACTGGCATCACGCGGCGCGCTTCCGGCACTGACTGGTACGACAAGAGGCAGCGATAGTGGCCTGATAATGGGCGAGGTTTACAACAATGGCTATCCGACGCAATACGGAAATATTTTACGTCTGACCGGAGCCGGTGATGGGGAAATCCTCATTGGCTGGAGCGGGACAAACGGTGCGCCAGCGCCCGCATATATTCGCAGTCATCGAGATACCGCCGATGCTGAGTGGTCCGAATGGGCAATGCTCTACACCACACTAAACCCACCTCCGGATTCGCATCCAGTAGGGGCGGCGATTGCATGGCCGTCTGATGCTACTCCGGCAGGTTACGCTCTGATGCAGGGGCAGTCCTTCGATAAATCTGCTTACCCGTTACTGGCTATAGCGTATCCGTCCGGCATTATCCCTGACATGCGCGGCTGGACAATCAAAGGCAAGCCCGCCAGCGGTCGAGCCGTGCTCTCACAGGAAATGGACGGCAACAAGGCGCACGGACACACCGCGCGGGCGCAGGATACTGATTTAGGGACAAAATCTACCTCATCCTTTGATTACGGCACGAAATCGACCAATACCACGGGCAACCATACTCACCAGTTCGGCGGTTATATCAATTCATACTGGGGAGATTCCAATCACACCTCATTTCAGCCTGGAGGTGGTGCATGGACACAGGCCGCTGGCGACCATGCGCATACAGTTTATATCGGAGGACACGAGCACACCATGTATATCGGTCCACACGGACACGTCGTTATTGTGGACGCAGACGGTAATGCAGAAACCACGGTTAAAAACATTGCATTTAACTATATTGTGAGGCTGGCGTGATTAAATTAATTCTTTCAGCACCCGTGCCGGCAATGGCCGTGGCTTTTGAACATTCTTTTCAGAATACCGAAAATGTGGAAATTATCCCAGGACCGTTTGAAACCATACCGGAATTTGACTGCATGGTCAGTGCGGCGAACTCTTTCGGTTTGATGGATGGCGGCGTGGATGCTGCGATAACAGCATATTTTGGGCCGCAGTTACAGGAACGTGTACAGCAAAATATCATCCGTGAATATCTGGGGGAACAGCCCGTCGGCACCGCCTTTGTTATTGAAACGGGTAACAGTAAACATCCGTGGCTGGTTCACGCCCCGATGATGCGCGTTCCGCTGATTATTGACGGCACCGACGCGGTTTATAATGCAACACGGGCTGCGTTACTGGCAATTTTTCAGCACAATAAAAGCGCCGGAGAAGACCGGAAAATTACATCTGTTGCATTACCTGCAATGGGGGCCGGATGTGGTCAGGTCCCCCCGGACAGCGTCGCCCGGCAAATGAAGCTGGCGTGGGAAAGTTTCAGTAATCCACCCAAAGCAATCAACTGGCAATACGCCAGCGCCCGCCAGAATGCTGTATTCAGCACAACGGCATACTGTCCGTCAGAGACGCTTTGTCCGAACGCCAGAACGGAATATATCGGTTTTGGTGATTACAGAACGTATTGCAAAAAATCAGGTAACACCTGCATCAGTCCCCGTCATCAGGTTGATGATATTTATATTGGTGCTCATAGGCATCATGTTTTTCTCGGCCTCGATTATCATGACAATCACCTGAATCCAGAATATTTATCCGGAGTAAAAAATGACGTTTAAAATGAGCGATACCCCGCAGACAATTAAAATTTTTAATCTTCGTTCAGATACAAACGAATTTATTGGCGCAGGTGATGCATATATCCCGCCGCACACGGGATTACCGGCAAACTGTACTGATCTCGCCCCTCCTGATATTCCCTCCAGTCATATAGCTGTTTTTGACGCTGAAACCCAAACGTGGAGTCTGCAGGAGGATCACCGCGGCGAGACGGTTTACGACACAACAACCGGCAATCAGGTTTATATCTCCGAGCCTGGTCCGTTGCCCGAAAATGTCACATCAGTTTCACCAGTTGGTGAATACCAGAAATGGGATGGTAAGGCTAAGGTCTGGGTGAATGATGAAGCTGCGGAGGCCGCAGCCAGACTTCGTGAAGCTGAAGAAACCAAAAACAGGCTCCTGCAAATAGCATCTGAAAAAATCACGCCGTTACAGGATGCTGTTGATCTTGATATCGCAACAGATGATGAGAAAGCGCAGCTCGACGAATGGAAAAAATACAGGGTGCTGGTAAACCGGGTGGATACCTTAAATCCTGACTGGCCGGAGAAACCATCTCAGTTATAAAAATATAGCTATGTAGTAGAGATTGCTGCTATATGTTATATAGCAGCAATGGCTATTATTTTGATGGTTGAGTGTATAATTTTAGCACTGGTAAATGACGGTTTAGCTCCGGAGTTAGTTCCTGGGGAAAATTATGGATACTATTGGTTCATATTAATCAGGAAGAGGCTCCGCATATTTTTTGGTTTTTCTGTGTTCAGGGAGTGTATTGTATATATTTATTAGCAATGTTTTCTAGTATCAGTTGGAATTGCTGTGGAGTCGGCATAGCACACTCATTAAACAGTGGTGCAACTTCTGTCATAATGATCTTCTCCGCATAGATTTTAAAGGATGCCTGCTGATGTTGATTGATAAACATACGTGGATACTTACTGTTTGCTGATGAAATCAACGGAGTTATAAAAGGATTGGCCCCTGCGCCGCTTGGCGTAAAAACGTCATTTTTGGTTGTTCCGGGCAGACCTGCATTTTCCGCTGCTTCGCCAATTTCCTGAAGAAAAGGCGCTATGTTGATCCCTTTGCTGATGAGCAAATTACAACACTGATCTTTATTCTTGCTGTAAACTGCCGATAGTATAGCTTCACGGGTCTGGCTGGCGTATGCGGGGTCTTTACTCGCACTACCTCTAATATCTATATCATTGAGCGTTTGAAGCATAAAATCTTTAACGACTTTATTTGTCAACACTGCCCGGCCCTCAGATGCGCTTCCTCGGTGAAAGTGTGTTGCAGAAGACTCAGTGTTCTTATGCGAAATAAAACGTTCAGATAATTTTGACCTTAATTCAATGAAGTGATTTTTTACTGCGAGAATACTTTTTGCTAAAGAATTTTTCTCGGTTGATTTTTCTTTTAGTAGTGTGGTTTCCTGTTTTTGGATTCTAAAATCCTGGGGAAATAAAGTTATTTTTGTCACGGTAATGCTCCTTTTATATGTACATAACTCATTTATATATAGATAGCAGGAATACTTTTATTTTTTATAGCAAATGCTATGTCCATCTGATTGATGAATTAGAAAAAATCGGCTGATTCAATTAATTCTCAAATAGTACTATTTTTATTTTCCAGAAACTTTCAAAAAATGTCCATTTCGCTCAGGAGGAGCCTTGCCGTTCTGGCATTGAAATGGAGTGTGAGCTCATTGTCGAGCGGACACGCGCCGGGCTGGCAGCGGCAAGGGAGCAGGGGCGAATTGGTGACCGACGACCGAAACTAACAACGGGACAATGGGCGCAGGCTGGGCTCCTGATTAGGGCAGGAGTACCGCGGCAGCAGGTAGCGATTATTTATGATGTGGTGCTGTCGACGCTGTACAGAAAGTTCCCGGCCTCTAAACTGGCTTAGATATGCGCATATGGCAATACCACCAGAAAATTTACAAAACCATAATTTGAATTAAGAGAGAAACTTACAAACGAAGAGATGAATAATTAAACAGCCGTAGCGACTCCTGTATCTTGCGCGCATGTTCAAATTAAACAACTGTATATAAAAGGGTCTTCCCCTGTTGTGGTGGTTGAGTGCATGATAATGCAATAATTTTCATCACCAGAGGCAACCATCATGGATGAGAAATCCCTCTATGCCCACATTCTCAACCTGTCCGCCCCGTGGCAGGTTGAATCTCTTTCCCTTGATGAAAACGCTGGCTATGTCACCGTTGTTGTCGGGATCGCCAAAAATACACTGCTAATCTGCCCGACATGCGGGCAGCAATGCCCTGTTCACGATCACCGACACCGCAAATGGCGTCATCTCGATACCTGCCAGTTCATGACTGTCGTTGAGGCGAGTGTCCCCCGGGTCATGTGTCCAGACCATGGATGCCAGACGTTACCTGTTCCATGGGCCGGAGCTGGTAGCCGGTATACGTTATTGTTCGAATCATTCGTCCTTACCTGGCTGAAAATTAGCACGGTTGATGCGGTAAGAAAGCAACTTAAGCTTAGCTGGAATGCCGTTGACGGCATTATGACCCGGGCAGTCAAACGTGGTCTTGGGCGAATAAAAAAGCCGCTATCAGCCCGGCATATGAATGTGGACGAAGTTGCATTCAAAAAGGGGCACCAGTATATCACTGTGATATCAGATCGTGAGGGCAGAGCGCTGGCATTAACGGATGATCGGGGAACAGAAAGTCTTGCCAGCTATCTTCGCACTCTCACCGACGGTCAGCTGGAGGCAATCAAAACGTTCTCAATGGATATGAATGCCGGATATATCAGAGCGGCACGCATCCATCTTCCGCGCGCTGTAGAGAAAATAGCCTTTGACCGCTTCCATGTGGCAAAACAACTGGGTGAAATCGTTGATAAGACGCGGCAGAACGAGCATCCCCGGCTTCCGTTGGACAGCCGCCGCCAGGCAAAAGGAACCCGCTTCCTGTGGCAATACAGTGAAAAATGGATGACAGAATCCCGACAGGAAAAACTGGCATGGCTGAGAGAGCAGATGCAGCTGACCAGTCAATGCTGGGTACTGAAAGAGCTGGCGAAAGATATCTGGAATCGCCCATGGAGTGACAAACGCCGTGCAGACTGGCAGCAATGGATAGCGCTTGCGAGAAGCTGTGATGTGCCGGTAATGAGAAACATGGCAGGAACCATCATGAAAAGGCTGTACGGAATACTTAACGCAATGCGGCACTGCGTATCTAACGGTAATGCCGAAGCGCTTAACAGTAAAATAATGCTACTGAGGATAAAGGCTCGGGGATACCGGAACAGGGAACGCTTCAAAGTAGCTGTCATGTTTCATTACGGTAGATTAAACATGGCCTTTTAAAGGCAAACATATCCGTTTGATTTTACTGAAAATTCGTGGTTTTTATTGTTGCTAATGCTCAAAAGTTTTTGAGTTAGAATATGTGGAGAAACTGGTAACGATAGTGACTCGTTAGTATCTAAGACTTCAGGTGTACCGAGTAAAAACACTGTATTTTCCTGGGGCGTGTACTCAAGGTTAATACGGGCCTGTAATCCTCTGTTGTAACTAGCAATATCAGTAGCTAATGCATCCTGTGGAACATGAAGGTTATTTAAAATAACGCATTGCGAAGAATTTTTTGATTTCAACATGTTTGCCGGGATGTTTTTAACTGAAGTTAACGAGGTAACGACAGTAGACTTATCCTCTAAATTAGCATGGTTTACATGTGTATCAGATGCTGCCGTCGTCCGGTTAGGGTTGTTATGAATTGTAAACATGTTGTCCTCCCAGACAGAACTAAAGGTACGCCTTTGGCAAGGGATACTTATAATCCCTAAAATCTCAATTATACACGAACTTCACCACAACAGGGGAAGACCCTTGTAATACAGTATTTTTGCTTTGGCGGTTTTGTCTGTCAAGGCATGAACCACTTGTTTTTAAATTTTGGGGAACATACTGCGGGCGTGTTTGTTATCGATTTTCCCTGCAGGGCTGATGGGGTCTGGCGTTGACTAAAATTATGTGTGGGGCATGGATGGGGCAAAAGTGGTCTGTGAAGTTCGTTAAAGTTCGTTAATCAAGCTTCATCTCGATCTCGCTCATCCCTTGTTTAAAGCGCTCCTGGACGATCTTTATCGATTTTAAAAACTATGAGTACATGTTATAAAAATGTAGCAAATAGGCCGTTTGTGCCTGAAAAGATGAACATTCTGCGTAGCGCGATTTGCGCAACAGGAATAGACTGGAGTCGACACTCTACACAAAGATGCGAAAGGTTTTTTATGACACAACAGCCACAAGCCAAATACCGCCATGACTATCGCGCGCCGGATTACCAGATTACTGATATTGACTTGACCTTTGACCTCGATGCCGAAAAAACCGTGGTCACCGCAATAAGCCAGGCTGTTCGTCATGGCGCGCCTGATGCGCCTCTTCGCCTTGATGGGGAAGATTTAACGCTGGTATCTATCCACGTCAACGATGCGCCGTGGACAGCATATAAGGAAGAAGAGGGCGCGCTTATCATCAGCGACCTGCCAGAGCGTTTTACGTTACGCATTGTCAACGAGATAAGTCCGGCGGCGAATACGGCGCTGGAAGGATTGTACCAGTCCGGCGATGCGCTCTGTACCCAGTGTGAAGCGGAGGGCTTCCGCCATATTACCTGGTATCTTGACCGCCCGGACGTACTGGCGCGATTTACCACCAAAATTATTGCCGATAAAAGCAAATATCCGTTCCTGCTTTCCAATGGCAACCGTGTTGCGCAGGGGGAACTGGAGAATGGCCGTCACTGGGTTCAGTGGCAAGATCCGTTCCCGAAACCGTGTTATCTGTTTGCGCTGGTGGCCGGTGATTTTGACGTGCTGCGCGATACCTTTACCACCCGCTCCGGGCGTGAAGTCGCATTAGAACTGTACGTTGACCGTGGCAATCTGGATCGCGCGCCGTGGGCAATGACTTCGCTGAAAAATTCCATGAAATGGGATGAAACGCGTTTTGGGCTCGAATATGACCTCGACATCTATATGATTGTCGCGGTGGATTTCTTTAATATGGGCGCGATGGAAAATAAAGGTCTCAATATCTTTAACTCCAAATACGTGCTGGCGCGAACCGATACCGCGACGGATAAAGATTATCTCGATATTGAGCGCGTGATAGGCCATGAGTATTTCCACAACTGGACCGGCAACCGCGTCACCTGCCGCGACTGGTTCCAGTTGAGCCTGAAAGAGGGGCTAACCGTGTTCCGCGATCAGGAGTTTAGCTCTGATTTGGGGTCACGCGCGGTGAACCGCATCAGTAACGTGCGTACCATGCGCGGTTTACAATTCGCGGAAGACGCCAGCCCGATGGCGCATCCTATCCGCCCGGATAAAGTAATCGAAATGAATAACTTCTACACCCTCACCGTTTATGAAAAGGGTGCGGAAGTCATTCGCATGATCCACACGTTGCTGGGTGAGGAAAATTTCCAGAAGGGGATGCAGCTTTATTTTGAGCGCCATGACGGCAGCGCCGCGACGTGTGATGACTTCGTACAGGCGATGGAAGATGCTTCTAATGTCGATTTGTCCCATTTCCGCCGCTGGTACAGTCAGTCCGGCACGCCGATTGTAACGGTAAAAGATGATTATAATCCGGAAACCGAGCAGTACACGTTGACCATCAGCCAGCGCACTCCGGCGACGGCGGATCAGGCGGAGAAGCAGCCGCTGCATATTCCATTCACCATCGAACTGTACGATAACGAAGGCAACGTCATTCCGTTGCAAAAAGGCGGTCACCCGGTCAATGCCGTGCTGAACGTTACGCAGGCGGAGCAGACAGTTACCTTCGATAATGTTTACTTCCAACCTGTTCCGGCCTTGCTGTGCGAGTTTTCAGCGCCGGTGAAACTGGAATATAAATGGAGCGATCAGCAGTTGACGTTCCTGATGCGCCATGCGCGCAATGATTTCTCCCGTTGGGATGCGGCGCAAAGTCTGCTGGCCACATACATTAAACTGAATGTGGCGCGTCATCAGCAGGGGCAACCGCTATCGCTTCCGGTGCATGTCGCTGATGCGTTCCGCGCAGTACTGTTGGATGAGAAAATCGATCCGGCGTTGGCCGCAGAAATTTTAACGCTGCCTTCGGCCAATGAAATTGCGGAGCTGTTTGAGGTCATTGACCCGATCGCCATTGCGCAAGTTCGTGAAGCGCTAACGCGTACGCTGGCGGCAGAACTGGCGGATGAGTTCTTAGCTATCTATAACGCCAATCATCTGGATGAGTATCGTGTTGATCACGGCGATATCGGTAAGCGCACGCTGCGCAATGCTTGCCTGCGCTTCCTGGCGTTCGGCGAGACGGAGCTGGCTAATACGCTGGTCAGCAAACAGTATCGCGACGCCAATAATATGACCGATGCGCTGGCGGCCCTGTCTGCTGCGGTGGCGGCGCAGTTGCCGTGCCGCGATACGCTGATGCAGGAGTATGACGATAAGTGGCATCAGGACGGCCTGGTGATGGATAAATGGTTTATCCTGCAATCCACAAGCCCGGCGGAAAATGTACTGGAAACCGTACGCGGCCTGCTCAAACACCGTTCTTTCAGTATGAGCAACCCGAACCGCATCCGTTCATTAATTGGCGCGTTTGCTGGCAGCAACCCGGCGGCGTTCCATGCGCAAGACGGTAGCGGATACCAGTTCCTGGTCGAGATGCTGACCGATCTGAATAGCCGTAACCCGCAGGTAGCATCTCGCCTCATTGAACCGCTGATTCGTCTGAAACGTTATGATGATAAGCGTCAGGAGAAAATGCGCGCGGCGCTGGAGCAGTTAAAAGGACTGGAGAATCTTTCCGGCGATCTGTACGAGAAGATAACTAAAGCGTTAGCCTGACAGTATCCGTTATAAAGAGGTAAGACATGCCCGGTAAGCGTTAGCGCTGCCGGGTATTTTTTTGCCGGACGATGACGCTCGCTGGCGAAACGTGAAGTGAGAATGAAGGAAAACGATTGCTATTTATTGCCGTAGGTCAATTCCCTTTTGCCTTGTTATCGCCCATAATACGCCCCCGGTTTGCACACCGGGAATCCAGGAGAGTTCATGTACTATCCCTTCGTTCGTAAAGCCCTTTTCCAGCTCGATCCAGAGCGCGCTCATGAATTTACATTTCAACAATTACGCCGCATTACAGGTACGCCGCTGGAAGCGCTGGTGCGCCAGAAAGTACCGACAAAGCCGGTTACCTGCATGGGACTTACCTTTAAAAATCCACTGGGGCTGGCTGCCGGTCTGGATAAAGACGGGGAGTGCATCGACGCGTTAGGCGCGATGGGGTTTGGCTCCCTGGAAATCGGCACCGTGACGCCGCGCCCACAGCCGGGTAACGATAAGCCGCGTCTTTTTCGTCTGGTGGATGCTGAAGGTCTGATCAATCGGATGGGCTTTAATAATCTGGGCGTCGATAACCTGGTCGAGAATGTTAAAAAAGCCCATTTTGATGGTATTCTGGGAATTAACATCGGTAAAAATAAAGATACACCTGTCGAAAATGGCAAAGATGACTACCTGATTTGTATGGAAAAAGTCTATGCTTATGCGGGTTATATCGCCATTAATATTTCTTCGCCGAATACGCCAGGGCTACGTACGCTCCAGTATGGCGATGCGCTGGACGATCTGTTAACTGCCATTAAAAATAAGCAAAACGATCTTCAGGCGATCCACCATAAATATGTGCCGGTGGCAGTAAAGATCGCGCCGGATCTTTGTGAAGAGGAATTGATCCAGGTTGCCGATAGCCTGCTTCGTCATAATATTGATGGGGTGATTGCGACAAATACCACCCTCGATCGTTCTCTGGTACAAGGAATGAAAAATTGCCAGCAAACGGGGGGATTAAGTGGCCGGCCATTACAATTAAAAAGCACAGAAATTATTCGCCGTTTATCCCAGGAGTTAAAAGGACAATTGCCTATTATCGGCGTCGGCGGCATTGACTCAGTTATCGCCGCGCGCGAGAAGATAGCGGCAGGAGCTACGCTGGTACAAATTTATTCCGGCTTTATTTTTAAAGGCCCGCCATTGATTAAAGAAATCGTAACGCACATCTAAACTTTACCCTTTATCAGACAACCAGGGCTTTATTTCCGGCGCTGGTTGTTTTATATTTCTCCACTGTTGCTTATTTAGACATTTTAGGCTTTTATTATTGGGGTAATAAACGAAGCGGCAAAAGGACAATGCTGTTACGAGTTGCTTAAAAGCGGGAGAGAGGTAATGCGAATTAAACCTGACGATAACTGGCGCTGGTATTATGATGAAGAGCACGATCGTATGATGCTCGATCTCGCCAATGGTATGCTTTTTCGCTCGCGCTTCTCTCGTAAAATGCTTACGCCGGACGCGTTTTGCCCGACCGGTTTTTGTGTGGATGACGCTGCGCTCTATTTTTCCTTTGAAGAAAAATGCCGGGATTTCGAATTAACCAAAGAGCAACGCGCGGAGCTGGTGTTGAATGCGCTGGTGGCGATTCGCTATCTCAAACCGCAGATGCCAAAAAGCTGGCATTTTGTGGCGCATGGCGAAATGTGGACCCCAGGAACGGGCGATGCCGCAAGCGTCTGGTTAAGCGATACGGCGGAACAGGTTAATTTGCTGGTCGTTGAGCCGGGAGAAAATGCCGCGTTGTGTCTGCTGGCCCAGCCGGGCGTGGTGATAGCAGGCCGAACCATGCAGCTTGGCGATGCGATTAAAATTATGAACGACAGGCTGAAACCGCAGGTTCACTGTCACAGTTTCAGCCTTGAACAAGCGGTTTAATTCTCCAGTCGTAACGCGGTCTTAGGCACGCAGCTACAGCTCAGAATCGTACCATCGTCACCCATAGCCGATTTTTTCAGCGGACTTACTTCGCCTTCCAGCAAACGTATCCGGCAGCAACCACAGATACCAGCCCGGCAAGAATACGGAATACGAATCCCCTGATTCTCCAACTGTTCCAGTAGTACCTGTTGATTATTCCCGCAGAAGGTTTGCCCCTGCCAGTCGATGGTTACACTCGCGTCCGGGTGTTTATCTGGCGTAACGCTGTCGTCGACCGTTGTGGCGCCATAAGCTTTTGCCGGAGCTGTCGCCAGAATCTCCACTTCATCGCCGACGCGAAGGACGCCGCTATTGCGGGCAATCAGATTCTGACCGAAATCCACATCGCCATTGTCCTGGGCGGTACGAAAAGCTTGCAGTGTCGCCAGCGGTTCTCCGGAAGGATGTTTTTGCCCCTTTTCAGGGCTGACGGTTGTAAAAATACAGCGGCTACAGGGCTTCACGACGTCAAAAATCACATCGCCAATGCGAAGCACTTTCCAGCTATCTTCCTCCCAGGCCGCTACGCCGGAAACCACTAAGTTTGGGCGAAATTGTTCCATTTGTACGCCTGCCGGACAACGCTGTTGCAGATCGCGCAGCGAGGCTTCGTTAGTCAATAAATACGGGTAGCCATCGGCAAATCCCAGTGGCACCGCGTTATGCCGTTTAACCCGGCGCGTCAACTGCGGCCCAACCCAGCGCAACTGGACATCGCGGGAGAAAAAGCCGCTCAACCATTGATTAATCGCCGTCGGGGCGACGCGAGCGGTAAAATGGTTTCCCCAGACCTCGGTCGGCGCATCCTGCGGGGTGAAATCCGTAAAGCGAACCAGCGCGCTACTGCCGTCTGGCGCGGTCAAATGGAGGCCGTCATGTAAGGGAGAGGGGGTAAAACGTACCATTTGTGGAAACTGGCGGGCGGTAATAAATGTGCCGTCAGGCTCGGTCACCATGAAGATGCGATCAAAAGCCAGGCCGCTGATATCTGCCAGCGCATGAGTGAGGCCAATGCCGCGCATGGATTTGACCGGATGAATAAAGAGCCGTGATAACGTCGCCACCGTACAGTCCCTCAAATGAAAATAAGCCTTCAACTTTATGACATGGGCGTGAGATTAGCTATAATGCGCAACAATTTTCTTAGCGTAAAAGTGACAATATGAATTCTCTGTTTGCCAGTACGGCCCGCGGGCTGGAAGAGCTGTTAAAAACTGAACTGGAAAAACTGGGCGCCGTAGGGTGTCAGGTTGTTCAGGGTGGGGTCCATTTTCAGGGCGACACGCGGCTTATTTACCAGAGCCTGATGTGGAGCCGCCTGGCCTCGCGTATTATCCTGCCGATGGGTGAGTGCAAGGTCTACAGCGATCTCGATCTTTACCTCGGCGTTCAGGCGATAAACTGGACAGAGATTTTTAATCCTGGCGCGACGTTTGCGGTGCATTTCAGCGGCCTGAACGACACCATCCGTAATAGTCAGTATGGCGCGATGAAAGTTAAAGACGCGATTGTCGATGCGTTTACGCGGAAAAATCTTCCGCGTCCAAATGTGGACCGCGAATCGCCGGACCTCCGTATTAACGTCTGGCTGAATAAAGAAACTGCCAGCATTGCGCTGGATCTCAGTGGTGATGGCCTGCACCTGCGCGGTTATCGCGATCGCACCGGGCTGGCGCCAATTAAAGAGACGCTGGCGGCAGCGATTGTTATGCGTTCCGGCTGGCAACCAGGTACGCCGCTGCTTGACCCTATGTGTGGTTCGGGGACACTGTTGATTGAGGCCGCGATGTGGGCGACCGATCGCGCGCCGGGCCTGCACCGTGGTCACTGGGGATTTAGCGGCTGGGCACAGCATGACGAAACTATCTGGCAGGAAGTGAAAGCCGAAGCGCAGACCCGGGCGCGTAAGGGACTGGCGGAGTATTCCTCTCATTTCTATGGTTCCGACAGCGATGCGCGCGTCATTGAGCGGGCGCGCAGCAACGCCCGTCGCGCCGGTATCGGGGAGCTTATCACCTTTGAAGTGAAAGATGTGGCGCAACTGAGTAATCCATTGCCGAAAGGCCCGTATGGTACGGTGATCAGTAACCCGCCTTACGGCGAACGTCTGGACAGCGAACCGGCGCTGATTGCGTTGCACAGCCTGCTGGGCCGTACCATGAAAAATCAGTTTGGCGGCTGGAACCTGTCGCTGTTCAGCGCTTCGCCCGATTTGCTGGGCAGCCTGCAATTACGTGCCGACAAACAGTGTAAAGCCAAGAATGGCCCGCTGGACTGCGTGCAGAAAAACTATCATATTGCGGAAACCACGGCGGACAGTAAGCCGGCGACGGTGGCGGAAGATTACGCTAATCGCCTGCGTAAAAATCTTAAAAAGCTGGAGAAATGGGCGCGCCAGGAAGGGATTGAATGCTATCGCTTGTATGATGCCGACCTGCCGGAATATAACGTGGCGGTAGACCGTTACGGCGACTGGGCGGTGATTCAGGAATATGCGCCGCCGAAAACGGTGGATGCGCAAAAAGCGCGGCAACGTCTGTTCGATATTATTGCGGCAACCTTGTCAGTGCTCGGTATTCCGCCGAATAAACTGGTGTTAAAAACCCGTGAACGGCAAAAAGGAAAAAACCAGTATCAGAAAATGAGCGAGAAGGGCGAGTTCCTTGAGGTCAGCGAATATAATGCGCGCTTATGGGTAAATCTGACGGATTATCTCGACACCGGTCTGTTCCTCGATCACCGTATTGCCCGCAGAATGCTGGGAGAAATGAGCAAAGGCAAAGATTTCCTGAATCTCTTTTCTTATACCGGCAGCGCCAGCGTACATGCGGGTCTGGGCGGCGCGCGCAGCACCACAACGGTGGATATGTCCCGCACCTATCTGGAGTGGGCCGAACGTAATTTGCGTCTGAACGGACTGAGTGGCCGCGCGCATCGCCTGATTCAGGCCGACTGCCTGGGCTGGCTGCGCGAGGCGAATGAACAGTTCGATTTGATCTTTATCGATCCGCCGACGTTCTCTAACTCAAAACGTATGGAAGAGTCGTTTGATGTTCAGCGCGATCATGTCGCGTTAATGAAAGATTTAAAACGCCTGCTGCGTAAAGGCGGCACCATCATGTTCTCAAATAATAAGCGCGGATTCCGTATGGATCTGGAAGGGCTGGCGGAACTGGGGCTTACCGCACAAGAAATTACGCAAAAAACGCTCTCCCCGGATTTTGCCCGTAACCGTCAGATTCATAACTGCTGGCTGATCCGCGCCGCCTGAAAGGAAAAGTAAATGTCATTAATCAGTATGCATGGCGCATGGCTGTCGTTCAGCGACGCGCCGCTTCTCGATAACGCAGAGTTGCATATCGAAGATAACGAACGCGTCTGTCTGGTGGGGCGTAACGGCGCCGGGAAATCCACCTTGATGAAGATCCTCAACCGCGAACAGGGTCTGGACGATGGGCGTATTATTTATGAGCAGGATCTGATCGTCGCGCGTCTGCAACAGGACCCGCCCCGTAATATTGCGGGCAGCGTCTATGACTTTGTCGCCGAAGGTATCGAAGAACAAGCGGAATACCTCAAGCGCTATCATGAGATTTCCCGTCTGGTAATGACCGATCCCAGCGAGAAAAACCTCAATGAAATGGCGCGCGTACAGGAACAGCTCGATCATCATAATCTGTGGCAGCTGGAAAACCGTATTAATGAAGTGCTGGAGCAGCTTGGACTCGATCCTAACGCCGCGCTGTCGTCGCTCTCCGGCGGCTGGCTGCGTAAAGCCGCGCTGGGTCGGGCGCTGGTCAGCAATCCGCGCGTATTGTTACTGGATGAACCGACTAACCATCTGGATATCGAAACTATCGACTGGCTGGAAGGGTTTCTGAAAACCTTTAACGGAACGATTATTTTTATCTCTCACGATCGTTCGTTTATTCGCAATATGGCAACCCGCATTGTCGATCTCGATCGTGGCAAACTGGTCACCTATCCGGGAAATTACGATCAATACCTGCTGGAGAAAGAAGAAGCGCTGCGCGTAGAAGAATTACAAAACGCGGAATTTGATCGCAAACTGGCGCAGGAAGAAGTCTGGATTCGCCAGGGTATCAAGGCGCGCCGCACCCGTAATGAAGGGCGCGTGCGGGCGTTAAAAGCGATGCGTCGTGAACGCAGCGAGCGCCGGGAAGTGATGGGCACGGCGAAGATGCAGGTCGAAGAGGCGACGCGCTCCGGTAAAATCGTTTTTGAGATGGAAAACGTCGATTACCAGGTAGAAGGAAAACAACTGGTAAAAGATTTCTCCGCTCAGGTACAGCGCGGCGACAAAATTGCGTTAATTGGCCCGAACGGCTGCGGTAAAACCACGCTACTGAAACTGATGCTGGGACAGCTTCAGGCTGACAGCGGGCGCATTCACGTGGGAACGAAGCTGGAAGTCGCCTACTTCGATCAGCATCGCGCCGAACTGGATCCGGAAAAAACCGTGATGGATAACCTTGCGGAAGGCAAGCAAGAGGTGATGGTAAACGGTAAGCCGCGCCATGTACTGGGCTATTTGCAGGACTTCCTGTTTCACCCCAAACGGGCGATGACACCCGTCCGTGCGCTTTCCGGCGGCGAACGTAACCGTCTGCTGCTGGCACGACTGTTCCTCAAGCCGAGCAATCTTTTAATTCTCGATGAACCAACGAACGATCTTGACGTCGAAACGCTGGAACTATTAGAAGAATTAATTGATGGCTATCAGGGCACGGTACTACTGGTCAGCCACGATCGGCAATTTGTCGATAATACCGTGACGGAATGCTGGATTTTCGAGGGCGGCGGCAAAATCGGACGTTATATCGGCGGCTACCATGATGCGCGTGCGCAGCAAGAGCAGCATCTGGCGACGAAACAGCCGATGGCGAAAAAAAATGAGGAAGTTATTGCCCCTAAAGCAGAAATTGTAAAACGTGGCAGTAGCAAACTAAGCTATAAACTGCAGCGCGAGCTGGAGCAGTTACCCGGTCAGCTTGAAGACCTGGAAGCGAAGCTGGAAGCGCTACAGGCGCAGGTTGCGGATGCGGCCTTTTTTAGCCAACCCCATGAGCAAACGCAAAAAGTTCTGGCCGATTTAAGTCAGGCGGAGCAAGAACTTGAGCAAGCCTTCGAACGTTGGGAGTATCTTGAAGGCCTGAAAAACGGGGCATAACGAAAGGAGCGCCTATGTGTGAACATCACCATGCTGCGAAGCACATATTGTGCCCGCAATGTGACATGCTGGTGGCTTTACCCCGCCTCTCGCATGGGCAAAAAGCAGCATGTCCACGATGCGGCGCAACGTTAACGACCGAGTGGGACGCGCCCCGGCAGCGTCCTACCGCCTATGCGTTAGCGGCACTATTTATGTTGCTGCTTTCTAACCTTTTTCCCTTCGTGAATATGAATGTCGCGGGCGTCACCAGCGAAGTCACGCTTCTGGAAATCCCCGGCGTCATGTTTTCTGAAGATTACGCCAGCCTCGGCACGTTCTTTTTATTATTTGTCCAACTGGTGCCGGCATTTTGCCTGGTGACCATTCTATTACTTGTCAACCGCGCCAGTCTGCCGTTGTCGGTAAAAAAAACGCTGGCAAGGATCTTTTTCCTCCTCAAATCGTGGGGAATGGCGGAAATATTTCTCGCCGGGGTGTTGGTCAGTTTTGTTAAGCTGATGGCCTACGGCGATATAGGCATCGGCAGCAGCTTTATTCCCTGGTGCTTATTTTGTCTCGTTCAACTGCGGGCGTTCCAGTGTGTCGATCGCCGCTGGCTGTGGGATGATATCGCCCCGCAGCCTGCACTGGCGCAGCCGTTAACGCCGGGGATTACCGGTATCCGGCAGTCTTTGCGTTCTTGCGCCTGCTGTACGGCGATCCTGCCTGCGGAGAGTCTCGTCTGTCCGCGTTGCCATACGAAAGGCTATGTCCGGCGTAAAAACAGTTTGCAGTGGACGCTGGCGTTATTATTTACCTCGATCATGCTTTATCTGCCCGCCAATATTTTGCCGATTATGATTACCGACTTACTGGGCTCGAAAATGCCGTCGACCATTCTGGCTGGCGTGATTTTGCTGTGGAGCGAGGGGTCTTATCCGGTGGCGGCGGTTATCTTTCTCGCCAGTATTATGGTGCCGACGCTAAAAATGATCGCCATTGCCTGGCTTTGTTGGGATGCGAAAGGCCACGGTAAGCGCGACAGTGAACGGATGCATTTTATTTATGAAGTAGTGGAGTTTGTGGGGCGCTGGTCAATGATTGATGTCTTTGTCATTGCCGTACTCTCTGCGCTGGTGCGCATGGGAGGGTTAATGAATATTTATCCTGCGATGGGTGCGTTGATGTTTGCTTTAGTCGTCATAATGACAATGTTTTCTGCGATGACCTTTGATCCGCGTCTGTCGTGGGATCGTGAATACGAACCAGGCCATGAGGAGTCCTGATAGCATGGAACCTAAAAAAGGGGAAGCCAAAGTACAAAAGGTGAAAAATTGGTCGCCTGTCTGGATATTCCCGATTGTTACTGCGCTTATCGGAGCCTGGATTCTGTTTTATCACTACAGCCACCAAGGACCGGAAGTTACCTTAATTACCACCAATGCGGAAGGCATTGAAGGCGGAAAAACGACGATCAAAAGTCGCAGCGTGGATGTCGGCGTGGTTGAAAGCGCGACGCTGACTGACGATCTGACGCATGTACAAATCAAAGCGCGGCTTCATTCCGGTATGGAAAAGTTGCTGCATAAAGACTCGGTATTTTGGGTGGTAAAACCGCAGGTGGGGCGTGAAGGCATCAGCGGGCTTGGGACGCTGCTATCAGGCGCGTATATTGAACTACAACCAGGAAGTAAGGGCAGTCAGCCGGAAAGCTATCAGCTTCTTGACTCACCGCCGTTGGCGCCGCCCGATGCCAAAGGTATTCGTGTGATTCTGGACAGCAAAAAGGCCGGTCAGCTCAGTCCTGGCGATCCCGTTCTGTTCCGGGGCTATCGGGTAGGGTCCGTTGAAACCAGCTCTTTCGATCCGCAAAAACGGACAATGAGTTATCAGTTGTTCATTAAGGCGCCAAACGATCGATTGGTCACCAGTAATGTCCGATTCTGGAAAGATAGCGGTATCGCTGTGGATCTGACATCGGCGGGAATGCGCGTGGAAATGGGATCGTTGACGACGTTGTTTGGCGGCGGCGTGAGTTTTGATGTGCCGGAAGGACTTGAGCAGGGGCAACCCGTCGCCGAAAAAACGGCGTTTAATCTCTACGACGATCAAAAAAGTATTCAGGATTCGCTGTACACCGATCATATCGATTACCTGATGTTCTTTAAAGATTCGGTGCGCGGATTACAACCCGGCGCGCCGCTGGAGTTCCGCGGTATTCGTCTGGGGACGGTAAGCAAAGTGCCTTTCTTTGCGTCTAATATGCGTCAGGTGTTTAACGACGATTACCGTATTCCTGTGCTGGTGCGCATTGAACCGGAGCGTCTGAAAGCGCAATTGGGAGAAAATGCGGATGTTGGCGCGCATTTGACGGAACTGCTTAAGCGCGGTTTACGCGCTTCGCTTAAAACCGGTAACCTGGTGACCGGGGCGCTGTATGTCGATCTGGACTTTTATCCTAAGGAGCCGCCGATTACCGGACTACGCGAATTTGATGGTTATGAAATTATTCCCACCGTCAGCAGCGGCCTGGCGCAAATTCAACAGCGACTGGTGGAAACGTTGGATAAGATCAACAACCTGCCGCTGAATCCGATGATCGAACAAGCGACCAATACGCTGTCTGAAAGCCAGCGTACTATGCGTCGGCTGCAAACCACGCTGGATAATATGAACAAGATTACCTCCAGTCAGTCGATGCAGCAGCTTCCGGCGGATATGCAAACGACGTTACGCGAACTTAACCGCAGTATGCAGGGCTTCCAGCCTGGATCGGCGGCGTATAACAAAATGGTGGCGGATATGCAGCGTCTCGATCAGGTGCTTCGTGAGTTACAACCGGTGTTGAAAACTCTGAACGAGAAGAGCAACGCGCTGGTATTTGAAGCGAAGGATAAAAAAGATCCTGAGCCTAAGAGGGCGAAACAATGAAAAAATGGCTAGTCGTGATAATGGCGTTCTGGCTGGCGTCATGTAGCTCCGGCGGAGAGAATAAAAGCTATTATCAGCTCCCGATAGCGCAAAGCGGTGTGCAAAGCACCGCAAGCCAGGGCAACCGTCTCTTATGGGTAGAGCAGGTTTCCGTACCTGACTATCTGGCAGGTAACGGCGTGGTGTATCAAACCAGTGATGTTCAGTATGTGATTGCCAATAACAATCTGTGGGCCAGCCCGCTGGACCAGCAATTACGTAACACGCTGGTGGCGAATCTTAGCGCCCGGCTTCCTGGCTGGGTCGTCGCTTCCCAGCCGTTGGGAACCACCCAGGATACGTTGAACGTTACCGTAACCGGATTCCATGGACGTTACGATGGTAAGGTTATCGTCAGCGGGGAGTGGTTATTAAACCACAACGGACAACTGATTAAGCGGCCTTTCCATATCGAAGCCAGCCAGCAGAAAGATGGCTATGATGAGATGGTCAAAGTACTGGCAAGCGCATGGAGTCAGGAAGCAGCCGCTATCGCAGATGAGATAAAGCGCCTTCCCTGAGATAAAAGTAATGTAAATTTAACCGCTTCAGGTCGTGCGCCTGAGGCGGTTTTTTTATTTTTGACGCCGGAAAAATAGTTGTTATGGCTCACATTTTTTGTACAAATGATTTACCGTATAGCTCACAAATATGACATTGGTGTGAATTTTGCGCATTGACGGGCGATCCATTTAGAGGTATTCGTGTAGTGTGATTGCACATTTTGTAATCACTGTTTTCTTTTCCACCAGATACAAATATGAGGGAAACGAGGCATGAAGAGACAAAAACGAGATCGCCTGGAACGGGCACATCAACGTGGATATCAGGCCGGCATCGCCGGACGATCAAAAGAAATGTGTCCCTATCAGACGCTGAATCAACGGTCATACTGGTTGGGAGGTTGGCGACAAGCCATGGAGGACAGGGCGGTAATGGCCTGATTCTGTCTCTTTAGAAAAAGAAACCTCCGCAGTGCGGAGGTTTCGCCTTTATTGGCTTTGCAAGCATGATACCGATAGCGCGGAATATCAATTCAACACTTAGAACGCGGAAGTATCCTGGAACAAACCGACTTTCAAATCGTGTGCGGTATAGATCAGACGACCATCCACCAGAACCTCACCGTCCGCCAGACCCATGATCAGGCGACGGTTTACGATACGTTTGAAATGAATGCGATAGGTGACTTTCCTGGCTGTCGGCAGAACCTGGCCGGTAAATTTCACTTCGCCCACGCCCAGAGCGCGGCCTTTGCCTTCGCCGCCCAACCAGCCCAGGTAGAATCCCACCAATTGCCACATAGCATCCAGACCCAGACAACCGGGCATCACCGGATCGCCGATAAAGTGGCATCCGAAGAACCATAGATCCGGATTGATATCCAGCTCGGCTTCGACATAGCCTTTGTCGAAATTGCCGCCCGTTTCGGTCATCTTAACGACGCGGTCCATCATCAGCATGTTCGGCGCAGGGAGTTGCGGCCCTTTAGCGCCAAACAGTTCACCACGACCAGAGGCAAGAAGGTCTTCTTTTGTATAGGATTCGCGTTTATCTACCATGTTTTATGTAAACCTTATTTTATTGAAGCACGCAGGATAGCTAACACGTGTACGCTGAACAAGTCCGATCAGTTCGGAATAAAAGCGTTCAGCCAACGTAATGGCCACGGGAAACGATGACGGCCTTCCTGTTGCGTCGCCTGCGCGATACGCTCCTGGATAGTCTGCATCAACGTCGTTTGACCTTCGCCATCCCACACCAGATTTAACAGTAGCGGTAAGGCGTCGGTCACGTCGTCTACCGCCCAGATAGTGAACTTCTCTTCTTTAACCGCTTGCAGCAGTTCAGATTTAAGACTGAGATGGCGGACGTTGGCGGCAGGGATAATTACGCCCTGTTTACCGTTTAATTCCCGCTGCTCGCAGATGGCGAAGAAACCTTCAATTTTTTCGTTTAGCCCGCCCACCGGTTGCGCGCGACCAAACTGATCGACCGAGCCGGTAATCGCAATGTTTTGATTCACTGGCACATTGGCCAGCGCGCTGATGAGCGCACATAATTCCGCCATTGAGGCGCTATCGCCATCCACTTCGCTGTAGGACTGCTCAAAGGTTAACGAGGCAGAGAAGGGAATTTGTTGCTCCAGCTGCAACTCCGACATCAGGAAGGCCTGCATAATCATCATTCCCTTAGCGTGGATATTCCCGCCAAGTTCGGCCTTGCGCTCAATATCGTTAAATTCGCCATCGCCGATATGCACAACACAGCTAATTCGCGACGGTTCGCCAAAGGCGCGAGGATGCCCGGGAAACTCAATGACGGAAAGCGCATTGATTTGTCCAACGCGTTCGCCTTCGGTTTCAATCAGGATCTGCTCTTGCAGAATCTCATCCTGCATCCGTTCCGCCAGAAAGCCTTCTCGCCATTCGCGTCGGGCAAGCATCAGACTGAGCGCTTCTTCGCCGCAGGTATCGCCTTCGCATAAAGGCGCCGCTTCCTTAAACTGGCGGGCTATCCACAGTGGGCAAAGAGGCAGCGTATCCTGTTCGCCGGTATAGCGCACAGCCTCGCGTATCAGGACGGGCCAGGCGTCCGGTGCCGGAGGGGGCAAATTATCGCGTAAAGCGATACGCGTCACCCATTGACACCACAGGGTCATAGCTTCTGCGTCCGCTATCTGTAAATTGTCTTCAAATTCACTGTAGATAGCCTGTTCCGCGAGCTCCGGTTCCATCTCCTGAAAATCAGCCAGTGATTCACGTTCGCCAACCAGAATCACCTTCAGTTTGAGCGGCATGGATGGCACGGAGACCGGTAATGGACGCGACTCGTCAAAGGCCACCCAGTCAAAACGCTCGCGGCTAACGATGGCTTTCAGACGCATCCACAGTAACGGCTGCGCCAGAAGGGTTCGTAAGGAAATAATCAGCACGCCGCCGTTCGCCTGATGAACCAGTCCCGGCTGCAGGGTAATGTCGCCGTTATACTGCCGCAGGCAACCAAAGAGCTGCTCGGCTTCGACCCAGTCCGCGCTGACGACTTGTGTGACGGTGGCAAAGTTGTCTTGCGCATTCTGCGCGGCGCGGTAATGAACAGTATGCCCGGAAACGTCATAATGTCCGCCGGTTAATTGTCCGGCATCGGTTTGCAGAGCGCGGACGGCATCTGAAAGTAAAGTGAGATACTCTTGCTCTTCAGGCGCTTTAGTCAGCATAAAAGAGGATGAGCTCCACGGCTGAATAAGCTGCTCAAGCGCAAATTGCAGTCGTGGCTGAGTATCACTGAGTAAGGTGTCGTTTTCGTCAGTCGCGTGTGGCTGTGCAAATATCTCCTGATAGCTTTCGCTATCCGGAACCAGATCACGCCATGCAAGTTTCGTAATGGTCAAAGTTGAGGTTTTTTAGTCTGTTGTAAAAGGGGGGATTATAGCCTAACCCGTCACGCTGCACACGCGGAAAGCGAATGCAAAGTAATATGAAGACGTGTAACCATTCACAGGTTCGAGATTCTTTTCTTCAGATGGCTAAAAAACTGATATTCTGATAACAGTTACACGGTAACGTTGGGATCACAATGAAATATCAACAACTTGAAAATCTTGAAAGCGGTTGGAAATGGAAATATCTGGTGAAAAAGCACCGCGAAGGGGAGTTGATCACCCGCTACGTGGAAGCCAGTGCTGCCCAGGAAGCCGTCAATTTGTTGTTGGCCCTCGAAAATGAACCGGTGCGGGTAAATGTCTGGATAGACAGGCATATGAATCCTGCCTTGCTTAATCGGATGAAACAAACCATTCGGGCAAGACGCAAACGACACTTCAATGCGGAACATCAGCATACGCGCAAAAAATCTATCGATTTAGAGTTTATGGTCTGGCAGCGTCTGGCGGGCCTTGCGCAGCGACGCGGTAAAACATTATCCGAAACGATAGTGCAACTGATAGAAGACGCGGAGCATAAAGAGAAATATGCCACGCAAATGACCACGTTAAAGCAGGATTTACAGGCGTTATTAGGCAAGAAGTAACGCTGAAAGGCGTTGTCATCCAGACCAGAGCAAAAAACCCCGCGACGCGGGGTTTTTTATCAGACGGAAACTTAAGCCTGCGGCTGAGTTACCACGTCTTTAACGCCTTTAACTTCGATCTCTACGCGACGATCCGGAGCCAGGCAATCGATCAGGGCAGCGCGAGGTTTCACGTTGTCACAGGTGTTGCCGGTAACCGGGTTAGATTCGCCCATACCACGTGCGGAGATTTTGTCAGACGGAATACCTTTGGAGATCAGGTAATCAACAACAGACTGAGCACGTTTCTCGGACAGACCCTGGTTGTAAGCGTCAGAACCGATACGGTCAGTGAAGCCCAGAACGACAACGGAACCGTCTTTCGGATCCAGGTTGCTCAGCTGGCTGTACAGCTGATCCAGAGCCTGCTGGCCTTCCGGCTTCAGGGTAGATTTGTTGAAGTTGAACAGTACGTCAGACTTCAGAGTGAAGTGCTTGGTCTGTACTTCCGGAGCCGGAGCCGGAGCCGGAGCGACTACCGGAGCAGCTTCTTGCTGGCCGAAACGGTAGGAAACACCTACGCTCAGCAGGCCGTTGTCCGGACGGGTGCCGATGGTGTTGGCATCACCGATGTTGTTAGTCCACTGGTATTCCAGACGGGTTGCGATTTCAGGGGTGATGGCATACTCGATACCGCCCGCGAATACCGGGGAAACGCCGGTGTCGTGGTCTTTAGTAGACGGGCCGCCAGGGACGTTAGACTTGGTGTCTGCACGCCATACCATACCACCCAGACGGGTATAAACGTCCAGATCGTCAGTGATTGGATAACCCAGTTTAGCGGTCAACTGAACGCCCTGAGCTTTATAAGCGCCATTGATGTTGTCGCCTTTGTACGGCATACGGCCTAACCAGTCGTAGCCCATTTCAAAGCCAACGTACGGGTTAACCTGGTAACCACCAAAAGCACCTGCGCCCAGTTGGTTTTCATGAGTCGGGCCATCATTGTTAATGAAGCCGGTGTCATGGTACTGAGACCAGCCCAGTTTAGCACCAGCGTACCAGGTGTTATCTTTCGGAGCGGCCTGCGCTACGGTAGCGAAACCAGCCAGTGCCACTGCAATCGCGATAGCTGTCTTTTTCATTTTTTGCGCCTCGTTATCATCCAAAATACGCCATGAATATCTCCAACGAGATAACACGGTTAAATCCTTCACCGGGGGATCTGCTCAATAGTTACTCTACCGATATCTACGGCTTATGCTGAGCACCCCTGGCGATGTAAAGTCTACAACGTAGTTGGAAACTTACAAGTGTGAACTCCGTCAGACATGTGAAAAAAACATGACGGATATACACATCATTTAACAGTTTCAGATGATAAATCGTACAGCAAAAATTGCGGAAACCGCTTCTGGCAAGCGTTCTCGCAAAAAAAACGTTAGCACTCAAAGGAGATACGTTCGCGTAAAAAAAAGTCCAGGATAAATCCTAATTTTACTTAATGATACAAATTAGAGTGAATTTTTAGCCCGGAATGCTGTCTCCTGGGTAAAGCGTGCGCACGTACAGGGCGCATGATAAACCCTACCGCATTACCTACCTTCGCTGCTTCAACCAGGCTGGCATGTTCTTCTTCTGTCAGTTCTTCAGTCATCCAACCAATTACCACGCTGTAATTTCCTGTACGCAAAGCGCGGATCATCGACTCCAGCGTATGACGAGGCGCAAGCTGGCTAATTTGCATCACTTTCGTTAATGGCAAACCTGAAGACTGTACCCATTCACGGCTGAGCTTTTGCTGCGGCGTGAGCCAGAGCTGCCAGCGTGATTGTTGGCCTAACTGACGGAGTAAAGGCAAAAGCAGGAGTTGCGCCATCATGGGCTGGTCTTCGTGGTAGACAACTTCACTGACCAGTCCTGCCGCGGCATTTTCCGTAGCGGTGCGCGCAGCGTTGTGGGTAGTGGTAGGAAATGACGAAGAACGATTTGCATAACCTGAAGTGTACATAATCAATCCAGCCCTGTGAGTTACTGTATATTCATACAGTACTCCTGTGGCGATGAAAGATCAACTCTATTTTCGGAAACTGTCTCGCAATTTTTATTCTTAGTGGCGTCAAAAATAAAAATCATCTTGCTCGCGGAGTATAAGTTGCCTATTTTCGTCATTAACGGATCCGTTACTGCAAATCATTCTTTTACTTTATGATTTAAAAGGAATTTTATGAGAGCACTCTCTTATGACAGGATCTATAAATCGCAAGAATATTTGGCCTCTTTGGGGACGATCCAGTATCGATCTTTATTCGGTAGCTATAGTCTGACCGTGGAGGATACCGTCTTTGCGATGGTGGCTAATGGCGAGCTTTATCTCCGCGCCTGTGAAGAAAGCGTACCCTACTGTGTGAAGCATCCTCCCGCCTGGCTCATGTTCATGAAATGCGGACGTCCCGTTATGCTCAACTATTACCGGGTGGATGAAAGCCTGTGGCGCGATCAGCAGCAGCTGGTACGTTTATCGAAGTATTCTCTCGACGCGGCAATGAAGGAAAAACACAGCCGTATTTTACAGCACAGACTCAAAGATCTCCCCAATATGACCTTCCATCTGGAAACATTGCTCAATGAGTCAGGGATAAAGGACGAAAATATGTTACGCATACTGGGCGCGAAAATGTGCTGGCTAAGGTTGCGACAAAGCAATCCCTTGCTGACGGTGAAAGTTTTGTATGCCCTGGAAGGCGCAATTGTCGGCGTACATGAAGCGGCGCTCCCGGCGAGTCGTCGCCAGGAGCTTGCCGACTGGGCTCATTCGCTTACGGCTGGGTAATTAATGTAGAAGTCGGCGGTGAAATTTGCCGTTGCAAGCGTCCAATCTCGGGCAGTAAGGCAATGAGCAAACCAATTTGTTGAACAACCAGAGGTTCTTTGCTGTCCGGACGTGTTTCCAGCGACTGAACTCGCTGCTTTAAACCCTCCAGCGCCTGGTGTACGCGCTGTTCGTCTTCAGGTTGATGATGAAGCGCATCATCAACGTAGCAGACCGCGTCATCCAGAAGCCCCAACACGTCCGGATTACTGAGCTTTTCGCGGTGCGCGCCGAGGGCGGAGATATAGCTGGTAAAAGTGTGATTGAGGCAAAGCAGCCTGAACGCCGCCTCCCGGGTTTCAGCCGTGACGTCGGGTTCGCTCGACATATTAGAAACCACGGATGCCAGTTCTGCATCGCGGTTGTGCGCGTCGCGTCTGGCAATGCGATAGGCCAGGCGGTTATCCCGTCCCTGGTGATATTGCTCAAGGATCGCATCAAGGTAGCGGCAATTAGCATCGGTGGCGCGCTGGAGTACCCGGGGAAGGTTGCGAAAGCGCCAGTCCGGCCAAATAAAGCTGACCGCAGCCCAGGCGATAGCGCAGCCAATTAACGTGTCGACGACGCGCGGTAACGCTACCTCGAAGCCTTCGCCCAGGAGGTTAAAGCAGAGTAATACCAGCAGGGTGATGAACATCGTTGCATGGGCATACTGCACATTACGGAATGCGAAGAAAAGCACGCCGGTAATCACCAGCAGAACTAACTGTCCTTCAAGCGAAGGAACAAACCATAAAATCGGCAGGCCGATCGCAACGCCTACCAATGTACCGATAATCCTGAGCGCAAGGCGATGGCGGGTCGCGTTATAGTTAGGCTGACAAACGAACAGGCTGGTGAGCAATATCCAGTACCCGTGGCGCATCCCGGTAATTTGGATGAGAGCATAACCGATGCACAATACCAGCGACATGCGTACCGCATGGCGAAAAAGAGCGGACTCCGGGGTAAAATTACGGCTCAGACGCAGCCAGATGTCGCTAAACCCGTGCAGGCTATCATCAGCCAACTGGTTTTCTGACTCATTGCGCGGCATTGCCTGGGCCTGCTCCGACTCGATCGTCGCCAATTGCGCATCAATGGCGCGTAGGTTGGTTAATAAGAATCCAAGCGTATTTAACAGCTCTAAAGAAGCGCCGCTGGCGCGCATACGTTCAAGCGCGGCGTCAATGTGGGTAAAGACGCGTTCAAAACGCGGATCATGCTGGTACGGCGTACGCAGTAAGATACAGCGCGCCAGCTGCGTACAGGCCTGCGCCTGCATCGACATCAGACGCTGAAAGCGGAACATGACGTCGCTATGGCGAAAATAATCGCGCAGCGTCTGGTATTGAATATGCGAAGAACTGGCGCGTTCATGAATATCCTGCGCCACAAAATAGTAATGGAGGGTGCGGCGCGTACCGCGTTGACCGCGATCGCCGCGCAGGCGACTCAATAACGACACTTTCGTTTGGTTCAGCGTCGCCATTAACTGCCCGTTCGCTAACGCTAAATCATAGAGCGGCGCCTGGCTTTCATCTTCAATATCAGGATCAAACAGACGTGATTTCAGTTCCAGATAGTGCGCCAACTGTTCGTAACTGCGTGCCAGATTATCCTGCAACGGACGGATCGGAAATAGCAGATGCCCGGTTAGCGTCAGTAGGTTATACCATACTGCGCCTGCCAGCAGGAGCAGTGGTTGCTGATACCAGTGATCATATAAAGAAGCGCCCAGCATCGTATAAATCGCAATGAGTAACGCGCCGAACGCGATGGTGGCATAGCGTTGCCCTAATCCTCCCAACAAAATAAACCCGCTGGTGGATAACGTTAAGCCCAACGCAAATAGCCACGGCCAGGGAAAGAGCAGCTCCACAGAAGCCGACGCGATAAAAAAGCAAATTAAGGTAATGATTAAATTACGCAAGCGTCCGGCAAGGCGGTCGTCGAGATCGGTTAGCGCCGCGGCAACCATACCGAGCGTGAGCGGGATGGTCAGTTTGACGTCGCCCAGCCACCAGGGCAGGGCGGTGGTGCCGCACAGAGCGATAAAAATGCGGATGTAATACAGCCAGGTACTGTTCCAGGTATAACGGCGAATCAACGGACTTAACATAAAGGCTATTTGTCCCGATCATTCAAAACGGCGGCGCGCGTTAGCTTCTCGCGCGGCGCGAGCGGTTTCTACAGAGACGACGCGGCGACCGACAGGCCAAAGCGCAATCGCGGCAATTTTAAAGTTCGCAATACCGACAGGTATCCCGATGATAGTGACACACTGCGCGATACCGGAGGCAATGTGCATCAGGCATAGCCACCAGCCGAAAAAAAGTAACCAGAAAATATTCAGCAAGGTACCGCCAGTATTCATTAATACGCTTTTCGCCGCCGGATTAAGTTCGTCAACGTGAATGGCTTCATTACCGTAAGGGAACAGGGACAGCTTGGTTATCTCCCAGCAGGAGCGGGTCAACGGCAGGGTAAAAATAAGCACAATACTGACCAGCGTCGCCAGCAGCCAGGCCAGCGTAGTGGCAAAGCCGCCCAGTACAAAGTTTAAAATATTCAGAACGGTACGCATAAACCCTCAGTTCATTCCGGTTTTCTATCACTGCGGGCAATTGTAACGTTTTTTTAGACTGGAGCACGTTTTCTCTGGCGGTTACACTGATAAGCACATCTTTACGTCTGGATTCGCTGAGTCATGGAACTGAAAGCAACTTCTCTTGGAAAACGTCTGGCGCAACACCCGTATGATCGTGCCGTGATCCTCAACGCTGGGGTGAAAGTGTCTGGCGACAGGCATGAATATCTTATTCCATTCAATCAGTTATTGGCGATTCACTGTAAGCGTGGGCTGGTATGGGGCGAGCTGGAGTTTGTCCTCCCCGAGGATAAAGTCGTGCGTTTGCACGGTACCGAGTGGTCGGAAACCCAGCAATTCCATCGCTATCTGGACGCGCACTGGCGTCGCTGGAGCCAGGAGATGAGTGATGTCGCCGCGCAGGCATTACAAGAGCAATGGGCGCGTATTAGTGAGCGAACGGGCGAAAACCAATGGCTTACCCGTGAACGCGTTCGGGGGCTGGAACACGAAATTCGCCAGACGTTTGCCGCCTTGCCGCTGCCGGTCTCACGTCTGGAGGAGTTTGCTCACTGTCGCGAGATATGGCGTAAGTGTCTGGCATGGTTACAGGATAGCGAGGGAAGTCGGCAGCGGCATAATCAGGCGTATGCTGATGCCATGCTGGAAGCGCATGCCGACTTTTTTACGCAGATAGAATCTTCTCCGCTTAATCCTTCCCAGGCCAGGGCGGTGGTTAACGGCGAATCATCGTTACTGGTACTGGCGGGCGCGGGAAGCGGTAAGACCTCGGTGCTGGTGGCGCGCGCGGGTTGGCTGTTGGCGCGCGGACAAGCAGATGCGGGGCAAATTCTTTTACTGGCGTTTGGTCGCAAGGCGGCAGAGGAGATGGATGAGCGTATCCGCGAGCGCTTACATACGGAAGAGATTACTGCCCGTACGTTCCATTCGCTGGCGCTGTATATTATTCAGCAAGGCAGTAAAAAAGCGCCGGTTATCAGTAAGCTGGAAAGTGACGCCACCGCGCGGCATCAGCTATTTCTGCGCACCTGGCGTCAGCAGTGTAGCGAGAAAAAAGCGCAGGCCAAAGGCTGGCGTCAGTGGCTGGAAGAGGAGATGCAGTGGGTAGTGCCGGAAGGTAATTTCTGGGACGATGAGACATTGCAGCGGCGTCTGGCCCCTCGCCTGGATCGTTGGGTCAGTTTGATGCGTATGCACGGCGGCGCGCAGGCAGAAATGATCGCTGGCGCGCCAGAGGAGTGCCGCGAGCTGTTTGGCAAACGCATTAAGCTGATGGCGCCGCTGCTAAAGGCCTGGAAAAGCGCGTTGAAAGCGGAAAATGCCGTTGATTTCTCCGGGCTGATCCATCAGGCAATGGTGATCCTCGAAAAAGGGCGTTTTATCAGCCCGTGGAAGCATATTCTGGTCGATGAATTTCAGGATATTTCCCCGCAACGGGCGGCGCTGTTAGAGGCGCTGCGCAAGCAGAATAGCCAGACTACGCTGTTTGCCGTTGGCGATGACTGGCAGGCGATTTACCGTTTTAGCGGGGCGCAGCTCTCCTTAACGACGGCGTTTCATCAGACGTTCGGCGAGGGCGAGCATTGCCACCTGGACACCACGTACCGCTTTAACAGTCGGATTGGCGATATTGCCAATCGCTTTGTACAGCAGAATCCGCACCAGCTTAAAAAACCGTTAAATAGTCTGACCCCAGGCGATAAAAAAGCGGTGACGTTATTGGATGAAAGCCAGTTGGACGCGTTACTGGATAAATTATCCGGCTATGCGAAGGAAGATGAACGTATCCTGGTGCTGGCGCGCTATCACCATCTGAAACCCGCGAGTCTACAAAAAGCGGCGACTCGCTGGCCGAAGTTACAGATAGACTTCATGACTATCCATGCCAGCAAAGGCCAACAGGCCGATTACGTGATTCTTGTCGGATTGCAGGAGGGTAACGACGGTTTCCCCGCCCCGGCGCGAGAATCCATTATGGAAAGTGCGCTTCTTCCTCAGGTTGAGGATTTTCCGGACGCTGAAGAGCGGCGTTTGTTATATGTGGCGTTGACGCGCGCGCGTGCGCGGGTCTGGCTGCTTTTTAATAAAGATAATCCCTCGCGCTTTGTGGAGGCGCTTAAACAGCTGGATGTGCCGGTGGCGAGGAAGCCCTAAAGCGCGGGCGGTACAGCATCCCGCCCGCGTAGCGGTTATTTCAGGCGCTCGGCCAGATAACGCGCATAATCCGGAATAAGAATATCTACAGCGTCATTAAAATGCGGGGACTGGATGATAAAGTCCGCCGTTGAGACGTTAGTGGCGACAGGGATATTCCATACGGTGGCCAGACGCAGTAGCGCTTTGACATCGGGGTCGTGCGGTACCGCGTTAAGCGGGTCCCAGAAGAAAATCAACACGTCGATTTTCCCTTCTGAAATGAGTGCGCCAACCTGCTGGTCGCCGCCCATCGGGCCGCTCAGCATCGCATTAACGTCCATACCGGTTGCGCGCTGGATCAGATTCCCCGTGGTGCCGGTTGCATAAAGAACGTGTTTTTCCAGCAACGGCTGATGGCGTTCCACCCAGTTCATTAACATCTGTTTGCAGTGGTCGTGAGCAACCAACGCGATATGTTTGCGCGTCGGCAAGGTGCGAGTCGTCAGTTCCATAATTCGATTCCGTAGTTAACCTGTCTACAGATTACTGGAAGCGCTTGATGCTGCAAGAGAAAGAGAAAAAAATTGCGCGCTGGGACAACTCATATCAAGAGGGCGGCTGTTTTTCCGCCCATTGCAGAAAATGATGGCGTGTCTGCGGGTCGGCCAGTCGGAACCAATATTTCAGCCGCTGTTCTGTCAGAGTTTGTGATTGCGGCGGTACGGTATCAAGCTCTGAGACGTCGGAAAGTAATGTGCTGTCGTCTGCCATCATCGTGGCGAACTGAGGAAGCGAGGCGCGTTTCGCCGATTTATTATAACGCTCGGTCTCTATTTCATAATCGACCACTTTAGCCGTAGAAGTAATGGCCAGAATATCGAGTTTTACCGGAATGGGCATGGCGTCGCCGTCCAAAAGCGCCAGACGCGGCGCCGCGTTAAAATGCGAGGCTTCGCGCTCGTTTTCCAGCCGCGGGAGCTGGAAATTGACCTGACTTATCAGTTGGGTATCGAAACTTATCACCAGCGGCGGAGAAATATAAAGCCGCTCTTCATTACCGGGCAGGCGGATGGTTTTTTCCACCCGGAAAACGAGTTGATGCGGCCCGTTTTCCAGTTCAATGCTCTCTGCGCCGCGTAATAAAGAGCTGGACACCTTTTTGCCGTCCAGCACCAGCAGATCAACCTCATTAGACAAACGGAGCGTTGTGGCAAAAACAGTCACCGGCAAACAGAGAGCAAGGAAGGTGGCTAGCGCGCCGGTTTTCATAAGGTTCTCCTGTCCAAAGGCCGTCTGGCTAATAATGTATCGAAATTTTTCTTAGATCATGTTTACTAACATATAGACATATTTTGGCGTTTTGCTCTCATACATCGGTATGGGATGAATGGTTGCTATGTCAGGTTTGTCGTACACTTTGCAAAACAGCCAGGAGAAAGATGATGAAAGAGACCGATATTGCTGATGTTTTGACGTCCACTCGCACTATCGCGCTGGTAGGTGCGAGCGATAAACCCGATCGTCCAAGTTATCGGGTAATGAAATACCTGCTTGAACAGGGCTACCATGTGATTCCGGTTGCGCCAAAAGTCGCGGGTAAGACATTGCTGGGGCAACAGGGGTATGCCACGCTGGCGGACATTCCCGAAAAAGTCGATATGGTGGATGTTTTTCGCAACTCTGAAGCTGCATGGGGCGTCGCGCAGGAAGCTATCGCCATCGGCGCAAAAACGCTATGGCTACAGCTTGGCGTGATCAACGAACAGGCGGCGGTGCTGGCGCGGGATGCAGGCATGACCGTGGTGATGGATCGCTGCCCGGCGATTGAGATCCCTCGCCTGGGGCTGGCGAAATAAAAGTTTAAATGGCCGGATATCGCTTTCCGGCCTTTTAAATACAATCAGTTACGTAGTCGCGGCGCCTGAAGCTGCTTGCGAATGGTACGCGCCAGTTCATCCATCGATGGCTGTTCTGGATGCTCGTCCCGCATTTCGCTTCGCAACTGGGCCTCGGCCAGATAAGTATGCACTGGCTGACCATCATCATCTTCCATTACCACGTGGTACCACGGAGCGGCGCGAAGTTCGTCGTTAACCGCCAGTTCATCAGGCGACGGCTCATCAAGCGAATATTCCGGGTCGATATCGACGACCACTCCGAGGTAACCTAACAGGGAATGGCGGACCTGTTGGCCGATACCGAATTTGCTGGCTATCATAGTCACCTCCCGGGAAATAGATACCCTTTATATGAGGATACTATTCCACTTTTCAAGTTACATGACGCGACAGGCAAACCCTTTCAGATACAGCCCTTCCGGGTAGGTGGCGATCACCGGGTGATCGGCGGCCTGACGGAACTGCTCTATAAATTGTACATCACGACCGGCATCTATTGCGGCATCGGCAATGATTTTCTGAAATAAATCGCTGGTCATCAGTCCGGAGCAAGAGAATGTCAGCAGTATGCCGCCCGGATTGAGCAGTTGAATCGCTAACATGTTAATGTCTTTATAGCCCCGGCAGGCGCCCATTAACTGGCTTTTATTTTCAACGAATTTGGGCGGGTCCATGATGATGACGTCGAATTTTTCGCCGTGTTCACGGTAAGCGCGCAGCAACTTAAACACGTCGTCGCGCACGAATTCGGCTTTGCTCAAGTCCAGTTGGTTCAGTTCAACGTTTTGCCTGGCGATATCCAGCGCATCCTGTGAGGTATCCACGCTGACAACCTGGCGACAACCGCCCATTAACGCCGACACGGCAAAACCGCCGGTATAAGAGAAGCAGTTCAGTACCCGCTGATTTTCCACGTAGCGGCGCGTCGCCAGACGACTGTCGCGCTGATCAAGATAATAACCGGTTTTGTGGCCGCCCTGGATATCGACCAGTAATTTCATACCGTGTTCTTCAATTGGCAGAAGCGCAGGCGGCAGTTCGCCAGTGACCGGGCCTTGCGTCAGCGCCATCCCTTCTTTTTTCCGCACGGCGACGTCGCTGCGATCGTAAATAGCGCAATCCGGATAGCATGTTTGCAGAGCGCTAATTAATGCGGCGCGTTGATATTCGGCCCCGGCGCTGAGCAGTTGCAGCACCAAAAAATGACCAAAACGATCGATAGTGACGCCAGGTAGACCATCGGATTCACCGGCGATCAGACGATAGCTATCCAGGCCGTCTTTTTTCGCCAGCCAGTCGCGCCACTGCTGCGCCTGGCGCAGGCGGCGGGTGAAAAACGCAATATCAATGGATTCTGCTTTATCAAATGTCCAGACGCGCGCGCGGATCTGGGATGCTGGCGACCAGGCGCCGCGTGCTAACCACTTTCCCTGATGGTCGACGATATCGATAGTTTCACCGAGGTTGGCTTTGCCTTCCAGGCGGGAGACGGCGCCGGAAAAGACCCATGGGTGGCGGCGGAGTAAAGATTTTTCTCGCCCTTTGCTGAGGACTAAACGGGGATATTGCGGAAATGTAGATTCAGTCATGCGGAGTAACCTCTCACAAACAGTGACGCGAGCCGGATGATAGCTCCAGCCAGGGACCGTGAAAACGAAATGGCGCGTAGGGTAGCACAGATGAGAGAGGCAATCACCAGCGTATGGCGGTGAGCGTTTCTGCACAAAATAGAATCGTAAAGGCACAGTTTCTTCAGCGGACGCTTTTTATAGTGTTATTTCTTTACATGAAGAAGGAAATACAATGAAAACAGTCTTCTCTTTGACCGCAGCCGCAATGATGGCATTGAGTGGCGGCGTATCTGCCGCGTCGGCGTTTAGCCTCAGTAGCGCGGATATTCCGGCGGATTTTCGTTTAACGCAACAGCACGTCTTTAAAGGATTTGGTTGTAGCGGAGAAAATATTTCGCCGCAGCTGAGCTGGCGCAATCCGCCTGCCGGAACCAAAAGCTACGCTATTACCGTCTTCGATCCTGATGCGCCCACCGGAAGCGGCTGGTGGCACTGGACGATGGTGAATATTCCTGCGCAGATTCACGACCTGCCGACGGGGGCTGATAAAAAAACGTTACCCGCTGGAGTGGTGCAGGGACGGAATGATTTCGGTTATGCTGGTTTTGGCGGCGCCTGTCCGCCGCCGGGCGATAAGCCTCATCGCTATCAGTTTACTGTGTGGGCGCTGAATACGGCAACACTGCCGCTCGACAGTGAGTCGAGTGGCGCGTTGGTAGGTTTTATGCTTAACGCGCATGTGATTGCGAAAGCGAAATTCACGGCCACATACGGAAGATAAAACAGAGGACGGCACGGTGCAGGAGATGCATATTCGACATCAGGATCTTACGACGGCAGAGGTGCGTTCCAGTCATCTGCACCGTTTGCATCGTGTTACGCTTTTTTCCGCCGCTATCTGCCATATTACGCAGGGCAGTAAAGTCATCATTCAGGATGATAGCCGCCTTGTCGCCGGGCCGGGCGAGTTGATTATTATTCCGGCGAACACGCCGCTGGAGATTATTAATCAGCCTGCGCAGAACGGTTTTCGCTCCGACCTGTTGTTACTTTCACCGGAGATTATTGCTCGCTTTAAAACGATGTACGTTCAGGATTATCCACCGGCAAACCTGACATCGCTGTGTACGCCGATGAGCCGTAGCCTGACATTTATGTGGGAGAACGTGTTGGATGCTGTGCGCCAGGGGTTGCCCGTTGGGCTACAGGAACATCAGGCGATGGGGTTACTGCTAGCGCTTTTGCATGATGGCGCGGCGGGACCGCTGCTTATTGAACGGCGTTACACCCTCACGGAGCAGGTGCGGCAACTGATTATGCTCTCACCTGCTAAGCTATGGACAGCCCAGGAGATAGCCCGCCGTCTTGCTATGGGAACATCGACGCTGCGTCGGCGTTTGCAGCGCGAATCGCAGAGTTATCGGCAAATTATTGAAGAGGTACGCATGTCCTGCGCGCTTTCTCAACTGCAATCGACGACGCTGCCGATCGGCGAAATAGCGCTACGGTGCGGCTACCTGTCGGGGTCGCGATTTACGGCCAGATTCCGCCAACATTATGGGTGTCTGCCCAGTCAGGTACGTTAAGTATGTCCTGTATGCGTCTTCACCGTTGATTATGAAAGGAGAACCATCATGTCGAACGTCTGCATTATCGCCTGGGTTTATGGTCGCGTTCAGGGCGTCGGATTTCGTTATACCACGCAGCATGAGGCGCAGCGACTGGGGTTAACCGGCTATGCGAAGAATATGGATGACGGAAGCGTAGAAGTGGTGGCCTGTGGCGACGCGGCGCAGGTGGAAAAGCTCATCAAGTGGCTGAAAGAAGGCGGACCGCGCTCTGCTCGTGTGGACAAAATCCTCACTGAACCGCACAGCCCTCGCGAGACGTTAACAGGCTTTAGTATTCGGTATTAAATACATTTTACCGGCTTGGGCAGACCGGCGATTTTGGTCGCTTGCTTTGCCGGGCCTTTCGGGAACAGACGATACAGATAGCGGCTATTGCCTTTTTCTTCGCCGAACTTATTCGCCATCGCTTTGACCAGCATTCGGATGGCGGGAGAGGTATTAAACTCCAGGTAAAATTCGCGCACGAAGCGCACGACTTCCCAGTGTTCCGCAGAGAGCTCAATGCCTTCATTGGCGGCGATAGCGACTGCCAACGCTTCACTCCACTGCGTCGTCTCTTTCAGATAGCCTTCGCTATCAGTACTGATTTCTTTACCTTCAAAGATCAACATAACGTTTCACTGCGTAATCAACACGGACGGCAGTGTAGCAAAAAATAAAGCCCTGCATAAGCAGGGCTGGAAGAGGGGAATGTCGATTAGTCGCGGCTGGCGAAGCCCAGAATGCTGAGCAGGCTGACAAAGATGTTGTACAGCGAAACGTACAGGCTGACGGTCGCACGAATATAGTTGGTTTCACCGCCGTGAATGATGTTACTGGTTTCATACAGGATAGCGCCCGAGGAAATCAGGATAAACACCGCGCTAATCGCCAGGTGCAATGCAGGCAGTTGCAGGAAAATATTCGCCACCATACCAATCAGCACGACGACGATCCCGGCCATTAACATACCGCCCAGGAAAGACATATCCTTACGGGTGGTCAAAACGTAAGCGGAGCAGCAGAAAAATACTAACGCGGTACCACCCAGCGCCAGGCCAATCACATCGCCCATGCCTGCTGACAGATAGGCGTTAAGAATCGGGCCCAGGATATACCCGAGGAAGCCGGTAAACGCAAAAGCAGACAGGATACCGACCGGCTTATTGGCGGTTTTATAGGTCAGGAACATCAGCCCATACATACCGACCAGCGTCAGAATCAGGCCGGGGGAGGGCAGCATCAGTACCGTACTGGCTGTCGCGGTAATTGCGGAGAAAGCCAGCGTCAGGCTCAACAGAAAATAGGTGTTGCGCAGTACTTTGTGCGTACTCAGTAGCGAGCTACGATCACGCGATGATGTAATGATACGATCCATTAGTCACTCTCTTATGACAGATGTAATTAATAAAGGAGAATAATAAAAACAGTCACTGTCACCCAGTGGTTTTACCCATCTTTACGCATTCGTTTACGTTTAGTTTCCTTTAGAGATTTCAGGTGATTACCGTCGTTAAAACGGTCTGCTCATGCCTGGCGCTACGCCATAAAACAGGCGGCAGCGCCAACCACGCGTTACCGATAAAAAAATCGCTAATCACAGCGGTGAAACAGTGGAGGCGATCAATACGTATTCAGCCAGTTTTGTGTTGAAGAAATGGTCAATATGCTGCTATTTCAGGCAATTAACAAAGTTTTGCCTGTTTTTCACGCAAACGAACACATTCGGTCTTTACATGACGCACCGGGATGTTTATAGTGCGCCTCATTCCGGAAGTGTGGCCGAGCGGTTGAAGGCACCGGTCTTGAAAACCGGCGACCCGAAAGGGTTCCAGAGTTCGAATCTCTGCGCTTCCGCCAGATTAAACAAGGGGTTACCGAAAGGTAGCCCCTTTGTTTTTTGGGCGCTTAGAATATAGTTAGAAAATACTGCCAGAACATTTCCCGAAAAAAAGGGACTACGTGGGTTTTTAGTTTCTTTTCGTTTCCTGATGTGTCTATTTATTGAAGATGTAGACCATTCTGGGAGGTGAAGGATGCCCCATCTCTTTCAGAATAATGTTGGTATATTCGACAACAGGGCCTCTTGGATGATTTTCTTCTTTATCCTGAAGATGGGTCAGTGCATGTACAACTTCATGAATAAATGAACGTTTTGTGTCAAAAAGTTGTCTTCCTTCGTTACTTTCATAATGTTCGGTATATGAATCATCAGAATCGTCCAGATTGAGACAAATAACTTTCCTGCCTTCTGAAAGTTTGAAGTGTTCCTGAGCCACGGTAGTTTCAAAGGCTTCGCCTGCCCCCAGTAGCCAGCGCTGCTCCACATCATGTAGTTCTTTTTCATATGCGTAATTCATCAGTCTGCGGAATGTTTCGCTTTGGGTGTACGCATTTTGAAGTACGGAGGATAGTTCATCGTAGCATTCGTCATAAATGTCGTCATCAATTTCTGTATCAGGGTCTATTCCACCCGCGCCTGAGATAAGGTACTCCACCACACACTCTGGCTCCAGACGGAATTCCCTGTTTATGGCAAGGCTGTCATGAGCAAGGCGTAGCCGTGAGGGGTTTGGTGCATGTTCGGGAATATCGGGGAAAACAGGTGTATCTGCGGTATTTAATCCATATGTGGATACTCCGCTTTGAGGTATTAATCTGTAGGTGACCGGAAGCATAACTTCTTATTTCCTGACTACAATTATGAATTATTTAAATTAAACAATAATAGTGTTTTTAGTTAATGTGCCACATACAGATAACGCTATGATTCAGACAAAGCCAAAAAGTAATACGCTGAAAATGTTATTTATAATGAAACTTAGGGGCGGGGTTTATTTAATAAAACAAGGGGGCCTCTGTTTGAATACTTCTTGTTTATAAAATCCCTTTATCTCGACTAAAATATCGGATGGGGGAAAAGAGTTCTATCATTGTAATCCGGGAGTGGAGTAGGGGTATGTTGACTACCTGTCAGATCGGCTCCTGTTAATGCTTTCGCTAAAGTTAGAGCTATCTTATCTAATTTCGCACCATTTAGTTTGGTGTCAGTTAAGTCTGAGCCGAATAGAATTGCAGCGGTTAAGTTTACACCGGACATGTTAGCGCAAGTCAGGTCTGCGTGAGTCAGGTTTGCTTTAGTCATGTTTGAACCCATTAGATTTACAGCGTGTAGATTTGTACAACACAAATTTGCACCGACTAAATTTACATTAGAAAGATTTGTTTCACGGAAATCTGCATTAGAAGCATCTATTTCTGACAAATCTTCCCCCTGGAAATTTTTATTAGCCAGGTTTACTCCGCGCAGGTTCAGAAAACCACCCTCGGTTATAAGTGAATCAGGCTGTTGTATATTATGTTTACTCATCAGTTTTAACATTCGACATACATTCCAAAATCTCTCACTATCAACTTTATCCGTTACAGTTTTTCCATTTTTGTTCACTTCAATAATGACCATGGGATCCGTATTTTCGGATGCTGCTCCACATGACAGACATATAGTACACCCGTTGACATCCTCCAGAAATATTTTATTACCATCGAAGAAAGCATCTTTATTTACATATAATAATGATGTGGTCAGTTTTCCAATTACCTCCCGAAAGCATCTTTCATTGCTTCTTCTTACTCCACCACAGGTAAAAAAATTGACAAACCATTCCAGTATACCGCGTGGTGAAGTTGCACTTTTCATTGCTTCTTCCGTACCGGTACCGGCCGCATGCAAATATCTTAATATATTTTCTGGGGACGCGTTAGTTATTGGCATTTTGATTCCTTCTTATGGAAGTGAGCCGATTCCTTATAGGTGTGAGTCAAGTCACATTTATACAAGGAATAATAAAAAAAGATATAAGGTGATTTTTGTATTTAGAGCTTTGGTTGAGTATGAGTAGGTGTCTGGCATCTGACAAGAGGCGATGATATCTGCCATAACGGTGAAGCAGAAGTAATATCACCCGTGAATAATAAGATTATCCTTGCTATTGACTTCCTTCATTTCCAGCATAGCTTACGCTTCATCATCATTGAATAAACAATTAAGTTTGTTGAGCGAAAATTTACTTAAAGAAAAAATAATAAGTACCAATATTTTTTGCAGAATTTCAACTTATAGCAGAATAAATGTGCGTAGATGGCGTAAAAACCTGATGAGCAGGAATACTTACACACTAAAAATGCTCCCGCAAACAGAGCAAAATGAGAAAGAGGAACGTTTGCCCCTTACATTTCCACCAAAGATTCTGGTTTTGTCTCTTGTAAAGGGCATACGTATCGCGTTTTATCTCATTAAGAAAGTATGTTGACGTATTAAATTATGCATAATGCTCTTTCAATTGTTTCACGTTTGAAATGAATAATTCAAAACCAGTGAGCGCCTCTTCTTCGGTACTGGTTTGCGGCAAGCGATAAAGCGCCACTAAAGCAGTATTGTCTGCGTCAGCGCCGATAGTGACGGCGCTGGCATAGTTAAGACGTAAAAAATGCTGCAAAGTCAGGATGTCGTCAGGCAATGGCATAAAGGGACAGCACATTTCCAGTGTATGATCGGATTCATTAAAATAAACCTGTATCCCATCATCAATGATGAGAAGTGGCTCATCTTCTGGTGCATCCAGGCCTAACGCGGCATATAAACGATTTAATAGACTTTCCATATAGTTACCTCAAGACTCAAGATGTGATTAATGAAGAAATGCCTTTTACTGACTGCCAAATATTTTCATCCCCAACTCGTTTTTGATAGGAAAGATTGAGCACCTCTGGCGATAAATTTTTCATTACTTTGTTTCCCGCCCCGCCCGTATTTTGTTTCTGAATCTCCAGGTTACCGCTATTCAGTAATACTTTTTGGAAAATTTTCTGTCCACCGCTATCCGGAAGACTGCCAGGCGCACTTAACATATGGGTCTGATGTAAGGAAATGATCTCTCGCTTGATTTCTGAATCCATCATCCCTGTACGATCTTTGCCGCTTTTACAATTCCAGGCGGGTACCGCGTCAATTTCATGGGCTAACATGGCAAGGCGTTGTGCGAGTTTATAGGGTTCGCCGCCATCTTTATGATGTTGGTTATTTTTCCATATATCCTTAATCTGGCGCGCTAATGTATTGACGACCTCATAATTATCCGGGTATTGCGCCAGCCATTCGCCAACCCAGCCACCTGGTCTGGCTTCAGGGCGTAAATCATTGCCTAATAACTGATGTAGCGCCTCGGCATTATAGCTATCCGATGCCTTAAGGCCAAAGCCGAGCTTGAGCGCCAGCTCATTAACACCCACATTAAATGCGGCGACGTCCGGTTTTATTTTTACCGTCTGTAGATCGCCATCTTTATTGCGGATTTTTAAATGAATCATTTTTCCCGGCTGGGTCAACGATTGCCATGCGCGCATTTGATCCTCGACCATCGTTCCCTCTTTGCCGAAAATATTCGACGCGGTGAGTAACCCGACGGATACCAGTTTCAGGCTTACCGCCTCGCCCGCTAAGGCTTTGTTAAGCAACTCAGGTTTACTAAAAAGTGCCGCAGTTAATACTTCTTTGGCTTTGTTTTCAGCGCCGACCTGACGCAGAAGCGGATCTTTTTCATGATAGGGGGAAAGCACGCCATGACGTATCCCGCAGAAAAGCGTTTTATCTTTACCGTCCTCATGCACACTCACCGTGGACATCCACAAATTATTGGCGTGATGAATATTCCTGGTATCCCAACTGCATACGCCCTTTCCCTCATAAGCACTGGGAAAGATATCTTTTGCGCCGATTTTCATCTCTGCTGCAGGGAGCTGCGTGTTGGTATAGTGATGCCCGTTATGCGTGAGTGTATTTTTTATGGTTTGCCAGGGCTGGTTATTAAGCTGCTTGACCTGAGCGTCTCTAAACGCTACTGCCGCAAAGCGATGAGCTTCTTTTGCAGGTAAGCCATCCTGCTGCTGAGTGCGTGCTGCAATAAGTTCGATAAGATTTTTCTTCAATGCTTTTGCCGCGGCTTCTTCTTGTTTTGTTGCTGGCCGGTCCGCTTTAACTTTGGCTAACTCCATTTGGTTTGCCATTGACGTTAGAACCGGGTCTTGTTTACCCAGAACGGTTGCCGCGACGGTAAGAAGATCGCGCTGTAAGTTATAGAGGTTATGCAGCGAGTGGTTAGACGTCTTCTGATGCTGTAGATAATTCCCCCATGTCGCGCCGGGTTCTCGCAGGACAATAATTTCCGGGCGAGCGTCGGGCGCTTTAGCCGGCGCTTTGCCCTGGCCTGAGAGAATCTGCATTCCGTTGTATAAGGTTTTTTGTAGGCTTTTAAAAGCCTCCTGGGTTTTTAGTGAAGCTGAATGATAGAAGCTCTGTATTTGCATAGCGTTTTTAATATTCCTGAATAGGGGAGTGGGAACATTCAACAGGGTTAACAACCCTTTAAAAGGATGTGACTTTTATGCACCAGGAACTTTAAAAAAATGTCCTTTTTAGTGAGAAAACGCTTCTGATCAGGCGGGGAGGTGTCCTGACGTCCATACGTAGTGGCGATCATGGGGGGAGATCGGTACATCAAATGTTCATAAAATCTACAAACTTCACAATTTAGGGCACAACTTTTATTGAAAACCCACCTTCTTGACTCAGATCAAATTCACCGATTTGCTCCTGCGTAAAGTAACGGCGTTACATCAAATGTTATACAGGTGTGTGTATGCCAGCAAAGCCCCGGACAAGTAAGACCGTGACGAAGAATATTCGTTTTTCCTATTCCATGCTTGAACAGATAGAATTCGCGTTGAAATCTGAAAAGACGCGGAATTTTTCAGCATGGGTAAAAGAGGCCTGTCGGGAAAAGTTATGTAACACGGGACATAAGCTGTAGTTATCGTCTTATGTAAGAGGGGGCGGCCATTTTGAAAAGAACAACGTGCTTATATACCTCCTGGGTTTTTGCCGCTTTTGTCTCTCTGCTGATATTTGCCTGGAGTGTCATAAACTATCCTCTCTATGAATCCATAATAATTATTGTCTTTTATATCTGGCTAATTCTGGTACCGCTTTATCTTATTGTGTATGAGTGGCTAATAGATTGTCATTAAATTTATGGTTGCGTACTTGAAAAGTGATATTTCATATCTGTACGGTAAGTCATTGTCGTAATAATATTATTGGTCAGGCGACGGGCGAGCGTCTGCGCATTTTGCATCGTTTTATCTTCAAAATTTTGCAGTAAGCGTTGCGCTTCTTTCGGATGCGACGCATATAATCTCAGATAGCTCTGCTCCATCTTATACTGCTGCTTAGCTGTTTGCTGTTCAAATGTTTTCCAGGCGTGTTGCACATCTGGCGCAAACGCATTGTAGTCCTGCATAACCAGCGTTTGCAGCGTGCGGAATGTCCAGTAGGTAGAGTCGTTGCTCGCCCGATCGGTTCCTTTATCATCTCCGGGTTGATAATGACGCATCCCCTGATAATAGGGGAGATAGACGCTAAGAGATGGCATTCCATAGGCGATGTATTCTACGTTGCCGATAGCCTGCGGTAATTTCGGTCTGACCTGTAAAATATGTGACTCCTGGGTACGAAAAACGGATATCGGTCGCCATGGTTCTTGTGGATTATGACTGGCATAAGGGTCGTGCGACGTTCCCTGATAGTGATTGCGTAGCGCGTTTTTTACTGCCGCCACGCCGATCTTCGTTATTGGCGTTAAAAAAACAGGAAATGTTTCCCCTTCGCTAACGACCGTATCCAGATGCGGATTAAACTGGTGTTGTAGCGTCCAGACGCGCGGATAATTATAGGTGGTATCGTTTTTGTTATCCTGCGAATAGGCTTGATGAAAGTCGAATTCGCCGCGGGCCGGATCATATAATCCCTGCTTTTTCGCAAAGCTTACTAACGTTGGTGACGCCATATAATTCGCGTTATCATTCGGATCGTAATGGCGTAAACGTCCCTGATTGGCGGAAACGAAATAGCTATCTGCCGGAAGTCGTACTGCCAGCCATTGATGACCGCTTCCCGTCTCCAGATACCATATCTCTTTGCTATCAATAAACGCGACGCCGAAACCTTCGCCAGCGCCTTTTTGTTCAATAATGTCTCCCAGTAATTTGGCGCCCTGACGCGCCGATTGCGCCACTGGCAGGATCACGGACTCAATGGCGTCTTCCGTGATCCCCGTTTTTGTCACGTAAGGATCGGCAGCCAGCGCCGCTCTGCCGTTATAAATGGTTTCCGTTGCGCTCATTCCGACGCCCGCCGAATTGAAACCGGCTTCACCCATGGCGTTATCGTTAGTATCAAAGTCATGAATTGCCGTATAGCGCATCGCTGTCTCCGGAAGCGGCCAGCTAAAATTGTTCCGATGTGCTTTATACTCGCCTTGTTGATGAAACGCGATGGGATGAATAACCTTATGCTTGGCGTTATTTGCCGAGCCATCTTCGTTGCGCGCGATAATGAAGGAGCCGTCAGCCGAAGCCTGATTGCCTACCAAAAGGGTAGTACAGGCGATGACTTTACCCATACCCAGCAGCGTAACGGCGAATGCAAGATACTTTTTCATAAAGGTTCCCACTGAATAACGCGTTATGGGATGAATTGACCCTGGATTGGAAACCGAGAAAGTGATCGAGCCAGCAATATTCTTTGCCGGCATCCTTTATTTTCTCTTTATTGAGGTTGTATTGATAACCACAGCCCTGTGGCAGGGAAGGGGAACAGAACCTGTACTGACCTTAGCTATCACCGCTATCGGGCAGACGAACCGAAAAGATATTATGTTCATCGGCATAGCGGTAAGATGCCGCGCCACCGTGCAATAGAGCAATCGCATTAACCAACGATAGCCCCAGGCCGAAACCGGCAGTGTGGCGGGCATTATCTCCTCGCCAAAAACGCCTGAAAAGCTTATCCGCATCGGCGGGGTGGCTGCCCGGATTAGCGACCCGAATTTCTGCAACGTTATCATCATAAGCGCTTTCAATACGTATCACGGCGTTTTCATCAGAATAACGGATGGCATTCGTCAGCAGGTTTGAGAGCACTCTTTGTAATAATATTTCGTCAGCCCATACCGTTCCCTGACATTGATTTATAAAACAGATGCGCTTCTCCTCGGCAAGGGGGCTAAGATAATCCAGCATATTTTCGACCAGCGCATTGAGCGAAACAGGCTGTTTTTTTACCGTTATATTCTGGTGCTCCGCGCGTGCCAGAAAGAGAATATTTTCTGTCAGTCGCGACAGTCCCTCCAGCTCTTCAATATTATCGACAAGGGCTTGTTGATACTCTTCGGCGCTGCGTTCCTGACTCAGCATCACCTGATTCTTCCCCAGTAAAATATTAACCGGCGTGCGCAGCTCATGCGCCAGATCGTCGGCAAATTGGTTCAGGCGTTCAAAATCGTCGGAAAGCTTCTGGCGCATGGTATTTAGCGCTTGTCCAAGCGGCCTGAGCTCAACGGGTAACGCCTGTTCCGCCAACGGCTGGCGAAGTGTGCCGCTATCTGTCGCCGCGGTGAGTCGGCTGAGCGACGTAATGGCCCGCAGCCCGTTTCTGATGACTAATGGACTGAGCGCCGAACAGACGAGGATCGCGATAAGGCTAATCAGCAAACTGTTGCGGCGATATTGCGTCAGCATTTGCCGCCTTTCCGTCGCCAGCCTGGCAATAGTAAGGGTCAGCGGGTCATCGCCGCTTCTGGCGTTTACTCGTACCGCGGTAAGTTCCGTGCCTTGTACCGCCTGGCGAAATAAGGTTTCGCGGGTGATGTTTTTAGCCAGCGGAATCTCGTTAAAGCGTTGGTCGGGGATGCCGCTATGATTAATCGCAACATTGTGGCCTGTTGCTGAATGGATCAATAAGATATCCTGCTTCGTATCCACCATCCGATTGAAATAGAGCGGCAGATTTTCCGGCCTGGCGCCATCCAGTAACAGTTGCTGCATTTGCGCCGCCCGATTTATTAGCGTCATATCATCACGATACGTTAATTCTTTGCTCAGCGCGTTATAGAGCGTCCAGCTAATGCCGGTACAGGCGAGGATAAGGATGGCGATAAAAGAAATTGTCAGGCGCAGCGTCATTGATAACTTAACCATTCTGCGACGTTTCCGCCTGTAATCGATAACCCATCCCCCGGACGGTCATAATGAGCTTCTTTTCAAATGGATCGTCTACTTTGGCGCGCAGCCGACGAATCGCGACATCAACGGTGTTGGTTTCACTATCAAAGTTAATTCCCCAAACTTCGCTGGCGATCGCGGTTCGGGGCACGATTTCTCCTGCCCGGGACGCCAGTAACCAGAGGAGCAGGAATTCTTTGCGGGTCAGGGAAATCGGTTTGCCATTTCGTGACACCGATTGCTTTGTGGCATCCATGTCCAGACCATTGATCGTCAGTCGGGTAAAGACCGGGACATGCTGTCTGAGTTGAGCTCTCACCCGGGCCAGCAGTTCGGCGAAGGAAAAAGGCTTAACAAGGTAATCATTAGCGCCCGCCTCAAGACCTTTGACGCGATCCTCAACCGAGTCGCGCGCCGTCAGGCAAATAACAGGGGACTGATGCGCAGTGCGTAACGCGCGTAAAACCTGCCATCCATCAAGCCCCGGCAGCATAATATCAAGAATAATCAATGAATAATGTTCCTGAAGGGCGAGGTGTAATCCGTCTCGTCCATCACAGGCATAATCAACCACATAGCCTGCTTCCGTGAGTCCCTGACGTACCCACTCAATGGTTTTCTGGTTATCTTCAATCAATAAAATCTTCATCGACGCAGTATGCCATAGGCTTGTTAGCGAATCCGTAAATCTCCAACAAGATGACATAATTGTCATGTCCGTGTAAGGTTAATCCTGGACGCGCCAGATATATTTTCCTGCATCAATACCGTAAAGGAGTGAAGCATGAAACGATATATACTGGCTACCGCGATAGCGTCTCTTGTTGCAGCCCCGGCAATGGCGCTGGCCGCTGGCAACAATATTCTCAGCGTACATATTCTCGATCAGCAAACAGGCAAACCGGCGCCCGGCGTGGAGGTGGTACTGGAGCAGAAAAAGGATAACGGATGGACGCAATTAAACACCGGGCATACCGACCAGGACGGACGTATTAAAGCACTGTGGCCCGAAAAAGCTGCCGCGCCGGGGGATTATCGCGTTATTTTTAAAACCGGCCAGTATTTTGAAAGTAAAAAACTGGATACGTTTTTCCCGGAGATTCCCGTCGAGTTTCATATCAGCAAAACGAATGAGCACTATCATGTGCCGCTGTTATTAAGTCAGTATGGTTATTCAACCTATCGCGGGAGCTAATTTAGAGCCTATCCCATTAGGGCTATTTTACTTGCCATTTTGGACCTGGGCAGTGCTCGCCAAAACGCGTTAGCGTTTTGAACGCCGCTTGCGGCGGCCCGAAGGGCGAGCGTAGCGAGTCAAACCTCACGTACTACGTGTACGCTCCGGTTTTTGCGCGCTGTCCGTGTCCAAACTGGCTGCGCCAATAACGCCTGGTGGGACAGGCTCTTAGATTTTATTAATCGCCGCGATTTATGGCGAGCAAACATCGCGGCGGGAATAAAAATCTTCAGCGTATCGACTCTTCTCCCACAAGCGGTGGTTATCCCGCTTGTGGGCATGAGTGACGGTTAAACAGGCGCTTCCATCTCAAGTCTGACCGGATGAAAACGGCGTTTGAAATAAATCAGGCCATGCCCATCCTGGCTAAGAATAATATTTTTGATCGCCACCAGATACACCAGATGCGTGCCAATGGTTTGTACCTCGCTGATCTCGCCTTCAAGACCGGCCAGCGCGCCGTTAAGTACCGGCTGGCCCAGCGGCCCGTTTTGCCAACATGGCTGGTGAAAACGCTCTTCCATCGCCATCCCCGTCATACCGGCAAAGTGGCGCGCCATCAGCTCCTGCTCATGGTTAAGTACATTAATGCACAGCTTGCCGTTGCCCTGAAAAACGGGGTTCATGGCGCTATTGGCATTAATACATACCATCACGGAGGGCGGCGTATCGGTGACGGAGCAGACCGCTGTTGCGGTGATACCGCAGCGTCCGGCGTGACCCGCCGTGGTTACGATGTTGACCGCTGCCGCCAGACTTGCCATCGCATCGCGAAAACGCAGACGTTGTTCATCTACTTGCATGAGAACCTCCTGCCGCGTTATTTCAGCAGCTTATCCAGTTGATTGATGTCGTCGTTATTGTGCAAATGCGAAACCGTCCAGCCATTCTGATCGTATTCGGAGAGGCAGCGATCGACCATTGCCATCATCTTATCCATATTGCCGGAGCTCTGGGCCTGACGCAGGCACTGCAGACGAATTTCATCCTGGCTGCCCGAGTAGTTAATCTCGTACAGCTCATGGCGACCGCCAAACTCGCTGCCGATGGCATCCCACATCAATTTAAGAATTTTGATACGTTCAACATGGTCCATTCCGTTAGAGCCGCGTACGTATTTCGCCAGGTACTGGTCGATTTGCGGATTATTCAGATCGCGGGCGCTGGAAGGCAGGTAAATCAGGCCGCTGGTAACGTTACGTTCAATAATATTTTTAATTTTCGCGTAGGCCATTGGGGCCATCACACGATAGGTTTGCAGCGCGGCGTGGTCCGGTAGCCAGGCGCCGTTTACCCACGGGGTTGCTTCGGAACACATAGAATCGCTCAATGCCCAGAACATATTGCGCCAGGCCACGACTTCGCCGAGATCGGCCTGCACACCCCGGAACTCTACGGTACCCGTACATTCGAGCGATTTTTTCAGCAGCGCGGTAATGAAATCAAGTTTAACCGCCAGACGAACACAGGCTTGCAGTGGATACATACGGGCAAAGCCGCCTTCCATCGTCCAGCGACGGCAACGATCGAAATCACGGTAAATCAACACGTTTTCCCACGGGATCAACACCTTGTCCATCACCAGAATGGCATCGTTTTCATCAAAGCGGCTGGAGAGTGGATAATCAAACGGCGAGCCCGTCGCGCCCGCGACCATTTCATACGAGGCGCGTGAAATAAGTTTTACGCCTTCGGCATCCATTGGCGCGACAAACATCAGAGCGAAATCCGGGTTTTCGCCCATCACCTGGGCTGAGCCGAAACCAATCATGTTGTAGTGAGTCAGGGCGGAGTTAGTGGCGACGACTTTCGCCCCGCTGACAATAATCCCGGCGTCCGTCTCTTTCTCCAGCTTGATATAGACGTCTTTCACTTCGTCGGCAGGTTTGTGGCGGTCAATGGGCGGGTTGACGATTGCATGGTTAAAGTACAGGCCGGTCTCCTGAATACGGGTGTACCAGTTGCGGGCGTTCTGCTCAAACTGGCCGTAGAAGGCTGGGTTAGCGCCCAGGGCGCAACCAAAGGCGGCTTTGTAATCCGGTGTGCGTCCCATCCAGCCGTAACTCAGGCGTGACCACTCGGCGATAGCATCACGCTGTTGGCGCAGATCGTCTGCGCTTTTCGCAACGCGGAAAAATTTATGCGTATAACCGCCGCTGCCGGTATCGGTATTCCAGCATAGGGTATCTTGCATCGACGGTTTATGTAATGCGTCATACAGTTGTGCGACAGAGGCTGCGGCATTGCGGAATGCCGGATGTGTCGTAACATCTTTAACGCGTTCGCCGTAAATATAAATTTCCCGCCCGTCCTGCAGGCTTTTTAAATACTCTTCGCCCGTTAACGGACGCTTGTTATCAGTACGAAAATCTTCAGGTTTCATTGCGGCCTCTTCCTCGTTAATCGGAATGTTTTGTTAATAATATGTTTCTTATTTGTTGTTTAATTGAATAGGCAGAAGCGTAAACTGTGAAGAGACTTTCAGGACAACGGCGGGTACTTTTCAGATGAACGTCGAAGAAGAAGAGTAAAATGCGATCGCCGTCAACGTTGTAAGCGGGAGGGGATTCCCGTGTCGGCGGCGTGGGAAGGAAAGAATACTATGCTTCCGCTTCGCTATCAGGATGCTGGCGTCCCAGAGCAATAAGATCGTCCAGCAGCAGCATCAATTGCTGTGTTTTTTCGGGCGTGAAATCGGCCTCAATTTTTCGATAAGCCTCTTCTACCTGGCTCCGGGCACGGGCGTACAGCGTTTGTCCCTGCTCCGTCAACATGACATATAACTTACGCTGATCGTTAACCGGCTTGAGTCGCAACACCAGTCCGTCTCGCTCCATGCGCGTCAATATTCCGGTCAGACTTGGACGCAAAATACAGGTACGAAAGGCCAGCTCGTGAAAATCCATAGAGGGGCTATCGGCCAGGATTCGCACAATGCGCCATTGCTGGTCGGTCAGATTGTGGCTTTTAACGATGGGGCGGAAATAGGTCATTGCCGCTTCGCGCGCCTGAAGCAATGCGATGGTTAATGAATCATGCATAAGCGTTTCTCTTTTGCAGAATTATTAATACCTGAATAATCGTGTTTACCGATGTGAGCTATGACATCTGTTTTATGTCCAAAGTTTAACAGAAACAAAGGCTTTTATTTAACTATTTGATATATATGTATTTAATAATAAATTTGTGAAAATATTGTTAATCACATCACAAATACTTTACTTCAGCTTGCTAAATGTACAGCGAAAGCATAAATCTAATCATTAATATATTAATGAAATCACAGCCCGTTAAATCGGCCTGAGGAGTTTATGTATGAAGGGTACTGTTTTCGCCGTTGCGTTAAACCATCGCAGCCAGCTTGATGCCTGGCAAGAGGCTTTCTCTCAGCCTCCCTATAATGCGCCGCCTAAAACCGCAGTGTGGTTCATCAAGCCGCGTAATACGGTGATTCGTCACGGCGAACCCATTCCTTATCCGCAGGGAGAAAAGGTACTGAGCGGCGCGACAGTGGCGCTCATTGTGGGGAAAACCGCCAGCCGGATACGCCCTGAAGCGGCGGCGGACTATATCGCCGGGTATGCGCTGGCTAACGAGGTCAGCCTGCCGGAAGAGAGCTTTTATCGCCCGGCGATTAAAGCGAAATGTCGCGATGGCTTTTGCCCGCTGGGTGAAATGGCGCCGCTGAGTGATGTGGATAACCTCACCATTATCACTGAAATCAACGGACGAGAAGCGGACCACTGGAATACTGCTGATTTACAGCGTAGCGCCGCACAACTGCTTAGCGCGTTAAGTGAGTTCGCTACGCTTAACCCTGGCGATGCGATCTTACTCGGTACGCCGCAGAATCGCGTTGCGCTGCGTCCCGGCGATCGGGTGCGTATTCTGGCGAAAGGTTTACCCGCTCTGGAAAATCCGGTTGTCGCAGAAGATGAATTCGCCCGCCACCAGACTTTTACGTGGCCGCTGTCAGCGACGGGTACGTTATTTGCGCTGGGGTTGAACTACGCCGATCACGCCAGCGAGCTGGCATTTACGCCGCCGAAAGAGCCGCTGGTATTTATCAAAGCGCCAAACACCTTTACCGAACATCACCAAACGTCGGTGCGCCCGAACAACGTCGAATATATGCACTACGAAGCCGAACTGGTCGTGGTGATTGGCAAAACGGCGCGTAAGGTGAGCGAAGCCGAAGCCATGGAGTATGTGGCCGGTTACACCGTCTGTAACGACTACGCGATCCGCGACTATCTGGAAAACTACTACCGTCCGAATCTGCGGGTAAAAAGCCGCGACGGCCTGACGCCGATAGGCCCGTGGATTGTGGATAAAGAGGCGGTTTCTGATCCGCACAACCTGACGTTACGCACCTTTGTCAACGGTGAGCTGCGGCAGGAAGGGACGACCGCCGATCTGATCTTCAGCATCCCGTTCCTGATTTCTTATCTGAGCGAATTTATGACGTTGCAACCGGGCGACATGATTGCCACCGGTACGCCGAAAGGGCTGTCCGATGTGGTGCCGGGGGATGAAGTTGTCGTGGAAGTAGAAGGCGTGGGTCGCCTGGTTAACCGAATCGTCAGTGAGGAGAGCGCAAAATGAAGAAAATAAATCATTGGATTAACGGCAAAAACGTTGCAGGTAACGACTACTTCCAGACCACTAACCCGGCGACCGGTGACGTGCTGGCGGAAGTGGCCTCCGGCGGTGAAGCAGAAGTGAACCAGGCTGTCGCGGCGGCAAAAGAGGCGTTCCCGAAATGGGCCAACCTGCCGATGAAAGAGCGCGCGCGCCTGATGCGTCGCCTTGGCGATCTGATTGACCAGCATGTGCCGGAAATCGCGGCGATGGAAACCGCCGACACCGGCTTGCCTATTCACCAGACTAAAAACGTGCTGATCCCGCGCGCCTCGCATAACTTCGAATTCTTCGCCGAAGTGTGCCAGCAGATGAACGGCAAGACCTATCCTGTTGACGATAAAATGCTCAATTATACGCTGGTGCAGCCCGTCGGCGTCTGCGCGCTGGTGTCGCCGTGGAACGTGCCGTTTATGACCGCGACCTGGAAAGTCGCGCCGTGCCTGGCGCTGGGCAACACCGCGGTGCTCAAAATGTCCGAGCTGTCGCCGTTGACTGCCGACAGGTTGGGCGAGTTGGCGCTGGAGGCAGGAATTCCGGCAGGCGTGCTGAACGTGGTGCAGGGCTACGGCGCGACGGCGGGCGATGCGCTGGTACGCCACCATGACGTGCGTGCGGTGTCGTTTACCGGCGGTACCGCCACCGGTCGCAATATCATGAAAAATGCCGGCCTGAAAAAATACTCGATGGAGCTGGGCGGCAAATCGCCGGTGCTGATTTTTGAAGATGCCGACATTGAGCGCGCGCTGGACGCCGCGCTGTTCACCATCTTCTCGATCAACGGCGAACGCTGCACCGCCGGGTCGCGCATCTTTATCCAGCAGAGCATTTACCCTGAGTTCGTGAAGCGCTTTGCCGAACGCGCGAATCGCCTGCGTGTCGGCGATCCGACCGACCCGAACACCCAGGTCGGCGCGCTGATTAGCCAACAGCACTGGGAAAAAGTCTCCGGTTATATCCGCCTCGGCATTGAAGAGGGCGCAACGCTGCTGGCGGGCGGTGCGGAAAAACCCACTGACCTGCCTGCGCATCTGAAAGGCGGTAACTTCCTGCGCCCAACCGTGCTGGCCGATGTCGACAACCGTATGCGCGTCGCGCAGGAAGAGATCTTTGGGCCAGTCGCCTGTCTGCTGCCATTCAAAGACGAAGCGGAAGGGTTACGTTTGGCGAACGACGTGGAATACGGTCTGGCCTCTTATATCTGGACCCAGGACGTGAGCAAAGTGTTGCGCCTGGCGCGTGGGATTGAAGCCGGCATGGTCTTCGTCAACACCCAGAACGTCCGCGACCTGCGTCAGCCGTTCGGTGGCGTGAAAGCCTCCGGTACCGGGCGCGAAGGCGGCGAATATAGCTTCGAAGTGTTTGCGGAAATGAAAAACGTCTGCATCTCAATGGGCGACCATCCTATCCCAAAATGGGGAGTTTGATATGGGCAAGTTAGCGTTAGCAGCAAAAATTACCCACGTGCCGTCGATGTATCTTTCTGAACTGCCGGGAAAAAATCACGGTTGTCGTCAGGCAGCCATTGATGGGCATATTGAAATAGGCAAGCGTTGCCGCGAAATGGGCGTTGACACCATTATCGTATTCGACACCCACTGGCTGGTGAATAGCGCTTACCACATTAATTGTGCCGACCATTTCCAGGGCGTCTATACCAGCAACGAATTGCCGCACTTTATTCGCGACATGACCTATGACTATGACGGTAATCCGGAGCTCGGCCACCTGATCGCCGACGAGGCAGTCAAACTGGGCGTGCGCGCTAAAGCGCATAACATCCCGAGCCTGAAGCTGGAGTATGGCACGCTGGTGCCGATGCGCTACATGAACAGCGACAAGCACTTCAAAGTGGTCTCCATCTCGGCGTTCTGTACTGTGCATGACTTTGCCGACAGTCGCAGACTGGGCGAAGCCATTCTCAAGGCGATTGAGAAATATGACGGTACCGTAGCGGTATTCGCCAGTGGTTCTCTGTCGCACCGTTTTATTGACGACCAACGGGCGGAAGAGGGGATGAACAGCTACACCCGCGAGTTCGATCATCAAATGGACGAGCGCGTGGTCAAGCTGTGGCGCGAAGGCAAATTCAAGGAGTTTTGCACCATGTTGCCGGAGTACGCCGACTACTGCTACGGCGAAGGCAACATGCACGACACGGTCATGCTGCTGGGAATGCTGGGTTGGGACAAATACGACGGCAAGGTGGAGTTCATCACCGACCTGTTCGCCAGCTCCGGTACCGGCCAGGTGAACGCTGTTTTCCCGCTGCCTGCGTAAGGGGGGGTTATGCCGCACTTTATTGCTGAATGTACTGAAAATATTCGCGAGCAGGCTGATTTACCCGGCCTGTTCAGCAAGGTAAACGAGGCGCTGGCCGCCAGCGGAATTTTCCCCATCGGCGGTATCCGCAGTCGCGCCCACTGGCTGGATACCTGGCAGATGGCTGACGGTAAGCATGATTACGCGTTTGTGCATATGACGCTGAAAATCGGTGCCGGGCGCAGCCTGGAGAGCCGTCAGGAAGTCGGCGAAATGCTGTTTGGGCTGATTAAAGCCCACTTCGCCGACCTGATGGAGAACCGCTATCTGGCTCTGTCGTTTGAGATTGCCGAGTTACATCCGACGCTCAATTACAAACAAAACAACGTACACGCGTTATTTAAATAGCACACTCTTTCGCCCGGTGGCGCTGCGCTTACCGGGCCTACAAAAAAAACGATGCACGAAGCAATACCGAACCGTAGGCCGGGTAAGACGCACCCGCGTCGCCACCCGGCGCAGCAGCACCGAATGACGTAACAGGAAGCAACTATGCTCGATAAACAGACCCATACCCTGATCGCCCAGCGGCTTAATCAGGCTGAAAAACAGCGTGAACAGATTCGCGCAGTGTCGCTGGATTATCCCAACATCACTATTGAAGATGCCTATGCCGTACAGCGTGAATGGGTCAATATCAAGATCGCCGAAGGGCGCACGCTCAAAGGCCACAAAATCGGCCTGACCTCAAAAGCGATGCAGGCCAGCTCGCAAATCAGCGAACCGGATTACGGCGCGCTGCTTGACGATATGTTCTTCCATGACGGCGGCGATATCCCCACCGACCGTTTTATCGTCCCGCGTATTGAAGTGGAGCTGGCGTTCGTGCTGGCGAAACCGCTGCGCGGCCCTCACTGCACGCTGTTCGACGTCTACAACGCCACGGATTATGTGATTCCGGCGCTGGAACTGATTGACGCCCGCAGCCACAACATCGACCCGGAAACCCAGCGCCCGCGCAAAGTGTTCGACACCATTTCCGACAACGCCGCCAACGCCGGGGTGATCCTCGGTGGTCGCCCCATCAAACCAGACGAGCTGGATCTGCGCTGGATCTCCGCGCTGCTCTATCGCAACGGCGTGATCGAAGAAACCGGCGTCGCCGCAGGCGTGCTGAATCATCCGGCCAACGGCGTGGCGTGGCTGGCGAACAAGCTTGCCCCCTACGATGTCCAGCTTGAAGCCGGGCAGATCATCCTCGGCGGCTCGTTCACCCGCCCGGTGCCGGCGCGCAAGGGCGACACCTTCCATGTCGACTACGGCAACATGGGCGCGATCAGTTGCCGGTTTGTGTAAGGAAAAAACGATGAAAAATGCTTTCAAAGACACGTTAAAAGCGGGGCGTCCGCAAATCGGTTTGTGGCTGGGGCTTGCCAACAGTTACAGCGCTGAACTGTTAGCGGGCGCCGGCTTCGACTGGCTACTGATCGACGGTGAACACGCGCCAAACAACGTGCAGACGGTGTTGACCCAGTTGCAGGCGATTGCGCCTTATCCCAGCCAGCCGGTGGTGCGTCCGTCGTGGAACGATCCGGTACAGATTAAGCAACTGCTCGACGTCGGTGCGCAAACGCTGCTGATACCGATGGTGCAGAATGCCGATGAAGCGCGAAACGCCGTAGCGGCTACGCGTTATCCGCCTGCCGGTATTCGCGGCGTGGGCAGCGCGCTGGCGCGGGCATCGCGCTGGAATCGCATTCCGGACTATCTCCACCAGGCCAACGACGCCATGTGCGTACTGGTGCAGATTGAAACGCGTGAGGCGATGAGCAATCTGGCGTCAATTCTCGACGTGGATGGCATTGACGGCGTGTTTATTGGTCCGGCGGACCTCAGCGCCGATATGGGCTTTGCCGGCAATCCGCAGCACCCGGAAGTGCAGGCGGCGATTGAGAACGCCATCGTGCAGATACGCGCGGCGGGGAAAGCGCCGGGGATTCTGATGGCCAATGAAGCACTGGCGAAACGTTATCTGGAACTGGGGGCGCTATTTGTCGCCGTCGGCGTTGACACCACGCTGCTGGCGCGCGGCGCGGAGGCGCTGGCGGCGCGCTTTGGCGCAGAAAAAAAGCTGTCCGGTGCGTCCGGCGTCTATTAAGCCTGGCCCGGTAAGCGTAGCGCTACCGGGCAACCGTAGTACCCTACAAAATTCCCATCAGAGGAAAAAAAATGAGCGACACATCATCTGCACTTCCGGAAAGCCCCGAGTCTGTCCGTTCGCACAACGCGCTCAGCACGGGTCAACAAACCGTCATAAATAAACTGTTCCGCCGACTGATCGTATTTTTATTCGTGTTGTTTATCTTCTCGTTTTTAGACCGTATCAACATCGGTTTTGCCGGGTTGACGATGGGGCAGGATCTGGGGTTAAGCGCCACCATGTTTGGCCTTGCCACGACGCTGTTTTACGCCACCTACGTCATTTTCGGCATTCCCAGCAACGTGATGTTGAGCATCGTCGGCGCCCGCCGCTGGATTGCGACCATTATGGTGCTATGGGGCATTGCATCTACCGCCACGATGTTCGCGGTGGGACCGAAAAGCCTGTATGTGCTGCGAATGCTGGTGGGCATTACCGAAGCGGGCTTTTTGCCAGGAATATTGCTCTATTTAACTTACTGGTTTCCGGCATTTTTCCGCGCCCGCGCCAACGCATTATTTATGATTGCCATGCCGGCCACTACCGCGTTGGGGTCGATTGTCTCCGGCTATATTTTATCGCTGGACGGCATATTCAATCTGCATGGATGGCAGTGGTTATTCCTGTTGGAAGGATTTCCGTCAGTTTTGTTAGGCATTATGGTCTGGTTTTACCTGGATGATACCCCGGCAAAAGCCAAATGGCTGACGGCAGAGGATAAAAAATGTTTGCAGGAGATGATGGATAATGACCGCCTGACGCTGGTTCAGCCGGAGGGGGCCATCAGCCATAACGCCATGCAGCAGCGTAGTCTGTGGCGCGAAGTATTCACGCCAATTGTACTGATGTATACGCTGGCCTATTTTTGCCTTACCAATACGCTTAGCGCCATTAGTATCTGGACGCCGCAAATCCTGAAAAGTTTTAATGAAGGCAGCAGCAATATCACCATCGGCCTGCTGGCGGCGATCCCGCAGATTTGTACTATTCTGGGCATGATTTACTGGAGCCGCCATTCGGACAAACATCAGGAGCGTAAACATCACACGGCGTTGCCGTTCCTGTTTGCCGCCGCGGGCTGGCTGCTGGCGTCGGCGACCGACCATAACCTGATCCAGCTCCTGGGGATCGTGATGGCATCCACGGGTTCCTTTAGCGCGATGGCGATCTTCTGGACCACGCCGGATCAGTCGATCAGTTTACGCGCCAGGGCGATAGGCATTGCGGTCATCAATGCCACCGGCAATATTGGCTCCGCGCTCAGCCCGTTTATGATTGGCTGGCTAAAAGATATCACCGGTAGCTTCAATAGCGGCCTCTGGTTTGTCGCTTCTCTGTTAGTCGTCGGTGCCGCCATTATCTGGCTCATTCCCATGAAAGCATCGCGTCCGCGCGCCACCCCTTGAGGAGAAACTATGTGCCAACGTGCGATCGCCAATATTGATATCAGCAAAGAGTATGACGAAAGCATGGGCAGTAACGATGTGCATTATCAGTCGTTTGCTCGTATGGCGGATTTCTTTGGTCGTGATATGCAGGCGCATCGCCACGACCAGTTTTTTCAAATGCACTTTCTTGATACCGGGCAGATTGAGCTACAGCTCGACGATCATCGCTATTCGGTGCAGGCGCCGCTATTTGTGCTTACGCCGCCCTCGGTGCCGCATGCTTTTATTACCGAATCGGATAGCGATGGCCATGTTCTGACGGTACGCGAAGAGCTGGTTTGGCCGCTGCTGGAAGTGCTTTATCCCGGCACCAGAGAGGCCTTCGGCCTGCCGGGAATCTGTCTGTCGCTGGCGGATAAACCCAACGAGCTGGCGGCGCTCAAACATTACTGGCAGCTAATTGAGCGGGAGTCCACGGAACAACTGGCTGGCTGCGAACATACCCTGGTGCTACTGGCGCAGGCTGTATTTACCTTGCTGTTGCGTAATGCGAAGCTGGACGATCACGCCGCAACCGGGATGCGCGGTGAACTGAAACTTTTTCAGCGCTTTACCCTGTTAATTGACAACCACTTCCATCAGCACTGGACGGTGCCCGATTATGCCTGCGAGCTGCATATTACCGAATCTCGTTTGACCGATATTTGCCGACGTTTTGCTAATCGCCCGCCTAAACGCCTGATTTTTGATCGGCAATTACGCGAGGCGAAACGACTGCTGCTTTTTTCCGACAATGCTGTCAACGAGATCGCCTGGCAATTAGGTTTTAAAGATCCGGCTTATTTCGCCCGTTTCTTTAATCGCCTTGCTGGCTGTTCTCCTTCGCAGTTTCGCCAACGTGAAGTTCCCTCTTTTCTCAACTAAGAAGAGTAAAAACATGATGAAAAAAAGCGTCGCTATGCTGGCGGTTTGTATGCTGGCGCAAAGCCACCTTGCCATTGCTGCCGGTACTCCTGCGCCTCAAGAGATCAACATTGTTTTACTGGGCACCAAAGGCGGGCCTTCTTTGCTCAATACAGCCAGACTACCGCAAGCGACGGCGCTCACTATCGGCGATAAAATATGGCTGATAGATGCCGGCTACGGCGCCAGTCTGCAACTGGTGAAAAACGGCATTCCACTGCGCAACATCAATACTATTTTGCTCACCCATCTGCACAGCGACCACATACTGGATTATCCTTCCTTGCTGATGAATGCCTGGGCAAGTGGTCTGAAAGACCATACCATACAGGTTTATGGCCCGCCGGGAACCCAGGCGATGACGAAGGCTAGCTGGAAGGTCTTTGACAGGGATATCACGTTACGCATGGAAGAAGAGGGGAAACCCGATCCGCGCAACCTGGTTAAGGCGACCGATATTGGCCAGGGCGTCATCTATAAAGATGAACTGGTCACAATAAGCGCGCTGAAAGTGCCTCATTCCCCTTTTCCGGACGGTGAAGCGTTTGCTTACCGTTTTGATACCCAGGGTAAGCGAATCGTCTTCTCTGGCGATACGTCCTGGTTTCCGCCGCTTGCAACGTTTGCCCAAGGGGCGGATATCCTGGTACATGAGGCGGTACATGTCCCTTCGGTAGCAAAACTGGCTAATAGTATTGGCAACGGAAAAACGCTGGCTGAAGCGATTGCGTCGCATCACACCACGATTGAAGATGTCGGTAAGATTGCTCGCGAGGCCCACGTGAAAAAACTGGTGTTAAGTCATCTGGTGCCTGCGACGGTTGCGGATGACGTCTGGCAACAGGAAGCCATGAAAAATTACCCGGGCCCTGTCATTGTCGGTCATGACAATATGACGATAAGCGTACCGTAAGTATCAGGGCAGGGGTAAACCCACGGGCTGACATGATGTCAGCCCGTTATGCTTTTGGCGATCAGCATAACGCGCAGAGCTTTTGTCTAAAACATTATTTTTTCTAAACACTACTTGCTGATTTTTATGCACAATAAAGGTAAGATGATTGCTCTGGTGAAATATCACTAAATAAGAATGTCACGGATGGAATTTATACAGTGTTAAAAGCAATGCGTTTCTTTGTCTGCCGGCCATCAGTAATATCCTCTGTACCGGCTCCTCGTTGCCAAAGTGAAGGTTAGATTAAACGAATCAAAAAATATCCGAACTGTACAATTTTTATATCAAACATATTTAACTGCAAAATACTGCAAACGTGCGCGAATACACTTAATCAGTAGTATGGCTAATGCATACTTTATTTCCTAAACTTTCTTATTATCTATTTGAATATTTCTGGTTAAACCAAATGGACAAACGGATACCAGACACTCGAAAGGATAACTGCAGGCTTCTGGTTTAGGATTGCAGTTACCAGGACAGTGGCTATTTTCTTTAAGCGATTTCCATAGAACAGGATTAAACCTGGTAACGTTGTAAACAGTAACGGGATAAAGTTTATCGTTTATTAAGACCCCCTTATTAAAGGGGATGATAATGCTACCTGGAGGCATGTAAACATCTGCCTGATACCATAAGGTCAATCTAAGATTTTTTAGGCTATGTATGCATGAGAACGACACTCCGGTAGAGGGACTTATAACTGTATCAACGACCTTCCATTCCATTACAGAAACCTTTTAAGTGAAATAGTCAATGGTGTAAATTACATTTTCCGCAAGCCTATTCAGGATAGATGAAAATCTGAGAAACATAACTCGTTGAAAACGATCGTTTTTTATTGACCACTCTATTTATATTGATTTTTTAATAAGTTATTTATTTTATGCTCTTATTTTGTTTACATTCTATTACATTTTTGTATTTTATACGTGGTGTAAATATTGGGCGGTAGTGGATGTTATAACGCTCAATTATTAAACTGTAAGTGACTGTTGTATTTCTTATTTATAAATATCGCAACCTGTAAGCGCAGCGGTACATTTTACCCGGCATTGACAGGGAGAAGGTACGTATCAACCAGAGAGTACAAAACAGTGAAAGAATATATTCTTCAGGCAATAAATGATCGCTAACGTGTAAAAATAACCGACGTATCTAAAAAATGTGAACGTGTGGCTGGTCTTTATTTAAACGATGATCTTCGCAATGGCGCATTAATGGCTGACATTGGCGGTTCGTTGATCGGGTTGTGCGCGGTGAAAGGCTATATTTCTTCCGTTGGGGGAAGTATGTCAGAGGCATTCTGGTATTATACCGGGTGCATGTAAATCCGGGGTGGGCAGAAAGCCCACCCTCGGTTTATTGCCTTTATCGTGGATTAGGGATGCGAGATAAAGCGAGAAAGGCGTTGCAGCAGTAACCGGTTTTCTTCGCGCAGCCGTGAATTCTCTTCCAGCAGCGTTAACGCGACCGCGATCCCAGGCCAGTCGAGCGCCAGCTCCTCGCGTAAGCGTAGCGCGCGTTGTACCACGCTCGCTGCGCGATCGTCGAATTGCCAGTCGGCGTTATCGTCTTCGTAAGGCTCAATTACGCCAAGTCCGACGATTTCGTTTAGCTCTTCTTCCGTCACGCCGGTGTGCAAACAAAATTCGGTGATGGTAAAGGTGACAGTGATGTTAGCCATTATGCTTTCCCCCATTGCTGGCGTGGGTCAAAGGACGACTGCGCGTCCGCCAGTTGTTGCCACAGGGCAGCTGTTTTCTCGTCAGGTTTCGGCGGCATAACGATTTTGATGATGGCATAGAGATCGCCAGTGTGCTTTTTACTGGCTAATCCTTTTCCTTTGATACGCAGCCGCTGACCTGCCTGGCTGCCGGGGGGAATGGTCAGCAAAATACGCTCTTTAAGCGTTGGCACAGACACCTTAGCGCCGAGCGCCGCCTCCCATGGGGCAAGCGGAAGGACGACTTCCAGATCCTGATTGACGATATCAAAGAGCGGATGCGGGGCAATATGGATAACGAGCCATAAATCGCCATTAGGTCCGCCGTTTTCCCCCGGCGTGCCCTGGCCTTTCAGTCTGATTCGTTGCCCATTGCTGACGCCAGCCGGGATTTTCACATTCAATGTTTTGGGAATTTCCCGCTCCACCAGGCCGAACGCGTTATAAACGGGGACGGAATAGCTAATCGTACGCTGGTGCTCTTCCAGCGTTTCTTCCAGGAATACCGCCACTTCAATTTCGATATCATGACCGCGTGCGGCGTGGCGGTGGTGCGAATGGCGACCGTGCTGACCAAAAATAGACGAGAAAATATCATCAAAATCTTCAGCGTTATACGGCTGGCCTTCGTGTTGCTGGAACTGGCGATTAAATTGTGGATCGTTACGGTGTTGCCATAACTGGTCATACTCGGCGCGCCGTTGCTCATCACTCAGCACTTCCCATGCTTCAGCAACCTCTTTGAAACGGGCTTCGGCATCGGGTTCTTTGCTGACATCTGGATGGTACTTGCGGGCCAGTCGGCGATAGGCGGTCTTAATCGTCTTGAGATCGTCCGTCGGTTTCACGCCCATAATGGCGTAATAATCCTTAAGTTCCATAGCATCATCTCGCTAAATCAATACATACAGAAGGGACCCCAAAAAGGTTTCTCCACTAAGTGTAGGGTAAACCTGAAAAGTGCGTATGAAAACACCAGTTATATCATTAGTAAGAATAAATTACGTTGTTCGACTATCAGAAGGTTGCGCAGCGCGCCGACATAACTTTACAGGGGAAAGGTTGCCAAAACCGCGCCAGTGGCTAAGATAACTCGCGTTAAACAGTGAGGGCGCAATGGCGAAACAACAACGGATGGGCTGGTGGTTTCTTTGCCTTGCATGTGTCGTGGTAATGGTTTGTACCGCGCAACGCATGGCGGGTCTGCACGCCTTGCAGATGCAGGCGACGGCCTCTGCTGCGGTGGTCAGCGCTCCCTCCTCGACAGATGACGGCTCGCCGGTCACCCCCTGCGAATTAAGCGCCAAGTCGCTGCTGGCGGCGCCTCCGGTACTCTTTGAAGGCGCTATCCTTGCGCTTTGTCTACTGCTTTCCTTACTGGCGCCTGTCCGGGTCATGCGCCTGCCGTTTTCGCCTCCACGGGCTATTTCGCCGCCCACATTACGGGTACATCTACGATTTTGTGTCTTCCGTGAATGACAGACCGGTTATTGCTAACGGTTAATTACTCATTCACGGAGAAAAAATATGATGATTTTGTTCAGGCGGATACTGTTCTGCCTGTTATGGCTTTGGCTGCCCGTTTCCTGGGCGGCGGAAAGCGGCTGGCTGCGTTCGCCCGATAACGACCATGCCAGCATACGGCTACGTGCCGATACGTCCGCTAACGGTGAGACCCGGCTGTTGCTGGATGTCAAACTGGAAAACGGCTGGAAAACCTACTGGCGCGCGCCGGGGGAAGGGGGCGTGGCGCCCTCTATCGCCTGGAAAGGCGACATGCCTGAGGTAAGTTGGTTCTGGCCAACCCCCTCGCGCTTTGATGTGGCGAATATCACCACCCAGGGATATCACGACGAGGTGACCTTTCCGATGATCGTGCGCGGTACGCCGCCCGCGACCTTGAGCGGCGTGTTGACGTTATCAACCTGCAGCAATGTTTGTCTGTTGACCGATTACCCCTTTTCCGTGACGCCCACTGTGCAGAATGCCGATTTTGCCCATGACTATGCGCGGGCGATGGGTAAAGTTCCGCTCCGCAGTGGACTAACGGACTCGCTTGACGTCGGCTATCGCCCGGGAGAACTGGTGGTCACTGCTACGCGAGCGGCGGGCTGGTCATCGCCCGGGCTCTATCTTGACACCATAGATGACGTCGATTTTGCGAAGCCTCGCCTGCGCGTAGAGGGCGACAGGTTACAGGCGACGGTGCCGGTGACGGACAGTTGGGGCGAAAAGGCGCCCGATTTGCGCAACAAATCGCTGACCCTCGTGTTAGCCGATGGCGCTATCGCCCAGGAGAGCACGCAAACCATTGGCGCTGCGCCAGCGCAAACGCCGGACAATGCGGCGCTACCTTTCTGGCAAGTTGTAATGATGGCGCTGATCGGCGGACTGATTCTTAATTTAATGCCCTGCGTACTGCCGGTTCTGGGCATGAAACTTGGCTCTATTTTATTGGTAGAGGAAAAAAGCCGCTCTCACATCAGGCGACAATTTTTGGCTTCGGTCGCCGGTATCATTGCGTCATTTATGGCGCTGGCGGCGTTTATGACCCTCCTTCGCCTGTCAAACCATGCGCTGGCCTGGGGAGTCCAGTTCCAGAATGCATGGTTTATTGGTTTTATGGCGCTGGTGATGTTGTTGTTTAGCGCCAGCCTGTTCGGGCTTTTTGAGTTCAGGCTTCCCTCATCTATGACCACGAAACTGGCCACTTACGGCGGTAACGGTATGTCGGGACATTTCTGGCAGGGGGCATTCGCCACGCTGCTGGCGACGCCTTGTAGCGCGCCGTTTCTGGGCACGGCGGTCGCGGTGGCGCTCACGGCGTCGCTGCCGACGCTGTGGGGGCTGTTCCTTGCGCTTGGCCTGGGAATGAGCGCGCCGTGGCTACTGGTCGCGATACGACCAGGGCTTGCGCTACGTTTACCGCGCCCCGGGCGCTGGATGAATGTCCTGCGCAGGATCCTCGGTCTGATGATGCTGGGGTCGGCTATCTGGCTGGCGACGTTACTCCTGCCGCATTTCGGCTTCACTGCGTCAAAGAGCGCGCAAGACACGGTTCAGTGGCAACCGTTGAGTGAACAGGCAATCCAGTCGGCGCTGGCGCAGCATAAGCGGGTATTTGTCGATGTCACTGCGGACTGGTGTATTACCTGTAAAGTGAATAAATACAACGTCCTGCAAAAAGAGGATGTGCAGGCCGCCTTGCAACAGCCGGATGTTGTGGCGCTGCGGGGAGACTGGACGCTGCCGTCCGATGCTATTACAGATTTTCTGAAAACGCGTGGCCAGGTCGCCGTGCCGTTTAATCAGGTATATGGCCCCGGCTTGCCGGAAGGGGAGGCATTGCCCACTTTGCTGACCCGCGATGCGGTATTACAAACGTTGAAAAAAGCGAAAGGAATAACCCAATGAAATACATGATTGTTTTGCTGCTGGCGCTGTTTTCGACGCTGAGCATCGCGCAAGAAACCGCCCCTTTTACGCCGGATCAAGAAAAGCAGATTGAAAATCTGATCCATGCGGCGTTGTTTAACGATCCTGCCAGCCCGCGGATAGGCGCTAAACACCCTAAGCTGACGCTGGTGAACTTTACGGATTACAACTGCCCGTACTGCAAACAGCTCGATCCGATGCTGGAAAAGATTGTGCAGAAATATCCTGACGTTGCGGTCATTATTAAACCGCTGCCATTCAAAGGAGAGAGTTCCATACTGGCGGCGCGTATTGCGCTGACTACCTGGCGCGAGCATCCGCAACAGTTCCTCGCGCTACATGAAAAACTCATGCAAAAGCGCGGTTACCATACGGATGACAGTATTAAACATGCCCAGCAGAAAGCAGGGGCTACGCCAGTGACTCTGGATGAAAAAAGCATGGAAACGATACGCACTAATTTGCAGTTGGCAAGGCTGGTCGGCGTGCAAGGAACGCCAGCGACGATCATTGGCGACGAGCTGATTCCGGGCGCAGTGCCCTGGGATACGCTGGAAGCGGTGGTGAAAGAAAAACTGGCGGCTGCCAATGGCGGGTAAACTGCGGCGTTGGCTGCGTGAAGCCGCGGTTTTTCTGGCGCTCCTCATCGCGATAATGGTGGTCATGGACGTCTGGCGCGCGCCGCAGGCACCTCCGGCGTTTGCCGCGACACCATTACGTACGCTGACGGGAGAGTCGACAACTCTGGCGACATTGAGCGAAGAACGCCCCGTACTGCTCTATTTTTGGGCCAGCTGGTGCGGGGTATGCCGCTTTACTACGCCTGCGGTCGCTCGCCTGGCGGCGGAAGGGGAAAACGTCATGACCGTTGCGCTCCGCTCCGGCGATGACGCTGAGGTTGCCCGCTGGCTGGCGCGCAAGGGCGTTGACTTCCCGGTCATCAATGATGCTAACGGCGCCTTATCCGCTGGATGGGAAATCAGCGTGACGCCAACGCTGGTGGTGGTTTCACAAGGTCGGGTTGTGTTCACCACCAGCGGCTGGACCAGCTATTGGGGCATGAAGCTTCGGCTGTGGTGGGCAAAAACGTTCTGAATATGCGCCGGGGTTTCCCGGCGCTAACGCGTTTACTGTAAGAAAAACCCCCGTTTTGCGAAATCGTTCCCGGAAAAATGATCCATTTCTGTCACACTCAGAACGATTTGATAACAACAAGAGGTCATAGGGATGAAAAAATCATTACTCGCTGTTGCTGTGGCAGGGGCTGTTTTGTTGTCATCCGCCGTACAGGCGCAGACAACGCCGGAGGGTTATCAATTACAACAGGTGCTGATGATGAGCCGCCATAATCTGCGGGCGCCGCTGGCGAATAATGGCAGCGTACTGGCGCAGTCGACGCCGAACGCCTGGCCGGCGTGGGACGTTCCCGGCGGGCAACTGACGACGAAAGGCGGCGTGCTGGAAGTCTATATGGGACACTACACACGTGAATGGCTGGTCGCGCAGGGGCTGATACCGTCGGGAGAATGTCCGGCGCCCGACACGGTATATGCCTATGCGAATAGTTTGCAGCGCACCGTCGCCACCGCGCAATTTTTCATTACCGGCGCTTTCCCCGGCTGTGATATTCCTGTTCATCATCAGGAAAAAATGGGCACTATGGACCCTACCTTCAATCCGGTAATTACCGATGATTCCGCCGCGATCCGGCAACAGGCCGTACAGGCGATGGAAAAGGCGCGTAGTCAGCTACATCTTGATGAGAGTTATAAACTGCTTGAGCAGATAACGCATTATCAGGACTCGCCGTCCTGCAAAGAGAAGCATCAGTGTTCGCTAATCGACGCGAAAGATACCTTCAGCGCGAACTATCAGCAAGAGCCTGGCGTGCAGGGGCCGCTTAAAGTAGGGAACTCGCTGGTGGATGCGTTTACCCTGCAATATTACGAAGGGTTTCCGATGGATCAGGTCGCCTGGGGCGGCATCCACACCGATCGGCAGTGGAAGGTGCTGTCAAAACTGAAAAACGGTTACCAGGACAGCCTGTTTACCTCACCCACGGTGGCGCGCAATGTCGCTGCGCCGCTGGTGAAATATATCGATAAGGTGCTGGTTGCCGATCGCGTTAGCGCGCCGAAGGTTACCGTGCTGGTGGGGCATGATTCCAATATCGCGTCGCTGCTGACGGCGCTGGATTTTAAACCCTATCAGCTCCATGACCAGTATGAGAGAACGCCGATTGGCGGTCAGCTTGTCTTCCAACGCTGGCATGACGGCAACGCTAACCGGGATTTGATGAAAATCGAGTATGTCTACCAGAGCGCCCGGCAGTTACGCAATGCGGAAGCGTTAACGCTCAAATCGCCCGCGCAAAGGGTAACCCTGGAACTGAAAGGATGTCCGGTGGATGCGAACGGCTTCTGTCCGCTGGATAAGTTCGATAACGTCATGAACACTGCTGCAAAATAGCCATATGCCCCCGCGCAGGCGGGGGCGTTTGTGTTATACGTTTTTACGTTCGATGATTTGTTCGCCCCAGAAGAGCGAGTCTTTGTCCGTTTTCTCAAAGGCTTTGATCAGCACCTCATCGCTACCTTCTTCCCATATTTTTTCTGCCAGTTTCTCGTCATAGTGAGCGACTTCAAAAATGGCTTCGGCAATTTCCGGCGACGTATTACGCAGGCTTGCCCATTCGCCGACGCGGTGCGCTTTTGCTTCTTGAGTTGGCATTCGAATCCTCCTGTTGAAGATTAGCCGTTGAGTTTGACTGCCAGACCGGCGACGTATTCCCCCTGATAGCGAGCGATAGAGAGTTCCTCCTGGCTTGGTTGACGTGAACCGTCGCCTCCGGCGATAGTCGTTGCGCCGTAAGGCGTGCCGCCGCGAACCTGGGAGACGTCAAAGAGTTCCTGTGCGGCATAGCCTATCGGGACGATCACCATCCCATGATGGGCAAGAGTAGTCCAGGTCGAGGTGATGGTCTGCTCCTGGCCGCCGCCTGTTCCGGTAGAACTGAACACGCTGCCGAGCTTGCCGTATAGCGCGCCGGATGCCCACAGTCCGCCGGTTTGGTCCAGGAAGGTACGCATCTGGCCTGACATATTGCCAAACCGGGTTGGCGTACCAAAAATAATGGCATCGTAATCCGCCAGCTCCTGTGGGGTGGCAACCGGTGCGTTTTGCGTTTTACCGCCAGCTTTTGCGAAGATTTCAGGCGGCATTGTTTCTGGCACACGCTTTATAATGACCTCTGCGCCGTCGACTTTCTTTGCCCCTTCCGCCACCGCGTGCGCCATGGTTTCAATGTGTCCGTACATGGAATAATAGAGCACCAGAATCTTTGCCATTTGTACTACTCCTCAGATTAATCAGGTGTGTAGCGATTCGCTACGTCTATTTAAAGATATGCTCTCCTGTGAAGAGTGCAAATTTCAGCGCCATTTCTTTGATTTATAACAATAATTAATTTGGCGACCTTTGTTGCAAAATGATACATTTTTAAGCGCTTTGATTTTCCCAAATATAAGAATAACTTATTTATTTCTTATTGTTATTATTCTGCGTATTCGGCTTCCAATGTTGCAGAATATTTCGGTAAGCGGCCTACCACGACGTTTTTCACTATGCTTAATGTTACGCGGCGTTACTGATGATATCGTTCATACGCTGCGCGAGGAGATACTCCTCATTACCTATGCAATATGATGTCTAATCTATGACGGAGGTCAGTAATGGCAAACCATCGTGGCGGTTCCGGTAATTTTGCGGAAGACCGCGAAAGAGCATCAGAAGCAGGTCGTAAAGGTGGTCAGCACAGCGGGGGCAATTTTAAGAATGACCCGCAGCGTGCATCCGAAGCAGGCAAAAAAGGGGGCAAAAGCAGTAACCGTAATAGCTAGCCTGCGTCACAACAGCAAGACGCTGAGCGTTTCGCGCTAAAAAGCGTCATGCGCCACCGCCGCCGGATTTCCGGCGGTTTTTTTGTTTATAAGCCGGATTTGGTATGCTTGCGTCCTGACGAAAAGGAGAGGGCGCATGTCGCAACGCACAGAGAAAAAAATCGGAAAACGTTCGCAGGCCACCGGTGCAAAACGGCAGCTTATCTTAACCGCCGCGCTTGCCGTTTTTTCCCAGTATGGCATTCATGGCGCGCGTCTTGAGCAGGTCGCCGAGCGGGCTGGCGTCTCCAAAACCAATCTGCTTTATTATTATCCCTCGAAAGAGGCGCTGTATGTCGCAGTAATGCGACAGATCCTGGATGTCTGGCTGGCGCCGCTCAAGGCGTTTCGCGCAGAATTTTCCCCTCTGGAGGCCATCAAAGAGTATATCCGTCTCAAGCTGGAGGTTTCGCGTGATTATCCGCAGGCGTCGCGGCTCTTCTGCATGGAGATGCTGGCGGGCGCGCCGCTCTTAATGGAGGAACTGACCGGCGATCTAAAAGCGTTGATAGATGAAAAATCCGCGCTGATTGCCGGATGGGTGCACAGCGGGAAACTGGCGCCCGTTTCTCCGCATCATTTGATCTTCATGATTTGGGCCGCCACGCAACATTATGCCGATTTCGCCCCTCAGGTTGAAGCGGTAACCGGCGCGACGCTTCGCGATGAAGCCTTTTTCAACCAAACGGTCGAAAGCGTTCAGCGCATTATTATTGAAGGGATTCGCGTGCGTTAACCGGCTGGCGGCAGTGGGCAGCTCAAATCACCCTCTTCACATTGCAGCAGCGAGGCTAAAAACGCTTCGCGTTCGTTCGTTTTATCGGTCAGGCACTGGCTGGCGATCATGGGTTGCACGCTGCCGCCCTCCGTACCTGAGCGAATCAGAGCGCAATCGGCGTCCCGCAGGGCAATCCATGCCACCTGCGCTTTTTGCAACAGCTCGCGCTGCGGCGGTTGCGCACGCTTAATCGCGCTTTGATAGGTTTCGTTCAGCTTTTTATCTGCCGCCTGGTATTGCGCGGCGGCGCAGCGATTCATTTCCAGCTGCGTACTGGCGCTGGCACACTCATCGGCCAACGCCTGACTGCTGAACCACAACGCCGCGCAGGTAAGGAAAATTCGTTTCATACGGTCCTCTGACGCGAGTAAAAAGGCTCCATTGACGGAGCCTTAATTAACCACAGTATTAGCCAATTGTCATCAGGCTGGCATTACCGCCAGCGGCGGCAGTGTTTACGCTCAGCGAACGTTCAATATAGAGCCGTTCCAGCAGTATATTGCTTTCGCCGCGGGCGAACCCCTGTACCGACACTATCGCGCCTTCGCGGGCGGCGACGGCTTCGCACACGGTTCGCAGCTTGTCGGAGTCGCCGTGGAAAATCACCGCGTCAAACGGCTGCGCCATCAGCGTTTCCGCTTTCGCAAACTGGACACGCGCCGCAACGGCGGCGGGGAGACGTTTCGCCAGATCGCGGTGGAAGGCGTCGTCTGACCATAGCGCCTGACTGCCGACGGCGAGAACGGCGGCAAGCTGCGTCAACGCGTCCTGTTCGTCATCAGCCAGGCATAATACCCGTTCACGCGGCAACAGCGTCCAGGTATTGCGCTCGCCGGTCGGTCCCGGTAGCAGGCGCTGCGTGCCGGCCTGCGCCAGATCGGCGAATTGTCGGCAGAGCGTCTGTAGCGCCGGGCGATCCGCCGCCCATTGCGTCAGAGCGGTCAACGGCGCGAGTAGCGTGGTTTTAAGCTGCGCATCCACCGGGTAACGCGCATCCTGACGAGTCAGCGTCGTATTGAGCGCATTGGGCGGGCGGTGTGCCAGCAGGCGGTAGAGATAGAGCGGTCCTCCCGCTTTTGGCCCGGTGCCGGACAGGCCTTCGCCGCCAAACGGCTGGACGCCGACGACCGCGCCCACCATATTACGGTTAACGTACAGGTTGCCGACATGGGCGGAACCGGTGACTTGCGCAATGGTTTCATCAATACGGGTATGTACGCCCAGCGTTAGCCCGTAGCCGGAAGCGTTAATCTGTTCGATAAGCTCCGCCAGTTGGTTACGGTTATAACGCACGACGTGCAGCACGGGCCCGAAGACCTCTTTTTCCAGTTCTGCGAAGTTTTCCAGCTCAATAAGCGTGGGCATAACAAACGTACCGGTCTGCCATTCCTGCGCATCATCGCTGTTTTCACGTGCGGCCTGGAAAACCGGGCGGCCTTTGGCGCGCATCGTCTGGATGTGACGTTCAATGTTGGCTTTGGCCTCGCTATCGATCACCGGCCCGATATCGGTCGTCAGACGGCCTGGATTCCCCATCCGACACTCCGCCATCGCGCCGCGTAACATTTTCAGCGTATGTTCGGCGATATCGTCCTGCAAACACAGCACGCGGAGCGCGGAACAGCGTTGTCCGGCGCTGTCGAAAGCGGAAGCCAGCACATCCACGACCACCTGCTCGGTGAGCGCGGAAGAGTCGACAATCATAGCGTTCATACCGCCGGTTTCCGCAATCAACGGAATAGGGCGGCCCTGGGCGTCAAGACGCGTGGCGATGTTGCGCTGCAACAACGTCGCGACCTCCGTGGAGCCGGTAAACATCACGCCGCGTACACGCGCATCGGCGGTAAGCTGGGCGCCGACGGTTTCTCCCCGTCCCGGCAACAGTTGCACGACGCCCGGCGGTACGCCCGCTTCCAGCAAAATGGCAATGCCCTGGGCGGCAATCAGCGATGTCTGCTCTGCCGGTTTCGCCAGAACGCTGTTACCTGCCGCCAGCGCGGCGGCGATTTGGCCGGTGAAAATGGCCAGCGGGAAGTTCCACGGACTGATGCAGACTACCGGCCCTAACGGGCGATGCGTTTCGTTATCGAAATCGTCACGCACTTGACCGGCATAATAATGGAGGAAGTCTACCGCTTCGCGCACTTCGGCAATGGCGTTGCTGAACGTTTTCCCCGCTTCACGCACCAACAGGCCAATCAACTGCTGCATTTGGTCTTCCATTAATACCGCCGCCCGCTGCAAAATAGCGGCGCGTTCTTGCGGCGGCGTCGCAAACCAAACCGGCGCCTGATTGACCGCGTTTTGCAATGCCTGTTCAACCTCGCTTTCTGTCGCTTCGCGTCCCCAGCCAACAATATCTTTCGGTTCCGCCGGGTTGATAACCGGCGTCATCTCACCGTCGGCCACCGGTTGTTCCAGCACAGGTTTGGCCTGCCATTTCTGCATGGCGTTGCTTAACAGGGCAGAAGAAAGCGAGGCGAGGCGATGTTCATTCGCTAAATCAAGTCCGGCGGAGTTTATCCGACCTTCGCCGTACAGATCGCGCGGCAGCGGAATTTTCGGATGCGGTATGCCAGCCTGACCTTCCTGCTGCGCCAGTTTTTCCACGGCCTCGACCGGGTCCGCCACCAGTTCATCGAGCGGTAGGGTGGCATCGGCGATACGGTTGACAAAAGAGGTGTTGGCGCCGTTTTCCAGCAGGCGTCGTACCAGATAGGCCAGCAGGGTTTCGTGTGTTCCCACCGGCGCGTAAATACGGCAGGGACGGTTAAGTTTTCCGTCCGCCACTTTACCGGTGACCTGTTCATACAGCGGTTCGCCCATGCCGTGCAGGCACTGGAATTCGTACTGACCCGGATAGTAATTTTGCCCGGCCAGATGATAAATCGCCGCCAGTGTGTGAGCGTTATGGGTCGCGAACTGCGGGTAGATCAGATTAGGGACGGCGAGCAGTTTTTTCGCGCAGGCCAGATAAGAGACATCGGTATACACTTTGCGAGTATAAACCGGATAGCCCTCCAGCCCTTCCATTTGCGCGCGTTTGATTTCGCTATCCCAGTAGGCGCCTTTCACCAGACGAATCATCAGCCGCCGGCGGCTACGGGAGGCCAGTTCGACTAAATAATCAATGACCAGCGGGCAGCGTTTCTGGTAAGCCTGGATCACAAAGCCAATGCCGTTCCAGCCCGCCAGTTCGGGTTCGAAGCAGAGTTTTTCCAGCAGATCGAGCGAGATCTCCAGACGATCCGCCTCTTCGGCGTCGATATTGAGACCGATATCATACTGGCGCGCCAGCAGCGTCAGTGATTTCAGGCGCGGATAAAGCTCCTCCATTACCCGATCGTATTGCGCGCGACTATAGCGTGGATGCAGGGCGGACAGCTTAATCGAGATGCCTGGCCCTTCGTAAATACCGCGACCGTTAGACGCTTTGCCGATGGCATGAATCGCTTGCTGGTAAGAGACCATATAGGCCTGCGCATCGGCGGCGGTTAACGCGGCTTCGCCCAGCATATCGTAAGAATAGCGGAACCCTTTCTCTTCCAGTTTTCGGGCATTCGCCAGCGCTTGAGCAATGGTTTCGCCAGTCACGAACTGCTCGCCCATTAAACGCATCGCCATGTCGACGCCTTTGCGGATTAACGGTTCGCCGCTCTTGCCGATAATGCGGTTCAGCGAGCGCGAAAGATTGGCTTCGTTATGCGTTGAGACCAGTCGGCCGGTAAAGAGCAGCCCCCAGGTAGCGGCGTTTACAAACAGCGACGGGCTACGGCCAATATGCGACTGCCAGTTGCCATTACTGATTTTGTCGCGAATTAACGCATCGCGCGTAGCTTTGTCGGGAATACGCAGCAGCGCTTCCGCCAGACACATCAGCGCAACGCCTTCTTGCGAAGAGAGGGAAAACTCCTGCAACAGGCCTTGCACCATACCCGCGCGACCGCTGGCGGATTTTTGATTGCGCAATTTCTCCGCCAGTCGATACGCCAGTTTATGCGCCTGCTCAGCGACAGGCGGCGACAGGCGCGCCTGTTCCATTAGCATTGACACCGCATCGGTTTCCGGGCGGCGCCAGGCGGCGGTGATGGCGGCGCGAGAGACGGATTGGGGAAGAATCTGTTCGGCAAACTCCAGAAAGGGCTGATGCGGCTCATCCTGCGGCGCGACCGGCTCCTCGCTTTCATTTGCCGCGCCGGCAAACAGCGCAGGTAGCTCCGGTAGCGTATCGCTATTTTCCAGCTTGTCCAGATAGCTAAAGATTGCCTGTTTTATTAACCAGTGCGGCGTGCGATCGATACGCGACGCGGCCATTTTGATCCGTTCGCGCGTGGCGTCGTCCAGCTTAACCCCCATCGTGGTGGTTCCCATACCCTCTACTCCTGTTATTCGCTCTATCTGCTAACCAATAGTTAGCGGAAAATATCCACTATGTTGCAACTTTGTGCAACCGCGTTAAATGTGACCTGCGTTGCAAGCTTAAAAATGAATAAATTGTTAAAAAAAGAAAGAGAGAGTCTGACGGGGAAAACCATCTGGATTTATTTTCTCTGCGGTAGTTAACACTTTTAAAAGGTGCAACCGCAAAAAATGTGAGAGAGTGCAACCTGGAGAAAAATAGTATCCCTCTGCAATCAAATTTGATGTAAATGGTGTGTTAAATCGATTGTGAATAACCACCGCTTCCGGCAGGATACGGTCGCCCTGGTAAACATAACACCCTTGCCACGTTCCGGCAGGGTACAAAACGGCACGCTACGGTAGTGCCAATGAATAAATTTGGAGAACCTTGATGGCTATTAGCACACCGATGTTGGTGACATTCTGTGTCTATATTTTTGGCATGATATTGATTGGGTTTATCGCCTGGCGCTCAACCAAAAACTTTGATGACTATATTCTTGGCGGTCGCAGCCTGGGGCCGTTTGTTACGGCTTTATCAGCCGGCGCGTCGGATATGAGCGGCTGGCTGTTAATGGGGCTGCCTGGCGCTATCTTTCTGTCGGGGATCTCTGAAAGCTGGATCGCCATTGGCCTGACGTTAGGCGCATGGATTAACTGGAAGCTGGTGGCCGGGCGCCTGCGCGTGCATACCGAATTTAACAATAACGCGCTCACGCTACCGGACTATTTTACCGGTCGGTTTGAAGATAAGAGCCGAGTCCTGCGTATTATTTCCGCGCTGGTCATTCTGCTGTTTTTCACTATCTATTGCGCATCAGGTATTGTCGCTGGGGCACGACTGTTCGAAAGCACCTTCGGTATGAGCTATGAAACCGCACTGTGGGCGGGGGCCGCGGCAACCATTATTTATACCTTTATCGGCGGGTTTCTTGCCGTTAGCTGGACGGATACCGTTCAGGCCAGCCTGATGATTTTTGCGTTAATCCTGACGCCGGTGATGGTTATTGTTGGCGTAGGCGGTTTCAGCGAGTCGCTGGAGGTGATCAAGCAAAAGAGCATCGAGAATGTCGACATGCTCAAGGGGCTGAATTTTGTCGCCATTATTTCCCTGATGGGCTGGGGACTGGGTTACTTCGGTCAGCCGCATATCCTGGCGCGCTTTATGGCGGCGGATTCCCATCACAGTATTGTTCATGCGCGTCGTATCAGTATGACCTGGATGATTCTGTGTCTGGCGGGCGCGGTGGCGGTGGGCTTCTTTGGCATTGCGTACTTTAACAATAACCCCGCGCTGGCCGGGGCGGTGAACCAAAACTCAGAACGCGTATTTATTGAACTGGCGCAGATCCTGTTTAACCCGTGGATTGCCGGTGTTCTGCTGTCTGCTATCCTGGCGGCGGTGATGTCGACGTTGAGCTGTCAGTTGCTGGTATGCTCCAGCGCGATTACAGAAGATTTATATAAGGCTTTTCTGCGTAAAAGCGCCAGCCAGCAAGAGCTGGTATGGGTAGGGCGAGTGATGGTGCTGGTGGTAGCGCTGATCGCCATTGCGCTGGCGGCGAATCCCGATAACCGTGTGCTGGGGCTGGTGAGCTACGCCTGGGCTGGATTCGGCGCGGCATTTGGACCTGTTGTCCTGTTTTCTGTGATGTGGTCGCGTATGACACGTAACGGCGCGCTGGCGGGAATGATTATTGGCGCGGTGACGGTTATCGTCTGGAAACAATATGGCTGGCTGGATCTGTATGAGATTATCCCTGGCTTCATTTTCGGCAGCCTGGGGATCGTAATCTTTAGCCTGCTTGGCAAAGCGCCGACAGCAGCGATGCAGGAACGCTTTGCAAAAGCGGACGCGCATTATCATTCCGCGCCGCCGTCGAAGCTACAGGCGGAATAACCGACATGTCCGATAGCATTATCGCCATCGGACATATTTTACCAGGCGGCGTTATACGCCTGCCTGGTCCTCTGATAAGTCCCGGACCGATTGACTGAAGATGTTCAGGTAAATGAGGACGCTCTCTCAAACTATTTTTAGCCCTTGAGCGCCGTTAACGCGGCCGTAATACGTCTCGAGTAATCACTAACTGGCCATATATGAAATCGCCTGTTAATGGTACCAATAGCCTTGACGCAATAGGGTAATGACAAAAATTAAAACGAGTCAGCGTTACTCGCGTAAGTATGCCGCACAAAATTTTGCATAAATAATGCCGTTTTAGTGATGGGAGAGAGGATACGTTAATTACTCCATTTTAACCTTTTATATGTTGAATATTCAATGGCTTATGGGTAGTTTCACCATTAATACCCGCAGTAGCTAATGATTATCTTTTTTAGTCTCCTGCCGATGAAATAATCGTGTAATCTTTCTGTAAGAGACTGACAATGACGCAATAATGTTTGGTTAATACTTGGTGAATATATTGTTGCATTATTGATGTTTTGTGTTGTACTTAGTAGTAATAGCGGTAGTTCCCCGGCAGTGATGGTCACTCACTATGGAGATCGCGAATGGTAATGTCCGCACCAGGACACATTGTTTACAGTAGTTACAACACCCTGTACGGACATTCTCTCTCCGGTGGTGGTCTTGTCATCTTAAAAGCTCTCATCATTTCTCTTACTGTCCATACCCATGACGTCATATGTGGTGCGCGTAGCCGTGTGTGGCGTCGTTTCAAAAAGCAAGCTAAGGCTTACAAGGAAGCCAACCCTCAGATGTGTGTGCGCATAATCGCGTTCAAGAGAACGCGGGTGATGTATACCTACAACTCAAGGTGCTATCCATGGGAAGACAAAAAGCAGTGATCAAAGCTCGTCGTGAAGCAAAGCGTGTGTTGAGACGAGATTCGCGTAGTCATAAGCAACGTGAAGAAGAATCGGTCACGTCACTGGTACAGATGGGCGGAGTAGAAGCCATTGGCATGGCGCGCGATAGTCGCGATACCTCTCCTGTTAAGGCGCGAAATGAAGCGCAGGCGCATTATCTGAACGCTATTGACAGTAAACAGCTTATTTTTGCGACCGGCGAAGCCGGCTGTGGAAAAACATGGATCAGTGCGGCAAAGGCGGCAGAAGCATTGATTCATAAGGACGTCGAGAGGATCATTGTGACGCGTCCGGTATTGCAGGCTGATGAAGATCTTGGTTTTTTGCCCGGTGATATCGCTGAAAAATTCGCGCCTTATTTTCGTCCCGTCTACGATGTCCTGCTTAAACGGTTGGGCGCGTCCTTTATGCAATATTGTTTGCGCCCGGAAATCGGTAAGGTAGAAATTGCCCCGTTCGCCTATATGCGTGGGCGTACTTTTGAAAATGCGGTCGTGATCCTCGACGAGGCGCAAAATGTGACTGCGGCGCAAATGAAAATGTTTTTGACGCGACTAGGCGAAAATGTCACGGTCATTGTCAATGGCGATATTACGCAATGCGACCTGCCGCGCGGCGTGCGTTCCGGGTTGAGCGATGCGTTGGAACGCTTTGAAGAAGATGAAATGGTAGGGATTGTGCATTTCAACAAAGACGACTGCGTGCGCTCGGCGCTTTGTCAGCGAACGCTTCACGCATACAGCTAATATAGCATTGACTTTCAGAGCCCGGGAGACCGGGCTTTGTTGTCTATAAAGCGTCCAGCAGACTCATGAACAAAAAAGGAAAATGACGCCTGTACGTGAAGGGAATTATTTTGTCATGTCCAGGGCATTCATTGTCCGTAATTTGCTTTCTCGGGCCTGTTCCGGCGAGGACTGTACAAGAAGGGTATAGAGCAGGTCAAAGACGAAAAGCTGCGCGGCTTTCGTACCGATCGAGTCACCCTGCAACATTCCTTGCCGATTACCATTGATCAGGCAAAAATCGGCCTCTTCACATAATGGAGAACCCAGATTATGGGTAATGGCGACTGTGGTGGCGCCAGCCTGTCGGGCCAATCGGAGTGAATGCACTGTTTCTGGCGATGTGCCCGAGTGACTGACACCCATCGCGACATCGCCTGCTTTTAATAGCGTAGCCTGCATGTACATAAAATGGTTATTGCTTACCGCATCGCCCCGTAAACCAATACGCATTAGCTTGTGTTTCATATCCAGCGCCGTGATCCCCGATGAGCCCACACCAAAGATATAAACTGAGTGACAGTGACGTAGGGCGTCCACGACACCGAGAACCTGTTGCATATCAAGCAGATTTAGCGTTTCAGATAATACATTACTAATGGTGTTCTGCAATTTTAAACCAATGGCGTGGGCATCGTCGGATTCGCTAACTTCGGCATCCAGTAGAGGACTACTGTCATCAGACTCGGTAGTGGCAAGTTCAATGGCCAGGTCCATTTTAAAATCCTGAAAACCTTTATAGCCCAGGGTGCGACAAAAGCGAATAACCGTGGCTTCTCCGGCCTGTGTGTCGCGCGACAAATCGGCAATAGATGACTGTGTCACCTGTCTGGGGAAGGCTAAAATATATTGCGCAATACGCTGGGAGGCACGTGTCAGGCTTTTTTGCATAGCACCCAGAGTGTCAAGGATTTTTCCGGGTTTAAGACGTGGGGGTTGAGGCTCCATATAGTTCCTGCTCTTGAGGGCTGATTGCGGCACAAAGCCTGCAATATCGAACAGAGCAGAGCCTATCAAGTCTGCGGCATGAAAAAAAGCGCGATGTAAGTAAAGGAGGGGGAATATTTACATCGCGTTGCCAACTTATGACAGAACATCACTGGAGAGTAATCTGTTTGCTCTTACGGTGTTTATAGCGCGCCATCTGTCGGATGGTTTATATCTGGCCCGGTATTGTCGCCCCGGGCGTTGGCGTCACCGTGTGCTGTGTCGGTATAGCGTGGTATCATGAAATCATAATGTCACCTTTGGTTCAGGTTTTTCATCCAGCGTCAATGGCGGTGCCGGGGCAAATAACGGGGCGAAAATAACGCCGCTGATCACCACGCTTAGCGAGCCAATGACCCCATAAAAGAAGAAGTTAAGGTCAGTGGCATAGCGTGCGCCCAGCACGGTAATGACGCTGATAATAATTCCTAAAACCGCACTCCCGGCATTTGCTCGTTTAAAGAAAATGCCCAGCATGAACAGACCGGTCATTGGCCCTCCCATCAGACCTATCAGACTATTAAATGCATCCCAGATTTCTGATTCATCGGCCATGACCAGCCATACCGAGGCCGCGCTACTTATCAGGCCCGCGACCAGAATAACTAACTTAGCTATTTTCATACGGTTTTCTGGCGTTCTTTTTTTATGACTCAAACGCTGATAGATATCGGAATTAAAACAACTGGAAATGCTGTTTAAGCTGCTGGAGATGCTGGACTGCGCGGCAGCGAAAATAGCGGCGATTATCAACCCTGCAATGCCGACTGGCATTTCGGTGACCACGAATAAGGGTAAAATGCCGCCAGTGTTGAATCCCGCCGGTAATAATTGTGGATGTTGCTGATAGTAGACAAACAATGCCGAGCCGATAGCAAAAAAGAAAACAGGGATCACAGCAACCAGTTTGGCATTTGTAAGTAATGTTTTCTTCGTTTCCTCTATGGAGTCAGTCACGATATAGCGTTGGACCACATCCTGACTGGCAGTAAATTGCTGAATATTGGCAAACAGAAAACCAATCATCAATACAGGTACTGTGCTTTCCGTCCAGCTCCAGTGGAACTGCGTAGCCGGAAAGAATTTATCCGCCTGCTGCGTCACCGTAAAAATTTCACCAATGCCGCCCTGGACTTTGAGACATATCACTATAAAAATCAGTATCGCGCTGCCAGAAAGTAAGAGGCCTTGAATAACATCAGTCCATATTACTCCTTCAATTCCACCCATCCAGGTATAAATGATACACATCACGCTAATCAACAGTACCAAAATCACCGGGTCTATAGCGATGAAGGGGCGCAAGGCCAGCACGGTGAGGAAAGTGATAATGGCGATACGTCCGATATGAAACAACATAAATGACATGCTGGCGAATAGACGGCAGCGCACATCGAACCGTGCTTCGAGATATTCATAGGCTGATGTGACTTTCAATTTCCGAAAAAACGGAATATAGAAATAAAAAACCAGCGGTAAAATTGCGATAGCCAGATACTGACCAATGATAAACGTCCAGTCGGAAGTAAACGCTTTGGCAGGAATTGACATAAATGTAATTGAGCTTAACGTAGTAGCAAATACACTGACCCCAGCCGCCCAACCAGGAACCCGGCCACCACCGCGAAAATAATCGTCTGCTGTTTTTTGCCGTCTGGAAAAATAGACACCGACTAACATCATGGCCAGGAGGTAGCCAAATAATACAAGATAGTTAACGATGCCGAAAGAATGTGTAATCATAGTTCTTTCCTGCTTATGGTTTTGAGTAGAGTTGCGGTCATCGTCTGTGTATTTTTATCTTCCCATCATTCAGACGATACGATATTCAGATCAAGTAATAGTTTTTGTTACTCTCAATGACGGTAATCATGAGATGTAAAAGGCAGAGCATTTATGCTCCACCAATGGTGATGCCCAGACGTATGTCCTGCCGGATACCTGAAATAGCAGATATCCGATATTGCGTTCAAACAGGCTTCAGGCCTGGGGATCGTATTTGCCGATAGCATTATTAACGTCGGATTATTATCTGAGACATAAATATCAATAGTAAGCGTGTTCATTTTCTTTTCCTGTTCAGCGTTTTACTGCGTGACTGAACCACTGACAGATATGCTCGATACGGGTGATAGCGGAACCAACGGTAACTGCCCAGGCACCATGCTCAATAGCATTGGCCGCCAGTGCAGGCGTGTTATAGCGCCCCTCGGCAATAACACGACAACCTGCATGGCTCAGTTGTGTCACCATTGCCAAATCTGGCTCAACCGGCGTGGTGGGGCCGGTATAGCCAGACAGTGTTGTACCAATGAATTCGATTCCTTTCTGATGGCAACTTATGCCTTCATTCACGGTTGAACAGTCTGCCATCGCCAGTAATCCATGCAGGCGAATACGTGTCAGTAAACTATCAATATCAACCGGGCGAGAGCGGAATGAGGCATCAAAAGCGATAATATCGGCACCTGCCTGCGCCAGGGCGTCAACATCCTGTAAATAGGGAGTGATACGGACTGGCGACCCTGTAAGGTCACGTTTAATTATCCCAATAATAGGAACAGAAAGATGGGGACGAACAGCCCGCAGATTCTCAATGCCTTCAATGCGCACAGCGACCGCACCCGCCGAAGCCGCTGCCTGTGCCATTGCAGCCACAATTTCAGGTTTATCCATAGGGCTGCCTGGTACCGGTTGGCATGAGACAATCAGCCCACCGTTTTCGTGTACACTTTGTTCCAGCCTGGCTAATAGTGACATCCAGTTCCGCCTTATATATTTTGAAGTTTTGCTCCGTTTTATGTTATGTTGTGGAGTGTTGCTGCATCAAGCAAAAAGATAGAAAAATGTGAACACAGTCATAAGGTATGTTTGTTATTCAATTACTGCGCCAGCGGATTTGAGGCTATAACCTGAAGCTACAAGACAAATACAATTCACTCTGACGGCAGCATGCTGTATTTTATTAACTGCTTCCGGCATAAAGATAAAATGCTCAGAAGGAGCTTATACGCCACGGGATAGCCAGTATGAAATGCATCACATAATTCTTGTTGTATTTATTCGAATGCTATCACTAATGAGTTTGACCATAACAGGTCACCCATAATCACTTCTAACATCACCATGGTGTGCTTTTACCTCGCACATGATAACCCCATGTAATTATTTTTAGCGCTTGGTCACATTTTGTCATTATCATTGTTGAAATTGTGCACCATAAGATCACTAATGATGAAGCTTTACTCCAATTGTATTTCTTCGCATGGGGATGCAGATGAAAAATTTTAAGAAAATGATGACGCTAATGGCGCTATGTTTATCAGTCGCTATCACCACATCAGGATATGCAACGACGCTTCCTGATATACCAGAACCACTGAAAAATGGTACTGGCGCTATTGATAATAATGGCGTGATTTATGTCGGCTTAGGTACCGCAGGGACATCCTGGTATAAAATTGATCTTAAAAAGCAACATAAAGACTGGGAGCGTATAAAGTCGTTTCCTGGTGGAGCTCGTGAGCAATCCGTGTCGGTATTTTTAAATGATGAGCTTTATGTTTTTGGTGGCGTAGGGAAAAAAAACAGTGAATCACCGTTGCAGGTTTATAGCGATGTGTACAAATACTCACCGGTGAAAAATACATGGCAAAAAGTTGACACTATATCTCCAGTTGGATTAACAGGGCATACGGGAGTAAAATTAAACGAAACGATGGTACTTATTACCGGAGGGGTTAATGAGCATATCTTTGATAAGTATTTTATTGATATAGCGGCTGCGGCTGCGGATGAAAGTGAAAAAAATAAAGTCATCTATAATTATTTTAATAAACCTGCCAAAGATTATTTTTTTAATAAAATCGTATTTATCTACAATGCTAAAGAGAACACATGGAAGAATGCCGGTGAGCTGCCAGACGCGGGGACGGCAGGATCGTCATCGGTAATGGAAAATAATTTCCTGATGCTGATTAATGGTGAGCTCAAACCGGGTTTACGTACCGATGTGATTTACCGCGCCATGTGGGATAACGACAAGCTAACATGGTTGAAGAACAGCCAGTTACCGCCATCGCCTGGAGAACAACAGCAAGAAGGGTTGGCCGGAGCATTTTCGGGCTATAGTCACGGTGTCCTGCTTGTCGGTGGTGGCGCGAATTTTCCGGGAGCAAAACAAAATTATACCAATGGAAAGTTTTATTCCCACGAAGGAATAAATAAAAAATGGCGAGATGAAGTCTATGGTTTGGTTAATGGCCATTGGCAATATATGGGTAAAATGAAACAACCTCTCGGCTATGGTGTATCAGTAAGTTATGGTGATGAAGTTTTCCTTATTGGTGGTGAAAATGCTAAAGGGAAACCTGTTTCGTCTGTAACCTCCTTTACCATGCGTGATGGTAATTTATTAATAAAATAATTTTTTAAATACAAAAATAAAGTTAATTGATGAGCGGAGTATTTTATGAAAATCAACAAATATCTTCTGGGTATGGTTTCGTTTATAGCATTTTCATCATATCTACAAGCGGCAACCCTTGATTATCGGCATGAATATGCTGATAGAACCAGAATTAATAAAGACCGTATTGCTATAATTGAAAAGCTTCCTAACGGCATTGGTTTTTATGTCGATGCCAGCGTTAAATCGGGAGGAGTAGATGGTGAGCAGGATAAGCATTTAAGCGATCTCGTCGCAAACGCTATAGAACTGGGCGTAAGTTATAATTATAAAGTTACGGACAATTTTGTTTTGCAGCCTGGATTTATATTTGAAAGCGGTCCAGACACTTCAATTTATAAGCCTTATTTAAGGGGGCAATATAATTTTGATTCTGGTGTTTATATGGCTGGTCGTTACCGTTATGACTATGCAAGGAAGACAGCTAACTATAGTGATGATGAGAAAACGAATAGATTTGATACTTATATAGGTTATGTTTTTGATGAGTTGAAATTAGAATATAACTTTACCTGGATGGATAGCGATCAAATTAAATTTGATAACAAAAAAACAAACTATGAACATAATGTGGCTTTAGCCTGGAAACTGAATAAGTCATTTACACCATACGTTGAGGTCGGAAATGTAGCGGTGAGAAATAATACCGATGAGAGACAGACCCGTTATCGCGTTGGATTACAATACCACTTTTGAGAAAGGTTAAAGAGTTACTGTACTAATCTTTGCTTAGTATTCATATCGATAATCTTATAGCCCGTAGCTACGTTACAGAACGTTAGACTTTGTCTTGAGTATTCACGTCCTTAACGTAGCTACGAACAAGCATGATAAACAATGAATATACGCCTTACATAGCTACGATCTCAGGCGGTTGTCGGAAAGTGCCGATTGATAGTGTCTTATTCGGCAATTGATATGACTTAAAAATTAATTCCGTAAGCATTTCAGACGGTAACAGCAAATAAGGGTTTTATTGTGATAGCAAAATTCTTCCCGTGGTATAGCGAGATAACTCGTCCACAAAAAAATGCTTTATTTTCAGCATGGCTGGGTTACGTTTTTGATGGCTTCGACTTTATGCTGATTTTCTACATTATGTATCTGATCAAGGCTGACTTAGGATTGACAGATATGGAGGGCGCATTCCTTGCCACAGCGGCCTTTATTGGGCGACCATTTGGCGGGGCGCTATTTGGTCTGCTGGCAGACAAATTTGGCCGTAAGCCGTTAATGATGTGGTCGATAGTTGCCTATTCTGTAGGTACAGGGTTAAGTGGCCTGGCTTCCGGTGTAATTATGCTGACGCTTAGTCGCTTCATTGTCGGTATGGGGATGGCGGGGGAGTATGCTTGCGCTTCTACTTATGCCGTGGAAAGTTGGCCAAAGCATTTAAAATCTAAAGCGAGCGCATTTCTGGTTTCAGGTTTCGGTATTGGTAACATCATAGCAGCCTATTTTATGCCGTCATTTGCCGAAGCGTATGGTTGGCGTGCTGCTTTTTTTGTCGGTTTGCTACCCGTTCTTTTAGTAATCTACATCCGGGCCAGGGCTCCTGAATCTAAAGAGTGGGAAGAAGCCAAACTCAGTGGTCCCGGAAAGCATTCACAAAGTGCCTGGTCAGTTTTCTCTTTGTCAATGAAAGGGCTATTTAATCGAGCTCAATTTCCACTGACATTATGTGTATTTATTGTTCTGTTCTCTATTTTCGGCGCAAACTGGCCGATCTTTGGTCTACTGCCTACATATTTGGCGGGAGAGGGCTTTGATACGGGCGTGGTCTCTAATTTAATGACGGCGGCGGCATTCGGCACTGTATTGGGAAATATCGTTTGGGGTCTGTGCGCAGATAGAATTGGTTTGAAGAAAACGTTCAGCATTGGTCTTCTCATGTCCTTTTTATTCATTTTCCCGTTATTCAGAATTCCGCAAGATAATTATTTACTGCTGGGCGCATGTTTATTCGGTTTAATGGCGACTAACGTAGGTGTTGGCGGGTTGGTTCCCAAATTTCTCTACGACTACTTTCCTCTTGAGGTTCGTGGTTTGGGTACCGGGCTGATTTATAATCTTGCTGCGACATCAGGCACATTCAATTCAATGGCGGCGACCTGGCTTGGAATAACAATGGGGCTAGGCGCTGCGCTAACGTTCATTGTTGCTTTCTGGACCGCAACAATTCTACTCATTATTGGCCTATCCATTCCGGACAGACTAAAAGCACGTCGTGAAAGTTTTCAATCAACAAAAGAATTTTAATAGAGGATAAATGATGACGAAATACGGTGTTGTAGGTACAGGTTATTTTGGCGCTGAACTGGCGCGATTTATGTCTAAGGTTGAAGGGGCGAAAATCACTGCGATTTACGATCCGGTAAATGCGGCTCCGATAGCGAAAGAGTTGAACTGTGTCGCCACTGCAACGATGGAGGCGCTTTGTACCCATCCTGATGTGGATTGCGTAATTATTGCTTCACCAAATTACTTACATAAAGCGCCGGTCATTGCGGCGGCTAAAGCGGGTAAACACGTGTTTTGTGAAAAACCTATCGCCTTAAATTACCAGGATTGTAAGGATATGGTTGATGCCTGCAAAGAAGCGGGTGTTACCTTTATGGCGGGTCACGTTATGAACTTTTTTCACGGGGTTCGCCACGCTAAAGCGCTCATCAAAGCCGGTGAAATCGGTGAAGTTACACAAGTTCACACTAAACGTAATGGTTTTGAAGACGTGCAGGATGAGATCTCATGGAAGAAGATTCGCGCAAAGTCAGGTGGGCATCTGTACCATCACATTCACGAGCTAGATTGTACACTGTTCATCATGGATGAAACCCCATCCCTGGTTTCAATGGCGGCGGGGAATGTTGCGCACAAAGGTGAAAAATTTGGTGATGAAGATGATGTTGTCCTAATCACTCTTGAGTTCGAAAGCGGTCGTTTCGCGACACTTCAGTGGGGATCATCGTTCCACTACCCTGAGCACTATGTATTAATTGAGGGCACGACAGGTGCAATTCTCATTGATATGCAAAACACGGCGGGTTATCTAATAAAAGCGGGCAAAAAAACACACTTTCTTGTGCATGAAAGCCAGGCGGAGGATGATGATCGTCGCAACGGTAACATATCCAGCGAGATGGATGGCGCAATCGCTTATGGTAAACCCGGTAAACGTACGCCGATGTGGCTCTCATCAATTATGAAACTGGAGATGCAGTACTTGCATGATGTGATAAACGGTCTGGAGCCAGGCGAGGAGTTTGCTAAATTGCTAACGGGAGAAGCGGCGACAAATGCCATTGCTACCGCTGATGCTGCGACGCTTTCCTCAAACGAGGGGCGCAAAGTAAAACTCACTGAAATTCTTGGCTAAAATGGGAAGCCGGATGGTGGTGTTATTACCCGGTGGCGCTGCGCTTATGTAGACCGGATAAGGCGCCTGTGAACTGTGCCGCCATCCGGCAATGGACGGGTCACATATAAGCAAAAAGCCCGTACTTTCGTACGAGCTCTTTCTTAAATATGGCGGTGAGGGGGGGATTGACTCGCTGCGCTCGCCCTTCGGGCAGTCTCCTCGCAAGCTCGTCGTCTGTCCAACTGGCTGCGCCAGTTGTCGAACCCCGGTCGGTGGTTCTCATCCCCCCTTGGTTTGGGGGATACATATAAGCAAAAAGCCCGTACTTCTGTACAGGCTCTCAACTTGAATATGGCGGTGAGGGGGGGATTCGAACCCCCGATACGTTGCCGTATACACACTTTCCAGGCGTGCTCCTTCAGCCACTCGGACACCTCACCATATTGTCGCTCCAGCATTACTGGAACGGGCGCTAATGTAGGGAAATATCCATTCTACGTCAATCAACTTTTTTAAAAAAAAGCGCGTTTATACAAACTTCCACCAATCTGTGGCTTTAATAAGCGAAAACTGCTTTTTTTGCCCGCGCCGGGAAATTTGCTATGCTGCACATCCCGTTGAAAACGCTGATAACAGGCGCAATCACATTCCGCACCATACTGCTCAGGAGATAACATGGAGATAATTTTTTATCACCCGACATTTAACGCCGCCTGGTGGGTAAATGCGCTGGAGAAGGCTCTCCCACATGCGCGCGTTCGTGAATGGAAGGTCGGTGATAACAACCCCGCAGACTATGCGCTTGTATGGCAGCCCCCGGTTGAAATGCTGGCCGGAAGACGCTTAAAAGCCGTCTTTGCGCTGGGCGCGGGGGTGGATGCAATTCTGAGTAAATTAAATGCGCATCCGGAAATGCTGGACGCCTCCATTCCTCTATTCCGTCTGGAAGATACCGGAATGGGCCTGCAAATGCAGGAGTATGCCGTCAGCCAGGTATTACACTGGTTCCGTCGTTTCGATGATTATCAGGCGCTGAAAAATCAGGCGCTATGGAAACCGTTGCCGGAATATACCCGCGAAGAGTTTAGCGTCGGTATCATGGGCGCAGGGGTACTGGGTGCAAAAGTGGCAGAAAGTCTACAGGCGTGGGGGTTCCCGTTACGTTGCTGGAGTCGTAGTCGCAAATCCTGGCCTGGCGTGGAAAGTTATGTTGGGCGTGAAGAGCTGCACGCTTTCCTGAACCAGACGCGGGTGCTGATTAATCTGCTGCCGAATACGGCCCAAACGGTAGGAATTATTAATAGCGAATTGTTGGATCAATTGCCGGATGGCGCTTACGTGTTGAATCTCGCGCGCGGCGTGCATGTTCAGGAGGCGGATCTGCTGGCTGCGCTTGATAGCGGTAAGCTAAAAGGCGCGATGTTGGATGTCTTTAGCCAGGAACCGTTACCGCAGGAAAGTCCATTATGGCGCCATCCGCGAGTCGCCATGACGCCGCACATTGCGGCAGTCACCCGTCCGGCGGAAGCCATCGATTATATTAGCCGCACCATTACCCAGCTGGAGAAGGGAGAGCCGGTAACGGGGCAGGTGGATCGGGCGAGAGGATATTGATATCAACCCGGCGCAGGCCGGGTTTCGCTAAAAAACGCTGGCGATACCTGCTATCCTTGTCGGAAATGACTACAGGAGAGAGCAATGTATCCCGTTGACCTGCATATGCATACCGTCGCCAGCACTCATGCCTACAGTACTCTGAGCGATTATATCGCGGAAGCCAAACGCAAAGGCATTAAACTTTTTGCGATTACCGATCATGGTCCGGACATGGAAGATGCGCCGCATCACTGGCATTTTATTAACATGCGCATCTGGCCGCGTCTGGTTGACGGCGTGGGGATACTGCGTGGCATTGAGGCGAATATCAAGAATATTAACGGTGAAATTGATTGTTCCGGAAAGATGTTCGACTCGCTGGATCTGATTATCGCAGGCTTTCATGAGCCCGTTTTTGCGCCGCATGATAAAGAAACCAATACTCAGGCGATGATCGCGACCATCGCCAGCGGCAAGGTGCATATAATTAGTCACCCCGGAAATCCAAAGTATCCAGTGGAGGTTAAAGCCATCGCGCAGGCGGCGGCGAAACACCATGTAGCGCTGGAAATCAACAACTCTTCCTTTCTGCATTCGCGTAAAGGAAGCGAAGATAATTGCCGCGCGGTCGCTGCTGCCGTACGCGATGCGGGAGGCTGGGTAGCGTTAGGATCTGATTCCCATACGGCCTTTACGCTTGGCGATTTCACCGAATGCCGGAAAATTCTGGATGCGGTGAATTTTCCGGAAGATCGAATCCTGAACGTCTCGCCGCAGCGCTTACTGGCCTTCCTCGAATCACGCGGTATGGCGCCTGTACCGGAATTTGCCGAACTTTAATCGTTATTTACGGGAAGATATCAATGAATGAGTTTTCAATCCTGTGCCGTGTGCTGGGATCGTTGTATTACCGCCAACCGCAAGATCCTTTACTGGTTCCGCTGTTTACGTTAATCCGTGAAGGTAAACTGGCGGCAAACTGGCCGCTGGAGCAGGATGACATGCTGGCGCGTTTACAGAAAAGCTGCGATATCACGCAGATTTCCACTGATTACAATGCGTTATTTGTTGGGGAAGAGTGCGCGGTAGCGCCATACCGCAGTGCGTGGGTCGAAGGCGCGGAAGAGTCTGAGGTGCGCGCTTTTTTAACGTCGCGAGGGATGCCGCTGGCCGATACGCCTGCCGATCACATTGGCACTTTATTGCTCGCGGCCTCCTGGCTGGAAGATCAGTCTGCCGAAGATGAAAGTGAAGCGCTGGAAACCTTATTTGCCGATTATCTGCTTCCCTGGTGCAATACCTTCCTCGGTAAAGTTGAAGCCCATGCCGTTACGCCATTCTGGCGCACTCTGGCGCCGCTAACGCGTGATGCGATAGGGGCCATGTGGGATGAACTTCAGGAAGAAGATGAAGAATAATGTGATGTAAATCACCATTAACTGCAACGACTTTTACATCATTGCATAAAATGTGTGCGCGATCTCATTAATGTGCCGCTTTTCTGTTATGATGCGCGCCATGAACATACTTCTTTCTATTGCTATCACGACGGGCATCCTTTCTGGAATATGGGGATGGGTGGCCGTCTCCCTGGGGTTACTAAGCTGGGCCGGTTTTTTAGGCTGTACGGCTTATTTCGCCTGTCCGCAGGGCGGCTTTAAGGGATTGTTGATTTCCGCCTGTACGCTGTTAAGCGGTATGGTGTGGGCGCTGGTCATTATTCACGGTAGCGCGCTGGCGCCGCATCTGGAAATTGTCAGTTACGTGTTGACGGGGATCGTGGCATTCCTGATGTGTATCCAGGCAAAGCAGCTATTGCTTTCTTTTGTTCCGGGAACATTTATCGGCGCCTGCGCGACATTTGCAGGGCAGGGTGACTGGCGGTTGGTATTACCGTCGCTGGCGCTGGGGCTAATCTTTGGCTATGCCATGAAAAATAGTGGGCTATGGCTGGCATCACGCCGCGAGCAACATTCAGCGAATACGGCGGTCACAAAATAAAAAAGCGTGGGGTTCTTCCCCACGCTTTGTCGTATTGATCAGGATTCTGGCGGTACTGACAGCTCACGGTATTTCACCAGAATATCATTTTGCCTGTCCGCTTTATTCTGCAAATCCCACAGTCCGCGATCGATACCATCATTAATGAGGAAGATAACGCCGGTTTCAATGGCTGACATCAGACACAGCATCACCGGTTCGTTCGAGGTATAGCCGATTTCGCCTTCCAGTAAGCGCTGGTAATCAATAAAACGGAACACGCCTGCCTGTACTTCATAGGAAAGGATCGTTTTACTGGTGTTCACCGAAGAAAGGATCTCGCCTGTACTGACGTTAACCACGCGCAGGTTGACAGCAATCTGATCCAGCTGATACTGCGTATCGGCGCCAATACCGAAATATCTTGCGCCGACCCCGCCGGATTTGACGTTACTTTCATAACCAATAATAGAACCTTCCACCATAATATTTGCCGCCGTCAGCGACTGAAGCGGGATACGGTTATTCATCGCCACGGTGCCGTTTTCCTGGGCTGCGCGAATAATTTTCCGTTCATTCAAAAGATTCTGTAAGCCTTGTCGTTCCAGCGGGATAAACCAGCGCGAATCTTTCAGCGCGGTGACCAACATAGCGGTGGCGCTCTGCGGCACAGCCGTAGAAAAGTTACTTGCCGGGTAAGGTTTAAATTGGCCCGTTTCATCCTGAATGTTATATACCGAAACAAAGATCTTACCGGTGGGAGCAGGTAAGTGCGTCAAATCTTTGTAACTTTGTGCGCGGGGCATTAATGTCGGTTTCGCAGCTTGTTTCGGCGGGGCAGTTAAGCATCCACTCAACAATAAAACGGCAACCAAAATAAGTAAGCGCGGCATGATTTATATCCTTTAGTGACTGTAGCTTAAAAATCGGTTGACTGAGTTTGTAAACCTGACACTTCGATGGTCGAGGTTCTTCCCGTTTTTCTGTCCGTGACGTTGAGCTGGAGCTGTCCGTCGCGATTAGCGATATCGATAATAAAATCGTTGGTCACCATACGTCCTGGTTTCCCGGTATTAATATTGGTCAACAAGCCGCCCAGAATTTGCGATTGAATAGCCTGCGTAAAGTTATCCAACGCTGAGGGGGTTTCGATACCAAAATCGTTATCATAAGCGGGGTCTTTATATGAATTTTGCGCCTGGGCGCTATTCAATAAAAAGGAACCGTTATTGGGGTTTCCACCAAAGTTAGGATTACGGAACTGGAACGTCATATTTCCAGCCCAGGTTAATGGCGAAAAAAGCATGAGCAGCACTACTGCATGTTTAACACGCATGACAGCCTCCGGATAAAAATCATGTTTTAGAATTCATCACGCGCTAAATCACTCGTACTTAATAGCGTTTGATCTATTTTTCGGCGATTTAATGCTTCCTCTGTTTGCGCTAATGCGAAGACGACGGTTTTCTCGAAGTCTCTTTTCATTGGAAATAAAAAGGTCTGGAAAATAACGTCCTGATTTACCGTTATGGTGATCCAGCTTCCCCAACGCGCACTGGGTCTTTCATTAATGGTCAGATTGCCGGTGTATTCGCTTTCCCATTTGTCGCTGAATGCACGATAGAATTCATGTCCTATCGAAGAGACGGTATGGTCGGTTAACAATCCGGGAACCTCGACTTCAACTTCATTGGCATGCAGGTTTCCGGTAGCGAACAGTAACTCTGCTGCTACAATCCAGGTCAGATAGCGTTTCATGGCCTTACCGCCTGAGATTATCGTTTGCCCATGAAACTGCCTGGGTGCGATTTTTGACAGCTATCTTTTTGAAAAGATTATAAAGATGTGTCTTAACCGTATTCTCGCTGATAAATAGCGACCTCGCGATTTCATTATTAGAGGCACCAATACGTAACTTATTGAGGATCTCTTTTTCGCGATGAGTGAGTAATGCGGACTCGGTGCTGTTGTAGCGGTAATTTCCTGAGTGCGTAATCAGGTAACTGGCTAATTTTTGTGAAAAATAGCATTCGCCACGCAGAATACCCTGTAATCCGCTGACCACGTGTTCCTGGTCTTCAGTGGCGTAAAACACGCCGTTAATATGAGGCCAGTTTTCAATTTCACGGTAGGGATAATCGTCAGGGGTATTTAACAATAATGTTTTTATATTATTGTTTTTGCGGCTTAAATTATCCTGCCAATAGTGGATAAGCTTCTTATCCGCTTCCATCATATCCATTAAAACAATGCAACCGGCTGAGATATCTTCCAGAGAACGTTGAATATTATGCAGTTTTCCGGTTATGGCCAGCGATTGCTTTAAATGTTGCAATAATGCCGTAGCTTGCAGAGATGGCTTTGTGATCAACAATAGTGTGTGACCATGACTACTATGGACTTCATTAAACATGATGAAACTCCACTTTTTTTAATCGCACATCTGACAGCTGCCCCCATAAAATAAAGGCACCAGAAGTACTGACAGATGTTGCACTGCTGTGGGTTGAAATAGCCCATTATCCAGAAAGAGAAAAATATTTACGAAAATACTTTTAACTGTTTTCAATCTAGCCATTACAAATCTTAAAGCAAGTGTTAAACTTGTAACCAGATGTAAAAATATATATTAAAATGTTGTTTTTGGGTTTTTTTGAAGTTTAGATTTGATAGTAAAGTTGTACATTTCGCTGTTATTGCATAGATTTAAAAAATCATACAAATTATAATAACTAATTGATTTTTAATCATTTTAATTATTGTGTGTCATGTTTTGATTTTATTTTTTCTTAAAATTTGAGACGTGGCATTAACCTGGACAGCACAAAGACAAAAAAAACGAAGTGTGTCACGTCTTGTGCGTATTGCCCCACATGGGAAGCATAAGAACATCCCCATGGCGGCATAACACACACCAACACTTCATTTTTTAGGTGCGCGATACACTATCTTCTGTGGCCAAAAATCAATTATAAAAAATCACATGGCTATCGTTTTATTAGCACTTTGGTATGAGCTTAAATAACAAAATACCACGCGTGGGTGAGTTATTAAAAATGTTTCCACGGACATACTCTTCATCGTAACGACGCGTTAACAAAAAACGCATGTCGCTAACAAGGTAATAGATAATTTTCGCTATGTACGACCAGGTCCAGGGTGACAGCATGAAAAACAAATTGTTATTTATGATGTTGACAATACTGGGTGCGCCTGGGATTGCAACCGCGACAAATTATGATCTGGCTCGTTCAGAGTATAATTTTGCGGTAAATGAATTAAGCAAGTCTTCATTTAATCAGGCGGCCATTATTGGTCAAGTCGGCACGGATAATAGTGCCAGAGTACGCCAGGAAGGATCAAAACTATTGTCCGTTATTTCACAAGAAGGAGGAAATAATCGGGCGAAAGTCGACCAGGCAGGGAATTATAACTTTGCGTATATTGAGCAAACGGGCAATGCCAACGATGCCAGTATATCGCAAAGCGCTTACGGTAATAGTGCGGCTATTATACAGAAAGGTTCTGGAAATAAGGCCAATATTACCCAGTACGGTACGCAGAAAACAGCAGTTGTAGTGCAGAAACAGTCGCATATGGCTATTCGCGTCACCCAACGCTAATACCGTTACGACTTTTAAATCAATCCGATGGGGGTTTTACCATGAAACTTTTAAAAGTGGCAGCATTCGCAGCAATCGTAGTTTCTGGCAGTGCTCTGGCTGGCGTCGTTCCACAATGGGGCGGCGGCGGTAATCATAACGGCGGCGGCAATAGTTCCGGCCCGGATTCCACGTTGAGCATTTATCAGTACGGTTCCGCTAACGCTGCGCTTGCTCTGCAAAGCGATGCCCGTAAATCTGAAACGACTATTACCCAGAGCGGTTATGGTAACGGCGCCGATGTAGGCCAGGGTGCGGATAATAGTACTATTGAACTGACTCAGAATGGTTTCAGAAACAATGCCACCATCGACCAGTGGAACGCTAAAAACTCCGATATTACTGTCGGTCAATACGGCGGTAATAACGCTGCGCTGGTTAATCAGACCGCATCTGATTCCAGCGTAATGGTACGTCAGGTTGGTTTTGGCAACAACGCCACGGCTAACCAGTATTAATTTAGCGTCTGCGCTAATAAAAAAACAGGGCGTAAGCCCTGTTTTTTTTCGGGAGGAAATTATGCATACTTTATTGCTCCTTGCCGCACTTTCAAATCAGATTACGTTTACCACGACTCAGCAAGGCGATATTTACACGGTGATCCCTCAGGTCACATTAAACGAACCCTGCGTCTGTCAGGTGCAAATTCTCTCTGTGCGCGACGGCGTCGGGGGACAAAGCCATACACAGCAAAAACAAACGCTATCTTTACCTGCTAATCAACCGATTGAGTTGTCTCGTCTTAGTGTAAATATATCTTCAGAGGACTCGGTTAAAATTATTGTTACTGTTTCGGACGGACAATCACTGCATTTATCACAACAATGGCCGCCTTCTGCACAGTAGTTTTTGATGGTGGCGGAAATGGATTGGCTGACCTGGGTATAAAGAGGCGATAAAAGCGTCTCATCGTCTCGGCATGTCGCTATAAGGTAACGCCGAACCCTCGAGGATGACTAATCATTGAGGAGTTAACATGTCCGTGATCAAGAAAAATATCCCTGCCATAGGCCTGTGTATCTGCGCTTTTTTTATCCATTCTGCGGTAGGGCAACAAACGGTACAGGGCGGCGTTATCCATTTTCGCGGCGCGATTGTTGAGCCACTGTGCGATATTTCTACTCACGCCGAAAATATTGATTTAACCTGCCTACGCGAAGGTAAAAAGCAAATGCACCGGATTGACCTTCGGCAGGCATCTGGATTACCGCAGGATATTCAGTCCATTGCGACGGTGCGGCTGCATTATCTCGATGCGCAAAAAAGCCTGGCGGTGATGAATATTGAGTACCGTTAACGGCGGTGTCATAGATATAAAAAGAGCGACTCTGTTGAAAGCCCTGCTGTACACTTTGCAGATAAGGTGAGACAAAGGGGGGGGTTATGACATCACGTCTTCAGGTCATACAGGGTGATATCACTCAACTTAGCGTCGATGCGATTGTGAATGCCGCTAACGCATCATTAATGGGCGGCGGCGGCGTAGACGGCGCGATTCATCGCGCGGCGGGGCCGGCATTGCTGGACGCCTGTAAACTCATCCGTCAGCAACAGGGCGAATGTCAGACGGGACATGCGGTTATCACGCCTGCTGGCAAGCTTTCGGCAAAGGCGGTTATTCACACAGTGGGGCCCGTCTGGCGAGGCGGCGAACACCAGGAAGCTGAGCTACTCGAAGAGGCATACCGGAATTGTTTGCTGCTTGCCGAGGCGAATCACTTTCGTTCCATCGCTTTTCCGGCAATCAGTACCGGCGTTTATGGCTATCCACGCGCCCAGGCCGCTGAAGTCGCCGTCAGGACGGTTTCAGATTTTATTACCCGTTACGCTCTGCCTGAACAGGTATACTTTGTCTGTTATGATGAAGAAACTGCCCGGCTTTACGCAAGATTACTTACTCAGCAAGGCGACGACCCTGCCTGATAAAACACGCCTGGAGCGTGCCGTTGAACCGCTATGCGCGCGCCATCCCGGAGAGTGCGGCATTCTCGCGCTGGATAACAGTCTGGACGCTTTTGCCGCCCGCTACCGCCTGACTGAAATGGCGGCGCGGACGCTGGATGTGCAGTATTATATTTGGGAAGACGATATGTCCGGGCGGCTGCTCTTTTCGGTACTGCTGTCGGCGGCGAAGCGCGGCGTTCATGTTCGTCTGCTGCTGGATGATAACAATACGCCTGGTCTGGATGATACGTTGCGCTTGCTGGATAGCCATCCTAATATCGAAGTTCGTCTGTTTAATCCTTTCTCTTTTCGTACGCTACGCGCGCTGGGATATTTGACGGATTTTGCGCGGCTGAATCGGCGGATGCACAATAAAAGTTACACTGCCGACGGCGTAGTGACGCTGGTCGGTGGGCGCAACATCGGCGATGCCTATTTCGGCGCTGGCGAGGAGCCGCTATTTTCCGATCTGGACGTGATGGCCATTGGCCCGGTGGTCAATGATGTCGCCAATGATTTTGAACGTTACTGGCGCTGTAGTTCAGTGTCGACATTGCAGCAAGTATTATCCCTTTCTGAGCAGGAACTGACGCAGCGTATCGAACTTCCCGAATCCTGGTATAACGATGAGATCACCCGCCGTTATCTGCATAAGCTGGAAACCAGCCAGTTTATGGCGGATCTCGATCGCGGAACGTTGCCGCTGATTTGGGCAAAAACACGCTTGCTTAGCGATGACCCTTCTAAAGGCGAGGGGAAGGCGCAGCGCCATTCGCTTCTTCCGCAGCGATTATTTGACGTGATGGGGTCGCCGACGGAGCGTATCGACATTATTTCCGCTTACTTTGTCCCTACGCGCGCAGGCGTGGCGCAGTTGCTTAATCTGGTCAGGAAAGGCGTGAAGATCGCCATCTTAACTAACTCTCTGGCGGCCAACGATGTGGCGGTCGTTCACGCAGGGTACGCGCGCTGGCGCAAGAAATTACTGCGCTATGGCGTGGAGCTCTACGAACTGAAACCGACCCGCGAACATGAAACCGCCGTACATGATCGCGGACTCACCGGGAACTCAGGTTCCAGCTTACATGCTAAAACGTTCAGTATTGATGGTAGTAAGGTGTTTATCGGGTCGCTTAATTTTGATCCCCGTTCAACGCTTTTAAATACCGAAATGGGCTTTGTCATTGAAAGTGAAACGCTGGCGACGCTTATTCATAAGCGTTTTACGCAGAGCCAACGCGATGCGGCCTGGCAACTGCGGCTGGATCGCTGGGGACGAATTAACTGGATCGATCGTCAGCAAGAAGAGGAAAAGGTGTTAAAGAAAGAACCCGCTACGCGTTTCTGGCAGCGAGTTCTGGTACGGTTGGCGGCAATTTTACCTGTGGAATGGTTGCTGTGAACCCGCGCGCGGAAAACTACCCGATCGCGGCGCGGCTTTCTTGTTTTACCGGCGGTTTACCTGAAAAGAGAAATTTCAGGAGCGGGATGCGTAAATGAATTTCATACAGAATTAACGCAATACCCATAACAAATATCAGCCCGCACAAGAACCCGATCAGGTTGGAGGAGATATGCGGCGTAATATACGCGCCAAAGAAAAGCGTTAAGGGATGATGCACCAGATAGATAAACAGCGAAGCATTTACGAAATAGGTGACACGCGCGGACTGGAAGTTTAACAAGCGATGCCCCAGTGAGAATACCACGTTCACCATCCACAGCCCCATTACCATCGTAATCACGGATTCGGTTTCGTACATCCAGGCGTCGCCGCTCCCATAACGTTGATTCAGCAGATAGGCGATAAAAGCAACGGCAGCGCCTAAAGTGCATCCGCGTGAGGGCGTGGTGAAGCGCGCTTTCAGATCGGGGTGAATGAAGGCCAACGCGCCGAGAATAAAAAACGGCACATAAAATAGCGTTTGCATCACAATAAAATTGAACATGCCGTCACTGAGGATTGCCGGATATACGATGAAAATAATGCGCCTGATAGCGGCGTAAGCCATCCCCAGCAGGAAAAAAATAAGCGAAAGCCTGGCCAGTGAAATAGCGGCGGGACGAGGCTTGCTTGTTTCCTGCCTTTTTTGGAACCAGGTAAAAATCCCGATGCTGACTGTGGTTAATATCACCAGCACCAGTAAAAACCACAGGTGTGAAATGAGTTCCCACGCTAACGTATTATATTTTTCATAGGCAGAGAGTGTAGGCCAGTTCTCTGTTTTCTCTTTGACATATTGCAACAGGATAAATTGCGGCAAGGTAAGCAAAGGGATTGCGGTAAGCATGGGAATACCCACACGTTCTACCCGTACTTTCCACCAGCGTTTTAACGGATAACGTAAAAACAACATGTACGAAAAATAACCAGAAATAACAAAAAACACCTGCATACGAAAAGCGTGGATAAAATCGTTAAACAGGGTTAGCCACCACGATGGCGTGGCGCTATTGACATGCCAACTGTGAGTGGAATAGATCAACGAGATATGAAAGGGAATCCCTAACAACATCAGCCATGCGCGGATAGAGTCAAGAAAATATTCACGCGGCGCGGGTACAGAGCTCATATAAGGTCACGTATTCTCAGATTTTTCACCTTATCCATAAGGCGAATTATAGTTACATTCGGTAGCAACCCTACACCAACTCCGACAACCTGTCTCCAGGATAAGCACGCAAAGTGAAAACAGGCGCGGGAGGTGCTTAATCCATGAGCCAGCGCGCTGAACAAAGCCTGGATTCAGTTGTCGTAATGCCTGATTATCCATTAAAATGGATCGGATCGATATAAGCACACAAAGGGGGAAGTGCTTACTTATTATGAAACATAAACGACAAATGATGAAAATGCGTTGGTTGGGCGCAGCTATTATGTTAACGCTTTACGCATCATCGAGCTGGGCGTTCAGTATTGATGACGTGGCAAAACAAGCTCAATCTTTAGCCGGGAAAGGCTATGAGGCGCCTAAAAGCAACTTGCCCTCCGTTTTCCGCGACATGAAATATGCGGATTATCAGCAGATCCAGTTTAACAGCGATAAAGCCTACTGGAACAACTTAAAGACCCCTTTTAAGCTCGAATTTTACCATCAGGGGATGTACTTCGATACGCCGGTCAAGATTAACGAAGTGACGGCGACGACGGTCAAAAGAATCAAATACAGCCCGGATTACTTCAATTTTGGCAATGTTCAGCACGATAAAGACACGGTAAAAGATTTAGGTTTCGCCGGGTTCAAAGTTCTGTACCCCATCAACAGTAAAGATAAGAACGACGAAATCGTCAGTATGCTTGGCGCCAGCTATTTCCGCGTTATCGGCGCAGGCCAGGTATATGGCTTATCTGCGCGCGGCCTGGCGATTGATACCGCCTTACCATCTGGTGAAGAGTTTCCCCGCTTTCGCGAGTTCTGGATTGAGCGTCCAAAACCCACCGATAAGCGTTTGACCGTCTATGCATTACTGGATTCTCCGCGCGCGACCGGCGCTTACCGTTTTGTGATCATTCCTGGCCGCGATACCGTGGTGGACGTGCAGTCAAAAGTCTATCTGCGCGATAAAGTGGGCAAGCTGGGCGTTGCGCCATTAACCAGTATGTTCCTGTTTGGGCCAAACCAGCCGTCGCCGACGACCAACTATCGTCCGGAACTGCATGACTCGAACGGCTTATCCATTCATGCGGGTAATGGCGAGTGGATTTGGCGTCCGCTGAACAATCCAAAACACCTCGCTGTGAGCAGCTATGCAATGGAAAACCCTCAGGGATTCGGCCTGTTGCAGCGTGGTCGCGAGTTCTCGCGCTTTGAAGATTTAGACGATCGCTACGACCTGCGTCCAAGCGCCTGGATTACCCCGAAAGGCGACTGGGGCAAAGGTAAGGTTGAACTGGTTGAAATTCCGACCAATGATGAAACCAACGATAACATCGTCGCTTACTGGACTCCGGATCAACTGCCGGAACCGGGTAAAGAGATGAACTTCAAGTACACTATGACCTTCAGCCGCGATGAAGATAAACTTCATGCGCCGGATAATGCCTGGGTGCTGCAAACACGCCGCTCAACGGGCGACGTTAAACAGTCAAATCTGATTCGCCAGCCCGACGGCACTATTGCCTTTGTGGTGGATTTCGTTGGCGCCGACATGAAAAAACTGCCGCCGGATACGCCCGTCGCTGCGCAAACCAGCATTGGCGATAACGGTGAAATCGTTGACAGTAATGTACGCTATAACCCAGTCACTAAAGGCTGGCGTTTAATGCTGCGCGTGAAAGTCAAAGACGCGAAGAAAACCACGGAAATGCGTGCCGCATTGGTGAATGCCGATCAGACGCTAAGTGAAACCTGGAGCTACCAGTTACCTGCCAATGAATAAAACAACTGAGTATATTGACGCATTGCTGCTTTCTGAACGTGAGAAAGCGGCATTGCCGAAAACTGACATCCGCGCCGTGCATCAGGCGCTGGATGCCGAGCATCGGACTTACTCGCGAGAAGACGATTCACCGCAGGGTTCCGTAAAAGCCCGCCTTGAACACGCCTGGCCGGATTCATTGGCGAAGGGGCAGTTAATTAAAGATGATGAAGGGCGCGATCAGTTGCAGGCTATGCCAAAAGCGACGCGCTCTTCGATGTTTCCCGATCCCTGGCGAACCAACCCGGTTGGCCGTTTCTGGGATCGTCTGCGTGGGCGGGATGTAACGCCGCGCTATGTTTCTCGTCTGACAAAAGAAGAGCAGGCGAGCGAGCAAAAATGGCGTACCGTCGGCACTATACGCCGCTATATTTTGTTAATTTTGACTCTGGCGCAAACCGTCGTCGCGACCTGGTATATGAAGACCATTCTGCCTTATCAGGGATGGGCGCTCATCAATCCTATGGATATGGTGGGGCAGGATATTTGGGTCTCTTTTATGCAGCTCCTGCCCTACATGCTGCAAACCGGTATCCTGATTTTGTTTGCCGTGCTGTTCTGCTGGGTGTCAGCCGGATTCTGGACGGCGCTGATGGGCTTCCTGCAACTGCTTATCGGGCGCGATAAGTACAGCATCTCCGCGTCTACGGTTGGCGATGAGCCCCTCAATCCGGAACACCGGACGGCGCTGATCATGCCTATCTGTAATGAAGACGTTAGCCGCGTTTTCGCCGGTCTGCGCGCGACCTGGGAGTCCGTTAAAGCCACAGGCAACGCCGCGCATTTTGACGTCTATATCCTTAGCGACAGTTATAACCCGGATATCTGCGTGGCGGAGCAAAAGGCGTGGATGGAGCTTATTGCGGAAGTGCAGGGCGAAGGCCAAATTTTTTACCGTCGCCGCCGCCGCCGTATGAAACGCAAAAGCGGCAATATTGACGATTTTTGCCGCCGCTGGGGCAATCAGTACAGCTATATGGTGGTGCTGGACGCGGACTCAGTGATGAGCGGCGAGTGTCTGAGCGGTCTGGTGCGCCTGATGGAAGCGAACCCAAACGCCGGGATTATCCAGTCTTCGCCGAAAGCGTCGGGAATGGATACTCTGTATGCCCGCTGCCAACAGTTCGCGACCCGTGTTTATGGGCCGCTGTTTACCGCCGGGCTGCACTTCTGGCAGTTGGGGGAGTCGCACTACTGGGGGCACAATGCCATTATCCGCGTGAAGCCGTTTATCGAGCACTGCGCTCTGGCGCCGCTGCCGGGAGAAGGTTCGTTCGCCGGATCGATTCTTTCCCACGACTTTGTGGAGGCGGCGCTAATGCGTCGGGCAGGGTGGGGCGTCTGGATTGCCTACGATCTCCCCGGCTCCTATGAAGAGCTGCCGCCAAACCTGCTGGATGAGCTTAAACGCGACCGCCGCTGGTGTCACGGCAACCTGATGAACTTTCGTCTGTTCCTGGTGAAAGGAATGCACCCGGTGCATCGCGCCGTGTTCCTGACCGGGGTAATGTCATACCTGTCCGCGCCGTTATGGTTTATGTTCCTCGCGCTTTCTACCGCGCTGCAGGTCGTTCATGCGTTAACAGAGCCGCAATATTTCCTTCAGCCGCGCCAGCTTTTTCCGGTCTGGCCGCAGTGGCGTCCGGAACTGGCAATCGCGCTGTTTGCGTCAACGATGGTGCTGCTGTTCCTGCCGAAGCTGCTCAGTATTATGCTGATCTGGTGTAAAGGCACCAAAGAGTATGGCGGTTTCTGGCGCGTTACGCTGTCGCTGTTGCTGGAAGTGCTGTTCTCCGTGTTGCTGGCGCCGGTGCGTATGCTGTTTCATACCGTGTTTGTGGTCAGCGCGTTCCTCGGCTGGGAAGTGGTCTGGAACTCACCGCAACGCGACGATGATTCTACGCCGTGGGGAGAAGCCTTTATGCGTCACGGTTCTCAACTGCTGCTGGGGCTGGTCTGGGCGGTGGGTATGGCGTGGCTGGATTTACGCTTTCTGTTCTGGCTGGCGCCGATTGTCTTTTCGCTGATTCTGTCGCCATTTGTTTCGGTGATCTCCAGTCGTTCAACGGTAGGATTACGCACCAAACGCTGGAAGCTGTTCCTGATCCCGGAAGAGTATTCGCCGCCTCAGGTGTTGGTCGATACCGATAAATATCTGGAGATGAATCGCCGCCGTATTCTGGACGATGGCTTTATGCATGCGGTATTTAACCCGTCGCTTAATGCGCTGGCGACCGCGATGGCCACCGCGCGTCACCGCGCCAGTAAGGTGCTGGAAATAGCCCGCGATCGTCATGTGGAGCAGGCGCTAAACGAAACGCCGGAGAAACTGAACCGCGATCGGCGTCTGGTTTTGCTCAGCGATCCGGTGACGATGGCGCGTTTACACTATCGGGTCTGGAATGCGCCAGAGAGATACTCTTCCTGGGTAAACCATTATCAGTCTCTCGTCCTGAATCCGCAGGCGTTGCAGGGACGAGCATCGTCAGTGGGATAAGGTCTTCAGGTCTGGAGTGAGGTGAAAAATACCGGCGTGATGCCGGTATTTTTATAGTGAAATGAGGTATCAGGTGCGTATATTCGCGGTGAGCATAATGGTGATTACCCTGAGCGGCTGCGGCAGTATTATCAGCAGAACGATCCCCGGACAAGGACACGGCAACCAGTATTACCCTGGCGTGCAGTGGGATATGCGTGATTCCGCATGGCGCTATATCACTATCCTCGATCTGCCCTTCTCACTGATCTTCGATACATTGCTGCTGCCGCTCGATATTCACCACGGGCCTTATGAGTAATTAACGCTCATCCCATTCGTCTGCTGCAGTACGGCCTTCCTCGGTATCAAGCGGGGGTTCAAGCTGGAATTCCCCTTCATCCCATTCATGCAAGGTATTCTCTTCCTGCCACTCCTGGCGGATCTCTATCTCATCATAATCGCCGTCAAACACGCTCTGCGCGGCTTCACCACTCAGCATCGGCAGACATTCGCCATCTTCACCTTCATCGGCGAAAAATTCGACCTGCCACATGATGTCCCCATCCTGCAGTACATATTTCTGAACGTTGAACTGCTGCACATTCGCTTCATCTTGTTCGAGGCCTGGATGGTCAGCCAGAAATTCTTCCCGGGCTGCATCGATAGCTTCTTCCAGCGTGGCATACATGGTCATCAGTGTCTCCCTTTGATTTGACGAGGTATTTAGGGAAAGAATAGCTGATTCTGTGATATTGCAAGTATGAAAGCGCAAAAATCATTCTATTGCCAGTCTGCGCCGTCGTAAGCTGTTCCATGAATAGATAGCATTGAACAACACCACGCCTGCCGTGACGCAGAATACGGCGCGGAAGCCATAGCTCGCGGAAATTGCGGCGCCCATGAGAGGGCCAGTGACGTTGCCGATATCGCGGAAAGATTGGTTGTAACTGAATATGCGCCCGGCTATCTGGTTGGTAGAGTTGTAAACCAGCAGAGTTTGAACGGCTGGCAGCAGCGCGCCATCCGCCGCGCCAAGCAGAAACCGCAATAGCGCGAGCTGCCACGGCGTTTGCACAAAAGACATTGGAATCAGCAGTAGTACGGAAATAATCAGCGCGACGATAAGGATCTTTTCCGGGCCAATTCTGTCGCCGAGTTTGCCGAGTCGGGGGGCGCTAAGTAATGCCGCCACGCCGGGAACGGACGCTATCATCCCGCTAATGAACGCAATATTACTGACATTTCCCGCCAGTTCGCGCACATAGAGCGTCAGGATGGGCGCAATAGACCCCGTCGCCACCTGAATAATCAGCGTGGTGACAAACAGGCTTAACACCAGGCGGGGATTTTTTAACGAGGCGACCACTTCCCGAACGTGAAGCATCTCTTTTTTGCTCACCGGCAGGAAATTCTCGCGAATAAAAAAGAAGGTGAGCAGAAAACAGATAAACAAAACGCTGGCGGTAATAAAAAAGACCGGGCGAAGGCCGTAATGGTCGGCGAGCAGACCACCCGCAAGTGGGCCAAGCAGAGCGCCGCTGACGCCGCCAGTAGAGAGCGTCCCTAGCGCCCAGCCGCTTTTGTGGCGCGGCACCTGAGTGGCGATGAGCGCATTGGCGTTGGGAATAAATCCGCCCAACAGGCCTAATAACGCGCGGAGGATCAGAAATTGCCAGATATTTTGCGCCATGCCCATTAACAGCATGACAATGGCCATGCCGAGAGCGGAACGCAACAGCATGATCTTACGCCCTTTACGATCCGCCAGACCGCCCCAAAAAGGGGAAGCGATAGCTGAAAAGAGGAACGTAATACTAAAGACCAGCCCGGACCACATGTTGAGCGCGCTATGGCCTGTTACGCCGAGTTGCTCAACGTAGAGAGGGAGAAAAGGCATGACCAGACTGAATGCCGCGCCGGTTAAAAAACAGCCCAGCCAGGTAACGGTTAGATTGCGTTTCCAGTTTATGGGGACATCAGAGGGTGACATAGCGTTCCACAGTATGATGCGCGTTTTGCGCTATCATCAATTTAATTATGAGCGTACTAATTATAATTATGCGCCGACCTTACCAGCCTCGCAATGTGGGGAGCTTTTAAAGCTAAAAGAGGGGAAAAATTGCAGCCTGACGGCTGCAATCCTGTTAATAGCGCGACGGTACGCCTTCAGGGCGAGTTTTAAAGCGGCGATGCAGCCACATATATTGCTCTGGCGCCATCATAATGCACTGCTCAACAATCTTATTCATCCACGCGGCAGTCGCTTCTGCGCTCTCCAGCGGAGGCGAATATTCCGCAGGAAGAATGATCAGTTCGTAGCCTTTTCCATCGGGTTTACGGCGAGGCACGAAGGGGATAATACAGGCTTTAGACATGCGCGCCAGCATCCAGGTACCGGAGGTCGTGGCAGCCTGGTCGACGGCAAATAATGGTACAAAAACGCTGGCGCGCGGACCATAATCGTGATCCGGCGCATACCAGATCAATTCGCCGCTTTTCAATGCCTTAACCATGCCTTTCAGATCTTTGCGATCCAACATTGATTTATTGGAGCGTAAGCGTCCCCAGGTCTGTAACCAGTCGAGCAACGGATTATCATTCGGGCGATAAACTCCGATCCCTGGGTTATGCATACCAAACATGCGGGCGCCAAACTCAAGGGTAAGAAAATGTATTCCTACCAGAATGAACCCCAGCCCCTGCGCCTTAACTTCACGGATATGCTCCAGACCGCTCGCTTCCATCCAGCGGTTCACTCGCCGATCGGGCCAGAACCAGGCCATGCCGGTTTCCATCACGCCCATACCGACGGATTCAAAGTTTTTGACCACCATGGTGTGGCGTTCCTGCGCGCTCATTTCCGGAAAGCATAATTCAAGGTTGCGATAGGCGATTTTCGCGCGGCGTTTCATTACGCGTCGCGCCAGGTGGCCCAATGCGCAACCCAATTTATAGATGACCGGGTAGGGGAGTTGCACGACCAACCAAAGCGCGCCTATACCCAACCAGGTTAACCAATAGCGCGGGTGCAGTAAGGCCACGGAGAACTTAGGCAACTTCGTCATTTCTATCCTGTCTTTCAACGAACAATTCCCCGTATTCTCGCATCTTTTTGCGTTGAGCAAAAATATGTAGCAGGAGAGTGGCGATTAAATCGACAATTGTTGTTAATTATTTAGTGTAAAGCAGGAAATGTAGCGCAAAATGTGTGGATGTAAATTGGCGAGACTTGCCTTATCATGCCTGCCCACTTTATTTTTTGCTGATTGCAGGATACGTACACCATGCCAGTGTTACACAACCGCATCTCTAATGACGAGCTGAAAGCCAAAATGCTGGCGGAAAGCGAGCCGCGTACGACAATTTCTTTTTATAAATATTTCACAATCGCCTCGCCGCAACAGACGCGGGACGCGTTGTATCAGGTGTTTACGGCGTTGGACGTTTTTGGTCGCGTTTACCTGGCGCATGAGGGCATCAATGCGCAAATCAGCGTGCCGCAAAGCAAGGTCGAGACCTTTCGTCAACAGCTTTATACGTTCGATCCCGCGCTGGACGGGCTGCGTTTAAATATCGCGCTGGAGGATGACGGAAAGTCATTTTGGGTGCTGCGTATGAAAGTTCGCGACCGTATCGTTGCTGACGGTATTGACGATCCGACTTTTGACGCCAGTAATGTCGGCGATTATCTGAAGGCGGCAGATGTGAATGCGATGCTGGACGATCCTGATGCGGTCTTTATTGATATGCGCAACCACTATGAGTATGAAGTCGGCCATTTCGAAAATGCTCTGGAAATCCCGGCGGATACGTTTCGTGAACAGTTGCCAAAAGCGGTTGAAATGCTGCGGGAACATGCAGATAAAAAGATAGTGATGTACTGTACCGGCGGTATTCGTTGTGAGAAAGCCAGCGCCTGGATGAAACACAACGGTTTCAATAAAGTCTGGCATATTGAGGGTGGCATCATTGAATACGCCCGTCGCGCGCGCGAGCAGGGGCTTCCCGTTCGCTTTATCGGCAAAAATTTTGTATTTGATGAGCGAATGGGCGAACGAATCTCGGATGAGGTTATCGCGCATTGCCATCAGTGCGGCGCACCCTGCGATAGCCATACCAACTGCAAAAACGACGGTTGCCATCTGCTGTTTATCCAGTGTCCGCAGTGCGCCAGTAAATTTAACGGCTGCTGTAGTGAACAATGCTGTGAAGAGTTGGCCTTGCCGGAGGAAGAACAGCGCCGACGTCGCGCGGGTCGCGAGAACGGCAACAAAATTTTTAATAAATCGCGTGGTCGGCTTAATAGCAAACTGAGCATTCCCGATCCGGCTGAGTAATATTTTGCCGGATAGCAGCGTAAAGGCCGCTATCCGGCATTTCGCCAGGCGTTACTTCTGCTGAACGCCTTCTACTGAGATGATAAGCTCAACCTCTTGTGAGGCCGGGCCGAGATCGGTAGTTATATTGAAATCCTTCAGCTTAATTTTTCCTTCGGCCTCAAAGCCCGCGCGCTTACCGCCCCACGGATCGTCGCCCTGGCCCATCAGCTTCGCTTCCAGCGTCACCGGTTTAGTCACGCCATTGAGCGTCAGATTGCCGGTAATATCCAGTTCATCGCCCTCTTTTTTCACGCTGGTAGAGGTGAAGGTTGCCTGCGGGAATTTCGCAACATTAAGAAATTCCGCGCTACGCAGGTGTTTGTCACGTTCGGCATGGTTAGTGTCGACGCTATTGGTGTTAATGGTCACGTTCACTTTGTCGGCCGACGGATTTTTTTCGTCAAAAGTGAACGTGCCGTCGAAATCTTTAAAGGTGCCGTACAGCCAGCTGTAACCCAGATGCTGAATGCGGAAATTGACGAACGCATGTTGGCCTTCTTTATCAATTTTATACTCCGCCGCCACGGCGGAACCGGTCGTGAATAACAAGGATGCGAGGGTGAATCCCAGCAGGTTTTTTTTCATTTTTGAGCTCCATAGTCAGATGACGACATTCCTGTCATACGTTTCAGTGTGTCGTCTTTATCGATAAAATGGTGTTTTAGCGCCATAACCCCATGCGAGAGCGAGATAATGACCAGCGACCAGGCAAACCACAGATGCAGCGTTCCGGCGATGTCAGCCTGCGCGCCCGCGTCCGTAAGCGTGGCCGGAATCTCAAACCAGCCAAAGACGCTAATCGGTTTACCGTCGGCGGTGGAAATCAGGTAGCCGCTAATGATTATCGCAAAGAGCAGGAGATACAGGAGAAGATGACCCGCGGCGGCGCCAGCGCGCGTTAAACGGGAATAGCTGGTCAACGCAACGGGCGGTGGCGAATAAAGCCGCCAGACAATACGCACGATCAGCGCCATCATCAGTAACATGCCAATACTTTTATGTATTTCCGGCGCCTGGTGATACCAGCCGTCGTAATAACTGAGCGTGACCATCCATAAACCCAACGCAAACATGCCATAGACCACCAGGGCGGTCAGCCAGTGGAGCGCGGCGGAAACCACGCCATAACGCTGTGGAGTATTTTTAAATTGCATAAACACACCAATGAATATTTCACGAGAGAATGAAAATGGCGTGGAAAAGCGCCGAATGCAACTTATAAATAAGAATTTGAATGATATTTATTTTTATTTCAATAATTTTGATGTTGTTTGCGGTTCAGCTTCAGAAGTTTCGAGATATTTCACTCCTGTAACCGCGCAACGGCAGGAACTGGCATTATTGTCGTGCTTCAACGTTATGAAATAAAAAGTGAGGAATTTTCAGGAAGTGTCAGTTAACGTCAATGAAAAGCAATCAGAAGAAAAGGAGATAAACAATATCCATCACCGCTAGCAGTGACCAAAGAATAACGTAAAGCATGAAATGTTCGCGAATATTATTCATCAGAAAATGAAAGAGACGGCGCATAGCTTACCTTAATAAACAGCCCCTTTACGGGGCCGACAAATTATTGGCTAAAACGGGAAAGCCGGAACGGCGTCAGATCAAAGGAGGATGTTTTTCCCAACGCAAAATCCGCAGCGATTTCTCCTAACACCGGGGCGAATTTAAAACCATGTCCGCTGAGTCCAGTGATGACAAGCGTGTTCTCATGGCCAGGCAGCGTATCGATAATAAAATCCTCGTCCGGCGAATTATCATAGGTACATGCCGCCCCATGTAAACAACCGCCGATACCCGGCAGTACGTTACGCAGGAAAGGAAATGCTTCCGCGCCATCGCTGGCAACGGCGGCAAAGGGCTTGCGCTCTTCCTGAGCCTGTATTAGCTGTCCGCCATTGTGTTTGCCGATTTTTAACTCGTCGTTCTCCGCCGGGAAGCCGTAATATTGATCGCCGTTGGGCATTTCGCCGGTAAAGGCCGGAAAGCGGTTTTTAGTGCTGTAACGTCCATCCGCCTTAAACCAGGCAAAAACTTTACGTACGGGCTGAACGGGCAGCTCCGGTACCAGCGCTTTGACCCAGGTGCCCGCGCTAATCAGCGCCTTGCTGGCGTGGTAGCTGCCTTCACTCGTCTCTATCGTCACACCGTTATCATCATGATGAATATGGCTTACCGGGCTGTTAAATAGCTGTGCGCAGCCTGCCTCTCGGGCCAGACGAAGCCATGTGGTAATGGCTAATTCGCTGCGCAGGAAACCGGAGTCAGCTTCAAACAGCCCGATATAATTATCGGGCACGCGAATTTCCGGCCAGCGCGTCATGAGGGCCGTCGCGTCCAGGCGCTCGACGTTCAATTGCCACTGTTGCGCGCTTCGTGCGACGTTGGCTAAGAAAGCGGAATCGGCCGGGCCGAGGTTGACGACGCCGGAGCGGACAAAAATAGGCTCTTCATTGTGTGTGGAGAGTTCATCCCAAAGCGTCTGGGCGCGAAGCACCAGCGGGACATATTTTTCGCCTTCACCATAAGCGTGGCGGATAAGACGGGTATCGCCGTGGTGGCTGCCCTGTTGATGAGGCGGCATATGCGCATCGGTCATCAGGACCTTTAGCCCGGCGCGGGTGGCGTAATAACCAGCGGCGGCGCCAACCGAACCGCTGCCGATAATAATAAGGTCGTATTTCATCAGCTTCTCTCTGCTATCGCGATGATTTCAGGGTAAATAACTGCGCTGAGATATACAAGCCAGAAATAAGTGAGGCACCTTACGGTGCCTGAGAGAGGGGGAGCGCGTCACGCTAATGGCGACGATACTCGTTTTCCTGGTAATCGCCTGATTCTATTTTGGCGATGCCGGCTTCTAATATTGAAATAAATTGCCTGGCTACATCTGTTGTTAACCAGAGCGTTTGACCAACTTCAGTCCCTTCCGGTTCCGGACGATTTGGGGTCTGGTAGTGTAAACGCAGCATCAGCGCATCATAGCTATCGACGGTGCTGATGTCCCATCCTACAAGCGGATGGGTCTGAATGACTTCATTATTCTTTTCCATCATGCCCCCCTGGTACGTGTTATAAGACAACGGTTCTCGAGGTTCAATGCGTGTTTTTCTTCTGAAGCAACTTCAGTATACCAATTAATAAGGCTATTCACTGCGTTTTTAAAGAGACCGGAGGATAAATTTCTCTTTTTAAGAATTATATGAACAATAAAGCGGCAGTTCATTCATATTTTTTTAGGATGTTGTGCAATTATTTTGACGGTCAGGCGAAATATTCATCAGTTGCGCAAATAAAAAAGCCGGGGCGACCCGGCAAACATACATCACTGCATATCATTTTTTATTCATTGATGAACCAGTCATCAGCGCTCTCCCAGGTCTCCTGGAGAATCTCGCTAATGCGTTCTTTTTCCTCTTTTGATGCGCCAATGACGGACAAGTTGTTGGCGGTAGCGTAACGCACGGTGACGTTACCCAAGTTCTCAGGAAAATGATGGCTAATACGACGGGAGAGTTCGCCCGCCAGCGCATCAATCGCACCGGCAGGCAGAGGTGACGTTTTGGCTATAGTGACTTCAATACGCATAATGGCCCCCTGTTGAATATACTGGATATATATACAGTTAAATCCAATATATAGCAACAGGTAAGCGCATTTTTTATTTTTTTACTGACCAGCGTATTGTTTCACCCGCTAAAAAAGGCACCAGCGAATCATCAGCCAGCGCGATATTTCCCGGTATCTGTTGTTCATCGCGAACCAGTTCCACCCACCCCGCATTCACCGGCAGGCCATAGAATTGCGGGCCATTCAGTGAACAGAACGCTTCAAAGTGCGCCAGCGCGTTCATTTCCTCAAACACGGCGGCATAACTGCCAAGGGCGGATGGAGCGTTGAAACAACCGGCGCAGCCGCAACTAGTCTCTTTACGATGACGTGAATGCGGCGCTGAATCCGTCCCCAGGAAGGCGCGCGTAAAACCACTGGCAACCAGTTCGCGTAACGCCTGTTGGTGAATATTGCGTTTCAGAATCGGCAGACAGTACAGGTGAGGACGAATGCCGCCGACCAGCATATCATTACGGTTAAACATTAAATGTTGAGGCGTAATGGTAGCCGCCAGGTAGTCGTTGCCGTCACGGACATACTGCGCGGCATCTTTGGTCGTGATGTGCTCAAAGACCACTTTAAGCGTGGTCAGACGCTGGCGTAGCGGTTCCATTACGGTGTCGATAAAACGCGCTTCGCGATCGAAGATATCAACATCCGCATGGGTCACCTCACCGTGGACCAGTAATGGCATTCCGAGTTTTTCCATCCGCTCCAGTACCGGCATGATAGCGTCGACTGACGTTACGCCATGACTGGAGTTAGTGGTGGCATTGGCCGGGTAAAGCTTAGCCGCAGTAAATACGCCTTCATGGAAACCACGCTCCAGTTCATCGGCATCGAGCGAATCCGTTAAATAGCAGGTCATTAACGGCGTGAAATCATGCCCGGCGGGCACCGCATCGAGAATACGCTGGCGGTAGGCGATCGCTGCATCAACGGTCGTGATGGGGGACGCCAGGTTCGGCATCACGATAGCGCGACCATAAATTTCGCTGGTATAGGGTACGACCGTTTTTAACATGTCGCCATCGCGAAGGTGAACGTGCCAGTCGTCCGGGCGGCGGATCTTTAAAACCTGGGATGGTGCAGTCATTAATAAGCTCCGGCTGAGGAATAGTCTTTTTGCCGGAAACAAAGGATAAGCGGAAACGTTTTCGTTTGCACGTAAAAAAAAGGGCGCGAGCGCGCCCTCCGAAATCAATTGGTGAAAGGAATAACGATTTCACCAGGTTTAACTTCAATGCCTTTCGCGAGTTTCTTCGCTAACGCTTCGCCTTTACTGCTGTCCTCACGCAACACGTAAGCGGGCCGCTGGTTAAAGTAGCTACGTAAAGACTGATTTAAATAGGGCAGGAGCGTTTGTAGCACCGATTGCATTTTCTCCGGCGTCACGGTGGCATCTACTACTTCCATCTCCTGAAGATAGATGGCGCCTTTTTCTTTATCAAAGACCGGCAGGGCTTTTAGCTTGAGTTTCATCGTCGCTTTTTGACTGCCAAACAGGGAATTCATATCCAGCCTGGCATCGCCAGTAAGGGTGACTTTATTAGGCTCTTCCCGACCAATCTGGCTGGCAAGATTAGTCAATACGATATGCGCGTCGGCAATGCCGGGCAGACCAATATCTTTTGAGAAATTATTCCGTTTTTCAAGCGCTTGATTGATTTCTTGTTCGCTAATGGTGTATTGCGTAAGTTGATTACAACCCACTAACAGGCCGCTAACTACCAGCGCAGCGGCAAAAAAAAACTTTTTCATGGCGTTCCTTAGCATGTTGCCTGTGCCCTAATCTTGACACAAAGCAGCATGTCGCGCCAGCGGACATGGCGCCACTAGAAAAAGCTGAAAAAGGCGGCAAGAAAGGGTTGCCGCCTGGCGGGCGTTAGATAGCCATTGAGGAGAGTAAATTAATTTGCGTCTGCTTTGCCATATTATCGCGATAGTCCGCGACTTTTGTCGGCCAGTGAATACCGGCGACCAGCGTCAGATTACGCAGAAGCGGAAACAGATGAATATCATCTTCCGATAATTCGCCGTTAACGGCGTTAGGCTGTACGATGAGTTTATCCAGCAAACGTAAATCATCGCCGATCTTTTTAATCAGTCCGGCAGAGTGCGCAAGATGGTTGTCAAAACTGCCAGATGAGGCTTCTTTTTTGCGGATAAAATACTGGCGCGCCGCAGGGGTAGAAAATTCATCGAAAGCGGATTTTGCAAATCGCGGCAGCAGTAGCTGATTAACGTAACCGTTAACTTTGCGCAACCACTCTTCAATGGCTGGATTGCGTTTCCCGGTTAACAGCGGTTTGCCGTCGAGGTTGTCGACATAATGTACAATATCCATACTTTCAGGAAGGTAGCGATTATCATCTTTTTGCAGGATGGGCACCATCTTTTGACCAATCATCCGGGTGGGCGTCGCCTCGTCGTCATTTTGTAACACGTTAAGTTCAACGGGGATGTTCTTCAGGCCGAAAATCATGCGGGCTTTAACGCAGAAAGGGCAATGATCGTAAATATAAAGCTTCACGTTTCTCCTCCATTTGACTGTCGGTATCTGACCAGTATGGAGGAGATAGCGACAGGTATCAAATCAGGCGCCGGGTTCCAGCATCCGGCGCGGCGTGCGTTTATGACTAAATTGCCAGCCTAAAGCCAAAAAGGTGATGAAACCGATAATACCGAGCATCATCCACGGTAGTTCAGGCTGCGCAAGCGCTTTACCCATATCAAACAACCAGCCGCCGCCGATATAACCAATCGCGCCGCCAATGGCTAATCCCAGACGGCTAAAGCCCATATAGCTTCCCCGCGCCCTCGCGTCCGCGAGCGACGCGCTGAGCGTTTCGCGCGCCGGTTCGGCGATAACCGAGCCGATGTAGAAAGCGCAAATAAGCGTAAAAAGCTGCTGTAAATTGCCCACCATCCCGATGGGGAGCATGCTCAGCGACATGACGAGCAAACCGGCCATCAGCCGATGCTCCAGCCGAAAACGCTTTTCGCTCCAGCGGGCAATCGGGTAGAGCAACGTCAGCGAGAGACACGCCTCTATAGCGTACATCCATTTCACGGCAGCAGGCGAACCGGCGATATCGTTTACCATAATCGGCAGCATTAACATGACCTGTACCGCCAGCATATAGTAGCCCGCCAGCGTCAGCACGTAGGTGACAAACCTTTTATCGCTCATGACGCGGCGCATTCCTTCACGCACCGGCGTTCTGACCGTTGATAGCTTCCAGGCCGGAAGCAGCCATGCGTTGAAAAGGGCGCATAATATGAACAAAATAGCGCCTGTCGCGCAGACCAGGCGAAAATCGTATTGTAGCAACCAGCTTCCCAGCAGCGCGCCAATCACCGCGCCCGCGCTGTCCTGCATCATCAATAGAGAGAAGAAGCGGCCCCGTTGCTCCGGACGAATTAATTTGACCACCAGCGCTGAACGCGGCGGGTCAAAAAGCGTACCGCCGAGACCGGAAAGAAAGCAGGAAAACCACAAGAGCCAGGGCTCATGCGCGATACCCATGGTGGCAAAGCCTGCGGCGCGCATCAGCATACCGGTGACAATCATCGGTTTCGCGCCAAAGCGATCGGCGATGGCGCCGCCAAAAATGCCCAGACCTTGTTGAATAAACTGGCGCAGGCCGAGCGCGATCCCTACCATTACGGCAGCCCACCCCATTTGATCGACAAAGCGAATAGAGATGAGCGGGAAGACGACGAAAAAACCCAGCACCACCAACATGTTATCGATGAGAAGAAAATATTTACCCAGGTTCCTCGCCTGCGAGACGCGCGACATTTCCCCTCCCGGGAAATAAAAGATGAGCGTCTTCTATTCTGCGGCGGCGTTTCGTTTTTTCCTACCGTTAGCGGGACAATATTTTTTTATCAAAAGTCCTTTTTAATCGAGAGTTTTCATCAAAATGTGGCAGCAATTCAAAAAATGACGATTTGCGCTTTTCACAGAGCCTGGTTGCGCAGGTATAGTAATGTTACTGGCGTGCTGAAGACGTTACAGGAAGGAGTAGGTATAGAATGTTTGGCTATCGTAGTAACGTGCCAAAAGTGCGCTTAACCACCGATCGTCTGGTGGTACGTTTAGTGCATGAGCGTGATGCCTGGCGTCTGGCCGATTATTACGCGGAAAATCGTCATTTTTTAAAACCCTGGGAACCGGTCCGTGATGAAAGTCATTGTTATCCTTCAGGATGGCAGGCGCGTCTGGGAATGATCGGTGAATTTCACAAACAGGGCTCCGCCTTCTATTTCGCGCTACTTGATCCGGAAGAAAAAGAAATTATCGGCGTGGCGAATTTTTCCAATGTGGTGCGCGGTTCTTTTCATGCCTGTTATCTGGGCTATTCCATTGCGCAGAAGTGGCAGGGGCAGGGGCTGATGTTTGAAGCCTTAACCGCTGCGATTCGCTATATGCAGCGCACTCAGCATATCCACCGTATCATGGCGAACTATATGCCGCACAACAAACGTAGCGGCGCGTTGCTGGCGCGGCTTGGCTTTGAGAAAGAAGGCTATGCGAAAGATTACCTGTTGATTGATGGACAATGGCGCGACCATGTCCTGACGGCGTTAACCACGCCGTTATGGACGCCGGGGCGTTGAGCGGCTTACGGAATGAGAGGCAAAGGGAGAAAACGATGAAATATGAATTAACCGCCACTGAAGCGCGAGTGATTGGCTGTCTGCTGGAAAAGCAGGTGACAACGCCGGAACAGTATCCGCTTTCCGTCAACGGGGTGGTGACAGCCTGTAATCAGAAAACCAACCGTGAACCGGTGATGAACCTGACGGAACAAGAGGTGCAGGAACAGCTCGATAACCTGGTGAAACGCCACTTTTTGCGTACGGTCAGCGGGTTTGGCAATCGCGTCACCAAATATGAACAGCGCTTCTGTAATTCCGAATTTGGCGATCTGAAACTTAGCGCGGCGGAAGTGGCGCTTGTCACTACGCTGCTGCTGCGCGGCGCGCAAACGCCCGGCGAGTTGCGTAGCCGGGCGTCGCGGATGCATGAATTCAGCGATATGACGGAAGTTGAATCCACGCTGGAACGGCTTGCCAGTCGTGAGGACGGCCCATATGTCGTCCGTCTGGCGCGTGAACCGGGTAAGCGCGAAAGCCGTTATATGCACCTTTTTTGCGGCGACGTCGATGAACTGTCTCTCCAGACGTCTGCGCCGGAAAGTGCGTCGGGCGATCTTCAGTCGCGCGTCGAAGCGCTGGAAAGCGAAGTGGCGGAGTTAAAGCAGCGGCTGGATTCTTTGTTAGCTCACCTGGGAGAGTAATGTGAGAACATTACGGATTGGCATTGTCGGGTTAGGGGGTATTGCGCAGAAGGCCTGGCTGCCGGTATTAACCAACACCGCCGGATGGACGTTACAGGGCGCCTGGTCTCCTTCGCGGGATAAAGCCTTACGTATCTGCGAAAGCTGGCGCATACCGTATGTGGATTCGCTGGCGAATTTAGCGTCCGGCTGCGATGCGGTCTTCGTCCACTCCAGTACCGCAAGCCATTATGCCGTGGTCAGCGAACTTCTCAATGCCGGCGTCCATGTTTGCGTGGATAAACCGCTGGCGGAAAATCTACGTGATGCCGAACGGCTGGTGGCGCTGGCGGCGCAAAAAAAATTGACGCTGATGGTTGGCTTTAATCGCCGTTTCGCGCCGCTGTACCGCGAACTGAAGACGCGCCTCGGCACTGCGGCGTCACTGCGTATGGATAAACATCGTACCGATAGCGTCGGGCCGCACGACTTACGTTTTACTTTGCTCGATGACTATCTGCATGTCGTGGATATCGCACTGTGGCTGGCGGGCGGCGAGGCGCGCCTTGCCAGCGGCACGTTGCTCACCAGCGAGTCCGGCGAAATGTGCTATGCGGAACATCATTTTTCCGCCGACAAACTACAAATTACCACCAGTATGCACCGGCGCGCCGGAAGTCAGCGTGAATCGGTCCAGGCCGTCACCGACGGCGGGTTGTATGACGTGACGGATATGCGTGAATGGCGCGAAGAGCGCGGGCAGGGTATTCTCATCAAACCCATTCCGGGTTGGCAAACGACGCTTGAACAGCGTGGTTTTGTCGGATGCGCGCGGCATTTCATTGACTGCGTACAAAATCAGACGGTTCCGGAAACGGCGGGGGAGCAGGCGATTTTGGCCCAGCGCGTCGTGGAGGCGCTGTGGCGGGACGCCATCAGCGAATAACCCTCTGTAACATCTGGCGGTAGTAATTCATCGTAATCCAGGTACTATACCCTCAATAATTCGAGTTGCAGAAAAGCTAACGCACATGCAGCTCGAAGTATGGCGGGTATATATGCCCACTCTACACAATACCTCTTTTCACAGTGAATAATGGCAAACCGTGGGGAGTCTGTAAGGCCTGATAAGACGTTTTGACGCCGCCGTCAGGCGCGGTGATACAGCCGGATACGGCAGAAGTTGCGTTATCCGGTCGATGGATCAGCCATGCAGGAGTTTTACGCCAGGGTCTGGAATACAAAAGAAATGAATTTATTGAAATCGCTGGCTGCCGTCAGCTCGATGACTATGTTTTCACGCGTGTTGGGCTTTGCCCGTGATGCGATTGTCGCCAGAATTTTTGGCGCAGGGATGGCGACCGACGCCTTTTTTGTGGCGTTTAAACTCCCCAATCTACTACGCCGGATCTTTGCCGAAGGCGCTTTTTCTCAGGCCTTTGTGCCTATCCTGGCGGAATATAAGAGCAAGCAGGGTGAAGAAGCGACGCGGATCTTTGTCGCTTACGTTTCCGGCCTGTTGACGCTGGCATTGGCCGTCGTGACGGTGGCCGGTATGCTGGCCGCCCCGTGGGTGATTATGGTAACCGCGCCGGGTTTTGCCGATACTGCGGATAAATTCGCGCTGACGACGCAACTGCTGCGGATTACGTTTCCCTATATTCTGCTGATCTCGCTGGCTTCACTGGTTGGCGCCATTCTCAACACCTGGAATCGCTTCTCTATTCCCGCTTTTGCGCCGACATTTCTTAATATCAGCATGATCGGTTTTGCATTATTCGCCGCGCCATACTTTAATCCGCCAGTGCTGGCGTTAGCCTGGGCAGTCACCGTCGGCGGCGTGCTGCAACTGGTGTATCAACTTCCGTATTTGAAAAAGATCGGTATGCTGGTGCTGCCGCGCATTAACTTTCGCGACACTGGGGCGATGCGGGTGGTCAAACAGATGGGGCCGGCGATTTTGGGCGTTTCCGTCAGTCAGATCTCCCTTATCATCAATACCATTTTCGCCTCGTTTCTGGCCTCCGGCTCGGTCTCATGGATGTACTATGCCGATCGGTTGATGGAGTTCCCGTCCGGCGTGCTGGGCGTGGCGTTGGGGACCATCCTGTTGCCGTCATTGTCGAAAAGCTTTGCCAGCGGCAATCATGATGAGTACTGCCGCCTGATGGACTGGGGGCTGCGTTTGTGCTTTTTACTGGCGTTGCCGAGCGCGGTAGCGTTAGGCATTCTGGCGAAGCCGCTGACGGTCTCGCTGTTTCAGTACGGTAAATTCACCGCCTTTGATGCGGCAATGACGCAGCGGGCGTTAATCGCCTATTCGGTGGGGCTGATTGGCTTGATCGTCGTAAAAGTGCTGGCTCCGGGCTTCTATTCTCGCCAGGATATTAAAACGCCGGTGAAAATCGCCATCGTGACGTTAATCATGACGCAGTTAATGAACCTGGCGTTTATTGGACCGCTGAAACACGCCGGGCTGTCGCTCTCTATTGGTCTGGCGGCATGTCTCAATGCGTCGCTGCTGTACTGGCAACTGCGCAAACAGAATATCTTTACGCCACAACCGGGCTGGATGTGGTTCCTGATGCGTCTGATCATTTCCGTACTGGTGATGGCCGCCGTATTGTTCGGCGTGTTGCATATTATGCCGGAGTGGTCGCAAGGGTCGATGCTATGGCGTTTGCTACGTTTGATGGCGGTAGTGATTGCGGGTATCGCGGCCTATTTCGCCGCGCTTGCCGTGTTGGGCTTTAAAGTGAAAGAGTTTGTTCGCCGGACGGCGTAAATTCAGTGCCTGATAGCGCTGTGCTATCAGGCCTACAAGGCATTCAGGCCGGAAAGGCGCAACGTCGCCATCCGGCAATGATTAGATAGAAATTTTTTTACCGCCGCGGTGAGAGACGGAAGTCTGACCGTCAGCCCCGTACAAGGTCGGCTCCTGGTGAGGTTTCAGCACCTCCAGCGCCTGTTGATTACGCTCGATTTGCCCTTCCAGCAGCCAGCCGTTGTGCTGGTTGAGGTCGCGAAGATGCTGCGTTTTTTCGGTAATCGCCTGCCAGCGCTCTGCAATGTCATCGTTTGCGCTACGCTGCGCATTCTGCTCCAGACGGCGCTGTTGTTCCAGATAATCCAGCGTCGCCAGCAACGAGCTTTTTTCTTCTGTAATACGCTGTAGCTGGCTGCCGTTAATCTGGCCTACGGAAAGCTGTTGTTGCTCGGCGTCCATCACCGTCTTCAGGTCATTCAGGACGGTGGTCATCTGGTCAAGTATTTCTGACAAACGAGTCATACGCTTATTTACTCTGTAAGTAGCTCTGCGCCTCGCGAATGAGCGAGTCTGCTATTTTTCCCGTATCCATTTTTAACTCACCGTTACGGATAGCCGTTTTTAATGCTTCGACGCGTTCCATATTAATGTCGCTGACGCCTGGCTGCATGAGCTTCGCTTGCGCGTCGCTTAACGTTACGCTGGCGCTCGTCGCGGCGGACGTTTTTTCCTGACGCGTTTTTTGTACCGGCGTGTCGCTGGTTTCGCGCGTCTGGACAGTGCTAACGGGTTTCAAAGGTGAGGTACGGTCAATGCTCATTTATTTATCCTCATCGAGGGTTACGTTGTAGCGGCCAGCTACCATCATGGTTGAATATCTCATCGGCAGCCGCGACAAAATCTTTACACAATTATAGGTTAATAAGAATATTCCCATCAGAATCGACGGTTCCACTCACGATTTGACCCGATGTCATGCGTACGCGCGCATTTTGCGCGACGGCGGCATTATTCATCGCCTGACCTTCCGCATTGACGCTAAACCCCTCGCCATTGGCGATGACCTGTACTCGTTGCCCCGCTTTGACGCGCCAGGCCTGACGTATCATCGTAAGCTGTACCGGCTGCCCGGGAGCGAGATCGCGCAAACTGACGGCATCCTGAATCTGACGGATATCCAGTACCGTCTTCGGCGGTAACTGATCCAGCCTGCCACGTTTTAGCGTGACGTTGGCCGGCGTCAATTTTCCGCCGCGCGCGACGGGCGCGGCAACGGCGACATAATTGCCGATCGCTTGCACATTCACCTGCAAATAACGTTTTTCATTGGCGCAGCGCGCCACCACATTGACGTTGCCCCACAGCTTCGCGCTGCCCGTCATGCTGAAGGCTGGCTGCTCGCAGCTCGGCAGCAGATTGGGCGGTGAACGGAGCGTGACAACCACCTCGTCGCTGAAGCCAGCCAGACGCTGGGAAAACCACGTGGTCAGCTGGGCGTTGATGTCCTGCGCCATTGTCAGGGGGCTGAACAGCAAAGCCGCCACGGCGAATCCTCGTTTTAACGTTTGCATGGTACTTCCCCCTGGTTGATGTCATGACAGGATTCTACCCGTGTGAAGCAAGCATCAACGCAATAAATAGCGACGCATTTTGCGTTTATTCCGGCGATAACGCGCGCGTGAAGGCATTTAAGCTGTCGGCTGAATTTTGCCATTTGCGGAGGAGATATGCTCGACAGGCTCGATGCCGCCTTACGATTTCAGCAGGAAGCGCTAAATCTGCGCGCGCAACGTCAGGAAATATTAGCGGCGAATATCGCCAATGCCGATACGCCGGGGTATCAGGCGCGCGATATTGATTTTGCCAGTGAGTTAAAAAAGGTGATGGTGCGTGGACGGGAAGAAACCGGCGGCGTCGCGTTAACGTTGACTTCCTCTCACCATATTCCCGCCCAGGCGGTCTCTTCTCCCGCAGTGGATCTGCTTTATCGCGTACCCGATCAGCCTTCTTTGGATGGTAACACCGTAGATATGGACAGGGAACGTACGCAGTTTGCGGATAACAGTCTCAAATATCAGATGGGGCTTACCGTTCTGGGTAGCCAACTCAAAGGCATGATGAATGTGCTACAGGGAGGAAACTAATTCGTGGCGCTGTTAAACATTTTTGATATTGCCGGATCGGCGCTTGCCGCGCAGTCCAAGCGGTTGAACGTTGCGGCCAGTAACCTGGCGAATGCGGATAGCGTCACCGGCCCGGACGGACAGCCTTATCGCGCCAAACAGGTGGTTTTTCAGGTGGACGCCGCGCCGGGTCAAGCCACTGGCGGGGTAAAGGTCGCCAGCGTGATTGAAAGTCAGGCACCGGAAAAGCTGGTTTATGAGCCAGGCAACCCGCTGGCGGACGCTAATGGTTACGTCAAAATGCCCAACGTCGATGTGGTCGGCGAAATGGTCAACACGATGTCAGCCTCGCGCAGCTATCAGGCAAATATCGAAGTCCTGAATACCGTAAAAAGCATGATGCTTAAAACGCTGACATTAGGCCAGTAAAGGAGGCGCGTATGTCTATTGCCGTAAATATGAATGACCCGACCAACACGGGCGTCAAAACGACGACCGGCAGCGGGTCGATGACCGGAAGCAACGCTGCCGATCTGCAAAGCAGTTTCCTGACCTTACTGGTCGCGCAATTGAAGAACCAGGACCCGACTAACCCATTACAAAATAATGAGTTAACGACACAGTTGGCGCAAATCAGTACCGTGAGCGGCATTGAAAAACTGAATACGACGCTGGGGGCTATTTCCGGGCAAATCGATAATAGTCAGTCCCTACAGGCGACCACGCTGATTGGACATGGCGTTATGGTGCCTGGCACCACAATTCTGGCGGGTAAAGGCGCGGAAGAAGGGGCCGTGACGTCCACGACGCCGTTTGGCGTGGAATTGCAACAGCCTGCGGACAAAGTGACGGCAACCATTACCGATAAAGATGGCCGGGTGGTACGGACGCTGGAGATCGGTGAGTTGCGAGCCGGGGTACACACCTTTACCTGGGATGGTAAGCAAACGGACGGAACAACGGTACCGAATGGTTCTTACAACATTGCGATTACCGCCAGCAATGGCGGGACGCAACTGGTGGCGCAGCCGCTGCAATTCGCTCTGGTACAGGGCGTGACGAAGGGCAGTAACGGCAACCTGTTGGATCTGGGTACCTACGGCACCACCACACTCGACGAAGTTCGGCAAATAATCTAAGCCCTTACACTTATCAGGAGTCAGTCATGTCTTTTTCTCAAGCGGTTAGCGGCCTGAACGCTGCGGCCACCAACCTTGATGTTATCGGTAATAACATCGCCAACTCCGCCACCTATGGCTTTAAGTCCGGTACGGCATCATTTGCCGATATGTTCGCCGGTTCCAAAGTGGGGCTGGGCGTAAAAGTGGCGGGGATTACCCAGGATTTTACCGACGGTACGACAACGAACACCGGGCGCGGGCTGGATGTCGCGATTAGCCAGAACGGTTTTTTCCGCCTGGTAGACAGCAACGGTTCCGTGTTCTATAGCCGCAACGGCCAGTTCAAACTGGACGAGAACCGTAACCTGGTCAATATGCAGGGGATGCAGTTGACCGGCTATCCGGCCACCGGTACGCCGCCGACCATTCAGCAGGGGGCGAATCCTGCGCCGATCACCATTCCGAACACGCTGATGGCGGCGAAATCGACCACCACCGCGTCAATGCAGATCAACCTGAACTCAACGGACCCTGTGCCGTCTAAAACGCCCTTTAGCGTGAGTGATGCGGATTCGTATAACAAAAAAGGCACCGTCACCGTTTATGACAGCCAGGGTAATGCCCATGACATGAACGTCTATTTTGTGAAAACCAAAGATAATGAATGGGCCGTGTACACCCATGACAGCAGCGATCCTGCAGCCACAGCGCCAACAACGGCGTCCACTACGCTGAAATTCAATGAAAACGGGATTCTGGAGTCTGGCGGTACGGTTGACATCGAAACCGGTGAAATTAATGGCGCGACTAAGGCCACCTTCTCCCTCAGCTTCCTTAACTCCATGCAGCAGAACACCGGGGCTAATAACATCGTCGCCACCAATCAAAACGGCTATAAGCCTGGCGACCTGGTGAGCTACCAGATTAACAATGATGGCACCGTGGTTGGCAACTACTCCAACGAGCAGGAGCAGGTGCTGGGGCAGATTGTGCTGGCTAACTTCGCCAACAACGAAGGTCTGGCATCCCAGGGCGATAACGTCTGGGCGGCGACGCAGGCCTCCGGGGTAGCGCTGCTGGGGACTGCCGGTTCCGGCAACTTCGGTAAGCTGACGAACGGCGCGCTGGAAGCCTCTAACGTGGATTTGAGTAAAGAGCTGGTGAATATGATCGTCGCGCAGCGTAACTACCAGTCGAATGCGCAGACCATCAAAACCCAGGACCAGATCCTCAATACGCTGGTTAACCTGCGCTAAGCGCCTGACGGGATAGCTTAATGGATCACGCAATTTATACCGCCATGGGGGCGGCCAGCCAGACGCTTAACCAGCAGGCGGTAACGGCCAGCAACCTGGCTAATGCCTCAACGCCGGGCTTTCGCGCGCAGCTTAACGCGTTACGCGCGGTGCCTGTTGATGGCCTCTCTTTAGCAACGCGCACGCTGGTTACGGCGTCGACGCCCGGGGCGGATATGACCCCGGGTCAGTTGGACTACACTTCCCGCCCGCTGGATGTTGCGTTACAGCAGGACGGCTGGCTGGTAGTGCAAGCGGCGGATGGCGCTGAAGGATATACCCGTAACGGGAATATCCAGGTGGGTCCGACCGGGCAGTTAACCATTCAGGGACATCCGGTTATCGGCGAAGGCGGCCCGATTACCGTTCCTGAAGGGTCGGAAATCACCATTGCGGCAGACGGCACGATCTCCGCGCTCAATCCCGGCGACCCGCCAAACACGGTGGCGCCCGTTGGGCGACTGAAGCTGGTCAAAGCGGAAGGCAATGAGGTGCAGCGGAGCGATGACGGTTTATTCCGCCTTACCGCCGAGGCACAGGCTGAACGCGGGGCGGTACTGGCCGCCGACCCGTCAATTCGCATTATGTCGGGCGTGCTGGAGGGCAGTAACGTCAAGCCGGTTGAAGCCATGACCGACATGATCGCCAACGCACGTCGTTTTGAAATGCAGATGAAGGTTATCACCAGCGTAGATGAGAACGAAGGGCGAGCTAACCAACTGCTGTCGATGAGTTAATACAGGACATTTTATGATCAGTTCATTATGGATCGCCAAAACCGGTCTGGACGCGCAGCAAACCAATATGGATGTGATTGCCAATAACCTGGCAAACGTCAGCACCAATGGTTTTAAGCGTCAGCGCGCGGTATTTGAAGATCTGTTGTATCAGACCATCCGCCAGCCGGGCGCGCAGTCGTCCGAGCAGACGACGCTGCCTTCAGGGCTGCAAATCGGTACCGGCGTGCGTCCGGTCGCCACGGAGCGTCTGCACAGTCAGGGGAACCTGTCGCAGACCAACAACAGTAAAGATGTGGCGATTAAAGGGCAGGGCTTTTTCCAGGTCATGCTGCCGGACGGTACGTCTGCCTATACCCGCGACGGCTCTTTCCAGGTGGATCAGAATGGTCAACTGGTGACGGCGGGCGGTTTTCAGGTGCAGCCGGCAATCACCATTCCGGCCAACGCGTTAAGCATCACGATTGGCCGCGACGGCGTGGTCAGCGTGACCCAGCAGGGGCAGGCCGCGCCGGTTCAGGTCGGGCAGCTTAACCTGACCACCTTTATGAACGACACCGGGCTGGAAAGCATCGGCGAGAACCTCTATATCGAAACGCAATCGTCCGGCGCGCCGAACGAAAGCACGCCGGGGCTCAACGGCGCGGGGTTGTTGTATCAAGGGTATGTCGAAACGTCGAACGTTAACGTGGCGGAAGAGCTGGTGAACATGATTCAGGTTCAACGCGCCTATGAAATTAACAGTAAAGCAGTATCGACGACCGATCAGATGCTGCAGAAACTGACGCAACTCTAAGGGGCCGCCGGTGGGGGATACGCCACCGGCTCCCTGATTTTGAAGATGAAGGTAATGCAAAAATACGCGCTTCACGCTTACCCAGTTATGGCCCTGATGGTCGCGACGCTGACAGGATGCGCCTGGATACCCGCTAAACCGCTCGTGCAGGGGGCGACCACGGCGCAGCCGATACCTGGCCCGGTACCGGTGGCGAATGGCTCCATATTTCAGTCTGCGCAGCCGATTAATTATGGCTATCAGCCGCTTTTTGAAGATCGTCGACCGCGTAATATCGGCGATACGCTCACGATTGTGTTACAGGAAAACGTCAGCGCCAGTAAAAGCTCGTCGGCAAATGCCAGCCGCGACGGCAAAACCAGCTTTGGTTTTGATACGGTACCGCGTTATCTGCAGGGATTATTCGGTAATTCCCGCGCGGATATGGAGGCCTCCGGCGGCAACTCTTTTAATGGTAAAGGCGGCGCGAATGCCAGCAATACCTTTAGCGGCACGCTGACCGTGACCGTCGATCAGGTTCTGGCCAATGGCAATTTACACGTCGTGGGGGAAAAACAGATCGCGATTAATCAGGGAACGGAATTCATCCGCTTCTCCGGCGTGGTAAATCCACGCACCATCAGCGGCAGCAACTCCGTTCCCTCGACACAGGTGGCGGATGCGCGGATTGAATATGTCGGGAACGGCTATATTAACGAAGCGCAAAATATGGGCTGGCTGCAACGTTTCTTCCTTAATTTGTCGCCGATGTAAGCGAGGTGTATGTGTTTAAAGCTCTTGCAGGAATCGTTCTGGCACTGGTTGCCACTCTGGCGCATGCCGAGCGTATCCGGGATCTGACCAGTGTCCAGGGAGTACGGGAAAACTCGCTGATCGGCTACGGGCTGGTGGTTGGGCTGGACGGTACGGGCGACCAGACCACCCAGACGCCATTTACCACCCAGACGCTGAATAACATGCTGTCACAACTGGGGATTACGGTCCCCACCGGCACCAACATGCAGTTGAAAAACGTGGCGGCGGTGATGGTGACGGCGTCGTATCCGCCTTTTGCGCGACAGGGACAAACGATCGATGTCGTCGTTTCCTCAATGGGGAACGCTAAAAGTCTGCGTGGCGGGACGTTATTAATGACGCCGTTAAAAGGGGTGGACAGCCAGGTGTATGCTCTGGCGCAGGGCAATATTCTGGTCGGCGGCGCGGGCGCTTCCGCAGGCGGCAGTAGCGTGCAGGTTAACCAGCTTAATGGCGGGCGCATCACTAATGGCGCGATTATCGAACGCGAGTTGCCGACTCAGTTCGGCGCTGGCAACACCATTAATCTGCAATTGAACGACGAAGATTTTACGATGGCGCAGCAAATTACCGACGCCATCAACCGCGCCCGCGGTTACGGCAGCGCCACTGCGCTTGATGCGCGAACGGTACAGGTACGCGTGCCCAGCGGCAACAGCTCGCAGGTGCGTTTTCTGGCGGACATTCAAAATATGGAAGTCAACGTGACGCCGCAGGATGCAAAAGTCGTGATCAACTCGCGTACCGGTTCGGTGGTCATGAATCGGGAAGTCACGCTGGATAGCTGCGCTGTGGCGCAGGGCAATTTGTCAGTGACAGTCAATCGCCAGCTCAACGTCAACCAGCCGAATACGCCATTTGGCGGCGGGCAGACCGTGGTGACGCCACAGACTCAAATAGATTTGCGTCAGAGCGGCGGATCGCTACAGAGCGTGCGTTCCAGCGCCAATCTGAACAGCGTAGTGCGTGCGCTGAATGCGCTTGGCGCGACGCCGATGGACCTGATGTCGATTTTGCAGTCCATGCAGAGCGCGGGCTGTCTACGCGCCAAACTGGAAATCATCTGATGATCGGAGACGGTAAATTGCTGGCCAGCGCGGCCTGGGATGCGCAATCTCTGAACGAACTGAAAGCGAAAGCGGGCCAGGACCCGGCGGCGAATATCCGTCCTGTGGCCCGTCAGGTGGAAGGGATGTTTGTGCAGATGATGCTGAAAAGTATGCGCGAGGCTTTACCCAAAGATGGTTTATTCAGCAGCGATCAGACGCGTCTGTATACCAGCATGTATGACCAGCAGATCGCCCAGCAGATGACCGCCGGTAAGGGACTGGGGCTGGCGGATATGATGGTTAAACAGATGACGGGCGGGCAGACGATGCCTGCAGATGATGCGCCGCAAGTACCGCTTAAATTCTCCCTGGAGACGGTAAACAGCTATCAAAATCAGGCGCTGACCCAACTGGTGCGCAAAGCCATACCGAAAACGCCGGACAGCAGCGATGCGCCGCTCTCCGGCGACAGTAAAGACTTTCTGGCCCGGCTTTCGCTCCCTGCGAGGCTGGCCAGCGAACAAAGCGGGGTGCCGCATCATCTGATTCTGGCGCAGGCGGCGCTGGAGTCCGGCTGGGGGCAACGGCAAATCCTGCGGGAGAATGGCGAACCCAGCTATAACGTATTTGGCGTGAAAGCGACCGCCAGTTGGAAAGGGCCGGTGACGGAAATCACCACCACTGAATACGAAAATGGCGAAGCGAAAAAAGTGAAAGCGAAATTCCGCGTCTATAACTCGTATCTGGAGGCGTTATCGGATTATGTCGCGCTGTTAACGCGTAACCCACGCTACGCTGCCGTGACCACTGCCGCCACGGCAGAGCAAGGCGCAGTGGCCCTGCAAAACGCCGGATACGCCACTGACCCGAATTACGCGCGTAAATTGACCAGCATGATTCAGCAGTTGAAAGCGATGAGTGAAAAGGTCAGCAAAACCTACAGCGCGAATCTCGACAATCTCTTTTAAATTGCTCAAGTCCACGTAGTCGCTGCCGATAACAACGAGTATTGAAGGATTAAAAGGAACCATCATGTCCAGCTTGATTAATCACGCCATGAGCGGACTTAACGCCGCGCAGGCCGCGTTAAATACGGTCAGTAATAACATCAACAATTATAACGTTGCGGGTTATACCCGGCAGACAACTATTCTGGCGCAGGCAAACAGTACGTTAGGGGCTGGCGGCTGGATAGGTAATGGCGTTTACGTTTCAGGCGTACAGCGCGAATATGATGCGTTTATCACTAATCAGCTACGCGGCGCGCAAAACCAGAGCAGCGGCTTAACCACGCGCTATGAACAAATGTCGAAAATCGACAACCTGCTGGCCGATAAATCCAGCTCACTGTCTGGCTCGCTGCAGAGTTTTTTTACCAGCCTGCAAACGTTAGTCAGTAACGCGGAAGATCCTGCGGCGCGTCAGGCGCTGATTGGTAAAGCGGAAGGGCTGGTAAACCAGTTCAAAACCACCGATCAGTATCTGCGCGATCAGGATAAACAGGTCAATATCGCGATTGGCTCCAGCGTGGCGCAAATCAACAATTACGCGAAGCAGATAGCTAACCTGAACGATCAAATCTCCCGTATGACGGGCGTAGGCGCGGGCGCATCGCCGAACGACCTGCTCGATCAGCGTGATCAGTTGGTCAGCGAGCTTAACAAGATCGTTGGCGTCGAGGTGAGTGTACAGGACGGCGGCACCTATAACCTGACGATGGCCAATGGCTATACGCTGGTGCAGGGGTCGACGGCGCGTCAGTTGGCGGCGGTTCCCTCCAGCGCCGACCCGACGCGAACGACTGTCGCTTATGTCGATGAGGCCGCCGGTAACATCGAAATTCCGGAAAAGTTGCTGAACACCGGTTCGCTCGGCGGGCTACTGACGTTCCGTTCTCAGGATCTGGATCAGACTCGTAATACGCTGGGCCAGTTGGCGTTGGCGTTTGCCGATGCGTTTAACGCGCAGCATACCAAAGGTTATGACGCCGACGGCAATAAAGGGAAAGACTTCTTTAGCATTGGCTCGCCGGTGGTATATAGCAACAGTAATAATGCCGATAAAACGGTATCGCTAACCGCTAAGGTGGTCGACAGCACGAAGGTTCAGGCGACGGATTATAAGATTGTTTTTGACGGTACAGACTGGCAGGTTACTCGCACTGCGGATAACACCACTTTCACGGCGACAAAAGATGCTGACGGAAAACTGGAGATTGACGGTCTGAAAGTGACGGTAGGGACTGGCGCACAGAAAAACGACAGTTTTCTTCTCAAGCCGGTCAGCAATGCTATCGTCGACATGAACGTTAAAGTGACAAATGAAGCCGAGATTGCGATGGCGTCTGAGTCAAAACTCGATCCTGATGTGGATACCGGCGACAGCGATAACCGCAATGGTCAGGCATTGCTGGACTTACAAAACAGCAACGTAGTGGGCGGCAACAAAACCTTTAACGATGCTTACGCCACGTTGGTCAGCGATGTGGGTAACAAAACGTCAACGCTGAAAACCAGCAGCACCACGCAGGCGAATGTGGTTAAACAGCTTTATAAACAGCAACAGTCGGTTTCCGGCGTTAACCTCGACGAAGAGTACGGCAATTTGCAGCGTTATCAGCAGTATTATCTGGCGAATGCGCAAGTATTGCAGACCGCGAATGCGCTGTTTGATGCGTTATTGAATATTCGCTAAAGGAGAAGGATGACATGCGTATCAGTACCCAGATGATGTACGAACAAAATATGAGCGGCATCACTAATTCTCAGGCCGAATGGATGAAGCTGGGCGAGCAGATGTCTACCGGTAAGCGCGTTACCAACCCATCTGACGATCCGATCGCCGCGTCGCAGGCGGTAGTACTCTCTCAGGCGCAGGCGCAGAATAGCCAGTACGCCCTGGCGCGTACGTTTGCCACCCAAAAAGTGTCGCTGGAAGAAAGCGTACTCAGTCAGGTGACGACGGCGATTCAAACCGCGCAGGAAAAAATCGTCTATGCCGGAAACGGCACGTTAAGCGACGATGACCGCGCGTCGCTGGCGACGGATTTACAGGGCATCCGCGATCAGCTGATGAACCTGGCAAACAGCACTGACGGCAATGGTCGCTATATCTTTGCCGGGTATAAAACGGAAGCGGCGCCATTCGACCAGGCGACAGGTGGTTATCATGGCGGCGAGAAAAGTGTTACCCAGCAGGTGGATTCCGCACGCACGATGGTAATTGGCCATACGGGAGCGCAAATTTTTAATAGCATCACCAGCAATGCGGTGCCGGAACCGGATGGCTCGGACTCCGAAAAGAATCTGTTTGTCATGCTCGATACGGCAATTGCCGCACTCAAGACCCCGGTGGAAGGCAATGACGTGGAAAAAGAAAAGGCCGCTGCCGCCATTGATAAAACCAATCGCGGCTTAAAAAATTCGCTTAATAACGTCCTGACCGTTCGTGCGGAACTGGGAACGCAACTGAGCGAACTCAGTACGCTGGATTCACTGGGAAGCGATCGTGCGCTGGGACAGAAACTGCAGATGAGCAACCTGGTAGATGTGGACTGGAACTCGGTCATCTCCTCCTACGTCATGCAACAGGCGGCATTACAGGCGTCCTATAAAACGTTTACCGACATGCAGGGAATGTCGCTTTTCCAGTTGAACCGGTAACGCCTCTTTTTGAAACATATCACGAAACTGGATATGTTTTGTCTGCCCGCGCCATCCACCCCGGCGCGGGCATTTTTTTAGTCGTCATTGAGTTAGTGGTCATATTGTCGCGCCCGTAGCGACGCCATCCGTACGTATTATCCCGCCCGATCTCATAAACGCCTGGAGTGACTAAAAGACGCCATGGGGTGAGGCATCGCCCTGTAAGGGGCATAAAAAAGCCGACCTGGCGGTCGGCTTTGTATCAGCATTTACATCATTCTACCGGCTGTGGTCGTGTTGCCGGGGCGCTGGCGTGGCGTGTGGCGCTGTGTCCGCCTGCTGCGCCTTTACCTTCAAAGTGGAAGGAAGGGCGCTGCCAGTCGCTATGGTGCGGGGTTTCCGGCACATATTCCGGCGCTGGCGCACGCGTCATCGGCGCGCTGGCGTGGTTATGATCGTCGTCAACGCAGACAACGTCCTGCGGCTTTTCCACCACCTGGGCCGGTGCGATAACGGTTTCTTCTGCCGTGTGCTCCACAACAGCCGCTTCCGCTTTTGTCTCTTCTTCTGGCTCGACAACGACAACATCAGCTACGTTTTCAGCCACCGTAATGGACGCGTCGGCGGTTTCTGCTACCGGTTCGGCGTCAGCAATAACCTCTTGCGCTTCCGGCGTATCGCTTTCGGCAATCAGTTGCGGCTGTTCATCAACCGGTGCGGCAATCACTTCCGGATGCGTTGTCTCGACCTCGACGACTTCCGGCGCCTGTGGTTCGGCGACGGTCTGCGGCTCAACGGCAACGTTTTCTACCGCCTGTACCGACGCTTGTGGTTCGAGCGCTACGGTCGCAGCGATAACCTGCTGTTCAGCGACAACCGGTTGTGGCAGCGCCAGATCTGCTTCACGCTGCTCGTCAACAACCTGCGTTTCCTGAGGACGGACAATCGGGTAGCGGATCCAGACTTTACCGGACGCCATTTCCGGCGACGCGCAGGCGACGGTTAACGGCATTGGCGATTGTGTCGGGTAGCGCTCGTCACGATAGCGACGGCGACGCTGACCGCTTACGCGCAGGTGGCGCGGAGAACGGCGGGAGCGACGCGGCATACCGGTATTATCGCGAGGTTCTACGCTATCATCCTGCTCCGGCGCGATATCGGCAACGACAGGTAAATCAACTTTCGCCAGCTCGGTACGCTGCGCTGGAACGGGCTGTTCAACGTTTTCAACCGGGCGTGGTTCGTCGACGACGACCGGCGTGTCAACCGTTTCAACCACTGCGCTGTTGGTAAAGCGGACTTTCTGATTAAGCTGACGCTGCTTGCGGCGCGGCTGAACCTGCTGAACGCGTTCTTCCTGCTCGGTCTCCTGGACAGGCTGTTCTTCGCGGTTAAGCGCTTTTACTTCCTGCTGCGCCTGGCGCTTGTCATCATTGCGGCGGCGGCTGCGTTCGCGACGCGGAGTCTGTTGCTGCTCATCGCCGGTTTTCACTTTTTCCGCCGTTTCCTGCTGGCGGGTATCGCGCGTTTCCGCATTTTGCTGCTGCGCCTGGCGACGGTTACGACGATTATCGTCGCGGCTCTCGCCGCCGTCACGTCCGGCACGGTTATCACGGGTGTCGCGGCGTTCGTTACGATCGCGACGGTTGTTCTGCCGTGGCTTGCGACGATCCTGCTGACGCTCCGCTTTTTCTTCCGCTTTCGGCGCGGCTGTTTCGACGGCTTTCGTTTCTTCACCGCTGAACAGTTGTTTCAGCGCGTTAAGGAAGCGGCTAAACAGACCCGGCTGGGCAGGCTGCGCGGCGGCAACATTATCCTTTTTCGCCGTGGCGACGCTAACCGCCGGTTCGACAGGCGTCGGCGCCGGAGGCACATCTGGCATAGCGAATGTCGCCAGCGCAGGCTGTTCCGGGCGTTTACGCTCGGCGTACTCTTCTTCAGAAGGCAGCGCCATCGCTTCTTCGTGCAGCTTCGGCAGCATGTAGCTCAGGGTCGGCGTTTCTTCCCCTTTGCGTACACGCAGCACGGAATAGTGCGGCGTTTCCATCTGATCGTTCGGGACGATGACACAGCGGACGCCATCCTGACGCGTCTCAATAGCGTTAACTGCCGTCCGTTTTTCGTTAAGCAGATAAGAGGCGATCGGCACCGGAACAATGGCATGGACTTCCTGCGTATTCTCTTTCAGCGCTTCTTCTTCAATCAGGCGCAGAATGGACAACGACAGAGATTCGTTATCGCGCACGGTGCCGGTACCGCTACAGCGCGGACACACGTGATGGCTGGATTCGCCCAGCGACGGGCTCAGGCGCTGACGAGACATTTCGAGCAGGCCGAAGCGGGAAATATGGCTAATCTGAATACGCGCCCGGTCCTGACGTACCGCTTCACGCAGACGGTTTTCTACCGCGCGCTGGTGACGTACCGGCGTCATATCGATAAAGTCGATAACGATCAGGCCGCCCAGGTCGCGCAGACGCAACTGGCGGGCAATCTCATCGGCCGCTTCCAGGTTGGTATTAAACGCCGTTTCTTCGATATCGCCGCCGCGAGTCGCGCGGGCGGAGTTGATATCGATGGCGGTTAACGCTTCGGTACTGTCAATGACGATGGAGCCGCCGGAGGGCAGGCGCACTTCACGCTGGAACGCAGACTCGATCTGTGATTCGATCTGGTAATGGCTGAACAACGGGATTTCACCGGTGTATAGCTTAATTTTGCTGCTAAAATCCGGGCGGCCCAACGCGGCGATATGCTGACGCGCCATTTCCATCACTTTTGGATTGTCGATCAGGATTTCACCGATATCCTGACGCAGATAGTCGCGAAACGCGCGTACGATGACGTTGCTTTCCTGATGGATCAGGAACGGCGCGGGACGGCTTTCAGCGGCTTTCTGAATGGCTTCCCAGTGTTTCAGGCGGAAGCTTAAATCCCACTGCAACGCTTCGGCGGATTTACCCACGCCCGCGGTACGTACGATAAGCCCCATCCCTTCAGGAAGTTCCAGGCTGGCCAACGCTTCTTTTAACTCGGTACGATCGTCGCCTTCAATGCGACGGGAAATACCACCCGCGCGTGGGTTATTCGGCATCAGCACCAGGTAGCTGCCCGCCAGACTGATAAAGGTGGTTAACGCCGCGCCTTTGTTGCCGCGCTCTTCTTTATCGATTTGAACAATGACTTCCTGGCCTTCGCGTAACACGTCTTTAATGTTCGGGCGACCATGAGCGCTGTAGTTAGCGGGGAAATATTCGCGGGCAATTTCTTTTAACGGGAGGAAACCGTGGCGTTCTGCACCGTAATCAACAAAAGCCGCTTCCAGGCTCGGTTCAATACGGGTAATTTTGCCTTTATAGATGTTCGCTTTTTTCTGCTCGTGTCCGGGGCTTTCTATATCCAGATCGTACAGACGCTGCCCATCTACAAGGGCGACGCGCAACTCTTCCTGCTGAGTCGCGTTGATTAACATTCTTTTCATCGTAACTTACTCATTATTCTTACGTTGACGACTAAGCTGCGGGCATGGTGACGCCTTACCGGGCATGAACCGATGGCCTCGTGACTATTTCGCGTCGCCAACCTCACGGTTATCGTCAGCTCAAAGAGGCGCAGAGTGTCGGTTGCCTGTATTTCATACGGAAACACAGCGCAATTATCAGGGAAGCAGCCTGGGCATTACTCTCCAGAGAAGATCCTATCTACCGGTAAGGACTGCAACCCGCAGCCCGCTAACTGTCTGAAAAATCAATACGTCTTACGCCATTGCTGCGTTGATGATCGGTCAGACAAAATGGGTTATTCCGCTAAACTTTTTGTTTTAACAAGTTTCGGTGCGGAAACCGCATCATTATTCCACTGCTAACCTTGTTATAGCAAGATGACTTTTACCATTTATCACCCGCTTACTCACAGTTTTTTCACCAGCGCGAGCCAATCGCTTTAATAACCAGCAAAACCGCAGTGAAAAATGTTCATCCACTGGCGTAGACGTCTCTATAAGCATAGAAAAATGTGTGGCGCGAATCTCACAGGCTATTTAGAATCGCCCCCCATGAAAACAGAAACGCCATCCGTAAAAATTGTTGCCATCGCCGCTGACGAAGCGGGGCAACGCATTGATAACTTTTTGCGCACCCAACTGAAAGGGGTACCAAAAAGTATGATTTATCGCATCTTGCGTAAAGGCGAGGTGCGGGTGAACAAAAAACGCATTAAACCGGAATACAAACTGGAAGCGGGCGATGAAGTCCGCATTCCGCCGGTTCGCGTTGCTGAACGCGAAGAAGAGGCCGTGTCGCCGCATTTGCAAAAAGTGGCGGCGTTGGCGGACGTCATTTTGTATGAAGACGACCATATTCTGGTGCTGAATAAGCCTTCCGGCACCGCCGTACACGGCGGGAGCGGGTTAAGTTTTGGCGTCATCGAAGGGCTGCGGGCGTTGCGTCCGGAAGCGCGATTCCTGGAACTGGTGCATCGTCTTGACCGCGATACCTCCGGCGTGCTGTTGGTGGCGAAAAAACGCTCCGCGCTGCGTTCGCTGCATGAGCAACTGCGCGAAAAGGGAATGCAGAAAGATTATCTGGCGCTGGTGCGCGGCCAGTGGCAATCGCACGTTAAAACCGTACAGGCGCCATTATTAAAGAACATTCTGCAAAGCGGCGAACGCATTGTTCGCGTGAGCCAGGAAGGCAAACCGTCAGAAACGCGCTTCAAGGTGGAAGAGCGCTATGCCTTCGCCACGCTGGTGCGCTGTAGCCCGGTCACGGGCCGTACGCATCAGATTCGCGTACATACCCAATATGCCGGTCACCCTATTGCGTTCGACGATCGCTACGGCGACCGTGAGTTTGATCAACAACTTACCGAAGCGGGAACCGGTCTTAAACGTCTCTTTCTGCACGCCGCGGCGCTGAAGTTCATGCATCCGGGAACGGGCGAAGTCATGCGCATTGAAGCGCCAATGGATAACGCCCTGAAGCGCTGTCTGCAGGTGCTGCGTAACGCAAAATAGTTCCTCTCTCGGGCAGGTTATCTGCCCGAATCTCACTTTTCTCATAATATTTTTGTTTTGCTGTATCCGACGCATTTTTACCGTTGTGTACTGTTTATTCTTGCGATCCGGATTTCGGCGTGTTTAAGGACGAACAGATGGCCAATACTAGCTGGATGCGCTCATTTACTCAGCGTTGGGGAAAATACGTTATCGTGCCGCTCGTGATCGCGATGCTGACCGGTTGCGAAGGAAAGGGCGATAGTTCACGACGGGCTTTCGTTGAGTATTTGAATACGCAAGTCATTACGTCTCCCGTGGTGGGCGTCTGTGAGTTGACGCCAGCCCAACGTCAGGCTTTTGGTCATTACGCCGATGACTACGATGTACTATTAGCTGCCTACGGGCAAATCTTTGCTGTGGTGTATGAGACCGGCCAGGAGGATAAGATCACCGGTGTTATCCAGTCTGAGCGTGATAATCTGGTTTTCCTGAACGAGCTACGTGTGGCTCGTGACGTAAACAATCGATTTATCCTTCGGTTGAAAAATGTGAGTAGTGAAAACAGAAAAAAATATTCTGCTTTAAAGCTCCCCGCTGATGTGAAGCCTGTCTTTGACGCTGCGTGGAATAGAACCGTAACACCGCTGGATGAGACGATGACTCGCTATTATTTTCTGCGCGGAAAGCGGCTCGACCAACTGGTCGCAATGGGCGAGTTTCTGCAAAAACAGGGAAATAAAGTCCGCTTTGAAACGAATGGAAAAGCGGTTTTTGCCGACCTGGCAGCAAAAGAACACTTTCAGGATCAACAATTTAATTTTTTCATTACGCAGAATGATATAAACCATCTTACTCAGCAGATGGTTGAATTTATAAATAGTCAACAAGATGCGGCTGATGCTGGCGGCGTTAATTAAAGGAATGTGTCGTGAGGTGAAGCAATGTTCGGGGGAGGGCGTAAACTCATCGCGAGATGGAATTTAACGAGTCGCAAAGGGAAGGTTTCAGGACAGTAAACGTCCTGAGAGTTGCTCGCGAGAATAAGTTCGTAAGCCGCTTTTGACGCCGTAGAGCGCGTCAGCGAGTATTGAGAACACGTGTTTTTACAAAACTGAACTGAGATGGGGAATTCATTAACGCGCACGTATACCGCTGTTGATACCCTATGGGATAAAACGCACCGTACATCGGTTCGTAATGCCAATGCTTTTTTTCTGGTCGGTGAATGGATTGACCAGGAAACGGGCCCGCACGAAGAGAGTGAAGATCGGCAGGCGCTAAATTGTTCACAACAAGCGCTTTCCAGTTGGTTAGAACTGGAAGCGGTCGAAACTGCTCCCCAATAAACGGGAGATAACTACCAACACGTGCAGAAACGGCTTTTAGGGGTATTTGAAAAGCCTACAGAGTAGGCCGTTTACTGCTGTAGCGGGTTGAAGCCCTCCCGTCGCAGCATCTGGCACAGGGCAATAAGCGGCAAGCCGATCAGCGTGTTCGGATCGCGGCCCTCTAAGCGCTCAAATAATGCAATGCCTAAACCTTCGCTTTTAAAACTTCCCGCGCAGTGCAGCGGATGCTCTTTACGGACATAGTCGTCTATTTCCGCTTCGCTTAAATGGCGAAAATGAACGTCAAAAGGCTCCACTTCGGTTTGTAATTGCCCGGAGGCGGAGTTATACAGTGCCAGTCCGGTATAAAACGTCACAATATTTCCGCTGGCTTTGGCTAATTGCTGACGCGCTTTTTCTTCCGTCAGCGGTTTGCCGGTGATTTCACCGTCCAGAACACAAATTTGGTCGGAGCCAATAATCAAATGATTCGGGAAACGCGCGGCGAGCGATTGCGCCTTCGCCTGCGCCAGCCGCAGCACCAACTGACGCGGCGCTTCGCCCGGCATGGGGGTTTCATCAACATCCGGCGCGGCGCATTCGAAAGGAATCGTCAGCTTTTCCAGCAGCGCGCGACGCCAGGGAGAGGTAGACGCAAGGATGAGACGGGGCATATTTTTTCCCTCAGATATAGCGTAATGATGAGAGCCATCTTAAACTATGCTCTTCGGTCTTCAAGCCTGTCATACTGACTCGTCTTGAGCGAAAATAAGTCTGTAACCCGCAATGTGTGCGAATTATTGGCAAAAGGCAACCGCAGGCTGCCTTTTTCTTTGACTATATGACGTTACGAAGTTAATATGCGCGCCCTATGCAAAAGGTAAAATTACCCCTGACTCTTGATCCGGTTCGTACCGCTCAAAAACGCCTTGATTACCAGGGTATCTATACCCCCGATCAGGTTGAGCGCGTTGCCGAATCTGTAGTCAGTGTGGACAGTGATGTGGAATGCTCCATGTCGTTCGCTATCGATAACCAGCGTCTCGCCGTTTTAACCGGCGATGCGGTCGTTACGGTGTCGCTCGAATGCCAGCGTTGCGGGAAACCGTTTACCCATCAGGTTCACACAACGTATTGTTTTAGCCCTGTCCGTTCCGACGAGCAGGCTGAAGCACTGCCGGAAGCGTATGAGCCGATTGAGGTAAACGAATTCGGCGAAATCGATCTGCTGGCGACGGTTGAAGATGAAATCATCCTCGCCTTGCCGGTAGTTCCGGTGCATGATTCTGAACACTGTGAAGTGTCCGAGGCGGACATGGTCTTTGGCGAACTGCCTGATGAAGCGCAAAAGCCAAACCCATTTGCCGTATTAGCCAGCTTAAAGCGTAAGTAACAGGTCTTCCCCGCGGACGCAGGGATAAACCGTAATTGAGGAGTAAGGTCCATGGCCGTACAACAGAATAAACCAACCCGTTCCAAACGTGGCATGCGTCGTTCCCATGACGCTCTGACCGCAGTCACCAGCCTGTCTGTAGACAAAACTTCTGGTGAAAAACACCTGCGTCACCACATCACTGCCGACGGTTACTACCGCGGCCGTAAGGTCATCGCTAAGTAATCGCGCGATACTCGATGCCTTTTGCATCACAGGCGTGCCTGTGGTGTAAAAGCCGAAGAGTACAAGCGTGATAAAGCTTAGTGAGGATTTCTCCGCGTAAGCGGAGAACACCGAACCAGGCAGCGACGATACCTTGACACGTCTAACCCTGGCGTTAGATGTCATGGGGGGCGATTTTGGTCCTTCCGTGACGGTGCCTGCAGCATTGCAGGCACTGAACGCTAATTCGCAGCTCACTCTTCTTTTAGTCGGGAATCCCGATATTATCACGCCATTACTTGCCAAAGCTGACTTTGAACAACGTTCGCGTCTGCAGATTATCCCTGCACAGTCAGTTATTGCCAGTGATGCCCGGCCTTCGCAGGCGATCCGCGCCAGTCGCGGGACATCCATGCGTGTGGCCCTGGAGCTTGTGAAAGAAGGCCGAGCCGAAGCTTGCGTTAGCGCCGGTAATACCGGGGCGCTGATGGGGCTGGCGAAATTATTCCTCAAGCCTCTTGAGGGGATTGAGCGTCCGGCGTTGGTGACGGTATTACCGCACCAGCAAAAGGGCAAAACGGTAGTGCTTGATTTGGGTGCCAACGTCGACTGTGACAGTACCATGCTGGTGCAGTTTGCCGTGATGGGCGCCGTTTTGGCGGAAGAGGTCGTCGGGATCAAAAATCCCCGCGTGGCGCTACTCAATATCGGGGAAGAAGAAACCAAAGGCCTCGACAGTATTCGCGAAGCCTCTTTAATGTTAAAAACAGTCCCAACCATCAATTACATCGGCTACCTTGAGGCGAATGAGTTACTGACGGGAAAAACCGATGTACTGGTGTGTGACGGCTTTACAGGCAATGTCACACTTAAAACGATGGAGGGGGTTGTCAGAATGTTCCTTTCACTGCTGAAATCACAGGGCGAGGGGAAAAAACGGTCGTGGTGGCTGCTGTTATTAAAACGTTGGTTACAAAAAAGCCTGACGAGGCGATTCAGTCACCTCAACCCCGACCAGTATAATGGCGCCTGTCTGTTAGGATTGCGCGGCACGGTGATAAAAAGTCATGGTGCGGCCAATCAGCGAGCATTTGCAGTCGCGATTGAACAGGCAGTGCAGGCGGTGCAGCGACAAGTTCCTCAGCGAATTGCCGCTCGCCTGGAATCTGTATACCCAGCCGGATTTGAACCGCTGGACGATGGCAAAGGCGTAAACCTGCGGGCGCACAGATAATATCGTTGTCTCCCCGGCGCCGCCAGCGTGCCAGACGTTTACAGGTAACGGTATATAACCGAAAAGTGACTGAGCGTACATGTATACGAAGATTATTGGTACTGGCAGCTATCTGCCCGAACAAGTGCGGACTAACGCCGATCTGGAAAAAATGGTTGAGACCTCTGACGAGTGGATTGTCACTCGTACAGGTATTCGTGAACGCCATATCGCCGCGCCGAATGAAACTGTCGCGACGATGGGCTTTACCGCTGCGAATCGCGCGATTGAGATGGCGGGGATCGATAAAGACCAAATTGGCTTGATTGTGGTGGCTACCACATCAGCAACGCATGCATTTCCAAGCGCGGCATGTCAGATTCAAAGTATGCTCGGTATTAAAGGTTGCCCGGCGTTTGATGTCGCGGCAGCGTGCGCAGGTTTCACCTACGCGTTAAGCATCGCCGACCAGTACGTTAAATCCGGCGCGGTTAAACACGCGCTGGTGGTCGGTTCCGATGTATTAGCCCGCACTTGCGATCCTGGCGATCGCGGTACGATCATTATTTTCGGCGATGGCGCAGGCGCGGCCGTACTGAGCGCTTCTGAAGAACCGGGTATTATCTCCACTCATCTTCATGCCGATGGCCGTTACGGTGAATTACTGACCCTGCCGAATGCCGATCGCGTAAATCCGGATAACCCGATTTACCTGACAATGGCGGGCAATGAAGTCTTTAAAGTGGCGGTCACTGAACTGGCGCATATTGTCGATGAGACGCTGGCGGCTAATAACCTGGATCGCTCAGAACTCGATTGGCTGGTGCCGCATCAGGCTAACCTGCGTATCATTAGCGCGACAGCGAAAAAACTCGGCATGTCGATGGACAATGTCGTCGTCACGCTGGACAGGCACGGCAATACCTCCGCGGCTTCTGTGCCGTGCGCGCTGGATGAAGCCGTGCGTGACGGGCGAATTAAAGCCGGTCAGCTGGTATTGCTTGAAGCCTTCGGGGGTGGATTCACCTGGGGCTCCGCGCTGATTCGTTTCTAGTATAAGGATTTAAACATGACGCAATTTGCATTTGTGTTCCCCGGTCAGGGTTCTCAGAGCGTTGGGATGTTGGCCGAAATGGCGGCAAATTACCCTATCGTAGAAGAAACGTTTGCTGAAGCTTCTGCGGCTCTGGGATATGATCTGTGGGCGCTCACCCAGCAAGGTCCAGCGGAAGAACTGAATAAAACCTGGCAGACGCAGCCGGCGTTATTAACCGCTTCCGTCGCGCTTTGGCGCGTTTGGCAGCAGCAGGGCGGTAAAATGCCTGCGTTAATGGCAGGTCACAGCCTGGGCGAATATTCCGCGCTGGTTTGCGCTGGCGTCATCAACTTTGCTGATGCCGTTCGTCTGGTGGAAATGCGTGGTAAATTCATGCAGGAAGCGGTTCCGGAAGGCACTGGCGGCATGTCTGCGATCATCGGGCTGGATGATGCCTCTATTGCTAAAGCCTGTGAAGAATCTGCCGAAGGGCAGGTTGTTTCGCCGGTTAACTTTAACTCGCCTGGACAGGTGGTTATCGCCGGGCATAAAGAGGCGGTAGAACGCGCGGGCGCAGCCTGTAAAGCCGCTGGCGCGAAACGCGCGCTGCCGCTGCCGGTGAGCGTACCGTCGCACTGCGCGCTGATGAAACCAGCGGCAGATAAGCTGGCGGTTGAATTAGCCAAAATTACCTTTAGCGCGCCAACGGTGCCGGTAGTAAACAACGTTGACGTGAAATGTGAAACCGATGCCGCCGCTATCCGCGATGCGCTGGTTCGCCAGTTGTACAATCCGGTACAGTGGACGAAGAGCGTGGAATTTATCGCGGCGCAGGGCGTTGAACATCTTTATGAAGTGGGTCCAGGTAAAGTCCTCACTGGTCTGACGAAACGTATTGTCGACACCCTGACAGCGTCGGCGCTGAACGAGCCGGCGGCGCTGTCTGCGGCACTTACGCAATAAAAGAGGAAAACCATGAGCTTTGAAGGAAAGATTGCGCTGGTGACTGGTGCAAGCCGTGGCATAGGCCGCGCAATTGCAGAGACTCTCGTTGCCCGCGGCGCGAAAGTTATCGGGACTGCGACCAGTGAAAATGGTGCGAAGAACATTAGCGACTATTTAGGTGCTAACGGGAAAGGTTTGATGTTGAATGTGACCGATCCTGCATCTATTGAATCTGTTCTGGAAAATATTCGCGCAGAATTTGGTGAAGTGGATATCCTGGTTAATAATGCCGGTATCACTCGTGATAATCTGTTGATGCGAATGAAAGATGATGAGTGGAACGATATTATCGAAACCAACTTATCATCCGTTTTCCGCCTGTCAAAAGCGGTAATGCGCGCTATGATGAAAAAGCGTTGTGGTCGCATTATCACTATTGGTTCTGTGGTTGGTACCATGGGAAATGCAGGTCAGGCAAACTACGCTGCGGCGAAAGCGGGCCTGATCGGTTTCAGTAAATCACTGGCGCGTGAAGTTGCGTCCCGTGGTATTACTGTCAATGTTGTGGCTCCGGGTTTTATTGAAACGGACATGACGCGTGCGCTGTCTGACGATCAGCGTGCGGGTATCCTGGCGCAGGTGCCTGCGGGTCGCCTCGGCGGCGCTCAGGAAATCGCCAGTGCGGTTGCATTTTTAGCCTCTGACGAAGCGAGTTACATCACTGGTGAGACTCTGCACGTCAACGGCGGAATGTACATGGTTTAATCACGATTGAAAAATATTTGCGTTATTAGGGCGAAAGGCCGCAAAATAACGTAAAATCGTGGTAAGACCTGCCGGGATTTAGTTGCAAATTTTTCAACATTTTATACACTACGAAAACCATCGCGAAAGCGAGTTTTGATAGGAAATTTAAGAGTATGAGCACTATCGAAGAACGCGTTAAGAAAATTATCGGCGAACAGCTGGGCGTTAAGCAGGAAGAAGTAACCAACAATGCTTCTTTCGTTGAAGACCTGGGCGCAGATTCTCTTGACACCGTTGAGCTGGTAATGGCTCTGGAAGAAGAGTTTGATACTGAGATTCCGGACGAAGAAGCTGAGAAAATCACCACCGTTCAGGCTGCCATTGATTACATCAACGGCCACCAGGCGTAAGTGAACATCTCCAGGCGGTCGTTCGACCGCCTGAGTTTTATCTTTTTGTCCCACTAGAATCATTTTCCCTCCCTGGAGGACAACCGTGTCTAAGCGTCGTGTAGTTGTGACCGGACTGGGCATGTTGTCTCCTGTCGGCAATACCGTAGAGTCTACCTGGAAAGCTCTCCTTGCCGGTCAGAGTGGCATCAGCCTGATCGACCATTTCGATACTAGCGCCTATGCAACGAAATTTGCTGGCTTAGTAAAGGATTTTAACTGTGATGACATTATCTCGCGCAAAGAACAGCGCAAGATGGATGCCTTCATTCAATATGGAATTGTCGCTGGCGTACAGGCCATGCAGGATTCTGGCCTTGAAGTGACGGAAGAGAACGCAAGCCGTATTGGCGCCGCTATCGGCTCCGGTATCGGTGGTCTCGGTCTGATCGAAGAAAACCACAGTTCGCTGGTAAAAGGCGGACCGCGTAAGATTAGCCCGTTCTTTGTCCCGTCGACGATTGTTAACATGGTAGCAGGCCATCTGACTATCATGTATGGCCTGCGTGGGCCAAGCATCTCTATTGCGACTGCCTGTACTTCAGGCGTGCATAACATCGGCCATGCCGCGCGTATCATCGCCTATGGCGATGCGGACGCGATGGTGGCAGGTGGCGCAGAAAAAGCCAGTACGCCGCTGGGTGTAGGCGGTTTTGGCGCAGCGCGCGCGCTGTCGACCCGCAACGATAACCCACAGGCGGCGAGCCGTCCGTGGGATAAAGAACGCGATGGTTTTGTACTGGGCGACGGTGCCGGTATGTTGGTGCTTGAAGAGTACGAACATGCGAAAGCGCGTGGTGCGAAAATCTATGCTGAAATCGTCGGCTTTGGTATGAGCAGCGATGCTTACCATATGACGTCGCCGCCGGAAAATGGCGCAGGCGCTGCGCTGGCGATGGTTAACGCGTTGCGTGATGCCGCGATTGAGCCTGCTCAGATTGGCTACGTCAACGCGCACGGCACGTCGACGCCTGCCGGCGACAAAGCTGAGACGCAGGCGGTTAAGTCAGTCTTTGGCGATGCCGCAAGCCGAGTGATGGTGAGCTCGACCAAATCGATGACCGGCCATCTGTTGGGCGCCGCAGGCGCAGTAGAGTCTATTTTCTCTATTCTGGCGTTACGCGATCAGGCCATTCCGCCAACCATTAATCTGGATAACCCGGATGAAGGTTGCGATCTGGACTTCGTGCCGCATGAAGCGCGCCAGGTCAGCGATCTGGAGTACGCTCTGTGTAACTCCTTTGGCTTTGGCGGAACTAACGGTTCCTTGATTTTTAAAAAGATCTAAGTTAAGCCAGAGACAGACATTAATAAAAAGGTCCGCTTGTCGGGCCTTTTTTATCAGGCATATCACCTCTTGTTCTGCGTTATTCATCCTGCCACACTAGCAGGCGACGGATAAGGAGCCACTATGTTTTTAATTAATGGCCATGCGCAGGATCAACTTGCTGTAAGCGACCGGGCGACGCAGTTCGGCGATGGCAGTTTTACGACCGCACGTATTGTTGATGGCAACATTTGCCATCTGGAAGCGCATCTTCAGCGCTTGCAGGTTGCCTGTGAAAAATTACGGATCGCTTTTAGCCATTGGGCGACCCTTCGGCAAGAGATGACAATGTTGGCCACAGGGCATGATTCAGGCGTGTTGAAAGTGATCATTAGCCGTGGTAGCGGTGGCCGGGGATACAGCGCCATGAATTGTCAGGCAGCTACCCGAATCCTCTCCGTTTCTGCTTATCCCGCTTATTATTCTCAGTGGCGTAAGCAAGGCATCACTCTTACCCTTAGTCCCATACCGCTTGGGCGCAATCCTTATCTTGCCGGATTAAAACATCTGAACCGCCTCGAACAGGTGTTGATTCGCTCTCATCTTGAGCAGACGGACGCCGATGAGGCGCTGGTTCTTGACAGCGAGGGATGGGTTACGGAATGCTGTGCGGCTAATTTGTTCTGGCGTACAGGCGACATTGTTTTTACGCCGCGTCTGGATCAGGCCGGGGTGAACGGCATTATGCGACAATTTTGTTTACGCCAACTGGCGCAATCTCCTTTCCAGGTTCTTGAAGTACAGGCGAGAGAGGAGGCAGTCAGGCAGGCGGATGAGATTATCATCTGCAACGCGCTAATGCCGATTATTCCCATACGCGCCTATCACGGGACGTCGTATTCTTCGCGAACACTGTTTCAATTTTTAGCCCCATTTTGTGAGCATCCGAATTAGTTATGAAAAAATTGTCAGGCGTTTTCCTTCTGCTGTTGGTTGTGCTGGGTATTGCCGCGGGCGTGGGGATGTGGAAAGTTCGCCATCTGGCGAACAGCACGTTACTTATTAAAAACGAGACTATCTTTACGCTCAAGGCGGGAACGGGGCGGCTGGCGCTTGGCGACCAGCTTTATGATGAAAAAATCATTAATCGCCCCCGGGTATTTCAGTGGCTGCTGCGCGTGGAGCCTGAGTTATCGCACTTTAAAGCGGGAACTTACCGTTTTACGCCGGGGATGACCGTACGGGAGATGCTTGAGTTGCTGGAGAGCGGCAAAGAAGCGCAATTCCCGTTGCGGTTTGTGGAAGGGATGCGCCTTAGCGACTACCTAAAACAGCTACGAGAGGCGCCGTATATTCGCCATACATTGCCGGATGATGACTACGCCACTGTCGCTCAGGCATTAAAGCTTGCGCATCCGGAATGGGTAGAAGGGTGGTTCTGGCCCGATACCTGGATGTATACCGCCAACACCAGCGATGTCGCTATTCTCAAGCGAGCGCACCAAAAGATGGTGAAAGCTGTCGATACTGTCTGGAAAGGCCGGGCCGAGGGGCTGCCTTATAAAGATCAGAACCAACTGGTGACAATGGCCTCGATTATTGAAAAAGAAACGGCTGTCGCCAGCGAACGCGATCAGGTGGCCTCAGTCTTTATTAATCGCCTGAGAATCGGTATGCGCCTTCAGACCGATCCCACCGTGATTTACGGAATGGGGACGAGTTATAATGGTAACTTGTCGCGTGCGGATCTGGAAAAGCCGACGGCTTATAACACGTATACCATAACCGGGCTGCCGCCAGGACCGATTGCATCGCCCAGCGAAGCGTCATTGCAGGCGGCGGCGCATCCGGTGAAAACGCCGTATCTCTATTTTGTGGCCGACGGTAAAGGCGGTCACACATTTAACACCAATCTTGCCAGCCATAATCGGTCAGTGCAGGAGTACCTGAAAGTGCTTAAGGAAAAAAATGGGCAGTAATTATATCGTCATCGAGGGCCTGGAAGGCGCCGGAAAAACCACTGCGCGCGACGTGGTGGTGGAGACCCTTGAGCAACTGGGTATTCGTAATATGATTTTTACCCGTGAGCCGGGCGGTACGCAGCTTGCCGAAAAACTAAGAAGTCTGGTGCTGGATATTCGATCGGTAGGCGACGAAGTGATTACCGATAAAGCGGAAGTGCTGATGTTTTATGCCGCTCGCGTACAGCTCGTCGAAACGGTAATCAAACCCGCGCTGGCGCAAGGCATATGGGTGATCGGCGATCGCCACGATCTCTCGACCCAGGCGTATCAGGGGGGAGGGCGCGGCATTGATCAAACCATGCTGGCGACACTACGCGATGCCGTGCTGGGCGATTTTCGCCCTGATCTGACGCTGTATCTGGATGTCACGCCGGAAGTCGGGCTAAAACGCGCCAGAGCGCGCGGCGATTTGGATCGCATTGAGCAGGAATCTTTTGATTTCTTTAACCGGACTCGCGCGCGCTATCTGGAACTGGCGGCGCAAGACTCGCGTATCCGCACCATTGACGCGACCCAGCCGCTGGATGCCGTCATGCGCGACATTCGCGCCACGGTGACGAAGTGGGTGCAGGAGCAAGCGGCATGAAATGGTATCCATGGTTACGGCCCGCCTATGAAAAACTGGTAGAAAGTTACCAGGCGGGACGTGGGCACCATGCGCTACTGATTCAGGCCTTACCTGGCATGGGCGACGAGGCGCTGTGCTATGCGCTGAGCCGTTATCTGTTATGCCAGCAGCCTGAGGGCCACAAAAGCTGTGGGCATTGCCGTGGCTGTCAGCTTATGCAGGCTGGCACGCATCCGGACTATTACACGCTGACGCCGGATAAAGGCAAAAGCAGCCTCGGCGTAGATGCGGTACGCGAGGTCAGCGAGAAATTGTACGAGCACTCCCGTCTGGGCGGCGCGAAGGTGGTGTGGATTGCGGATGCGGCGCTATTAACCGACGCCGCCGCCAATGCGTTGCTCAAAACGCTGGAAGAGCCGCCGGAGCAAACCTGGTTTTTCCTTGCCAGCCCGGAGCCTGCTCGTCTGTTGGCGACATTACGCAGCCGCTGCCGGCTGCATCATCTGGCGCCGCCGTCCGAATCGTATGCGATGTCATGGCTGTCGCGAGAAGTGACGGCGTCACAAGAAGCATTGCTCACGGCGCTACGCCTGAATGCGGGGTCGCCCGGCGCCGCGCTGGCGCTGTTGCAGTCTGAACGCTGGGCGCAGCGTGAGGCGCTGTGTCAGGCGTTAATGGACAGTTTGCATACGGGCGACTGGTATGCGTTATTAACGGCGCTCAATCATGAGCAAGCCCCGGCGCGCCTGCACTGGCTGGCGACGCTGCTGGTAGACGCGCTGAAACGTCAGCACGGCGCGTCGTACCTGACAAACGTTGATGCGGACGCGGTTGTTGCCGCGCTGGCGGGGCCGCTATCCCCGGCGCGTATTCAGGCAATCCTGAACGATGTTTGCCATTGTCGTGATCAATTACTTCATGTGACCGGATTAAATCGCGAACTGGTATTAACCGATCTCATTCTCCGCATCGAGCATTACCTGCAACCAGGCACCTTGTTGCCTGTTCCTCATCTTTGAGAGAGACATTATGTTTTTAGTCGACTCACACTGCCATCTTGATGGTCTGGATTATCAATCTTTGCATAAGGACGTGGACGATGTGCTGGCGAAAGCCGCCGCGCGCGATGTGAAGTTCTGTTTAGCGGTGGCGACGACGCTGCCGGGGTATCGCCATATGCGCAAGCTGGTGGGCAAGCGCGATAATGTGGTCTTTTCCTGCGGCGTGCATCCGTTAAATCAGGATGAAGCATATGACGTAGAAGAACTGCGCCTCCTTGCTGCAGAAGACGATGTGGTGGCGATGGGCGAGACCGGGCTTGATTACTTTTACACGCCTGAGACCAAAATCCGCCAGCAGGCGTCTTTTATTCATCATATTCAGATTGGCCGCGAATTGCATAAACCGGTGATTGTCCATACTCGCGACGCGCGTGCCGATACGCTGGCTATCCTGCGCGAAGAAAAAGTGACGGATTGCGGCGGCGTACTACACTGTTTTACAGAAGACAGAGAAACGGCCGGCAAATTGCTGGATCTGGGGTTTTATATCTCTTTTTCCGGCATCGTAACGTTCCGTAACGCTGAACAGTTGCGTGATGCGGCGCGCTATGTGCCGCTGGATCGATTATTAGTCGAGACCGATTCTCCTTATCTGGCACCGGTGCCGCATCGCGGTAAAGAGAACCAGCCTGCGATGGTACGCGACGTCGCAGAATATATGGCGGTATTGAAAGGGGTTGCCGTTGAAGAACTGGCGCAGATCACCACCGATAACTTTGCTCGCCTGTTCCATATTGACGCGTCTCGCCTGTCATCAATCCGTTAAACGAGTTTTTTTAAAGCTCGTAATTAATAAACAAAACGCGTAAAGTTCACCGCCACAAAAGGGGCGGTGAGCGAGCTTATGGAAACATTCGGAAACTCATTTTGGCAGAATGTGATACTTTTTAGGCTATCTGGCGCTGAAACGTGATAGCCGTCAAACAAAATCAGACGTATTTATTTTACTCTGTGTAATAAATAAAAGGGCACTTAGATGTCCTGTCCACGGCGGGGTTCTCCCCCCTCGCCAATGCGTGAGAACGTAGAAAAGCACAAATACTCAGGAGCACTCTCAATTATGTTTAAGAATGCATTTGCTAACCTGCAAAAGGTCGGTAAATCGCTGATGCTGCCGGTATCCGTACTCCCTATCGCAGGTATCCTGCTGGGTGTCGGTTCCGCTAACTTCAGCTGGCTGCCAGCCGTTGTATCGCACGTTATGGCAGAAGCGGGCGGATCTGTTTTTGCCAATATGCCGCTGATTTTCGCTATCGGCGTGGCGTTGGGCTTCACCAACAACGACGGCGTTTCGGCTCTGGCGGCGGTAGTAGCGTATGGCATCATGGTGAAAACCATGGCTGTGGTTGCGCCGCTGGTTCTGCATTTACCTGCTGAAGAGATCGCCGCTAAACACCTTGCTGATACGGGTGTTCTCGGGGGGATTATCTCCGGTGCGATCGCAGCGTATATGTTTAACCGCTTCTACCGTATCAAACTGCCTGAGTATCTGGGCTTCTTTGCGGGCAAACGCTTCGTGCCGATCATTTCGGGTCTGGCCGCTATTTTTACCGGTGTGGTGCTGTCTTTCGTATGGCCGCCAATCGGTACGGCTATCCAGGCGTTCTCGCAGTGGGCGGCTTATCAGAATCCGGTTGTCGCGTTTGGTATTTACGGTTTTATCGAGCGTTGCCTGGTGCCGTTTGGTCTGCATCATATCTGGAACGTTCCTTTCCAGATGCAGATCGGCGAATACACCAACGCAGCGGGTCAGGTATTCCACGGCGACATTCCGCGCTATATGGCGGGCGACCCGACGGCGGGTATGTTGTCTGGCGGCTTCCTGTTCAAAATGTACGGTCTGCCGGCTGCGGCCATTGCTATCTGGCACTCTGCTAAACCAGAAAACCGCGCAAAAGTGGGCGGTATCATGATTTCCGCCGCGCTGACCTCGTTTTTGACGGGTATTACCGAGCCTATCGAATTCTCCTTCATGTTCGTGGCGCCGATCCTGTACATTATTCACGCGATTCTGGCAGGTCTGGCATTCCCGATCTGTATCCTGCTGGGGATGCGTGACGGTACGTCATTCTCCCACGGTCTGATTGACTTTATCGTGCTGTCCGGTAACAGCAGCAAATTGTGGCTGTTCCCGATTGTTGGTGCCGGTTATGCGATTGTGTACTACACCGTGTTCCGCGTGTTGATCAAAGCGCTGGATCTGAAAACGCCGGGTCGTGAAGACACTACTGATGACGCAAAAGCGGGCGCGACCAGCGAAATGGCGCCGGCTTTGGTTGCGGCGTTTGGCGGTAAAGAGAACATCACTAACCTGGATGCCTGTATCACGCGTCTGCGCGTGAGCGTAGCCGATGTAGCGAAAGTGGATCAGGCTGGCCTGAAGAAACTGGGCGCGGCAGGCGTTGTCGTCGCGGGTTCCGGCGTTCAGGCTATTTTCGGTACGAAATCCGATAACCTGAAAACGGAAATGGATGAGTACATCCGTAACAGCTAAGCAGTAATGATGTTGGGGAGAATTAAGGCAGCCATTCGGCTGCCTTTTTTAATGGCGCTTTACATGACGCTCTCCGACAGTCTGTCAGAACTGATAGTTGGCGGTGAGGCTGACGTTACGCGGCGCGCCGTAAACAATGGAACCATCAATATTGGTGTCGTAGGTTTTATCAAACAGGTTGTTGATGTTTCCCTGTACGGAGAAATTTTTCGTCACCTGATAGCGGGTAAACAGATCGACCAGCGCATAGCTGCCCTGTTCGGCGCGGAAGGTGCCGTACGGCGTCGTGGTATCTTTGTAAACCCGATTCTGCCAGTTCACGCCGCCGCCGACCGTCAGCTCCGGTATCGCCGGCAGACGATAGCGGGTGAATAACTTCACGCTGGTGCGCGGGAGATTAGGGTTCACGGCGTTACCTTCATTGTCCTCGGCAACATACCGGGTAGCCCCGAAAGTCATCTGCCAGTTATCGGTAATTGCGCCGTTTACTTCAAATTCGACGCCTTTGCTCACCGTTCCGTCAGTAGACTTCCAGGCAAACTCCCCATTACTGCCAGGGATGGGAATAGTGGTTGCCTGAGCGACGTTATCCTGCTCAATGCGGAACACGGACAACGTGGTGGTGAGGCGACTGTTCATCCAGTCGGACTTCAGGCCCGCTTCATAGTTATTACCGGTAATCGGAGCCAGATATTGACCCGCTTTGTCGCGTTTATTCTGCGGCTGAAAGATAGAGGTATAACTGGCATAAGCGGACCAGTTGTCGTTGATATCATAAATCAGCCCGGCATACGGCGTGGTATGGTTTTTCTCCATGCTGTAGGTCAGTGTATCAACACGCCAGTTGGTATAACGAGCGCCAAGAATCAGATGCAGCGGGTCGGCCAGCGAAATGCGCGTAGCGGCATACAGCGATTTCATATGCGTGGTATCGTCCTGCGCCAGATTTTGTGGCGCCCAGTGGGTTTGGGGGAAATTACCGTTAAAGGCGCTGAAGTTGCCAATGTCGTCCGGAAAGACGTTCGCCCAGGCGCTAAAATAGCGGTTATTCTGCTTACTATAACTGCCGCCAAACATCATATTGTGCTGGCGGCCAAACAGCTCATAAGCGCCATCGGCAAAGAGATCTATGGCATCTACTTTGCGCTTGCCGCTGTTCCAGCCCGTACCGCCGACCACGGGGTAGCTTGCGCCATAAGGACTCACCAGCGTACCTGTCTCTTTATCGACTAACGCATCGATATACATCATTTTACTGTCGAATTTGACCTCAGTATGGGTCGCATTCAGGGTCGCCTGCCAGCTTTCGGCAAAACGCTGCTTAAGCGTGACGAAGAATTTATTTATCTCTTTATTGTTATAAGCCCAGTCCGGGGCGGTACTACGCGCGCGGTCATAGCTATTTTTGCTGCCATCGGTGTTCCAGCGCGGCAGACCGCCCCAGGTCGGGCTGTTGACATCAATTTTTTGATATTCATAACCGGCTGAAAGGCTGGTAGTTGCCCCCAGATCGGCATCGATAATTCCGGAAAAGAACGCTTTCTCACTGTTATAGCGGTCCAGCCAGGAATCATTATTCTGATAACCCGCCACGATGCGCCCACGGACATTACCGTCTGCGGTGAGCGGACTTTGCAGATCCATGACGTAACGCTGCTTATTCCAGCTACCGTATTCTGTGGAGACGTTACCTTTGAACTCCCGACTGGTGGCGTGTTTACGGATCATATTAATTGAGGCAGAAGGATTGCCGGTTCCGGTCATCAGCCCATTCGCGCCGCGAACCACCTCCACGCGCTCATACAGCGCGGTATCCGTTAGCGCATCGCCCAGATTCCAGCGGGACTCAAAATACGTTGGAATACCGTCAACCATATAGTTGTCAATTTCAAACCCGCGCGAGTAATAGCTGATGCGATCGGAGTCAGCCTGGCTTCCGCTGATCCCCAGCGTATTGGTCATCACCTCGCCCAGGGTTTGCAACTGCTGGTCTTCCATACGCTGCTGGCTGACAATACTGACCGACTGCGGGATATCGCGCTGAGTCATCGGCATTTTGGTGCCCGCTGCGGTCGTTTTCACGCTGTAATCCTGTTCTTCACGGTTTACGGCGTCAGCGGTCGTCTCGCCTTCGACAATAACGGTATCCTCAGCCGCGAAGGCGGCAGGCATAAATGCCATCGCCATACCCATAGCTAACAGCGACGGTGCGGCGGTGGACGGAAGGTGTTTGTCCCGGCGGTATTGAATGAAAGACATCTGAAAATCCTTGCTTGTTATTGGGGTAAGTCCAGGACGTATGACGTTGAACCTTTTCATTCTTTGCTAGTTAATGCGCATAAAAATGCAAATGAGAAATATACGCATTTGTATTAAATGTGTAAAACGGTATAACCAGGGAAACTAGAAATATTTTTTAAGCGTACAAAGGCGTCATGGCAGGGGGATATGGCGGTAAGTCCAGCATGTAGTCATTTTTCGCTTAATAAATCGTGGGTTAAAGTTGAAAGAGCGTCGGTAACTCGCTCATACTCTATACTCGCAGTATGGCTCGGCGTAGCATGTGCGCTGCAAGGGCTATTATGAAAAAGGAAAACGTCGTGGCAGAAGAAACTATATTCAGCAAAATTATTCGTCGTGAAATCCCTTCGGATATCGTTTATCAGGATGAGCTGGTCACCGCCTTTCGTGATATTTCACCGCAGGCGCCGACGCATATCTTGATTATTCCCAATATCCTGATCCCAACCGTCAATGACGTGACGGCGGAACATGAACAGGCGTTAGGTCGGATGATCACCGTGGCGGCGAAAATCGCCGAACAGGAAGGCATTGCCGAAGATGGGTATCGTTTAATCATGAATACCAACCGTCATGGGGGCCAGGAGGTTTATCATATCCATATGCACCTACTGGGCGGCCGCCCGCTAGGCCCGATGCTGGCGCATAAAGGCTTGTAAGTATGATCAAAGGATGCATCGCGGTTTCTCTGGGCTTGCTGCTGCTTACCGGCTGCCGGTCACACCCTGAAATTCCGGTAAGCGACGCGCAGTCGCTGGTGATGGAGTCCACGGTTCTGGCGGCGGGCGTCACCGCAGAGCCGCCTGAACTGACGGCGTCTGATATCCAGCCATCAGCCTCTTCCCGCGTCTATAACGAAAGGCAAGAGCCCATAACCGTTCATTATCGGTTTTACTGGTATGACGCGCGGGGGCTGGAGATGCATCCGCTGGAGGCGCCGCGTAGCGTAACCATACCCGCGCGTTCGTCGGTAACGCTATTTGGCAGCGCCAATTATCTGGGGGCGCATAAGGTCAGGCTTTATCTTTATTTGTGAGGAGTGAATTTTGATGACAAAAATGCATCGCTACGCCGCCATTGCTGCGCTGGCGATATTTCTCTCCGGGTGTATGGCGCAACGTCAACCTGCGCCAGTTGAAGAGGTAAAACCAGCGCCAGAACAACCCGCGCAGTCACCGCAACCTCCTGTTGTGCCGTCTGTGCCAACCATTCCACAGCAACCGGGGCCGATCGAACATGAAGATCAAACGGGCCAGCCAGCGCCTAAGGTGCGCCACTATGACTGGAACGGCGCGATGCAACCGCTGGTCAGCAAAATGTTGCAGGCTGATGGCGTGACGGCCGGAAGCGTATTGCTTGTTGACAGCGTGAATAACCGGACGAATGGGTCGTTAAATGCGAACGAGGCAACGGAAACGTTACGTAATGCGCTGGCGAACAACGGTAAATTTACGCTGGTCTCCGTACAGCAACTCGCGATGGCAAAACAGCAGTTAGGGTTGTCTCCGCAGGATAGTCTGGGAACGCGCAGTAAAGCTATTGGCATTGCGCGCAATGTCGGGGCGCAATATGTACTTTACTCCAGCGCATCCGGTAACGTTAACGCGCCTGCATTACAGATGCAGTTAATGCTGGTGCAAACTGGCGAGATAATCTGGTCAGGTAAAGGTGCGGTCCAACAACAATAATCCCTTAATGCGCGACGAGATCCTGTCGCGCTATTTTCCCCAGTATCGTCCCGCCGTCGCCGCATCGCAGGGGCTAAGCGGCGGGAGCTGTATTATTGCCCACGATACTCACCGTGTCGTGCTGCGCCGTCATCACGACCCCGACGCTCCACCAGCCCATTTTTTACGTCATTACCGCGCCTTATCCCAATTGCCGGCCAGTCTTGCGCCGCGAGCGCTTTTTTATACGCCAGGCTGGATGGCGGTAGAATATCTGCATGGTGTGGTAAATTCCGCTCTGCCAGATGCCGACGAACTGGCGGCCTTACTGTATCATTTGCATCAACAGCCGCGTTTTGGCTGGCGTATCGCGCTATCGCCACTATTGGCGCAGTACTGGTCGTGTTGCGATCCGGCAAGGCGTACGCCGTTTTGGTTGCGGCGGCTCAAACAGTTGCAAAAAAACGGTGAACCTCGCCCGCTGCGGCTCGCGCCTTTGCATATGGATGTCCATGGCGACAATATAGTATTAACGTCCGCCGGGTTGAGACTGATTGACTGGGAGTATGCCGGTGACGGCGATATTGCGTTGGAGCTGGCGGCAGTATGGGTTGAGGATGAACGCCAGCACCGACAACTGGCAAACGCTTATGCCGCGTGCGCGCGAATCGACGCCCGGCAGCTATGGCGACAGATACGATTATGGCACCCCTGGGTCATTATGCTAAAAGCAGGGTGGTTCGAATACCGCTGGCGACAAACCGGCGAGCAACAATTTATCAGGCTGGCCGATGAAACCTGGCGTCAGCTACGTATGAAAGGATAAGGAGAGCAGTGTGGGCCCAGTAATGTTGAATGTCGAAGGATGTGAGCTGGATGCGGAGGAGCGCGAGATACTGGCGCATCCGCTGGTTGGCGGGCTTATTCTGTTCACGCGTAATTACCATGACCCGGAACAGCTGCGCGAATTAGTGCGCCAGATTCGGGCGGCATCGCGTAACCATCTGGTGGTGGCCGTCGATCAGGAAGGCGGGCGCGTACAGCGTTTCCGTGAAGGGTTTACCCGCCTGCCCGCGGCGCAATCTTTTTTTGCGCTGCATGGGCTGGAAGAGGGGGGACGACTGGCGCAGGAGGCAGGGTGGCTGATGGCCAGCGAAATGATCGCGATGGATATTGATATCAGTTTTGCGCCAGTGCTGGACGTCGGGCATATCAGCGCGGCAATTGGCGAGCGTTCTTATCATGCCGATCCCGCAAAAGCGTTGGCAATGGCAACACGCTTTATTGACGGCATGCATGACGCCGGGATGAAAACGACCGGTAAGCATTTCCCCGGCCACGGCGCGGTCACGGCGGACTCCCACAAAGAGACGCCGTGCGATCCACGTCCTGAAACGGACATCCGTGGCAAAGATATGTCGGTGTTCCGCACGCTGATTAGCGAGAATAAACTGGATGCGATTATGCCTGCCCACGTGATCTACCGCGCTATCGATCCGCGTCCGGCAAGCGGTTCGCCGTACTGGCTGAAAACGGTGCTGCGTCAGGAGTTAGGCTTTGATGGCGTCATTTTCTCCGACGATCTGTCGATGGAGGGCGCGGCGATTATGGGCAGCTATGCTGAGCGCGCTCAGGCGTCGCTGGATGCGGGTTGCGATATGATTCTGGTCTGCAATAATCGTAAAGGCGCAGTCAGCGTGTTGGATAATCTGTCGCCGATCAAAGCAGAACGTGTTACACGTTTGTATCATAAAGGTTCATTTTCACGCCGGGAGCTCATGGACTCAGCACGCTGGAAAACAGCCAGCGCCCAGCTCAACCAGTTACATGAACGCTGGCAGGAAGAAAAAGCAGGTCATTAACTCGAGTTTTCGTGAGGGTGCCAGATGATTATTTATTTACACGGTTTTGATTCAAATAGTCCGGGCAACCATGAAAAAGTGTTGCAATTACAGTTTATCGACCCGGATGTTCGGCTGGTAAGCTACAGTACGCGGCATCCTAAGCACGATATGCAGCATCTGCTGAAAGAAGTGGACAAAATGTTGCAGTTGAATGTGGACGAGCGCCCTTTAATCTGTGGCGTGGGGCTGGGCGGTTACTGGGCGGAGCGGATTGGCTTTTTGTGCGATATCCGTCAGGTGGTTTTTAACCCGAACCTGTTCCCCTATGAAAACATGGAGGGGAAAATCGATCGCCCGGAAGAATATGCGGACATCGCTACAAAGTGCGTGACCAACTTTCGCGAAAAAAATCGCGATCGTTGTCTGGTGATCCTCTCGCGTCATGACGAAGCGCTGGACAGCCAACGCTCAGCGCAAGCGCTTCACCCGTATTATGAAATTGTGTGGGATGAGGAACAGACTCACAAATTCAAAAATATTTCGCCGCACTTGCAACGTATCAAAGCGTTTAAAACGCTGGGGTAACGCCATCCGGCAATATGGCGTTATCAGTGACCGGATAACCAGCCTTGCGGCTGGTTTTTTTATGCTCAATTCTCGCAAACTGTCTATCTTTTCAGCATGAAAACTTGATGCACATCAATTTTGGTATGACCAATGCACCGTTCATGCTATTCTCATATCAGAAGCTTATTCTCATTAACGTAACTTGTTGTTAATTAAAGGCTATACTAATAACTTTTAATTAACAATTGGTTAATAAATTTAAGGGGGTCACGTTGACTACACCATTAAAAAAGATTGTGATTGTCGGCGGCGGCGCTGGCGGGCTGGAAATGGCGACGCAGTTAGGCCATAAACTGGGGCGCAAGAAAAAAGCGAAAATCACGCTGGTAGACAGAAATCACAGCCATCTGTGGAAACCATTGCTGCACGAAGTGGCGACTGGCTCTCTGGACGAAGGCGTGGATGCGCTGAGCTATCTGGCTCATGCGCGTAATCATGGTTTCCAGTTCCAGCTGGGGTCGGTGATGGATATCGATCGCGAAGCGAAGACCATCACCATTGCCGAGTTGCGTGATGAAAAGGGCGAACTGCTGGTGCCGGAGCGCAAAATCGCGTATGACACGCTGGTGATGGCGCTGGGCAGCACCTCTAATGATTTCAACACGCCGGGCGTGAAAGAGCACTGTATCTTCCTCGATAACCCGCATCAGGCGCGCCGTTTTCACCAGGAGATGCTGAACCTGTTCCTCAAGTATTCGGCTAATCTGGGCGCGAACGGTAAGGTCAATATCGCCATCGTTGGCGGCGGTGCGACGGGGGTTGAGCTGTCGGCTGAACTGCATAATGCGGTAAAACAGCTGCATAGCTATGGCTATAAGGGGCTGACCAACGACGCGCTGAACGTGACGTTGGTTGAGGCTGGCGAGCGTATTCTGCCTGCGTTGCCGCCGCGTATCTCCAGCGCCGCGCATAATGAACTGACCAAACTGGGCGTTCGCGTGCTGACGCAAACTATGGTCACCAGCGCCGACGAAGGCGGTCTGCATACGAAAGAAGGTGAATATATTCAGGCCGATCTGATGGTGTGGGCGGCGGGTATCAAAGCGCCAGATTTTATGAAAGAAATTGGTGGTCTGGAAACGAACCGCATTAACCAACTGGTGGTGGAACCGACGCTGCAAACCACGCGCGATCCTGATATTTATGCGATTGGCGACTGCGCTTCCTGCGCACGTCCGGAGGGAGGTTTTGTGCCGCCTCGCGCTCAGGCGGCGCATCAGATGGCTACCTGCGCGATGAATAACATTCTGGCGCAGATGAATGGCAAACCGCTGAAAGCTTACCAGTATAAAGATCATGGATCGCTGGTCTCTCTGTCCAACTTCTCTACCGTGGGTAGTCTGATGGGGAACCTGACCCGCGGTTCAATGATGATTGAAGGACGTATCGCCCGCTTCGTGTATATCTCGCTATACCGTATGCACCAGATAGCGCTGCATGGATACTTTAAAACCGGCCTGATGATGCTGGTGGGCAGTATTAACCGCGTCATTCGTCCGCGCCTGAAACTGCATTAATTTCTCTGCGCCTCACCGGCTGCTCGCGCCGGTGAGCGCTTCTCCATCTCTTGCTTCGGAGTTGTCCGAATCCTTCAGCTTTACCGCCTCATCCCGCATTTTTCATCCTCATTCCGATTGGCTTTGTTCGCATACTGGTTGCAAAATTGTTACCAATAGCAACGAAGGAGGAGCTCCCGTGAATAAATCAATGTTGGCGGGTATAGGGATTGGCGTAGCGGCTGCGCTGGGTGTGGCGGCAGTGGCCAGTCTCAACGTATTTGATCGTAGTCCGCAATATGCGCAGGTGATATCGGCTAAACCGATTAAAGAGACGGTAAAAACGCCGCGTCAGGAGTGCCGTAATGTCACGGTCACGCATCGCAGACCGGTTCAGGACGAAAACCGTATTGCCGGCTCGGTGCTTGGCGCAGTAGCAGGCGGCGTGATTGGACATCAATTTGGCGGCGGTCGTGGTAAAGATGTGGCGACGGTCGTCGGGGCGCTGGGCGGCGGTTATGCTGGCAATCAAATCCAGGGGTCAATGCAGGAAAGTGATACTTACACTACCACGCAGCAACGCTGTAAGACGGTGTATGACAAATCTGAAAAGATGCTTGGCTACGACGTGACCTACAAAATTGGCGATCAGCAGGGCAAAATCCGCATGGATAAAGACCCCGGAACGCAAATTCCCCTCGACGGCAATGGCCAACTGGTTCTGAATAACAAAGCATAAAAAAGCTGTACTCTGCAAGTTAGCCCCTCATTCGCTCAGGCTGAGGGGCTTTTTTTATCCGAAGCCGCGTTGTTCAGGACTTGAGTAGTTCAGGCCAGATGCGCAGAGTCGTACGCGTAATTTGCATCAGTTGTTCGAAGGTGGCTCCTTCACGGGCGCTGATCGACATTCCCTGTAAAATACAGTTTATATATTCCGCGAGCGCCTGCGGGTTACAGTGCGCCGGAATTTCACCGCGCTCCTGACGTTGGCGCAGAAACTGGATGAGCGTCTGTTCCTGCATGGCGTGGCGTGATTTTACCGTGCGGGCGATATCGCGCGAGGAGGCGGCGAGGGTGGCGGACGTATTAATCATAAAGCAGCCAGCCGGCGTGTCTGTACTGGTAAAGCAGGCGGCAATTTCTGTGAAGTAATCTTCCAGCGCCGATTCCACGCTTTTCTCTTCACAAAAGAGCTGGGCTTCGTGCTTTGAGGCAAAGCGAGTGATGTAGCGATCCAGGACAGCGCGAAATAATCCTTCTTTGTTAGTGAATTCCGCATAGAGAGTAGGCGCTTTCGCCCCGGTAGCCTCTACGAGATCGGCAAGCGAAGTTGCTTCATAGCCGTGCTGCCAGAAGAGAGTCATGGCCTTATCAAGCGCGGCTTCCCTGTCGAACACTTTTGGTCGGCCACGGCTTTTCTTCGCGCAACTCGTGGTATCCGTTGTCATGATGCCGTTGTACCTGTTTAAAGAGCGTTCTCTCTATTATAAAAACAAACCACTTCTGGCTCCAGAGTATTCATTAGAAAAATAAATCAATTCTATTCACATGAAAAATAACATCTTTATAAATTATATAACGATCATTATAAAAAGAGGTTGACGTGTGATGTAGATCACATCTATGATTAACTTATCGATCGTTAAGTTAATGCTTGCGACACCCATTCATCTGCTAAAGGTCATCACTATGAAAAACGTAAAAACCCTCATCGCTGCTGCGGTACTGAGTTCGCTCTCATTCGCCAGCTTCGCCGCCGTTGAAGTTCAGGCAACGCCAGAAGGTCAACAGAAGTTCGGCACCATTTCCGCGAATGGCGGCACGAATCTGGGCTCGCTGGAAGATCAGCTGGCGCAAAAAGCGGAGGAAATGGGGGCGAAGTCTTTCCGTATTACCTCTGTTACCGGCCCGAATACCCTTCACGGTACGGCGGTAATCTATAAGTAAGCATTAACCCTCATTAATGCCGCTGCGATTGCCACAATAAAAAAAGAAAGCCTCGCGATGCATCGCGAGGCTTTTTTGTCGGTCAGCTATTCACGCTTACAGCGACTGCGGTTTCGCCTCTGGTTGACGGGTTACATCCACCGGCATTCCGGAACGCACTTCCATAACATGTTCCATCACCGCAGCATCGGTCTGCGGCGCGTCCTTAAAGGCCTGCATCGGGCCATTCAGCACAATCGGCAGCACCTGTGGATCGTCGCCTATATTTTTAGACAGCGGCTGATGAACTTCCACCAGTCGCACGCCGCCTGGCTCCACCGAGGCTTTAATCGGCGTATTGATAATATTCACTTTGGTTCCCGGCGTGACCTGACGGAACAATGTCTCTATATCACCGTCGCGCAGACGGATACAGCCGGAACTGACGCGCATACCAATGCCAAAATCGGCATTCGTGCCATGTAACAGATAGACGCCGCCGTAGGCCGCTAAACGAATCGCGTGATGCCCCATTGGGTTATCGGGACCGGCAGGCACCACGGCGGGGAGATCGATGCCTTGCGCTTTATAACGGGCGCGAATATTGGCGGTCGGCGTCCAGGTTGGATTGGCGCGTTTATCCGAAATGGTCGTCACCATCGTTGGCGTCAGGGTATCGCCGCCCAGTTGGCCAATCCCGATAGGGTAGACCGTGACCGTATTTTTCCCCGGTTGATAATAGTAAAGCCGTAATTCCGCGAGGTTAATGACGATACCTTCACGTGGCGCGTCTGGTAGCAGCGTTTGCAGCGGAATCGTCAGCACGCTGCCTGCGCGTGGCACGTAAGGATCAATGCCGGGGTTGGCCTGTAACAGGGCTAAAAAGCCCACGTTATATTTTTTGGCGATCGCCTCCAGCGAGCCGCCGTCGTCTTCAACGACATGGAATTTATTTTCTCCCACCAGTCGACTGCCGGGGGGCGGAAGAGGCCACGTATTCGCCTGCGCGGGAAGGGCAAGCATGATGGTCGCGGTAAGCGCAAGCAACGCCCACCAGCGAGAGAGTCGCGTATTGTTGAACATTATAATAAACCCATGATTATTATGTGGTTATTTTTATAAAAGAGGAAATAAGAATTATGGCGGTTGGCTGTGTCTGGAACTGCAGGGAAGTGCAAAGAATTTGTAAAGATTAGGCCGGACGCAGAGTAATGACGCCCGACCTGACGCTTATGCAATAGCGTTTTCTTCCAGTTGCTGCATAAACTGGCGTACCCAGTCTATACGCGTTTTACGTTCGCTTAAATCCTGAATAAACTTGAGGCGCGTCGGGCCATCCAGACGGAAATGCTGCGGCTGTTTTTGCAGCAACCCGATAAGCCAGGCGGGGTCAACGTGGTTTTTCTCGGCGAACTCAATCGTTCCGCCTTTCTCGTTACCCTCCAGTTTTCGGATGCCGAGCTTTTGCGCCTGTTGGCGCAGGCGGGCGATATCCAGCAGATTACGCGCCGGATCGGGCAGCAGGCCGAAGCGGTCGATCAATTCCACTTTGATCTCCTCCAGCTCGTTTTCGTTCTTCGCGCTGGCAATGCGTTTATAGAATGACAGCCGGGTATTAACATCCGGAATAAAATCATCCGGCAGTAACGACGGCATTCGCAGCTCGACTTCCGTTTGCTGACTGGTGAGATCTTCCAGCGAGGGTTCGCGGCCTGCTTTCAGCGCATCGACGGCGTTTTCCAGCAATTCCATGTAGAGTGAGAAGCCGATGGTTTCCATTGAGCCGCTTTGCTCTTCGCCAAGCAGTTCGCCCGCGCCGCGGATCTCCAGATCGTGAGTCGCCAGCGCAAACCCGGCGCCTAAATCCTCCAGCGACGCAATCGCCTCCAGCCGTTTTTGCGCATCGGTGGTCATGGCCTTAGGATGTGGCGTCAACAGCCAGGCGTAGGCCTGGTGGTGCGAGCGCCCAACGCGGCCACGCAGCTGGTGCAACTGCGCGAGGCCGAAATGATCCGCGCGTTCAATGATGATCGTGTTAGCGGTGGGAATGTCGATCCCCGTTTCGATAATGGTAGTACACACCAGCACGTTAAAACGTTGATGGTGGAAATCATTCATGACCCGTTCCAGCTCACGTTCGCGCATCTGCCCGTGGCCTATAGCGATTCGCGCTTCCGGCACCAGTTCCGCCAGCCGCTCTGCGGCTTTCTGAATATTTTCGACGTCATTGTACAAATAGTAAACCTGACCGCCGCGCAGGATTTCACGCAGAATCGCTTCCCTTACTACCAGGCTATCATACTCGCGGACAAAGGTTTTTACCGCCAGACGACGGGCAGGGGGGGTGGCGATAATGGAGAGATCGCGCATACCGCTCATCGCCATATTCAGCGTCCGCGGGATCGGCGTCGCCGTGAGCGTCAGAATATCGACATCGGCGCGCATCGCCTTAATTCGCTCTTTGTGGCGCACGCCGAAACGGTGCTCTTCATCGACAATCAGCAGGCCGAGGTCGCGCAGCTTCACATCGCTTTGTAGCAGTTTATGCGTACCGATCAGAATATCGATCTTACCCTCGGCGGCTTCCGCCAGGATTTGCGTCTGCTCTTTGGCACTGCGAAAGCGAGACAGCATCTCAATGCGTACCGGCCAGTTGGCGAAACGGTCGCGGAAGTTGTCATAGTGTTGCTGCGCCAGCAGCGTAGTCGGCACCAGTACCGCCACCTGTTTATGGTTTTCCACCGCCAGGAACGCGGCGCGCATCGCCACTTCGGTTTTGCCGAAGCCGACGTCGCCGCACACCAGCCTGTCCATCGCCAGCGGTTGGCACATATCGCTCAATACGGCGTTAATCGCCTGTGCCTGATCGGGCGTCGTTTCAAACGGGAAGCTGTCGCAGAATAACTGATACTGCTCACGATCATGCTTAAAGGCAAAACCCTCTTTTGCCGCCCGTTGCGCATAAATATCCAACAGTTCCGCTGCGACATCGCGCACTTTTTCCGCCGCTTTCTGCCGGGCGCGCGACCAGGCGTCGCCGCCCAGTTTATGCAGCGGCGCACTTTCTTCCGCGCCGCCGGCATAGCGGCTAATCAGATGCAATGAGGAAACCGGCACATACAGTTTGGCGTCATTGGCGTAGGTGAGCATCAGATATTCACCCTTGATGCCGCCAGCCTCCAGAGTGGTCATGCCGGCATAGCGTCCGACGCCGTGCTCCAGATGCACTACCGGTTGACCGACGTGGAGCTCCGCCAGGTTACGAATCAACGTATCCGGGTTGATCGTGCGGCGGGAATCCAGGCGGCGACGCGCCACCCGCTCACCCAAGAGATCGCTTTCACAAATCAGCGCCAGATTGCGTTGGGTGTCGATAAAGCCATGTTCTGCGGCGCCAATCATCAGATAGCGTCCCGCATCCTGCGCCTCGTCCAGGCGTAATATCCGCTTCGGCGCGATTTTTATGCGGGCCAGGAGCTCTCCCAGCGCTTCGCGGCGTCCTTCGCTTTCCACCGAAAAAATCACCGGACCGCTGAAAGATTCGAGGAACTTACGCAGCGCGTCCAGCGGCGCTTTCTGCTGTGCCTGGATAGCCAAATCCGGTAATTTCTGGAAACCAAGATTGGTATTGGCGGCTTTTTCCGGCAGATGGTCGGTTTTAAGCTGGAGGCGAGGCCAGCGTTTAAGCTCGGAAAAGAGCTCATCCACCCGTAGCCAGAGGGCTTCCGGCGGCAAAAGCGGGCGCATAGGATCGACGCCACGATTTTCAAAACGCGCCAGCGTGTCGGCCTGAAAGCGTTCGGCGCTGGTTTCCAGCGAGCCGGTATTCACCACCAGAGTATTGGCGGGGAAATAGCTAAATAATGGCGGTAACGGTTCGCTGAAAAAGAGCGGCTGCCAGTATTCGATCCCGGCGGGCAGAGTGCCTTTGCTGACCTGCTGATAGATGTGCTCGGCGTCGCGTTTTACCTCAAAGGTATCGCGCCACTGGCTACGGAAAAGCTCAATAGCGGCTTTGTCGGTAGGAAATTCGTGCGCGGGCAACAAATTGATGGCCTCGACCTCCTCCAGCGTACGCTGGGTATCCGCGTCAAACAGACGCAGGCTGTCGATTTCATCATCAAAAAAGTCGAGGCGATAAGGCTGTTCGCTGCCCATCGGAAAGAGATCCAACAGCGCGCCGCGCGTCGCGTATTCGCCATGCTCCATCACCTGATCGACATGCCGATAACCGGCGCTGTCAAGCTGCGCGCGCAGAGCGTCGCGGGACAGCCGCTGGCCTTTTTTCATCACCAGCGCATGACCATGCAGATAGCTATGCGGACAAACGCGCTGCATCAGGGTGTTTACCGGTACAATCAAGACGCCGCGCTGCATCGACGGCAACTGGTAGAGCGTGGACAGGCGCGAAGAGATAATTTCCTGATGCGGGGAGAAGCTGTCATACGGTAGCGTTTCCCAGTCCGCCAGGTTCATCACCATCTGATCGGTAAACTGGCGGATTTCATCATGCAATCGCAGAGCATTTTGCATGTCAGGCGCTATGAGTACCACCGGACCGGCATGGCGTTCGGCTATCTCCGCCACCAGCGTAGCGCAGGCGGCACCGGTAAGTTCGCCCAACTGGCGCTGATCGCCCGCTTTTGTCGGCAGCGTGTAACGTTGTTTTTCAGGCATAACGGTTGTCAGTATCTCTTTTTGTTTTACGCCGCACTCTACGCGTCACCCTTCAGGCTGCTTCATGGTTGGCTGCGCGCCGGGACAGCATGAAGGACTCAGGTATTCAGGGGCATATGACTGATAAGCAATGTTCTTTATTATCCGCGATCGTTGTTTATTAGCAAATTGAATCCGCCGGATAACGCGCCGAACAGGTAAAGTATGAACATGTAAGTGACTTGATTTGTCGGCCTTTTTCAGAATAACGCTGACGAACTCTTACGGTTCAGACATTTACGCATTCCGCTTTCGCTTATATACTCGGGACTTTGCTAACAGCAACCAGACGGATTACATGTATCAACCTGTCGCTCTATTCATCGGCCTGCGTTACATGCGCGGGCGTGCAGCAGATCGCTTCGGTCGCTTCGTTTCCTGGCTTTCCACTATCGGCATTACCCTGGGGGTGATGGCGCTGGTCACGGTATTGTCGGTGATGAACGGTTTTGAGCGCGAACTGCAAAATAACATTCTTGGTTTGATGCCTCAGGCCATCCTCTCTGCTGAACATGGCTCTCTTAACCCGAATCAGATGCCGGAAAAAGCGGTGAATCTGCAAGGCGTTAACCGTATTGCGCCGCTGACGACGGGCGATGTCGTACTGCAAAGCGCGCGTAGCGTTGCGGTTGGCGTGATGTTGGGTATCGATCCGGCGCAAAAAGATCCGTTAACGCCGTATCTGGTCAATGTGAAGCAAAGCGAATTACAGCCGGGTAAGTATAATGTCATCCTCGGCGAGCAGCTCGCCGGACAGTTAGGGGTCAACCGTGGCGATCAGATTCGGCTAATGGTGCCATCTGCCAGCCAGTTTACGCCAATGGGACGCCTGCCCAGCCAGCGTCTGTTTACGGTGATTGGCACATTTGCCGCCAATAGCGAGGTCGATGGCTATGAAATGCTGGTCAATATTCAGGACGCGTCGCGTTTAATGCGCTATCCGGCAGGCAATATTACCGGCTGGCGTCTGTGGCTGGATGAACCGCTGCAAGTCGATACCCTCAGTCAACAGACGCTGCCGCAAGGCACGAAGTGGCAGGACTGGCGCGAACGCAAAGGCGAGTTGTTCCAGGCTGTGCGCATGGAAAAGAACATGATGGGATTGTTGCTGAGTCTCATCGTGGCAGTCGCGGCTTTTAACATTATTACTTCGTTGGGCCTGATGGTCATGGAGAAGCAGGGCGAAGTGGCGATTTTACAAACTCAAGGGCTGACGCCGCGACAAATTATGATGGTCTTTATGGTGCAGGGCGCCAGCGCCGGGATTATTGGCGCGCTGTTGGGCGCTGCGCTGGGCGCATTGCTTGCCAGTCAACTGAATAACCTGATGCCGATCATCGGCGCGTTTCTGGATGGCGCTGCGTTGCCCGTGGCGATAGAGCCGTTACAGGTGATCGTTATCGCGCTGGTGGCAATGGCCATCGCGCTGCTTTCTACGCTTTATCCTTCCTGGCGCGCTGCCGCCACTCAACCCGCTGAGGCTTTACGTTATGAATAAGATCCTGTTGCAATGCGACAACCTGTGCAAACGCTATCAGGAAGGCACCGTACAAACCGACGTGTTGCACGATGTCAGCTTCAGTATCGGCGAAGGCGAAATGATGGCGATCGTCGGCAGTTCCGGTTCGGGTAAAAGTACGTTGCTGCATCTGTTAGGCGGGCTGGATACGCCCACCTCCGGCGATGTGATTTTTAGCGGCCAGCCGATGAGCAAACTCTCTTCTGCGGCGAAAGCGGAATTACGTAACCAGAAACTGGGGTTTATCTATCAGTTTCATCATCTCCTGCCGGATTTTACGGCGCTGGAAAACGTGGCGATGCCATTATTGATTGGCAAAAAGAAACCGGCGGAGATTGACGCTCGGGCGCGAGAAATGCTGCACGCCGTAGGGCTGGAGCATCGCGCAACCCATCGACCTTCGGAACTTTCCGGCGGTGAGCGCCAGCGTGTCGCGATAGCGCGCGCGTTGGTGAATAACCCGCGTCTGGTACTGGCGGATGAGCCGACCGGTAATCTGGATGCGCGTAATGCCGACAGTATTTTTGAGCTTCTGGGCGAGTTAAATCGTCTGCAGGGAACCGCGTTTCTGGTGGTGACTCACGATTTGCAACTGGCGAAACGTATGAGCCGCCAGCTTGAGATGCGCGATGGCCGCCTGACGGCGGAACTGAGCCTGATGGGGGCTGAGTAATGGCGTCGCCTTTATCATTGTTAATTGGCTTGCGCTTCAGCCGTGGGCGGCGGCGCGGCGGTATGGTTTCGCTCATTTCCGTCATTTCTACCATCGGTATCGCGCTGGGCGTGGCGGTATTGATTGTCGGTTTAAGCGCGATGAACGGTTTCGAACGCGAGTTGAATAACCGTATTCTGGCGGTGGTTCCGCACGGGGAGATTGAAGCGGTCAATCAGCCGTGGACCAACTGGCGTGAAGCGCTGGCAAAAGTGCAGAAGGTGCCGGGCATTGCCGCCGCCGCGCCGTATATCAATTTTACCGGCCTGGTAGAGAGCGGGGCGAATTTGCGCGCCATTCAGGTTAAAGGCGTCGACCCTAAGCAAGAGCAGCAGCTTAGCGCGTTACCGTCATTTGTGCAAAATCACGCCTGGGATCATTTCAAAGCGGGCGAACAGCAGATCATTATCGGCAAAGGCGTCGCCGATGCGCTGAACGTGAAACAGGGCGACTGGGTGTCCATCATGATCCCCAATGCGAATGCCGACCATAAGCTGCTCCAGCCCAAACGCGTGCGTTTGCATGTCATCGGGATTCTGCAACTGAGCGGCCAGCTCGATCACAGCTTCGCCATGATCCCGCTTGAGGATGCGCAGCAGTATCTGGATATGGGGTCCAGCGTTTCCGGTATCGCGCTTAAAGTCCACGACGTGTTTAATGCGAACAAACTGGTGCGTGACGCGGGTGAAGTGACTAACAGCTATGTCTACATTAAGAGCTGGATCGGCACCTACGGCTATATGTATCGCGATATCCAGATGATTCGCGCCATTATGTATCTGGCGATGATTCTGGTGATCGGCGTGGCCTGTTTTAATATCGTTTCCACCTTAGTGATGGCGGTAAAAGACAAAAGCGGCGACATTGCGGTATTAAGAACGCTGGGGGCGAAAGATGGTTTGATTCGTGCCATTTTCGTCTGGTACGGGCTACTGGCGGGCTTGCTGGGCAGCTTGATTGGCGTGGCGATCGGCGTTGTCGTTTCGCTTCAGCTTACCGCCATTATTAATGGGATTGAAAAGGAGATCGGGCATCAGTTTTTGTCCGGCGATATCTATTTTATCGACTTCCTGCCATCCGAATTACATTGGCTGGACGTTGTTTACGTACTGGTCACGGCGTTGTTGTTAAGCTTACTGGCGAGCTGGTATCCGGCGCGGCGGGCGAGCAACATTGACCCTGCGCGAGTATTGAGCGGGCAGTAATCGCGGAATATAAAAACAAGGAGCGGTGATGTATTACGGGTTTGACATTGGCGGAACAAAGATTGCGTTAGGCGTATTTGACTCAACGCGGCGGCTGCAGTGGGAAAAACGGGTTCCCACGCCCCATACCAGCTATAGCGCCTTTTTAGACGCCGTATGCGAACTGGTCGCGGAAGCCGACCAGCGATTTGGCGTAAAAGGGTCGGTAGGGATTGGCATACCCGGTATGCCGGAAACCGAAGACGGCACGCTGTACGCCGCGAATGTCCCGGCAGCCAGCGGTAAGCCGTTGCGCGCCGATCTCAGCGCCCGACTGGATCGCGATGTGCGTCTGGACAATGACGCTAACTGTTTTGCCTTGTCCGAAGCCTGGGATGATGAATTCACGCAATATCCTTTGGTTATGGGGCTTATCCTCGGCACCGGCGTCGGCGGTGGCCTGGTGCTAAACGGGAAGCCGATTACCGGTCAGAGCTATATCACCGGCGAGTTTGGCCATATGCGTTTGCCGGTTGACGCGCTAACGTTGATGGGGTTTGATTTTCCTCTCCGCCGTTGTGGATGCGGTCAGATGGGCTGCATTGAGAATTATCTGTCCGGGCGCGGGTTTGCGTGGCTATATCAGCATTATTATGATCAATCGCTGCAGGCGCCGGAGATTATCGCGTTGTGGGAGCAGGGCGATGAGCAGGCGCACGCGCATGTTGAGCGCTATCTGGATTTACTGGCGGTTTGTCTGGGGAATATACTGACGATTGTCGATCCCGATTTATTGGTGATCGGCGGCGGACTATCGAACTTTACGGCAATAACAACGCAACTGGCGGAAAGACTGCCGCGCCATCTCCTCCCTGTTGCCCGCGCGCCGCGCATTGAGCGTGCGCGGCATGGGGATGCAGGTGGGATGCGCGGTGCTGCTTTTTTACATCTTACCGACTAATCAAAAAAAGAGGTTGTTATGCAGTCGCGTCGGTTTCATCGATTAAGCCGCTTTCGTAAAAATAAACGTCTGTTGCGTGAACGTCTGCGCCAGCGGATCTTTTTCAGAGACAGAGTGGTGCCGGAAATGATGGAAAACCCAAGAGTATTAGTCCTTACAGGTGCAGGAATTTCTGCAGAGTCTGGTATTCGTACGTTTCGCGCGGCGGATGGCCTTTGGGAAGAGCATCGGGTTGAAGACGTGGCAACGCCGGAAGGATTCGCCCGTAATCCGGGGCTGGTGCAGACATTTTATAATGCCCGCCGTCAGCAGCTTCAACAGCCGGAAATACAACCCAATGCGGCGCATCTGGCGTTAGCGAAGCTTGAAGAAGCGCTTGGCGATCGCTTTTTGCTGGTGACGCAAAACATCGACAATTTGCATGAACGCGCGGGCAATCGCAACATCATTCATATGCATGGCGAGCTGTTGAAGGTGCGCTGTTCGCAAAGCGGCCAAATTCTGGAATGGAACGGCGATGTGATGCCGGAAGATAAATGTCACTGCTGCCAGTTCCCGGCGCCGCTACGTCCGCACGTGGTGTGGTTTGGCGAGATGCCGCTTGGCATGGATGAAATTTATATGGCGCTGTCGATGGCGGATATTTTTATCGCCATTGGCACATCCGGTCATGTCTATCCGGCTGCGGGGTTTGTGCATGAAGCAAAACTGCACGGCGCACATACGGTGGAACTGAATCTTGAGCCAAGCCAGGTCGGCAGCGAGTTTGAAGAGAAGCACTACGGCCCGGCAAGCCAGGTTGTGCCGGAATTTGTTGATAAATTCCTGAAAGGGCTGTAGTGCTGTTTGCCCGGTAACGCCTTATCCGGCCTACATTTCACGTTACGTTCATCTGTAGGCCCGACAGGCGCTTTGGCTGAATTAGCGTCCTGCTTTTAGCTTCTGATAATACTCTTCATAAATGGCGCTGGCGTCGCCGACATCGTTTTGCCACTCGCCTTTGCTGATGGTTTGCGCATCCGGATAGAGCGACTTATCATTGGCGACCTCCGGGCTTAACAGCTTACGCGCCGCCAGGTTGGGGGTAGGGTAGCCGATGGTTTCTGCCACCTCTTTCGCGACGTCAGGACGCAGCAGGAAGTTGATTAGCTTCAGCGCGCCCTCTTTATTTTTCGCGTTCGCCGGAATAGCCAGGCTGTCCATCCAGAAAATACCGCCTTCCTTCGGCCAGACGACCTCCAGCGGCGTGCCAGCCTGACGAGCAACGAAGGCCGAACCGTTCCACACCATCCCCAGATTGACTTCCCCTTCCATATACGGATTCGCCGGATTATCGGAGTTGAAGGCCGCTACGTTCGGCATCAGTTTTTTCAACTCTTCATATGCCGCTTCGATCTCTTTCGGATCGGTAGTGTTACCGGAATAACCTAGCTTGCGCAGCGCCATCTGGAAGACTTCTCGCGCATCGTCGGTTAAAAGCAGGCTGTTTTTATATTCCGGTTTCCACAAGTCAGCCCAGCTGGTAATGGTTTTTGGATCGATAGCATCGCTGTTCACGCCAATCGCCGTTGCGCCCCAGATATACGGAACAGAATAATCGTTGTTGGGGTCAAACGGTTTGTTGAGCATTTCCGGATCGAGGTTGTGGAAATTGGTTAATTTCGACTTATCGATCTTCTGGATCATGCCTTCTTTGCGCATTTTGTCGACATAGTATGTAGAAGGAACAACCAGGTCATACGCGCCATCTTTATAGGTTTTGAGTTTGGCATACATGGTTTCGTTCGACTCGTAGGTCGAATAAATCACCTTAATGCCAGTCTCTTTAGTGAACTGTTCCAGCAGGCCCGGCGGCACATACTCAGTCCAGTTATAGAAATAGAGCGTGTCGTTGTCGGAGGCATGAGCGGCACTCATACCCAGCGCCAGGGCGCCCGCCGCGAGCAGGTGGCGTGACCATTTTTTCATTTAACGTCCCCTGAATTACGGGCCTTATCGGCCCTTGGTTTTATCACGAGCAATAAGCTGGCTGGCAATGACCATTACCAGAGACAGCACCAATAAAACGGTCGCCAGCGCGTTCACTTCTGGTGAAACGCCGACTTTTACCATGGAATAAATCTTTAAGGGTAAAATTTCATAGCCCGGCCCGGTGACAAACGACGAGACCACTACATCGTCCATCGACAACGTAAAGCTCAGCAACCAGCCCGCCGCCACCGCCGGCATCGCCAGCGGCAGAATGATTTTGCGTAAAATCGTTACCTCACTGGCCCCCAGGTCTTTTGCGGCTTCCAGCATTCTGACATCAAAGCCTTTCAGGCGCGAATAGACCGTGACGACCACAAACGGCAGGCTAAAGGTGATGTGCGAGAACAGCAACGACCAAAAGCCCAGTTGAATGCCGAGTAACATAAACAGCACCAGCAGGGAGATCGCCATCACGATATCCGGCGACATCATTACTACAAACAGCATCCCGCTGACGAATGGCTTCCCGCGAAAGCGGTAGCGATAAAGCGCCACCGCGGTTAACGAGCCAATCAACGTGGCGAAGGTCGCTGAAAAAATCGCCATCGTCAGTGAATGTTGAGCGGCCTGCAACAGACTGTCGTTATTGACCAGTAGTTCGTACCATTTAGTGGTAAAGCCCTGCCAGTTAATGCCGAACCGCGAACTGTTGAAGGAGTTCACGATCAGAATAATGATGGGAATATACAGATACGCATAGATGGCAGTCATGAAACCGCCACGGAGCAGCCGACCGATCATTCAAGTTCCACCTTCTTATTCAGAGGATGGGGTGCTTTTAGAGTATTGAAAATGATCAATTTTTTCTCTTCTCCAAAATCTCTCCAAAACGTCTCGCGGTTATCAGCAGCCAGGAAGAAGCAAGCTGCCGCTTGAAGCCGCGAATTTTACAACAAATTGCCAGACGAGCGGGAAAAAAAGGCCATTTAAATGACTATTCTCATCCGATCCGGTCATATGCGGCATTATTGCGCCTGGCAAGAGGTTACTCTGTAGGCAAACAGGAAGTACGTGAGTAAACCCTGAACGTGACGTCTGAGAAAGCGTCGTCTGATTTTATAAAAAACAACATAAACAGCCGCTTTGTTGTTCTGAGCGAACGTGTAGCGTGGTTAACTGTTCTTCCGCCATTTTTTGTATAGCCTGGGGGTCTATTCTAAAAATGGCGTGAAAAACCTGATCAGAGATGGTTTCGACTATCTCAGCTAACATACTTTGGCTGGTGCTGGGATCCGTTACGAGGAACGCCTGAAACGTCTTATCCGCCAGTAAAACCTCTTTTACCATTTTTTCAATAGGTATGTGGGTATGCGGTGGTGGTATTTCAAGCTGTTTTAATCCACACATCGCCATTGTTTCTAAAAATGCGTTTTGCTGAGTACTTTCGGATATATTCGCATGCTGTAAAATGCGCGTTGTCTTTTCAATCCCAGACTGAATTTTCGCTGCCAGGTAGGTTGCCTTTTCTTGCGCTTTCCACCCATCTAAATGTCCTTTTCTCAATTCAGTATATAAATACCCCTCTATGTTGTCTAATGGAACCGATAATATCGGCGCGCCAGCAGGATTGAGACATAATGTCGAAGGGAGGGGGTAGTCTACGATTTCGCTATATCTTCTCTTAATCATGGCCGTCATTTGTGGATGCGATTTTAAAGTATCCGGGCGATTTTTCATTAAAAAATAAAGATTCCCCATGACTTCACAGCTAAAGGTATCGGTATTTTGAGTGATACGTAACAATTCGTTCTCTTCGTTTTGATCCATGATACGAAGAATCATGATGGCATCATTTTCATGAGGATTATAAACCTGAAATCTATCTCTTTGCGATGCGCAGGCTAACTCTTTCAACTCAAAAAAAATCTCTGTAAGCCGCTCTCGTGTGGGGGCGCGTTCGGCAAACAACATCTCATGTAGACAACGGTCCGCTTTTTCTTTGCCAGTAGAAAAAAAGAAGTCTTTAATTTTTTCCCATAAAACTTTCCACCATGCTTCTTTCGTATTCCTTGGGGAGTTGGTAAGGATTTCACTTTTTAAAAAACCATTCCCTATAGTAATCGGCATATTAATCTCACTTATACTGGAGTAAAAATGACTACATAATTGATTAAATCGACCCTTTTTATCTCAACTGCGGCCGCATCGGATGTAATATAATTTTTAAAAGAGACTGGCAATCAGTATAAAACCTGAGAGCTTCGCGTATAAACGCATTACTGTCTGTGATAGCGTCGCTACAGGTAAAAATAAAAGAAGGACTACCGCGGATGATGTTGTAGATTTGCAATACTGGCGGCAACTTCTTTCATGCGTTTTTTATGCCGAAGGCATGAAGTTTACCCTTGAATAAACTTCATGCCTGGATGCGTGTGGATTTGTTAGCGTTGCGCAATTAATCGCTTATATCACTCACCTTCTTATTCAATAAGCGGGAAGCCCGCCAGTAAATCAACAGCATGAGTCCCATCACAATGGTCAGCGTAATGCTGGTAGCCGCGCCAAACGGCCAATCGCGAATATTCAGGAACTGTACCTTAATGACGTTACCAATCAGCAGGTTTTTCGCGCCACCCATTAAATCGGAGACGTAGAACAGGCCCATTGCCGGTAGCATCACGAGCAGGCAACCGGCGACAATGCCCGGCATGGTTAATGGAATAATGATGCGGATGAACGTTTGCATTTTACTGGCGCCGAGATCGCGTGCGGCCTCCAGTAGTGGTTTGTCGAGCTTCTCAATGCTGGAGTAGAGCGGCATGACCATAAATGGCAGCAAAATGTAAACCAGGCCGATAATAACGGCGCTCGGGGTGAACATGATGCGAATCGGCGTATCAATCACGCCCAGCCACAGCAGGAATTCATTGAGATAACCTTTAGTGCTCAGGAATATTTTTAGCCCATAGATGCGGATCAGTGAGTTGGTCCAGAAAGGAACGATCAGCAAAAACAGCAATAACGGACGTATCTTTTCCGGTAACTTCGCCAGAAACCAGGCAAAAGGATAGCCCAGCACCAGGCAGGAGAGGGTGGCGATCAGCGCCATATTCAGAGAGTGCAGGAGCACTTCAAAATAGAGCGGATCGAGCAGGCGCGCGTAGTTATCCAGCGTAAAGACCATCTTGACGAAACTGGCGTCGTCACGGGTCAGAAAGCTGGTGCCAATGATCATCAGGTTGGGCAGAAAAACAAATAACACAAGCCAACCGACGATAGTGACAATCACTACATTCTGGAATTTACTTGTGTTCTTCATCAGCCAGTACGACCTCCCAGCTTTCTACCCAACTAATGGCCATTTTTTGGTCAAGTGAATGGTCGAAGTCAGGATCGTCTTCGTTGAAGAATTCGCTGACCATCACCATTTTGCCATTTTCCAGTTCAACCACCGACTCCAGCGTCATACCTTTATAATTGCGCTCGCGCACGTAGCCGATAAGCCCTTCGATGTGGTTATCATCGTTGATCTCTTCGACGCGTAGATCTTCCGGTCGCAGCAGGACGTTCAGTTTTTGGCCCGGTTCGACAGCGAAATTGACGTATATATTGCACTCCCGACCTTCTACGCTGGCGCGGACGCGCTGTTCATCAAGCCGTTCAATGACGGTTGCGTCAAAGCGGTTAATTTCGCCGATAAAACCGGCGACAAACAGGTTTTTTGGCTCTTCATAGATTTCACGCGGCGTGCCGTCTTGCTCAATCACGCCATTACGCATTACCACGATACGATCGGACATGGTGAGCGCTTCTTCCTGATCGTGAGTGACAAAAACAAACGTGATACCGAGTTTACGCTGTAATGCTTTAAGCTCGTTCTGCATTTGTTTGCGCAATTTATAGTCCAGCGCGGAGAGCGATTCGTCCAGTAATAACAGGCGAGGTTTATTCACCACCGCGCGAGCGATAGCCACACGCTGCTGCTGTCCGCCGGAAAGCTGGTGCGGTTTACGTTGTGCAAACTCTTCAAGCTGCACCATACGCAGCGCATCGGTCACGCGAGGCGCTATCTCGGCGGCTGGCGTTTTTTGCATCCGTAACCCAAACGCGACATTTTCAAACACCGTCATATGCGGAAATAAAGCGTAGCTTTGAAATACGGTATTTACATAACGATTTTCGGCGGGAACGTGGGTGATATCCTGGTTATCCAACATGATATGCCCGGCATCAACGGTTTCCAGGCCGGCAATCAGGCGAAGAACGGTTGTTTTACCGCAGCCGGAAGGGCCAAGCAGCGTGAGGAATTCGCCATTGTTAATGGTCAAATCCAGCTGTGAAATGACCTCTTTGCCATCGAAACTTTTGCTAATTCCCGACAAAAGCACCAGCGGTGAAAGCGAACGCGGTTGATTATTCAATTTCTTACTCTGTCCCATGTAAACGCAACGGATGGCTGACCGCTGCGGGGTTTGTGGTTAACCACCTTAATCACTCTTAATGAGGGCGGTCATTCTACGGCAAACCACTGTGATCGCCAATCCTTGTTGCGAATTACTGACTTAGCTTTATAGTCAGAAAGCGTGTCAAAGTGAAATATTCTTGTTTGCAGGGATAAAAGTGACCTGACGCAATATTTGTCTTTTCTTGCTTATTAATAATGTTGTCACGAAAAGTGAGGGTGACTGCATGGATAAACTACTTGAGCGTTTTTTACACTACGTATCGCTGGATACCCAATCAAAGTCGGGTGTTCGGCAGGTTCCCAGCACTGAGGGGCAGTGGAAGTTACTACGTTTGCTCAAACAGCAGCTCGAAGAGATGGGGCTGGTTAACATTACATTAAGTGAAAAAGGGACGTTGATGGCGACGCTCCCGGCCAATGTTGAGGGGGATATTCCCGCCATTGGTTTTATCTCCCATGTGGATACCTCTCCGGATTTCAGCGGTAAAAACGTTAACCCGCAGATTGTCGAGAATTATCGCGGCGGCGATATAGCATTAGGGATTGGCGATGAGGTGTTGTCACCCGTGATGTTCCCGGTACTGCATCAATTACTGGGACAGACGCTGATTACTACCGATGGTAAGACATTGCTGGGCGCGGACGATAAAGCCGGCGTTGCGGAGATCATGACCGCGCTGGCGGTGCTGAAAGGTAATCCTATTCCCCACGGTGAAATTAAAGTGGCGTTTACGCCTGACGAAGAGGTAGGGAAAGGCGCGAAGCACTTCGATGTTGAGGCCTTTGGCGCGCAGTGGGCCTATACGGTCGACGGCGGCGGCGTGGGCGAACTGGAGTTTGAAAACTTCAATGCCGCCTCGGTGAATATCAAAATCGTCGGCAATAACGTGCATCCCGGTACGGCAAAAGGCGTGATGGTCAATGCGCTGTCGTTGGCGGCGAGGATTCACGCGGAAGTGCCGGCGGATGAAGCGCCTGAAACCACCGAAGGTTACGAAGGGTTTTATCATCTGGCCAGCATGAAAGGCACCGTTGACCGGGCCGAAATGCACTACATCATTCGCGATTTCGACCGTAAGCAGTTTGAAGCGCGTAAACGCAAAATGATGGAGATTGCCAAAAAAGTCGGTAAGGGGCTGCATCCGGACTGCTATATCGAACTGGTGATTGAAGACAGTTATTACAATATGCGCGAAAAAGTAGTTGAACATCCGCATATTCTCGATATCGCCCAGCAGGCCATGCGCGACTGTCATATTACGCCGGAGATGAAACCGATTCGCGGCGGTACAGACGGGGCGCAACTGTCGTTTATGGGTCTGCCATGTCCTAATCTCTTTACCGGCGGATATAACTATCATGGTAAACATGAGTTTGTGACGCTGGAGGGGATGGAAAAAGCGGTACAGGTGATTGTGCGTATCGCGGAGCTGACGGCTAAGCGCGGGCAGTAGCGAATGTTACGCATTGTGGTGAAGCGTTTTATTATTTATGGCGGGATATTTTCCGCCATAAATTTTTCTGCCTGGAGCGCCGAATATACGCCTTCCTGGTCCCAGCGCCAGCAACAATCTGCAGCATGTTTTATGACTGGCGATGAAACCTGCATGACGTTTATTGATGATGCGGTGAGGCTGGCCTCGCAGCAATATGGCAAACGCTCAATACAGCTTGTTCGTAGCCTGCTATTACAAAGCGATATTTATCAATGGCTGGGTAAACCGGAGTTAACGCCGCAAATGCTGCTGCGAGCGCGGGCAATAATGAAAACATTTCCGGCGGACACTTATCCGGGCGATCGGGCCGATATGTTTGAACACCTGGCGGCCTTTAATGTTTACAGTGACGATCGTTATATAGAGTATTCACCGACAGAGCAGTGGCGATACGAGATCAAGGTTGATTACCGTCAGCAGATAGCCTGGCAAGAGCAGGCATTAACGTGGCGTCTTAAAGACAAAAAGGCATCGACGGAAGCATTGGTTTATACCTTAAACAGGATGCGCGACGCTTATTCTGATGCGCTGGAAGAGCGGGATGTCGAATGTGATAGTGCGCGTAAAGCCTATTATTTGGCGAAGATAGACGCAACGGAGCGGCAGTGGCTGAGCGTTATTTTACGAGATAAAACCTGGGATAATCGTGAGCGCGTCGCCTCTTTTTTGCAGCAGAAAGCGGATATTGCTTATAATGCAGGGCATATTAGCGAGGCGATTAATGCGCTAAGTCAGGCGCTAAAAATTGAGCAAACGCTTTATGGCGCCGAATTCGGCGAAATGACGGTTGACAGCAATAATCTTGCTGGCTTTTATGCACAGGGCCATCATTATAAGGAAGCGAAAGATCTCTACCTTAAACTTATCGCGTATTACCAGAGCCGTTTAACGCCAATGGCGACGGTAATATCACGATTACGCTTTTATTTGCCCGAAAACATCGACCTGGACAGTACCTCCCTCTATCTCCCATTGCTGGCAGAATATAAACGTCGGCAGTCCGACGTATCAATGGTGTTGTATGGTATTTCGCTGCTTTATCAGAGTAATCAAGAACTTGAACAAGCAAAAGACTTTGCGGAACGCGCCTTTACGCTTGATGCCGTAGCTTATCCAGCAAAGATGCAGTATGAACGATTACAGCAACTGGCTAATATTGCCGAAGGTCTTGGAGATAACGCGCAGGCGCGGCGCTATCGGCAAATGTCATTTCGCCATCGAATGGCCCACTCGCTTTATCCGGGCGATCCGCAATATAACGATGTCGCCAACCCTGGCGGCGATCGTTGTGGATAGTTTGCGTCAGCCCGGCGGTCGCCGGGCATTGCGATATTCTTATCCTTCGAAGAACCAGTACCCGCTATTCACCAGCGCCGCCAGCATCGCGAGGAAGGACGGGTCTTCCAGCGCATCGCCGAAGTTTTCAGCGGTCAGTGCAATATGACTGGCGAGCGCCTCAAGAGCGGGGCGATGCGGAGAGTCTATTTTTTCGCCATTCGCATAGACCTCATCGCCGATACGCAATACGCGAAGCCCGCCGAGACGTACTAATACCTCGCCTTGCTTTAAGGCATCGTAAATTTCATCAGGCTGATACGGCGGCTCCGGCGGCGCAATATCCAGTTCGTGGCGTGACTGAGAGAGAAACTCGCCAAGCCACTGTTGGAAATGCGCGGGTTGATTGATCAAATCGAGCATCATATTACGCAGTTTATCCATCTCCTGCGGCAGGATATCCGCCGGATGCTTGCGGGACGGCATATCCGGATCGCTGTAGTATGTATTGCCCAACTCCCGTTGCAGGACGTAATCGGCAAAACCGCTGATCAGCTCACGGCTATTGGGCGCGCGAAAACCGACCGAATAGTTCATGGCGTTTTCCAGCGCATAGCCTTCATGCGGGAATCCTGGCGGAATATACAGAATGTCGCCCGGCTCCAGCTCTTCATCAATAATGGCCTCGAACGGATCGACTTGTAACAGGTCGGGATGTGGGCAGTGCTGACGCATTTGCAGCTTTTCGCCCACGCGCCAGCGACGGCGACCGGTTCCCTGGATAATAAACACATCATACTGATCCAGATGCGGGCCAACGCCGCCGCCGGGGACGGAAAAGGAGATCATCAGATCGTCGATACGCCAGTCCGGCAGAGCGCGGAACGGGCGCATCAAGGCGGCGGTGGGTTCGTGCCAGTGGTTTACCGCCTGTACCAGCAGCGACCAGTTGCTCTCACCCAGATGATCGTAGCTTTCGAAAGGGCCATGGCTGACCTGCCATTTGCCATCCTGATGGCTAACGAGACGGCTGTCGATTTCGCTTTCCATCGCCAGCCCCGCCAGCTCATCCGGCGAGAGCGGATCGATAAAGTTGCTAAACCCACGTTTTAAGACCACCGGGCGTTTTTGCCAGTGGCGTTCAAGAAAGTCGGGCCAGTTAAGAGTTAATTGGTATTCCATGTTAAGTATCCGCAGGCTGGTATCTGACACCGATTATAACGGATGCTTAACGAGATGCGTGGAAGAACGCACAGAAATGTTTATTCCTCTTTCTGTGTGGGGTGCTGTCGGCCAAAAACGACCTCCATACGGGCACCGCCGAGCAGACTGTCGCTGGCAATGATCTGCCCGGCGTATTGTTCCGTAATCTCGCGCGCGACAGCCAGCCCCACGCCTTGTCCTGGTCGTAGGGTATCGGCGCGCTGACCGCGATCAAACACCAGGGATCGTTTACTGTGGGGAATGCCTGGGCCATCATCTTCGACGAAAATATGCAAATGATCGTCGGTCTGGCGAGCCGAAATCTCGACAAACTCCAGACAATATTTACAAGCGTTGTCCAGTACGTTGCCCATTACTTCGACAAAGTCGTTTTGCTCGCCGACAAAACTGATCTCTGGTGAAATATCCATACTGATATTCACCCCTTTACGCTGATAAACTTTATTGAGCGCGGAGATCAGGTTATCTAACAACGGCGCGACGGGATGCAGTTCGCGGCTTAACAATACGCCGCTACCGCGCATACTGGCGCGATGCAGATAATAGCCGATCTGCTGGGAAATCCGGCTGATCTGTTCCAGCATCACCGGTTCAGCTTTGCTGACGCTCATCTTTTCGTTGCGTAAAGAGCGTAACGTACTCTGCAAAACCGCGAGCGGCGTTTTTAAACTGTGCGTCAGGTCGGTCAGGGTCGTGCGGTATTTGTTATAACGTTCACGCTCGCTTTTGAGCAGTTGATTAAGGTTGCGCACAAGGCTGGTCAGCTCACGCGTCGTCTCCGGATTGAGCATTTCGCGGTGATGATCTTCAAGCTCGCGGACTTCCCGCGCCAGCGCCTCGATAGGGCGTAAGCTCCACCAGGCGGCGATCCACAGTAAAGGAATGACTAACAGTAAATTGGCGGCCAGCACGTATACGAACCAGCTCCACACCATATAGGAGCGTTTTAGTTCTATCGGAATGGTATCGACCACCACGATGGTTAACTGCGGCATCCGCGCCGTGGCAGGATAAATATTTACCGCTACCGAGTGGGTCATCTCGGCATCATCGTCATCTTCACGTACTTCTTTGAGTTTTTCCTGCGCGGAATGATCCTCGCTCAACAGCGTGCTGGTAGCGTCTACGTTGGTTTCAATTTCATGGAAGCCGTTCGTTTTTAACCATTCCGGTTGAATGCTTTTAATCAGCCAGGGGATGTTGCGCTGCGTCCATAATAATTTGCCCGTTTCATCGTAAATCAGCGTCATGGTCGGGCTTTGCATGTCCAGATTTTCAGGCAGCTCAACGCTGATTTTATTATTTTCCCATTTGGCGAGGGTGTAAAACAGGTTGCTTTCGCCGCGCAGCAGACGAAAGGTGGTTTTATCAAAACTTACGCTATAGCCGACCAGCGCCACTATGCCATATGCCAAAGAAAGCACCAGCACGACGCCGGCTGTCGCCAGCAAAAAACGAACCCGCAGCGACAGCGGCAGAAAATGGCGAGCAAATTTATTCATTAGCGCAATTCAAAAAGATATCCTTGTCCGCGTACGGTGGTAATGACATCGTGCGGATACTGGGCCTGTATTTTTTTCCGCAGACGCCCCATGAGAACATCAATGGTATGACTTTCCCGCAGTTCCGCATCCGGATACAGCTGAAGCATCAGCGAATCTTTGCTGACCACTTTACCGTTGTTACGGATAAGCGTTTCCATAATGGTGTATTCGAACGCCGTGAGTTTGATGACCTCTTCATTGACGGATAATTCCCGGCGTGAGAGATCCACCTGGAACGGCGGGATGTTGATCACCTGGGAGGCCAGACCGCTATTACGGCGCATTAACGCCTGCATACGCGCCATTACCTCTTCGATGTGGAATGGCTTCGTCACGTAGTCATCGGCCCCGGAGCTGAGAACCTCGACTTTATCCTGCCAGCCTTCGCGCGCGGTTAACACCAGAACCGGCAGTGAAACATCACTGCTGCGCCAGCGGCGTATTAAGGAAAGGCCGTCTTCATCCGGCAGACCTAAATCGACAATAGCGATATCCGGAAGGTGTTCATTAAGGTAGTAATCAGCTTCCCTGGCATCTTCTGCGGCATCGACCTGGTGACCTGAATCCTGGAGCTGAACCTTCAGGTGGTGGCGTAATAATGCATTATCCTCTACAACCAGTACGCGCATCATCTCTTCTCCCTTGTGTTAACAATAAGAACAGTCTAGCGTTGATTATGGTGCTTTGGGGATAAACAGTTAATAAACCAGACAAATAGTCACCCTCTTTCTGAAGAAAAGAGGGTGAGGCAGGCATTATTTAAGTTCGTCGACCAGAGTCACAGCGCGACCGATATAATTTGCCGGCGTCATGGCTTTAAGGCGCGTTTTTTCTGCTTCCGGCAGGGCCAGACTATCAATAAACTGTTTCATTCCTTCGGCATCAACACGCTTGCCACGGGTCAACTCTTTCAGTTTTTCATATGGTTTTTCAATACCATAGCGGCGCATGACGGTCTGGATCGGTTCGGCTAATACTTCCCAGTTGTGATCCAGTTCGTCAAGCAGATGATCGCGGTTTACTTCCAGCTTGCTGACGCCCTTCAGGGTGGACTGATAAGCGATAAGCGCATAGCCGATGCCGACACCCAGGTTACGCAGGACGGTTGAGTCGGTCAGATCGCGCTGCCAGCGGGAAACCGGCAGTTTGTTTGCCAGATGGTGCAACACTGCGTTAGACAGACCGAGGTTGCCTTCTGAGTTTTCAAAGTCAATGGGGTTAACTTTATGCGGCATGGTAGAAGAACCGATCTCCCCGGCGATGGTTTTCTGTTTGAAATGGTTCAACGCAATATAGCCCCAGACATCGCGATCGAAATCGATCAGGATGGTGTTAAAGCGCGCGATACAGTCAAACAGTTCCGCAATATAATCATGCGGTTCAATCTGGGTGGTGTAAGGATTCCACTGGATGCCCAGCGAGGTGACGAACTCTTCGCTGAACTGATGCCAGTCAACTTCCGGATAGGCGGCGATATGCGCGTTATAGTTGCCTACGGCGCCGTTGATTTTACCGAGGATCTCCACCTGGTTGAGCTGGCGGAACTGACGCTCCATTCTATACGCCACGTTCGCCATCTCTTTACCCAGAGTGGAAGGCGTTGCCGGCTGGCCGTGGGTGCGGGAGAGCAGAGGAATGTCGCGATACTGCGTGGCGAGATCTTTAACCGCGTTAATCACCTGACGCCAGTAAGGCAGGATCACTTCATCGCGCGCGGTTTTGAGCATTAACGCGTGCGACAGGTTGTTAATGTCCTCAGAAGTGCAGGCAAAGTGGATAAATTCGGAAACGTCATGTAGCGCCGGGATCGCGGCGACTTTTTCTTTCAGAAAATACTCAACCGCTTTCACATCGTGATTCGTGGTGCGCTCAATGGTTTTAATGCGCGCGGCATCTTCTTCATTGAAGTTTGCAACAAGCGTATCCAGGTAACCGTTTGCGTCGGCAGCAAAAGCAGGAACTTCCTTGATCGCTGCGTGCGCGGCTAATTTCTGCAGCCAACGTACTTCGACTTGTACACGAAATTTCAGCAAACCGTATTCGCTAAAAATTCCGCGCAGCGCGCTGACTTTATCGCCGTAGCGTCCATCGACAGGGGAAACGGCGGTCAGTGAGGATAATTCCATAGATCATAACTCCGGGGTTAAATGAGCAAGAATTTGTTTTGCCTGAGTCGTCAGGCGATGACGAGAAAACATAAGCTGTAGGCGACCACCGCCTACCTGATGCCAGAGCACGGCTGCACGGATGCCTGCCAGTAGCGAGGCGCGGACTTTGGCCTGCACCTGCGGACTTTGCAGAACGGCCGGGGAGCCCGTCACCTGAATGCGCGGGCCCAATGGGCTAATCACATCCACGTAGATGCCCGCCATGGCGCTCATTAACGTGTCTGACTGTAAATCAAAATGGTCAAGCTGGCGCTGCAGGCCGTTAATGCGATCGCCTAACGTATTCAACGCGCCTTTGGCGGATGACAGCTTGCGCTCCAGCACCATCAGGCTAAGCGTATAACGCGTCAGTTCGGCGTTAAGTCCTTGTCGGCTGCTGGCATTCAGCACGCCGAGCAGTGTTTCCAGACCAAGACGCAGGTTAGCTTCGCTGCCGCCGAACACGCCCAGAGTAGAACTGGGATTCATATCAATGACACTGTTGAGTGAAACGTGCAACGCGTCGGCATCACAGTGCCCCTGGTGCGCCAGTTGTTGTACCAGGCGTGCCGACTGGCAAATGCCAGACAGCGCGAGGGTGATGTCATAATAATTCTTTGCCACAATCACTGCTTCCTTGTATCAAATAAAATACACTTCATCTTTTAAGCCGCTTTGAGGCGACTTGAATGGTGTTGTGTATTGAATAATCAGACCGTCAGCGGCAGTCGCTGCTCGATAATGCCGCCGCCCAGGCAGACTTCGCCGCTGTAAAAGACAGCGGACTGGCCCGGCGTAACGGCGGCAACCGGCTCGTCAAAAATGACCTCGATACGATCGTCATTCAGCGCGTTAATCGTGCACGGAATATCGGTCTGGCGGTAGCGGGTTTTTACCGTACAGCGCAGGGTGCCGGTGAACGGTTCGCGATCGACCCAATGTAGCTGCTGGGCGATGAGGCCTACCGACATCAGGCGTGGGTGCTCATGCCCCTGGGCGACAATTAACACATTGTTTTCAACGTCTTTATCCACTACATACCAGGGGTCTTCGCTACCGTCTTTGGTGCCGCCGATTCCCAGCCCTTTACGCTGACCGAGCGTATGATACATCAGACCCTGATGCTCGCCGATTTCATCGCCGTCAACGGTAATGATTTTCCCCGGCTGCGCAGGCAGATAGCGCCCTAAAAAGTCGCGGAATTTGCGCTCGCCGATAAAGCAGATACCGGTAGAATCTTTTTTCTTTGCGGTTACCAGCCCCAGATCTTCGGCGATTTTACGCACCTGCGGTTTTTCCAGCTCGCCAACCGGGAACAGACTTTGCGCAATCTGCTCATGGCCAAGCGTATAGAGGAAGTAGCTCTGATCTTTGTTACCGTCGAGCCCGCGCAACAACCGGCTTTTGCCGTTTACATCCGCGCGACGGACGTAGTGACCGGTGGCGATATAGTCGGCGCCTAAATCTTCTGCGGCAAATTCAAGGAAGGCTTTAAATTTGATCTCTTTATTGCACAGAATATCCGGATTCGGCGTACGGCCCGCTTTGTACTCTTCAAGGAACAGTTCAAAGACGTTATCCCAATATTCTGCGGCAAAATTAACGGTATGCAGTTCAATGCCAAGCTTGTCGCACACGGCCTGCGCGTCAGCCAGATCGGCTGCAGCGGTACAGTATTCCTCACCATCGTCCTCTTCCCAGTTCTTCATGAACAGGCCTTCTACCTGATAACCCTGTTGTTGCAACAGCCAGGCGGAAACGGAGGAATCGACACCGCCGGACATGCCGACGATCACTTTTTTTGGGCTTTCTGACATTGGAATACTCGCGACATTGAACTTCAAGGCGGCGTATTCTATCACGCAGCCCTTTACTTGACACCCTCTGTAAACGGCCAGTTAAATTCGCCCACTATAGATAAGGGGTAACGTTGTCCCGTTTGATAACTGCGAATGCTTTCAGCCACCAGCGGAGAACGTAAATTCGGCGCGTTCAGAATCTCGTCGGCGCTCACCCAACGGCAGCAATCGATGTCATTGTCATGGGGGTCGGTCGCGCAAATATGATCAAGCTTGATAGCGAATAAAAAGCGCAGGAACGGGGTTTTATCCGGCGCAATCCACTGATGCATACGGATAAAATACTGTGGTTGTGCCGTGATGCCAGTCTCTTCCCACAGTTCTCGCGCGGCGGCCTGCGCCAGCGTTTCATCTGCCTCCAGGTGTCCGGCAGGTTGATTCCATAACGATTTACCGTTGATGGTCTCTTCCACCACCAGAAATTTATCTTCGGCATGTACGATGCAGGCAACGGTCACGTGCGGCTTGAACATAGGCATCCTTATTAAAGCGGTTTATCAATGTGGTCATAGATCGCGTCAAGCTGTTTCAGACGCTCGTTATAAGCTTTTGTCAGGCAGGTGACATCGGCCTTGCACTGCTGACGCTGTTTAAGCCAGCTCTGCTGGGCGTCCTGCAGCGCGCCGCGACTGCCCATCGCGAACAACCCTTTTAGAAACTGATATTTGGTGTGCATTTCCACGTCTTTATCATTCAGCGTCAGGTGCGCGCAGATAGCCTTTTCATCCGCAGCCTGCGCTTTCTGGCAGTCGAAGCTGGCCGCATTAACGGATAACGGTGTTAATAAAGCAAAAGCAATGAGAAGCCGTTTCATCTGTCTTTCTCCTGTGCGATCTCGCACCACTGTCCATTATCGAGGCCGTTGAGCGTGTAGTCGCCCATGCTGTAACGAATTAATCGTAGAGTGGGATGACCGACATGCGCTGTCATGCGTCTTACCTGGCGGTTGCGGCCTTCATATAAGGTGACTTTTAGCCAACTGGTGGGAATATTCTTCCGTTCGCGAATCGGCGGGGTGCGCGGCCACAGCCAGTCAGGCTCCGCGACAATCTCAATACCGGCGGGCAGGGTAGGGCCATCGTTGAGCGTGACGCCAGTACGAAGCGCCTGCAGCGCTGCATTATCCGGGATGCCTTCTACCTGAACATAGTAAATCTTGCCGGTACGTTTGCCCGGTTGCGTGAGGCGCGCCTGCAGCGCGCCGTCATTAGTCAGCACCAAAAGCCCTTCGCTGTCGCGGTCTAGGCGGCCTGCGGCATAAACGCCTTGCACAGGAATAAAATCTTTTAACGTGCGGCGACCTGCTTCATCCGTGAACTGCGGCAACACATCGTAAGGTTTATTGAACAAAACCACGCGTTTTGGCTGGTTTTCTTTCCGTGATTTAGATGCTTGTCGTGAGCTGAATCGCTTAACGTAGTGATTTCTAAAAGAAGTTTTTTGCATGGTGTTTTCAGAACTTATTAATTGCCGCATTATAGCGCAATAATGAGTGTCTTTCATGGCGGCAAACAATAGGGTAGTATTGACATGCTCATTACAAAACATTAACAAAAAATTGCTCTAACGCAGTCGTGCAGCAGGACGCCATTGCACATGCAGCGCGATGACAGACGAGCAAACCAGAAGCGCTCGAAGGAGAGGTGAATGGAAAGCAAAGTAGTTGTTCCGGTGGAAGGTAAGAAGATCACCCTGCAAAACGGCAAACTCAACGTTCCTGAGAATCCGATTATCCCGTTTATTGAAGGCGATGGTATCGGTGTTGATGTCACTCCAGCCATGCTTAAAGTGGTCGATGCCGCCGTCGAGAAAGCCTATAAAGGCGAGCGTAAAATTTCCTGGATGGAAATTTACACCGGAGAAAAATCCACACAGGTTTACGGCCAGGATGTCTGGCTTCCCGCTGAAACCCTTGATTTAATTCGTGACTACCGCGTAGCGATTAAAGGTCCATTGACCACGCCGGTTGGCGGCGGTATCCGCTCTCTGAACGTTGCCCTGCGTCAGGAGCTTGACCTGTACGTTTGTCTGCGTCCCGTTCGTTACTATCAGGGCACGCCAAGTCCGGTGAAACATCCGGAGCTGACCGATATGGTCATCTTCCGTGAAAACTCTGAAGACATCTACGCCGGAATTGAATGGAAAGCTGACTCTGCAGACGCTGAGAAAGTGATCAAGTTCCTGCGCGAAGAGATGGGCGTGAAGAAAATTCGCTTCCCGGAGCACTGCGGTATCGGTATCAAACCGTGTTCTGAAGAAGGCACTAAACGTCTGGTTCGCGCGGCGATTGAATACGCTATTACCAACGATCGCGATTCCGTCACGCTGGTACATAAAGGCAATATCATGAAGTTCACCGAAGGCGCGTTTAAAGACTGGGGCTACCAGTTGGCGCGCGACGAGTTCGGCGGTGAGCTTATTGACGGCGGTCCGTGGCTGAAAATTAAGAACCCGAACACGGGTAAAGAGATCGTGGTTAAAGACGTTATCGCCGATGCGTTCCTGCAACAAATCCTGTTGCGTCCGGCGGAATACGACGTTATCGCCTGTATGAACCTGAACGGTGACTATATTTCCGATGCCCTGGCGGCTCAGGTTGGCGGTATCGGTATTGCACCGGGTGCGAATATCGGCGACGAATGCGCGTTGTTTGAAGCGACTCACGGGACTGCGCCGAAATATGCGGGCCAGGATAAAGTCAACCCAGGCTCCATTATTCTGTCTGCGGAGATGATGCTGCGCCACATGCAGTGGTTCGAAGCCGCAGACCTGATTGTTAAAGGTATGGAAGGCGCGATTGCCGCGAAGACCGTGACCTATGACTTTGAACGCCTGATGGAAGGCGCTAAGCTGCTGAAATGTAGTGAGTTTGGTGACGCGATTATCGCGAATATGTAATAACGATAATTGTTAAAAACAAAAACGGGGACTTAACGTCCCCGTTTTTATTATTAGCATTCGAACGGTTATCAAAATTTTATCAAAAAAATTTATCAAAACTCCCTCAATTCTGACCGCAATAGTAATCCATCCTTTACCCCGATCGTCATGATAACCTGAGTCCTCCTGAAAGCTGATAGTTACCGATTTTGATTGTAGTGGTTTTCTTAATAATGTGTGATTTGGCTATTTTTTGAAAGTGCCTTACCAGATTTATTGTTATTATCAGGATAATTTTTTAATAAAAAGTGATGGTTTATTGACTACAATAGTGGGTAGGTTAAGTATTTTATAAAATCATTAGCATGCTTTATTTGCTCTTCTACAAGGCTGCTAAGAAGTGTTGAAATTTCAGCCTGATAAAGAATACGTCAGCGAAAGTGAATGCTATATTAGTCATAAAAATTCAGGAGACATATGCTCAAACCTATCTGCCATAGTGGAAGTATAAAGGTTCCGGAATATCTGGAAACAGATAAGGAAAAAAATGCCCGACGTACTCCACTGTCTTCAGACATTCAGCAAGTTAGAAATGTTGTTGAAGATGTTCCGCCATTTCCAGAAAGCAGAACGGCGAGAGGTTCTGTAAGCGCAGCGTACAGGCTTTCTTTTGACGAAGTGTTTTGCGGTCTCAGCAATGAAGAGCGTAAAAAGGTGTATGGTCGCCTTTTTGGAAAACAAGTACTTGCGCATATTCATTCCAGGTGTCAGCGCGACGCTGACATAATAAGAGAAAAAGCGCTCAGGCGGATAAGCCGTGAGTGTGGTACCGAAATAGATTGCACTCTCTTGCTAAATAAGATGGTGGATATTTTACAAAATGCCCGGCTGACAATAAATTTTAATGCGGCAAAAATTGACTTTGTCTCTCTCTTAAAAAATAAAGAATATCTGAACTCTTATGCATTAGGTTGCAGACCAGGAGATTTACCTGCTTATAATGTCGGACGTGATTCAGTTGAAACTAAAGCATTTGAACTGGAGAGGCTTGCAGATTCACCTTATGCCCCATATGGTCAGACAGGCGGTTTTTCCGTAGCATATACTCCCAACAGTAGAACTTTTAGCCCTACAAGCAGACCAATTTATGCTGCACTGGACTTTCTGAACGGTGAAAATGGAGGTGCCAGCGCCTATGGAAAATCATTTTTTGAATTAAATGATAATGTAAAAACAAATTGTACATTATCACCTTTTGATATCTACGGCCACAGATTTGGCCTGGATACGAGTAAATTATCTACATTTTGGCATATGGAGAACCTGATTGCATCCTGTCAAAATGATTTTTTTGGTTATAATTGCTTTAAGAGTTTGGTTAAAATGGCTAAGGACGAAAAATTTTTAGCTCATTCTAATTATGGTAAAGGCTATGAAGGGAATTATATAGAGGCTCATATTCATGGTGATGTATGTTTATTCAGAGATATAAAACACGTTTATTTGTCTTTGCAAGAAAACTCTTACTCGAAAAGTCAACTATATGATTATGCAAAACAAATAAACCAGGCGCTTAATAGAGACTGCATAATATTATATTGACAAGCTTATTATCAGTCTCTTTAAAAGAGCTTTAAATGATCATGAGCGCATACTTCTTGAGGTAGGCAGTAACTGCTTTTATATTTATTATCTCAGGACCGTTCTGGCAGATACCTGGGTGGCGCTCCAGTATGGCCTGGCAAAATAGAGGAATATGGACCAGCAGAAGCGCCTGCTGGCTGCTTTTCACTTAAAATGCTGGACTTCACCGGCGCTACAGATACAGATGAAGCTACTTTCACAGTCATCAGGTGTCCTGCATTACCACAGGAGTGATTTACTGGCTATCGATATTCCTGCTCATATCAATGACAGTATTTCGCTCTTTCCCGTACATTGCTCTCCCGACCAGCTCACGGTCCAGTACATGACAGTCCTTTTCCACTTCGCTACGCCTAATTTTTTTTAGTTGCTCTGTTTTATTGCGCTGAATTTGTACCTCAAAACAATAATTTTAAATACTTATTTGAATATTTTTTTTATGATTTTTTCACGAAATGAGTAAAAAACAAAATGAAGAATGATATAAATAATTAATGCAATAAAAAATGATATCACACCAATTGATGGTCCTGTTTTGTATACGAATAACATGCATAAAAATATAGCAAATAGATCAAGGGAAATATCCGCGATGAAATCAGTGATTATTTTGAAAAAATTCTTCATATTACCTCTTTAAAATATCTATTTTATTCGTCATTTTTAGGCTGGGCAGTGCTCGAAATTCTCACGTACAACGTATACGCTCCGGTTTCTGCGCGCTGCCCGGCTTCACACTGGCTCCAACAAGTACGCCCGCTGGAATAGATTCCTGGCGTCACATAACTTCACCTGGTTATCCACAAAAGACTCAATAAATAAACATCTTGAGTACGAAAAATTACAGTGTCAGAGAATGAAATAGCGATTCGCTGTCTTCGAGCAGTGCCTTAGTACCTGGCACGCGCTCTTTCGCGCTATAATTTTTATCAATGTTTGTATCGCCTGCTATTTTTTAAATGTCTGCTGTATTTCGTTCATCTTTTCAGCTGCTTTTTTACGCTGACTTTCAATGTCTTTTCTCGATTGTTCAATAAGTTGCTGTGCTTTTTCGGCTCCTTTTTTGGGGTCGAAAGGTTCTTTGATCTCATATCCGGCAATAGAACCATCCTTATTTAAGGTCATTACCGCACGTGCTGTATTTTTAGCAGTGATGGTAATGTCATAGACGAATTCGCCATTATGAGCTATCTCTGCTCGTACAACGATATCGCTATCTTCCGTAACGGAAATGATGCCACTGGCGTTAGCACGTTTAATTGTTTCCTGAATACGCTCTGGTATAATGCTGAAATTGATCGAGTCGAATTTGAATAAAGCCTCTTTTAGTGCTTCTTGTTTTTGCTCCTCTGTTATAGTGCCAAAGATGGTTAAGTTGACAGGCGAAGGTCCCCCCCAGTAGCCGTTGTTAAATTTAAACATCTCTACTTTAGCAGGGGTGTTAACGCTTTGTCGAATGAATGAATACCCGCCCTTGAAGAAACGGACTTCAATAATCGCAAGATTGGCTCCACCTTTTGCGTTGATATTGGCAATAGCTTTTTGCATTTCGGCTTTGTCGTAAAAGAACATTGATTGCTGGTGCTCTTTTTGCTGGATTTTTTGCATGTATTTCTCTTGATTTTTTTCAGCTTCCGCCATGGCATCTTTATCGTTATCACAGGCGCTAATTAGAGTTGCCGCGATGAAGGTAATCGGAAGTAAGAGATTTTTATATGTAACATGTATTTTATTCATGTGAAGTATTTCCCTTTTTTATATAAAATAGATAGTCTTGACTGGTCGAGACTATCCTGGAAACATAGTAATAATGCGTGTGCATATCTGCAGTAAGTTTTAGTTATGCTGGTTTTATTTCGGATTTTTACCTGTTACTTTTTGTTCGTAAATAGGTATTTTACGTATTGATGATAAGTTTAGAACCTATCCCAGTAGGCGTAATCGTTAAAGCCAGTTTGGCGAATAAAAGAGTCTAATGGGATAGGCTCTTAATAAACAACAAAACCAAACGTACTTTCAGATTTCAGGCTGGAATGCGCACAGCTGATTGTTGATAAGGGCTACTCATACCGACAGGCCAGTGAAGCGATGAATGTCGGTTCCACATACCGGTCTGAGGTATCAACAACAACATGTTCTGAGTGGTAGCGTTTGCGTTATATCGTCACAGACAGCGCCTCAGGGCGCTGTTTTCGATCGGACATGTCGCTTTCGCAGGAGGGGACGTTATTCGGCGACCAGCCACATATCAGCCTCTTCAAACATCTCTTCCAGCATACGGTGCAGCCGTTCTTTCTCGGTTTTTGTACAGTCACTGTTTAATGCGTTCGCCTGCATTGGCTTAACTTTCACTTGCGCATCGGGAAAAAGTTGATGTACGCGTTTTGTGAGTTCATTGAGGATGATTTCGCGTGCGCCTGGCAAACCTTCAACATTTCGCTTGTCATAAACGAGTTCGACGAACATCGCCATTTCCTTTTTACTGGTTGGATGACCAGTATTTAAGCTGGGTATATAACTGGTGTCAAGGTTTAGCCGCCGTTTTGTCATCCTGACGTTGCGGACGTGACCGCACGTGGAAGTAAAGGTCGCTAACCTGTTGTTGTGTCATGAGGTTAGCGGCCCTCTCTTCACAGCGATGTTCTGCTACCTGATGGTAAATTCCAGGGCGCGACTAAAATCGCAATCGGCCAACACAACAGGGTCGCCTTTTCTGACAATAATGCTATTTGTGCCCAGGCATTTTCGGCTCTGTTTCCCCTTAATTTTGTTATCATCAGTGAGCCAGCGCTGGTTATCATTACCCGTGCATGAATAAAGAATGATTGGTGTGCCTTCTTTCGTACCCTGTCCTGCAGCATCCAGACATTTCTCACCCTGCGTGATTCTGTCTCGGTGAAATGAGAAAAGCTGAGATTGCACATGCTTACACTCCCGCAGCGTCAAACGATTCTGTTGATCTGGGCCTGTATCAAGGCACAGACCATCAGTTGTCCGAATTTGTTCCGCGTCATTTATGTAATAACCACCGGAATTAATTTGGTTTTGTGTAATGACCGGGAACGACAAATTAATACTATAAGGTGCGGGTAAGCCGTTCGTCGTACATCCACATAAAATAGAGGAGAGGCAGAGAACCAGTGTGTTTTTTCCTGAAAGCAAAGTCATTCAATTATTACCCTAAAAATAAATAGCGTTACAACTATATTGGCAATTTATACCCACTGAATATGACGTAGCATTGAGCGGCAATAGAGATAATTCCGATAGAATCACATAAATACTTCGGTTAAATGCGCGCAGCCAGCCACTCCTGTGACGATGGGTATATAGCGTTAAATACTTTTGCAATATTACATGCTATCACAGTGAAAAACGGCTGTACATTTCTTCACGTTAAACAAAGTGAGAAGGGGGGGGCACCCGATATATGATAAAAGAGGTCACAGGAGTCATTAGCAAAATAAATCTTTTAGATTTTCGCCACTGAAAACATTCTGCAGCCTTTCAGGCAAAGCCTCATAGCAGGCTGCGGAGGTAGACGTACTCGCTAAATTTTTCTGAAAAAATGCCGGGTGACGAATTATGAAAGATAAACGTTGGCGGCGGTAGGTCCGCGGAGGCCATTAATACGACAAAACTCAACGCGTATACCGGGGATAAGCGCTTCTGTTTCGTGTTGGCGACATGCTGAGATGTGGACCTGAACATCTTTGCGTCCATCGGAGGGGGTGATGAGACCTTTACCGCTCTTACAATCAAAGGTTTTGACAATTCCTGTCATTTTACGAGACAAACAAATTCCTTAATGGGGATAACGAGGCGCACTATACACGTCAGGAAAAATAATGCCAGCTATATTTGATGACAATCAAGATTTCCGGGTGGCTAAAAGTAGTCGTTCGGCATCATTGTAGATAAATAACATTATGTTCTGGAGAGAGTATTCCCTTTCCTGGCGTCATTGACTGGGGCGGACATCATGGGTTTTGTCGTCGGGCAGGACGGTGAACTAATCTGCCTGGCTTGCTTTTTATCAGTATTTGTAGGTGGTTGCGGGGTTTTACTACCAAAATCGTAGATAAAAATATCCCATGATGCCTGTTGTAAACCAGAACAATGGCCTGAACTGGCCAAAACATGGAATGAAAAAATAAGTAATGACCAAAGCATAAAAGCATGATGTTTCATAGCACCTCCTGTTATATATAATGACTTGTGAAGTTCATCTCCTGAATTATGGAACGTCATTGACATTTTTTATTCAACGAAGAGTTAACCACTCTTAATAATAATGGGTTTTATAGCGAAATAGACTTTTTTATCGCGTGTTCAATATTTGCGTTAGTTATTATTTTTTTGGAATGTAAATTCTCTCTAAACACAGGTGATATTTATGTTGGAATTGTGGTGTTGATTCTATTCTTATAATATAACAAGAAATGTTGTAACTGATAGATATATTAAAAGATTAAATCGGAGCGGGAATAAAGCGTGCTAAGCATCATCGTGAATATGATTACAGCGCCTGCGATGGCATATAACCGTATTGCGGCTGGAGCGTCACGTGAGGACTGTGAAGCACAATGCGATATGTTCTGATTATATGGCGAGTTTGCTTAATGACATGTTTTTAGCCGAACGGTGTCAAGTTTCTTAATGTAGTTGTGAGATTTTCTCTTTAAATATCAAAATGTTGCATGGGTAATTTGTTGTTCTATAGTGGCTAAACACTTTATGGTTTCTGTTAAATATATATGCGTGAGAAAAATTAGCATTCAAATCTATAAAAGTTAGATGACATTGTAGAACCGGTTACCTTAATGAGCGATAGAGCGCTTTGGTAGTAAAAATATCTTTCAGGAAGTAAACACATCAGGAGCGATAGCGGTGAATTATTCGTGGTTTTGTCGATTCGGCATAGTGGCGATAACTGAATGCCGGATCGGTACTGCAGGTGTTTAAACACACCGTAAATAATAAGTAGTATTAAGGAGTTGTTATGAAAAATATTATTTTATCCACTTTAGTTATTACTACAAGCGTTTTGGTTGTAAATGTTGCACAGGCCGATACTAACGCCTTTTCCGTGGGGTATGCACAAAGTAAAGTTCAGGATTTCAAAAATATCCGAGGGGTAAATGTGAAATACCGTTATGAGGATGACTCTCCGGTAAGTTTTATTTCCTCGCTAAGTTACTTATATGGAGACAGACAGGCTTCCGGGTCTGTTGAGCCTGAAGGTATTCATTACCATGACAAGTTTGAGGTGAAGTACGGTTCTTTAATGGTTGGGCCAGCCTATCGATTGTCTGACAATTTTTCGTTATACGCGCTGGCGGGTGTCGGCACGGTAAAGGCGACATTTAAAGAACATTCCACTCAGGATGGCGATTCTTTTTCTAACAAAATTTCCTCAAGGAAAACGGGATTTGCCTGGGGCGCGGGTGTACAGATGAATCCGCTGGAGAATATCGTCGTCGATGTTGGGTATGAAGGAAGCAACATCTCCTCTACAAAAATAAACGGCTTCAACGTCGGGGTTGGATACCGTTTCTGAAAAGCATAAGCTATGCGGAAGGTTCGCCTTCCGCACCGCCAGTCACAAAACAGGGCTTCTTTACCAGTAACACGTACCTGCCTGTCTTTTCTCTCTTCGTCATAGTGACGCTGTACATAACATCTCACCAGCATAAGCACAGATAAGGGGTTGTGGTAAGCAATCAAGGTTGCTCAGGTAGGTGATAAGCAGGAAGGAAAATCTGGTGTAAATAACGCCAGATCTCACAAGATTCACTCTGAAAAATTTTCCTGGAATTAATCACAATGTCATCAAGATTTTGTGACCGCCTTCGCATATTGTACCTGCCGTTGAACGACTACTGAAAAGTAGCAAGGTATGTATTTTATCCAGGAGAGCACCTTTTTTGCGCCTGGCAGAAGTCCCCAGCCGCCACTAGCTCAGCTGGATAGAGCATCAACCTCCTAAGTTGATGGTGCGAGGTTCGAGGCCTCGGTGGCGGTCCAATGTGGTTATCGTATAATGTTATTACCTCAGTGTCAGGCTGATGATGTGGGTTCGACTCCCACTGACCACTTCAGTTTTGAATAAGTATTGTCTTGCAATCCTGTTACAGAATAATTTCATTTATTACGTGACAAGATAGTCATTTATAAAAAATGCACAAAAATGTTATTGTCTTTTATTACTTGTGAGTTGTAGATTTTTCTTATGCGGTGAATCCCCCTTTGCGGCGGGGCGTCCAGTCAAATAGTTAATGTTCCTCGCGAACCATATTGACTGTGGTATGGTTCACCGGGAGGCACCCGGCACCGCAATTTTTTATAAAATAAAATTCACACCCTATGGTTCAGAGCGGTGTCTTTTTACATCAGGTGGGCAAGCATAATGCAGGTTAACTTGAAAGATACGATCAATAGCAGAAACCAGTGATTTCGTTTATGGCCTGGGGATTTAACCGCGCCAGAGCGTATGCAAGACCCTGGCGCGGTTGGCCGGTGATCGTTCAATAGTGCGAATATGAATGGTTACCAGCCGCTGCGAATTCTACCTGGGTCACTTAATAAAGCAAAACATTTAAACGCTCAACAACGACAATTCAGACAGTTCGAACTTTTCTTTAAAAATAGGATTAACCATGCTTAAAAGTGGTTACTAATTAGCCATTATACTACGGTAGTGATTCACATATTCTTTAACGTTACGTTACAGGAAGGTTGAAGTGGAAATGCCTGATGAGCCTTCAGGCATTTCTGAAGGTTAGTTAGCTAAGGAACAGTTACTGAGAACAGGTTTATCATCACCTTCCACCAGTTCAGCCGTTTTGCCTTTGGTATAAAGTTTATAAGTATAATTTTTGTCTATGGCTTCGTAATTTGCTCCGGAGGCCATTTTCATTAACCGCATCGGGATCATCTCGTTTACCTGACTGATAATCGCATAGGCGTTTCCAGCCTCGGTGTTGACGTAAATCACCTCCATAACCTGGTTATCATTACAGGTGTATATAGATTTAGAAATCTCCTGCGAAGCTGCTATAGAGGTGGTACTGGCGCTAAGCGCAGCGAGAAAGAGGGTAAATGGGATCAATTTACGTTTCATCATTAGTATCCTTTGTGCATAAAATTGTCGTTAATTCCCTGAAGAGCGGGAGATAAAGCGGCATCAATACGATGAATGCTGTAGTATTCCTGTTTACTGACGAAAAGTGCGCCAGAAAAGCGTATTATAATTTATCCATCACTGACATATGTGATGAGTAGACAAATCTTAAAATCATAAACTATAGGCTGCAAATCATTATGGCGCGATGGAAAATGATTGTCACCACTGCTCAATACTATGGCATAAAAACCGAAGAAAACGGTACTGTTCACTGTCTCGTTTCATACGGTATCTGTCAGTGAAACTATTTCTTCAAATGATGGTCTTTTTATTATCGATCAGATAATGGCATCAACAGGGGTTATTCAGGAGTATATGTGAAAAAGTGGCTTATAGGAGGGATATTGATCGCAAGTTTTCTGACCGGTTGTCTGATGTGGCACAACATTGATAAATGGTTTAATAAAGATATCGAATTTTTCTACGTCGGAGACGATAGCTAAAATTCCAGTCAGTTGGCAACGGGAGTCATATCTTCAGGTATGGCGCCCGGAGTAGCCGGGCGCAAATTGTAGGTGTATAAATGTCATTTCATTAAAATTTTAGCGACAACATGGACAGTCACTACCGCGTGCTAGAGGCCCTCTGAAGTCACAAGATGAATAAGCCAGTTTTTTGTTTCAGCGGTGACTGAAACATATTTTGCTCCTGGTGGGCTTACCGCCAGTTGCTGAAAAGACAACGATGATGTAACTGTTGCAGAGACTGACGAATACGACGACCGTGAATTTTATTTTTGGCGACCATATTTCCTCCCAAAAGGCCGCCCGAAGGCGGCGCTGGGTTTGATAATGGAGAAGGGCGTTGGTCACTGCCATAACCAACCTGTATACATTAATGCAATTGATAATCATTATCAATTGTACTGGTGGAGAAAAATTGTAAAGATGAAGGGACAGCGGAAATGGCAATGAACGGGATGAGATTTTTCGTTAACCACTTAAATTCGTGACTAAAAAAAGCTTTTATAGGCTTGAAAATGTTTTTTCCGTCCCTATGTAGTCAGTGGACAAGCAATGCTTGCCTTGATGTTGAACTTTTGAATAGTGATTCAGGAGGTTAATGATGGCACTCAGAACCTTGTCAGCACTTCCCGTGTTTGCTGATTCTCTTTTCTCTGACCGTTTCAACCGTATTGATAGACTTTTCAGTCAATTAACAGGAGATACGCCAGTCACTGCGACGCCAGCTTACGATCTGCAAAAGCGCGATGCGAATAACTATCTGCTTACCGTGAGCGTTCCTGGCTGGAAAGAGGAAGAGCTTGAAATTGAAACGGTTGGCGGCAACCTGAATATTACAGGTAAACACACTGAAGAGACGGTAGAGGATCAGACGCACTGGATTTATCGTGGTATTCGTAAGGCGGATTTCCAGTTGAGTTTTTCTTTGCCTGAACATGCTAAGGTGAATAATGCGAAACTGGAACAGGGCCTCTTGTTGGTCGAGATTTACCAGGAGATCCCTGAAAGCGAGAAACCGAAAAAAATTGCCATAGAAAGCAAACCAAAGGCGATTGAACATAAATCATAAAAGCATTAATGGAGGCCCGTTTAGACGGGCCTTCATTGTCTGTAGCGAAAAGTATCCCGTCATGCTTGTAGGCACAGATCGCTAAATATTATAGCCCTGACCTCTATATTATCCCGTGCCACTGACCTCGTCGCCATTGGACGGCGGTAAGTTGGAATTATCCGCGAGGTCAGTCCAATTTTTGTCCACTCTCGACATTCTGCCTGTTATGGGCGCGATATCTGAACATAAATTCGTATAGCGGTTCATCGTTTTCACCGCGTTGATGCTATTTCTGCTAACACTACTTTCATACGTAAAAAAGCTGATGCTTTTTACCTTATTTAATCGAGGCAGGTATGAAATTAGCGCTCGTCAATCGGCAGGTCATTTTACCGGAAAGCGGAACCGAGTCCTTCCAGTGCCATGCCTCTACGCTTGTTCGCTTACCGTGCGGTAAGCTCGTGGCCGCATGGTTCGCGGGGTTGCGCGAAGGAAGCGAAGATACAGCCATCTGGCTATCTCGCTATGAACATAATATCTGGACAACACCGCAGCGAGTGGCGGCACGCGAGGGGGAAGCGCACTGGAATCCGGTGTTATTTTACCCGTCGGATAAATTGTGGTTATTTTATAAAGTAGGCAGCGACGTACACGTGTGGAAAACCTGGTTTATCACCTCCAGCGATCGAGGATTTACCTGGAGTACGCCAGCTCCGTTGGTTAACGATGATATTTTGCCGCGCGGTCCCGTGAAAAATAAACTCCTGCTGGCATCAAATGGTGCCTGGATTGCGCCAGGGTCGATTGAAAGCCCTGAACGGTGGAGGGCATTTGTGGATCGATCCTCTGACGAAGGAAAACACTGGAATATCTCTTTTGTACCGCTGGAGCCTGATAACGCTATTTCCGGGACAAACGTAGCGTTGTGGGATGGTATAAAAAAGGGGGTGTTGTGGGAATGTTGTCTGGAAAACCTCGTGCGCTGGGATGGCGTTATTCAGCCTACGCTGTGGGAGTCTTCTCCGGGGCATATCCATATGTTGTTACGAAGCACACGCGGGGCAATTTTTCGCAGTGATTCAATCGACTATGGCGCTACCTGGTCTGTTGCCCGCGCGACATCTTTACCGAATAATAATAGTGGTATCGATCTGGTTAGTATGCAGGACGGTACGCTGATTCTTGCGTTAAATCCGGTCAACGGCAACTGGGGAAAGCGCTATCCGCTTTCACTGATTGCTTCCCAGGATAATGGCGAATCATGGCTACCGCTACTGGACCTGGAAAGTGACCACGGTGAGTATTCTTATCCCGCTATTATTAGCGAGGGCGGCGTCGTACATATCACCTACACGTGGAACCGGAAAAATATCGTATATTGTCGATTACAAACGGTATAAGGCGCTATCAGTCGAAACCGATAGCGCTGGAATAATAATGCCTTGCCCGGCGTGCTCTCTCACGCCGGGATGGCCGAAATAGTCATGATTTACCGGGTAACATCCTTGAAAATGTATCGTCTTTTTGTATGTAATGGTGAAACAACGCCGCTGCTGCATGCATGGCAATCAGGAAATAGCCGATATTGGCCAGCATTTCATGAATACGCTTTATATCCGATTTTAGGGTGCTATCTGGCGTCAAAAATACCGGTACAGTAAAACCAAAAAAGCTCCAGCTTTTCCCGCCTGACGCCATCATCGCGACGCCCAACAGCGGTAAGGCGAGAAAAGTGAGATAAAGCGCGATATGCATTAATTTAGCGGCTACGTGCTGCCAGTGAGGAGGGGGAGGCGTAATGACCGGATCCGGGTATTTGTGTTTAAGATATAACCGTAAAAACATCAGCGCCCAGACCAGAACGCCCATGTCATAGTGCATGTCTTTCATAAACAGGTAAACGCTGGAGCCTTTTGGCGCCCACCCCCGTAACTCAATAGCCGCATATGCGATGCCTGTCAGGAGCAGTGTTAACCAGTGAAGCGTTATTTGCAGTCTTGAGAAATGTGCCATTATTATTATCCTTTATTAACAACTGCTTGTAGGGTATGCGTAAAATCTTAACAGAACCTTAAAGCGGGGGCTGAGTCGCAAGGAACAGACAGAGATAGCGGCACGTAAAATGGGATAAAAAGCCGGCGGCATCGCCGGCTTACTGTTGTTATTGTCCTCTTACGACAACACAGGTTTTACCATAAAACGGATATGAGCCTGTAGCTTCATAATCAACACTCGACACTAAAGAAATATCGCCCGCTTTTTTCGCTGAATCAATAGATGCGTCGCCGGTATTTACAATACCCAATACCGTTTGCGCACACGCTTTACCGGTTTTGGTTGCCGGGAGACTCGTGGCAGTAATTGGCCCTTTAACATCCGTATATAAGCCAATCCCTGTCGGTGATGGTCCTGTAGCACACCCCGTTAAAAGAGAACCAATAAAGATAATTGAAAAAATGTGTTTTTTATTTGTCATGGGATTAGTCCATTATAAATTAATAGAAAACTTACCGTCCGAAAATGTCCGGACAGTCATTTAAAAAGTGGTGTATATTAAATATGCGATATTACTCTTTGCACCCTCCTGTTGATGTCGTACCTGATGGACAAATATCCGTTGAAGCCGGATATATTCCCCATGCCGTGTTTTTATAACTTGCGCATCCTGTCAGCAATGAGAACAGTACGGCTAAAAAAATCATCACGAGCCCTGGCGGCGTTAACATTTTTCGGTTGGACTCCATAGCATGTCATTTCATCGGGTTGCCATATGACTGGCGTTCTGCTGGTAAGTTTCATTAACGCCCGGTTCGTTTAATATTGGTTTAGGTTTAAAGCCAGGAAGCGCTAATTACGATACCTTCTTACGTTTCAGTACTGACTAATAACGTTGAGAAAATGAACAGCGTCGGATGGGAAGACGTAATACAGAATAGAAAGGAAATAAGAGAATAAGATGGCGTTAATTAACCCGGTATTCCTGGCGTCATTTCCCTTGCGTTTTATCCCCGTCAAAAGCGGCCTTTAGCCCACGTTGGCGCTCCCGACGTCTGTGCGTATGATGTTTTTAAAAGATCGTCATACTTTCTGTTCTGCGTCAATTTTTTCATTACAAATGCTCGCCATAATGCCGTCCTCAGGAGGTCTCCCGACGTTTATGCTGCGCCGGGAGAAACAAAAACAACGCATAATCTGGGACAAATTGATGATTAAAGGCAAACTGGCGCTCGTGACGTGCGCGCTGACTCTGGTATTCACTTCGTCGCTTTTCGCCGCGTCGGACACGGCAGACGGTCGTACCCTGAAGCTGGCCATTGGCCCTGAGCCAACGGAAGGCTTTGATCCTATGCTGGGCTGGAGCCACGGCAGCTACTTATTGCTTCATGCGCCGTTGCTCAAGCAAAACGCCGATATGAGTTGGGGTAATTTACTGACGGAAAAAGTGGACACCAGCCCCGATGGTAAAACCTGGATACTGACCTTAAAACCCGATCTGAAATTCTCCGATGGCTCGCCATTAACTGCCGAAGATGTCGTTTTTACATATAACAAAGCGGCGAAGAGCGGCGGTAAAATTGACATGGGCAACTTTAGTCATGCGCGAGCGCTGGATGCGCGCCGAATTGAGATGACGCTGAGCCATCCGCAGAGCACCTTTGTGAATGTATTAGGATCGTTAGGGATTGTTCCGGCCAGCCGTTATGATGAAAAAACGTTCGCCCGTGAACCGATAGGCGCCGGTCCATACCGACTGGTCAGCTTTCAGCCGGGTCAGCAACTGATCGTTGAAGCTAATCCCTGGTATGCGGGTAAAAAGAATGACTTTAACCGGCTGGTTTTTGTCTTTCTGGATGAAGATAATGCTTATGCTGCCGCGCGCAGCGGACAGTTGGGACTGGTGCGCATTGCCCCTTCTATGGCGGTGGCCCCGCAGCAGGATAATCTTAAACTCTGGGTACGCGATAGCGTTGAAAACCGGGGCATTGTCTTCCCGATGGTGCCTGCCGGTAAAAAGGATGCTAACGGTTATCCTGTCGGCAACGATGTAACCGCTGATGTCGCTATCAGACGCGCAATTAACTATGCCATTAATCGTAAGCAACTGGCGGAACAGGTGATGGAAGGCCATGCGATACCCGCCTATAGCGCGGTGCAGGGATTGCCGTGGCAAAATCCTTCAGTGGTATTCAGCGATGGCGATATTGCAAAAGCGCGCGCCATCCTGGAAGAGGCTGGCTGGAAGATAAACCGTGCGGGCGTGCGTGAAAAAGCAGGTAAAGAAGCGCGTCTGACCTTATGGTATGCCAGTGGCGACAGCACCCGGCGGGATCTGGCCGAAGCGGTGCGCGCCATGTTGCAGCCTTTAGGCATTGTCGTCTCGTTGCAGTCGGGAAGCTGGGAAACCGTAGAGCGCCATATGCACGCTAACCCTACGCTGTTTGGCTGGGGAAGTCTGGACCCGATGGAACTCTTCCATCACTACAGCGGGAAAGCCGCTGGTGTGGAATATTATAACCCGGGCTATTACAGCAACCCTGCGGTAGAAGCACATCTGAAACAGGCTATAGATGCGCCTGACTGGCAAAAGGCGATTCCTTTCTGGCAGCAGGTTGAGTGGGATGGGAAGCAGGGCGCGGGCGTTCAGGGCGATGCGGCATGGGCATGGCTGCTTAATATTCAGCATACCTATCTGGCCAACCCCTGTATTGATCTGGGAAAAGGCGCGCCAGAAATCCACGGTAGCTGGTCGGTGTTAAACAATCTTGATGACTGGACCTGGACCTGTCGGTGATGAAATTGTTCTTCAGTCATTTTTTGCGGCTGATTATTCTGTTGGTGCTGGTGGCTGCCGGCACCTTCATTTTGCTTAGCTTTTCGCCCGTTGATCCTATCCGCGCTTATATTGGCAACGATCTGCTCCATGTTCCACCAGAACAATATGCGCGGATTGCGGCGCGCTGGGGGCTTGACCAGCCGCTGTGGGAGCGTTTCGGTCACTGGTTTTGGCGTCTGCTCCAGGGCGACATGGGGTATTCCATGCTGTTCAACATGCCTGTCGCCAGCGTGATCCGGGAACGTTTTGCGACGTCATTCGCGCTGCTGGCAGGCGCCTGGCTATTGTCTGGTGTGCTGGGCGTAACATTGGGTTTTCTGGCCGGACGTTTTCTCCACCGTTGGCCGGATAAGATGATTTGCCGTATCAGCTACTTATTGTCATCGTTGCCCACTTTCTGGATAGCCATGTTGTTGCTGGCGCTGTTTGCCGTCCGCTGGCCGGTATTACCTGTTTGTTGCGCCTGGGACCCCGGAAATAATGCAGGAACAGCTCTTTTATCGGAACGTTTACGCCATCTTGTGTTGCCGGTATGTGCGTTAAGTCTGTTGGGCATGGGGCAAATTGCGCTGCATACGCGAGAAAAAATAGCCAGCGTAATGAAGAGCGAATTTATTCGTTTTGCGCGCGCTCAGGGGGATAAAGGATGGTCGCTGTTACGTCACCAGGTGTTACGTCATGCGATTACCCCAGCACTCTGTTTACAGTTTGCTTCTCTGGGAGAACTGATGGGGGGAGCGTTACTGGCAGAAAAAGTCTTTGCGTATCCGGGGCTGGGACAGGCCACTATCGATGCCGGCCTGCGTGGCGATGTCCCGCTACTCATGGGGATCGTTTTATTCTGTACGCTATTAGTGTTTGCCGGAAATACGATTTCAGCCTGGCTTGTGGTGGGGCTTAATCGATCGCAGGAGCGTCCCGATGCTCTATAATCCTGCCCCGACGTTGTTTCGTCTGATCCTCTCCGTTACCTGTCTGCTGTTTATTGCCGGATACGGTTATGCCACGTTGAGCCAGCCGCCAGAGGTTAATCTGCTTGCCCGGCATCTGTCGCCTGATATCCAGCACTGGTTTGGCACCGATAATCTGGGGCGCGATGTATGGCTTCGTTGCTTTCAGGGGGCCTTCACCAGTTTACAAATTGGCGTTGGCGCCGCGCTGTGCAGCGGCATTATCGCGCTAGTGATGGCGGCAGTGGCGCGCATTCATCCCCGGCTGGACCTCCTGATGCGGCTGATAACCGATGCCATGCTCGCCATGCCGCATTTACTTTTGCTGATCCTTATCTGTTTTACGCTCGGCGGCGGTAAAAGCGGCGTCATTGCGGCCGTAGCGTTAACGCACTGGCCCCGTCTGGCGCTGATTCTGCGCGCCGACGCGGAGCGGGTAGCGCAGAGTGACTACCTGACACTGACCTATCGTCTGGGGCATGGACACCTTTATTGCTGGCGATATCACTATTTTCCGGCGCTATTGCCGCAATGGTTGACGGGAACGTTATTGATGTTTCCTCATGCGGTATTGCACAGCGCGGCGTTAAGTTTTCTGGGGTTTGGGCTGGCGCCGCATGAGCCTTCGCTGGGGCTGTTGCTGGCGGATGCGTTACGGTTTATTAGCCATGGAAACTGGTGGCTGGTGCTGTTTCCCGGCCTAATGTTATTCACGCTGGTGATGCTCTTCGATCAGTTTGCGCGCGCCATTCAGCGGCTGTGGCTAAGGAGTGACGTATGTTGAGTTTACAACAGGTTACGCTGGAAAGTGCGCGTTATCGCTGGTATGGCGCGAGACGCTGGTCGCCGTTATTACAGAATGTCTCTTTTGATATCGCGCCCGGCGAAATGGTGGCATTGGTTGGCGGCAGCGGGGAGGGCAAAAGTCTGCTGCTGCAATGCCTGCTCGATCTGCTGCCGGAAAATTTACGCTTTCGGGGGGAGATTACGCTTGATGGCAACCGGCTGGACAGACATACCATCAGGCAGCTTAGGGGCAATACGTTTAGCTACGTGCCGCAGGGGGTACAGGCGCTTAATCCAATGCTGAATATCAGAAAACATTTGAACAGAGCATGTCATCTGACCGGACGCGCCTGGGATGAGACGCAGATGGTACAGCTATTACAGCAAAGCGATCTTGCACCGACAGTCCTGGAACGCTTTCCCCGCCAGCTCTCCGGTGGGATGGCTAAACGAATTCTGGCGTGCCACGCCTCGCTTAGCCAGGCACGTTATATTCTCGCGGATGAGATCACCGCCTGGCTTGATACGGCACTGGCAAACCAGTTGCTTGAGCACTTGCGAGGTCTCTGCGAGCGGGGATGCGGCGTGCTGTGGGTGACTCATGACCTGCTGCTGGCGGCGCGGTATGCCGATCGCATTGTGGCGCTGCATCAGGGTTATATCACGGACAATATCCGCTGCGAGCAGTTACAGCCGGAAGAGATGAGTGAGCCGTTAAAACGGCAATGGCAAGCATTGCCTGAACTAAACCCGTTATTTATGCCGACCGGAGAGGGAATAGAATGCTAAGCTGCCGCGACCTCGTTATTCGTCAGGGCGGGAAAGTCTTATGGCAGAACCTGACGTTTACGATTTCTGCCGGTGAACGGGTAGGAATTCATGCGCCAAGCGGAACGGGGAAAACAACGTTGGGGCGCGTCCTGGCCGGATGGCAAAAGCCGACGGCGGGCGACGTTCTGCTGGACGGCAGCCCGTTACCCCTGCATCAGTATTGTCCGGTACAGCTTGTTCCCCAGCATCCTGAACTGACGTTTAATCCCTGGCGAAGCGCCGGAGACGCTGTGCGTGATGCCTGGCAGCCTGATCCGGAAACGATGAGGCGTTTGCATGTGCAGCCCGAGTGGCTGACGCGTCGGCCAATGCAGCTCTCAGGCGGGGAGTTGGCGCGTATTGCGATACTGCGCGCGCTTGACCCACGAACGCGTTTTCTGGTTGCCGACGAAATGACGGCGCAACTCGATCCGTCTATTCAAAAAGCGATATGGGTATACGTGCTTGAGGTGTGCCGCAGCCGTTCATTAGGGATGTTGGTGATTAGTCATCAGTCTGCGCTACTTGATCAAGTCTGTACCCGCCATTTACAGGTGGAATAGCCGCAAGTCGTTTCTCCGCATTGCCGTGTCGCCGTTAACGCACCGGGAACCCATGGGTTCCCGGTATTGTCGGCAGAGATTTTACTGCATGACGCGTTTATCTGCGTTTTTTGCATCAGCGGTATTACTGTAGTCCCTGGTCTCTTCAACCTGTACAGGGGCTCTGACGACCAGACTTGGCAGCGCCAGTTCGATATCATTCTCAATGAGTTTTTCAATAATACGGATATTTATCTCTTGCTGAATATCCATGTATTTATTGTAATCCGCGGTATTGACGATATGCACCACCTCATAGGTCAGCCGATCCTGACCAAAGGCCAGTAGATGGGCGCGGTCGAATTGTGTTTCGCCGACATCGGTAATAATCTTTTTCACCATATCGCCGATGAGGCGTAACTTTTCCGGCGGTGTCGCAGTGGCGACGCCAAAAGTAAACACGATACGACGCGTTTGCATCCGCTTATAGTTGTGTATGGTTTGCTGCAACAACTGCGCGTTCGCACAAACGATCTGTTCGCCGCTGAGGCTACGGATGCGAGTGGTTTTCAAACCGATATGTTCAATCGTACCGGCTACATCATTAAAGACGACGAAATCGCCGATCTCGAAGGGCTTATCGAAACCAATCGACAGCGAAGCGAAGACATCGCTCAGAACGGTTTGTACCGCCAGGGCAATAGCAATACCGCCCACGCCGAGGCTGGCTACCAGTGCGGTAATATCCACGCCGACGTTCGCCAGGATGGAGAGCAACATCATAGACCAGACGAGCACGCGCAAAATCATACCAAGAATGACTAACGTCACCGGGTTTTTATTGGAGCCTGGGGCATACAGTAAATGACGCATCCATGACTGTACGCCCTGATCAAGCCAAATCGCCATTTGAATCGCAACCACTAAAAACCAGGCGTGAGAGAGGGTAGAGAATAACCGGTCGGGCAGGGCGACAAAGCGCAGGCTAAAGAGAAATGCGGCAAAAAAGATTAGCATCTTACTGGTCTTTTTCAGCATCTCGAAAACAATAGGCCGCAGCCGCCCATGAGCATCATTCTTTTTATCCGGGCGTTGTAGCGCTTTATAGACCACATTAAGTAGCCAGTTGATGAGCCAGTAAGTAATGAGGGTGACGAAAAAAACGACCGCCAGATTGATCCAGAACGTCGTTGACATCAGCATCGCAACGATATTTAGTCGTGCTAAATACTCCATTTTACCTCCGATGAAAAGCAGATGAACATTACAGTATAGACGTCACATCACGGAGGCCGATTTCCGGCTTTACTATTGCTGTTTTATTCAGCACTTTTGTTCAAAAAGTATGAAAAAGAGGGGTAGCCGTTTGGCTATCCCGGCGTTTCTGTGCAGACTTATCTACTCCTCTTAATAAAATAAGGAGTCATTTATGCAACAAGAACATCGTGAGTGTATTGAGCAGTGTTATGAATGCGCGGCGGCGTGTGATATCTGCGCCTCTTCTTGTCTGCGTGAAGATAACGTCGAAATGATGAAGCACTGCATCCAGTTAGATATGCAATGTGCGGCCATTTGTCGCCTGGCGGCACAATTTATGGCGTTGGAAAGCGAGTACTCACAAAAATTATGCCGCCTGTGCGCGGATATCTGCAAAGCCTGCGCCGAAGAGTGTGCAAGGCACGATCACGATCATTGCCAGAATTGCGCGCGGGCATGCAGCCAATGCGCAGACGCCTGCCTTAAAATGGCCGCGTAATTTTTCTTCCGCCATTAGCTCAACCGGATAGAGCATAGAGCTTCTACCTCTAAGGTTCGGGGTTCAATTCCTCGATGGCGGACCAGTTGATATCAAAAAAGGCCACCTGCGCGGTGGCCGCTGAGTTTCTGTTGAAATAAATGCAATGTTATAATATAACAATCATCTTTCTAAGAAAGATGAGGGTAACGTTTTGGTGATTCATTTAAAAAAACTGACAATGCTTCTGGGAATGCTGTTGGTCAATAGTCCTGCCTTCGCGCATGGTCATCATGCTCATGGCGCGCCGATGACGGAGGTTGAGCAAAAAGCGGCAGCGGGCGTGTTTGATGACGCTAATGTACGCGATCGCGCGCTCACCGACTGGGATGGTATGTGGCAATCCGTCTATCCTTATCTGGTCAGCGGCGAGCTGGACCCTGTCTTCAGGCAAAAGGCGAAGAAAGACCCGGAGAAAACGTTTGAGGATATTAAAGCGTATTATCGCAAAGGATACGCGACGAATGTTGAGACGATCGGCATTGAAAATGGCGTTATAGAATTCCATCGCGACAATAACGTTGCATCCTGTAAATACAATTATGCCGGCTATAAAATTCTGACTTACGCATCGGGTAAAAAAGGGGTGCGCTACCTGTTCGAATGTAAAGATGCGAATAGCAAAGCGCCTAAATATGTTCAGTTTAGCGATCATATCATTGCCCCGCGCAAATCGGCGCACTTCCATATCTTTATGGGAAATACCTCGCAGCAGGCATTGTTGCAAGAGATGGAAAACTGGCCTACCTATTATCCTTATCAGTTAAAGGCGAATGAGGTCGTTGACGAAATGCTACATCATTAAGTCTGATTGCAATGTTAAAAGCTCGCTATGAATAGCGGGCTTTTTTTCTGCCGTTATGCCATATTTCTGGCAATCAATATAAAAAATACCTGCGCCCCCGGAGCAACGATGACGCTGTCCATACCGCCCTCGATTCAATGCCAAACGGAAGCGGCGTGTCGCCTGATTACTCGTGTCACAGGCGATACGTTGCGTGCTATTCATTTATATGGTTCCGCTGTCGCGGGCGGTCTGAAGCCAAACAGCGACATTGATCTGCTGGTGACAATATGCCAGCCGCTGACGGAGGCCCAACGCGCAACGCTGATGCAGGAATTGCTGGCGCTTTCATCGCCGCCGGGGGCGTCGGCAGAAAAACGCGCTCTGGAGGTCACTGTCGTGCTTTATTCGCAGCTGGTTCCCTGGTGTTTTCCACCTTCCAGGGAAATGCAATTTGGCGAGTGGCTAAGAGAGGACATTTGTCAGGGGATTTATGAACCAGCGCAGCAGGACTGGGACATTGTGTTACTGATAACCCAAATTCTGGAAACCAGTATACCGCTAAAGGGCGAACGCGCGGAACGGCTGTTCACGCCAGCCCCTGTGGCGCAGTTGCTGAAGGCCTTGCGTTATCCCCTCGACCTTTGGCAATCCACGGCAGATGTGCAGGGAGATGAGTATCATATCGTTTTAACCCTGGCACGTATCTGGTACACCCTTTCTACCGGGAGATTTACCTCTAAGGATGCGGCGGCTGACTGGCTGTTACCTCAGTTGCCGGAAGATTATGCTGCCCCGTTGCGTGCGGCGCAGCGTGAATATTTAGGTCTGGAGCAGCAGGACTGGCATATTTTGCTGCCTGCGGTCGTACGCTTTGTGGATTTTGCGAAAACGCACATCCCCACGCAGTTCACATAAGATGCCCCAGGACGTCTGTCAGGTTGCGCAAACGGCGTTCCTCAACTACTACTTAATAGGTTCTCATCGCTGAAGTAAGCAGATGATCTTATGCGGGCCATCGAATGGATATTCCCACATGGCTCTCGTTTTGTTGAGGTGGATATGACTGGTTCCGCATCATCTGTTTTAAAGACAGATACAAGACTATTGAGCGAAAACCTGTTTCTTAATTATGGTCTGGAGTCCTTATTTAAGGACGTCGCAATAATAGCTGGCAACGTAAATTATATTATTTTTGATATCGACGATTACTACACCGTACAGCAGTATATTACTTCCACATTTAAAACGGTACTCATTGGAATTGTTACCCATAATGAATATAACTTTATTGATGAACATCATGCTATATATCGAATAAAGGTCGATGCCTCTATTGCTGAGTGGCGTGAGTTACTGATTTTGGCCGCTGCTGGTCAATTTTTTCCCAGGTCAGAGAAAGTCAGATTAACGGCGAATGAAAGAAATGTTTTGGCGATGCTTGTTAAAGGAATGGATATCCGACAAATAAGCTGTGAGCTGAATGTACATTTAAAAACTATTTACTCAGTACGCTACCATGTTCTGACTAAATTAGGTTGTAGAACAGTTCTGGACTATCAAATACTGTCCGTTTCTAAAGCCTTTACGCACTGGCTTACAATAAATAATGTTGATAATGTAATTTCCCGTGTAAATAGTAAGGTCATTGCTTAATAATAATTTGCTTCTGATGGCGTTTAGGTTCACTATGCTTTCTTACATCATCATGAGGCCAGACAGGCATGGCTACTTTTAGTATTAGCGCAATGGCGGCGCAGTGTGGTGTCACAACAGCAAATATCAGGTCCTGGGAACGCTATGGCCTGCTTCAACCTACCAAAGATGAAGCTGGCAATCGTTTTTATTGCATAGAAGATGCTATCAGAATACAGCATATTATCGACGCGTTAAGCAAAGGCTTTTCATTAAAAGAGATTAAACCTGCCCTCTATGGTGAAGAAACGCATTGCCGCTCGGGATGGTTATTCTACCAGGAAGAGATTTTAGCGCAGTGTAGAAAATTCGAACCCGCCAAATTGCGAAAATTACTCTGGCGTTATGGTCGGGAAATTCCGCCGTGTATCGTAATTGAGTCAATACTGCGTCCTTTACGGCTGTGGTTGTCCGCAGGCGATGATGATGCACGCCGATTTGAAAAGGCATTACTGGATACTGCGATTATTGAATACGCCACGTTCCAGCTAAGTAGCGTACGAAAGGCGCCAGCAGGCACAATGCTTATTGCTGCGTTTTCGCTGAACGACCCCATTGAGCTATGGCTGGAAACGATTAAATATTGTAGTGAAGGTATGCGAGTTGAAGTCATCCCCTGGCAGGCGCCGATGCCCGATCTTTTATCAACGTCTTTCGAGCATATTGTTCTGTGGCATGATGAGACATTAACTCCCGCGCAGGAAAATCTTATTCAGGCTTTAAAAGAATCGGGTAAATTTAGTCTTCATGTGAAAAATGGCTCAGGCTTAACATTACTGCCAGCCGTATATCGGCAGCATGAGATGCCAGAAAGCATGCAGCATGTTGCACCGCAAATCCATGCAAACGGCTACGAAAAATCAGGCACCGCACGTTGAGGCATCTGCATTATTAACGAACAGGGGAGGAGTAACCCCCTCCCTTGTTTATACTCTTCATACTTCAAGTTGCTTATGTGTTGGCTACGGATTACTCGGCCCATCCATGGGCCTCGCCCTGACGGGCCGTCGCACGCGACGTTCAAATCTGCTCCCGGCAGATTTGTCGTTCACCCCAGTCATATAGTTATCTATGCTCCTGGGGACTCACTCCCTTGCCGCCTTTAAGCAACTCGAATTATTTTGGGTATATATTAGATGTCGTCAGGTGTCTGAAACAAAACGGCTTCTAAGGCATTACGGTAAATATCAAGCTGCACTACGTCTTTTTCTGTTTCCAGTTTTTCAATAAGTTTGGCGATGATATCCTTATTTGAGACATGCTGCTGCGATTGCAATAGTTCGTAAGTAATTTCCTGAATAGCTCGCTGTTCACATAACATATGTGCAGAAAAAGGATTGCCAGTACTATTTTGTTCGTTGACTAGTGTAATGGTAGTCATATTTCACCATATTCGATGTAAATTGAAGCCGATCTCCCTGAGCGGGGGAGAGAAATTAGTGACCTATTAAAGTTAGACCTATATCATAAAACTGTAATAAAAAATCATAAAAACGTGATGCGCATCACATTTGTGTGATTTGTTGTATATTTTATACACTTTAAATGAAGGTGAAGATTCCGCAGAATCAACGGCCTGTTCTTTTTTCTCACTCCAGTTTAAACGAATAAGCATTAATACCCATCTGTAATAATTACTTAATGTTATCTTAATAAAGGTAAATTACTGTCAGGCCTCCGTAAAAGGAGGTTGATTAATGATTCGTCATATCGCCATTTTTCTTTGTTCTTTATTGATGTGCAGCACCACTTTTGCCGATTCGGTAACGTCGGTATCGCTTGGCGCGCTCTTAACCGCGCTCAATGAACGCATGTTATTAATGAAAGATGTGGCTGCTTATAAAATGAAGCACCATCTGCCGATAGAGGATTTCACACGTGAACAAAATGTTTTTGCCGAGGCTGAAGAAGAAGCGAAAAATAACGGTCTGGACCCGCATTCGATAACCCCTTTTATTCGTTCGCTAATGGATGCCAGTAAAGCGATACAGTACCGCTATTTAGCGCAGTGGCGAACCGGCTCAGAACCCTCCTTTCCGATACAAACCTTGTCGGTCACCCGGCAACGTATTCGACAACTTGATAATCAAATGTTGATCATTATCAGCCAGCGCCTGATGGTCGGCGCTTTCAGCCATGAGGATATGGTGTGGCTGAGAACGCACTTTAATGCGCCGAATCTGAATGAGAGCGATATCAGTGATGTGTTGGCAGCCCTATCTTTGGTGCGACGCGCGCGTTAATCCCCCATGAGGAAACGTGGGCCAATACCTGGTGATTGCCTGCGGGGGCGCGATAAAAGAACGTTTTTGGGTGATGGGGATATAAGCGTGGCGGAATAGCGGCTGGAGAGACGTGGTTTCGCTTCCCATCTTCCGGTGCATTCGTTAGCATACTGTTTCGCAGCTAAGCGTAAATGCTTTCAGGAAGAGGTTAATGTGTTCGCGGAGTATGGTGTTCTGAATTATTGGACGTACCTGGTCGGGGCGATTTTTATCGTTCTGGTACCGGGGCCGAATACGCTTTTTGTGCTTAAAAATAGCGTGGGACGCGGGGTTAAAGGAGGATATCTTGCCGCATGCGGCGTGTTTATCGGCGATGCGATATTAATGTTTCTGGCGTATGCGGGCGTGGCGACGCTGATCAAAACAACGCCGGTTCTGTTTAACATTGTTCGCTATCTCGGCGCGTTTTATCTGCTCTACCTTGGCGCAAAAATCCTTTACGCCACTCTGACCTCAAAAGGGCGTGCGGCGACGGAAACGGTAGTTCCTTTTGGCGCTATTTTTAAGCGTGCTTTAATTCTTAGCCTGACGAATCCTAAAGCCATACTTTTTTATGTTTCCTTTTTTGTGCAATTTATTGATGTTACTGCGCCGCATACTGGGGTGTCATTTTTTATTTTGGCCACCACCCTTGAAATCGTCAGTTTTTGCTATCTGAGCTTTTTAATTCTTTCTGGCGCTTTTGTAACCCACTATATTGGTACCAAAAAGAAACTGGCAAAAGTGGGCAATTCTTTGATTGGCCTTCTTTTCGTCGGATTTGCCGCCCGGCTGGCAACGCTCCAGTCTTAACCACCTGGACCCGTCGTCAACGGCGGGTCATTGTTCTCCTTTCGGTTTTATTGCGTGGAAAACAGCAAAATAGTAACCAATAAATGGTATTTAAAATGCTGTTTTTGGAGCGTAACCTTTTTACGACAGCGATGAGATTATCGCTGAGTAACCTGCGGGAAGAGGGAAGCAAATGCGGCAAATTCCACAAAATCATATCCATACACGTTCCACGCCCTTCTGGAACAAAGAGACGGCGCCTGCCGGAATTTTCGAACGCCACCTTGATAAGGGAACGCGACCCGGCGTTTATCCTCGTCTCTCGGTGATGCAGGGGGCGGTCAAATATCTCGGATACGCTGATGAACATTGCTCTGAGCCGGAAGAGATCATGGTGATCAATGCCGGCGAGTTTGGCGTGTTTCCTCCGGAAAAGTGGCACAATATTGAGGTCATGACGGATGATACCTATTTTAACATCGACTTTTTTGTCGCGCCGGAAGTACTGATGGAAGGGGCGACCTCACGAAAAGTCATTCATGCCGGGAGAGAATAATAATGGGAAAAGCTACTTATACCGTCACGGTCACGAATAATAGCAACGGCGTCTCTGTGGACTATGAAACGGAAGCACCGATGACGTTGCTGGTACCTGAAGTTGCAGCAGAAGTTGTGAAGGATTTGGTCAATACCGTGCGTTCCTACGATACCGAAAACGAACACGACGTTTGCGGTTGGTAAGGATCTTGTAGTATCTATTTGATATAAAGTGATTTTTTAAATCAGAAGCCGCATCGCGCGTCGCCAGCGTGATGCGGTTTTTGCGTATTGAAAAGCGCTGTTTATTTACATCAGACATGGGTTGAAAAGAAACATTAAGAAAACATTAAGAATATCGCATTGTTTGCTAATGAGAGCGTATTCATAAAACTTATGATTGGGTATTAAAAACCAGAAGAGTCTTATAATCATGAAACTCGATACCCGATTAACTTCGTCAGCACTTACTCTTGCGCTTGCCGCTGTGGTCATCCCGTTTACGGCGGACTGGCAATTGCCTTTGCTTAACGGCGTGGTGGTCCGATGGATTGAAAACGGACAAGCGTTATGGTTACTGTTTGGGGCGCTATTTACCGCCTGGTATATACGGCCACTTTCCCGTCCCGAAGGGGCAAAGCAGTTTTGGCTATGGGCTGTTGTCTGGTGGGTGGTGCTATTGGGTAGAAGCACCAGTTGGGGGCGTGACTATTTCCCTGACGAGCCGCGTATGCTGTTCAGAACGATTTCAGTGCTATTAATTGCTGCGTTGGTATTGCCAGTCCTGTTTTCTGCCGGGCTACGTAAGGAGATTGTTCGTCGTCTGCGGGACGTTCCTCTGCCATTGTGGCTGTTTGCCGTGACGGCATGTTCATATCTGATTTCCGACACTGTCGAGCATCATCGGTGGTTGTCGCCGATATTCCTGCATAACGCTCGTTACACAGATTTGATTGAAGAGCTTTATGAAGTGCCATTTATGATCGGTTTGTTTATGGTGACCGTGGGGTTTATGCAGCAGGACAAGCAGGATGAATGTTCTGCGCTGGAGATGACCCCGTATCACGCAAAATAGCGCGGCTGAAAAAGACCATGAATTCGGCATGGGATAGATAGCGGTTAGCAAAAAAAGCCCGCACTCGGTGAGGCGGGCAAATAATACTGGAAGCAATGTGAGCAATGTCGTACCGAACAGGTGGGTTATAAACTCAACCACTCGGTATTGATAAAGATAATCGTTATCATTAATGATTGCAACCCTGATATTTATGCGCTTTTATCCACGACGCTAAAAGGTGATGGATATCACAAACTTCACTTTCCTGACGATGTGCTATTCTTTTTAACGGCAAATAAACCGCTAACGTTAAGACATAAGTGAGGAAAAAATGGGCATTCTTTCATGGATTATTTTTGGACTTATTGCGGGTATTTTGGCTAAGTGGATCATGCCAGGTAAAGATGGCGGCGGATTCTTTATGACGATCATTCTGGGGATCGTTGGTGCGGTAGTCGGAGGATGGATCAGTACGTTCTTTGGCTTTGGCAAAGTGGATGGTTTCAACTTCGGCAGCTTTGCAGTCGCGGTGATCGGCGCGATTGTCGTGCTGTTAATCTACAGAAAAATCAAAAGCTAAACGCAGAACTTTCAGAGATAATAAAGGCTACGACAGGTAGCCTTTATTATTCAAAATGAATTTACCACCAGCCCAGTTCGGTACCCGCCGCCGCAATTAGCGCGATGCCCATCAACACCATCGTTGTTTTCCTCATGGTTATGCTCCCGGCGCGGCGTAACCGCCAATAAAAAACCATGCCAAAAATAATATTGCCGTAATGAAAATGACGACAGGGAAGAGGATACCCACTCTCATGCTATTACCTTCACTGTTCAGGGGGCGCCAGAATAGCAGGCTTTTCTCAGCGACAAAAGGTTGGTTGCTTTGTGACAGGGCGTGGCTATTGCTGACTTAACCCGGGATAAACACCCACTAAAGCGCTGACAGAAAGTATGGAAATAGCGTACCCGCCAGGTTATCCTGGACAAAATATCGCTTTAAGGAGTCGTTATGAAATTTACGTGGATTGCGTTGCCAGGCGTATTGCTGCTGAGCGCTTGTTCATCGTCGCAACCCAACGCCCCCAGGCCGCCGCGTATTGGGATGCCTAATCCGGCAGCCGTCTACTGTGAGCAACAGGGCGGTACGCTGATGCCGGTGCAGACCCCACAAGGCGTGCGTTCCGATTGCAAATTGCCCAATGGCGAAATCATTGATGAGTGGACATTATGGCGCAGAGAGCACCCTGATACGAAAAAGTGACAACCTGCGGTCCGACGGGATATGATTAAGAACAATCTGATAATGAGTTTCATGCGGCGCAAGAAAATATGTTTCAGTTAAAGCCGGGCGCGTTGGCAATAGTTATTGGCGCTAAAACACCCGCCGGACGGCGGAATATTGGTAAGTCGGTTGAGCTATTTTGCCTGTGTCAACCCGGAGATGAATTCATTAACCCGGTAAATGGACACGTCACCTTACTGCCGAAAGAAGCGCCTCGGGCGCTGTGGCTGGTCACGGGCGATGTAGCCTCCGCCGATGGCCAGCACGGTTTTGCCTGGGTGCGGGCAGAACATTTGATGCCGTTGTCCCCGGACAGACAACCAGGCCAGGCGGCGGCCCGACAATCACAGCTCTCGTAGCCACTCTGCCAGCACAATGGCATGGTTCTGGCGAGTATCTTTAGCGGCGTATAGCAACGTTAGCGGCTGGTGTCGGGCAATATCCGCCAGCCGTTTGCCTTCTTGATGCTGTTGCGCAAGTTCTGCCCGGTATTGCTGCGCGAAGTGGTTAAAATCAATCAGTTCGCTATGAAAGGCTTTGCGCAATTCGGTGGAGGGCGTAATGGCCTTATTCCATTCATCATAGACCAGCGCTGCTTTTTTAATGCCGCGTGGCCATAGCCTGTCAACCAATACCCGATAACCATCGTCTTTTTCCGCCGGGAAATAGACGCGCTTACACTGGATTCGCATTTTTCCCTCCTGTGATGGTGTCGCTTACGGTACTTTTGTCGGATAGCGGTAATGATTTTAATGGATCAGGCCTGATAAACGAAGCGTCATCAGGCATTCAAGTGGGTATCAGGTTTATTTATGACGCTATCTCTCGATCGCGTCCGGCGTAGAGGCCGAAAATCGCCATGATGATAGCCAGAACCGTCACGCCTGATAGCGGTAGATACCAGCTACCGCTGGCATCATGAAGTTTTCCCATGACGGGCGGCCCACATGCCGCCAGTAAATACCCGACCGACTGCGCCATGCCGGAAAGCGCCGCCGCCTGATGCGCCGAACTGGCGCGCAGGCCGATAAACGTCAGGCCGAGGATCATCGTCGCGCCTGAACCGAAGCCGAACAGTAGCGTCCAGATGATCGCCTGGCCCGGCACAAACCAAAGCCCCGCCGCGCCCACTGCGCACAATAGTGAGACCAGCGCGGCAATCCAGCGTTGATCGTTAAAGCGATGCAAAATAAGCGGAATAGCTAACCCAGGCGCCGCGGTCGCCAGTTGCAGCAGGCCATGTAGCGATCCTGCCTGTGCTTCGCTGTAACCGTGGCTGATGAGTATTGTTGGTAACCAGCCGATAATCACATAATAAATCAGTGAGTTAAGTCCCAGAAACAACGTAACTTGCCAGGCTAAAGGCGAACGCCAGATACCGCGTTCATGTAATGCCCGGGAGCTACTCAGGTTAGCTGAGCGGGTAGTGCGCCACTGCGGCAACCAGATAAGAAACGCCAACAGCGGAAACAGCATTAGCATTAACAGCGCGCCGCGCCAGCCAAAACCGTGCAACGCCAGCGGAACCACCAGCGCGGACCCCAACGCGGCGGCGGCGCCCATCGTCAATGAGTACGCGCCCGTCAGCCTGGCGACATGTTGTGAAAAATCGCGCTTAATCAATCCTGGTAGCAGCACATTACCCAGCGCTATCCCGCACCCAATAATGGCAGTTCCGGCAAACAACAATGCAGCGGAGGGCAGGGAGCGGAGAGCAATACCCGCGCAAATCAGCAGCATTGCGGCAAACAGACTGCGTTCCATCCCAAACCGGCGGGCAATACCGGCCGCCAGCGGCGAAACCAGTGCAAACGCCAGAAGCGGCAAGGTTGTTAGCAGGCCCGTCTGGGCGGTGGAAAGACCGTAATCCGAACGGATTGTCTCCAGCAACGGCGCAGCGCCGGTAAATGTTACGCGCAGCGTAGTGGCTATCATCAAAATACCGGCAATCAGTAAAGCGCCCTGTTTGCCGCGTGGTGAAAGGGCTGTCGTCATCGTTTTCTCATCTCGTCAGGCGAGGCGATACCTTAACAGTTTTTACTGTTTGGATGAATCAAGCTAAAATGACAATTTATCGCTAAAATCGGACAATATAATGATTGGCCTGAGACTGGACGGTTACGATCCCGACCTTCACCACGATGCTGCTGTGGCCTTTTGTATTCGCGCCAGGGATGATGAACTGTTTAGCCCTCGCCATCAGCATCGCAAGGGACAGTTGATTCTCGCTCTGCACGGCGCGATCACCTGTGAGGTGGAAAATGCGATGTGGATGGTGCCGCCCCAGTATGCCGTCTGGCTCCCCGGCTCGCTGCCGCACAGTAATCATGTGACCGCAGGGGCGGAGCTGTGCTTTTTATTTATTGAACCTGCGGCGGTCGTCATGCCGGAGCGTTGCTGCACGCTGAAAATTTCGCCGTTATGCCGGGAGTTGATTTTGTCGCTGGCGCGCAGAACCGATTCCGAAAGAGCGCAAATGCCAACGCAGCGCCTTATTCAGGTGTTGTTTGATGAACTGCCGCAGCAGCCGCAGGAACAATTGCAATTACCGGTATCGGGGCATCCGAAAATCCGCCAAATGGTTGAGACAATGGCGCAGGAGCCCGCGCGATGGAATACATTAGGGCAGTGGGCCAGCGTATTCGCGATGAGCGAGCGTAACCTTGCCCGGTTGGTCGTCAAAGAGACGGGACTAAGCTTTCGTCGCTGGCGTCATCAGTTGCAATTAATTCTGGCGCTACAAGCGCTGATCGCGGGACGTAATGTACAGCAGACGGCGCAAATGCTGGGTTATGATTCCACCACGGCATTCATTACCATGTTTAAAAAAGGCCTGGGGCAGACGCCAGGCCAGTATCTGACGGGCGAGTTACTGCTTCCCCACAATTAAAGAGACCAGCCCCGCCGCAATCAGTGGGCCGACCGGCACGCCGCGAAACAGCGCGACGCCAAGTACCGTACCGACCAGCAGCCCGGCGACGAGCTGCGGTTGGTTTCCCATCAGCGTAATGCCGCGACCGCCCAGCCAGGAGACGAAAACGCCGACAGCAATCGCGACCAGCGATTTCCAGTTCACAAAAGAGTGGATCAATGTGGAGGGCGGTAGGGTTCCGCTGGCGATGGGAGCCATTACGCCGATGGTCAGAATGATAATCCCGACGGTGAGTCCCTGTTTTTCAATCCAGGGAAAAAAGGTATTCAACGGGGTTACGCGGACAATAATCAGCACCAGAATTGAGACGGCGACAGTGGTGTTGTGGCTGATAAATCCCAGAGCTGCCAGTCCGAGCAGGATCAGCAGAGTGACATCAAACATTATGGTTTCCTTGCCAAAAAGTAAGCCTGACTACTTTACGCCCAAACGGCAAAGCGCACAGGCCTTTTTAACGATTGATGCGGATTTCAGGCAACTGCCTGAAAGACAATTTCTACGTGAAAAACAGCGTTGTCATTAAATTGCCATCAACGCCGCGTATTGCTAACCGGTGAACCGTCATTGTTGTCTTCCTGAGGATACAATTATGTACGATCCACCGTTTCTTGAAGCGCTTATGATAACGGCGTCGTTTTTCGCCATTTTTATCATTATTGTTGTGTCTATATTGCTCCTTGAAGAGGACTAAGCCGTTGGCGATGACTGAAAGCGGCGGAAGACTGCCAGTTCTGGTCGGGCGATGCGCAGATAGTCCTGTGTATTCATAATGACTGACTTTTCCAGCAGACCGGCATTAAAGGCAATTTCATCGAAACGCTCAAACAGGAGCGGATCGGCGACCAGTTTCAGATTAGGGTGAAAACTGAAAGGCGGGATCGCGCCAAAAACGCAGCCGGTCAGCATATCGACTTCCGCCGGGCTGGCAAGGGAAGCGCGTAAGCCGCCCAGATATGAAGCAAGCTGAGAGAGGTCGGCTTGCTGATCGGCCGCCAGAATAGCAAGAACGTGCTGGTTGACGCCGTTGCCTTTGACTTTACAGACCAGCGCTTTTGCGCCCTGGCCCAGCGCAGTACCGCGTATTTCAGATACCGCTTCGCATTTCCCTACCGCTTCATGGTTCACCACACGATAGCGCGCGTTCTCCTGGGTTAATAAAGCCACTAAACGTTGGTGTGTAGCGACACCCTTCGCGACTTCAGTCATTTCGGCCATTTCTCACTCCTGGTGCAATATGAACATTTACTGCGAAGCACTATGATGAACGATGTTGTTTTTGTTGTTTGTTCAGATAGAGCTGCGCATCGGAAGCCTGGTAGGCATCATTAATCGTATCATTGGGCTGCATATTATAAATCCCGGCAGAAAAATGGACTGTCTTATCCGGTGCGATAATTTGCAGGTTACGAATAATACGCTCCGGCAGATGGATAGCCAAATCCGCCGCGTAATCAACAAGAATAATACAGAACTCATCGCCGCCGAGGCGAATGGCGTAATCGCTTTTACGAATCGATGTTTTAATCGCTTTCGCCAACAGGGTTATAATTCGGTCGCCTTCCTGGTGCCCCTGGGTATCGTTGATCAGTTTTAACCTATCGCAATCAATAGCGACAAATGTCACCGGCGTCCCGGTATTGACCAGGCGTTGCAGTCGCTGTTCCAGCACCGGTGTTAATATTTTACGGTTGTAAAGCCCGGTCATGGCATCGCTAATATTTTCGCGTGTGACGTTGCGATAAAGCCGAAAGTGCATCCGTACCATATTAAGCAGGAGCGCCGTTGCCAGTAAGTAAAAGGCCAGCGCTTTCCAGGACGAGACAAGGAAATAGGTTAAATCAAGGGACAACGAAACGCGCAGCCCACCAGGGATATCATGGCTATAATTCACATATTGAAACAGATTATTTTTGCTTTGATTAATAATAATTTCTTTTCCGGAGTCCATATCCTTTAGTGTTACGTTAAGATAACGCCAAACCAGCGGGCGGTCCTGGGTATAAAAAATATTTTTTAAATTATCCTGGTTAACATCCACCATCACGATGCCTTTTAACGATCCCGCCAGATAGACTGGCGTTAAAAAACTCATGACGTTTTCCTGAGTAATATCATCCATGTAGATACTTGAAATAACCGTACGGCCGGTAAAAAGTTTATCTATATCTTTTCTGTTAATACCCATTGTGCCTTTTTGTAAAAAAGTCCAACGATGCATGGCGAAGCGCCGTGAGTTGATTAAATCATAGAAATAGACATAATGTTTATTTAAATCAACGTAATAACGGAATTTAAGCTCCAGTGTGCCCAGCCCGTGACTATGGTCGTCCTGCGAACGGTTGATGCTTACCGCCTGATCAAATGCAGGCAGTAAAAGGGCGTCATCAAGATTATCGGTACACTGTGTAGCGGCGGTTTGCAGAGTACCATGTAGCGCCGGATAATTATGCCGGGTCAGGTTGACACCGTGCGTACCGTTAATAGCTTCAAAGGCGTCGCAAAACGCGCGGTGTTTTTCTGCGGTGACGGGGTCTCCCGGCGCTTCAAAAGTTCGCATCAAATGTGCGGCGATGCTCTGATTCTGGTACTTATCGTACAAAAACGACGAATCGGCTCTCTCCATGATATAACGCATATAGGCATTCATTGCCCTGTCGCTGGCAATAAGTTCGTAAATCAGGAAGGACGATGTCAAAACGATGACGCTTGCCGAGATAAAGTGCCTGAGCGCTTTATGATGCAAATTCATGATGAACTACAGCCCTGAAAGTCGGATGCGTTAGTTTACCATAGCGATGAGAATTCCTCTAATAGACTGTTTAAAAATAAAACGTGTTGATGTTATGGAATAAAAATCATTCTCGATTTAATAAATTCAATAATATATGATGTTGATATTTTCAGTCGTGACTATTGTCGCAAAAAGTAAATTGTTAATTAACGGCATCGATTTAACACTAACGAAAATAAAATAGCCTTTATTATTACGCGAAAGGAGTGTGAAGTGGTAAGGATAATAATGTACTTCCGTTCGGAGGCACTATGAAACGATTTAAAGAAATGGCAACAATTTTTCTTTTTGCATTGCTGGCTGCGGGGTTCACGTCGTCTGCTATGGCAGCGTCGGGTAGTGATAGTCCGTGGGATTTTGATTTTTCGGGTCCATGGCTTTTTTGCAAACTACAACCCCCTGATTCTCTGCAATTACCGCCACCTCCTGGTGAGTATTGCTGGCATTAATAAATCCATAGTATTTCAGTGATAAGTCGGCGCATGTAAGGTTAATCCAGTCAGGAGATATACAGGTTTACGGCTATTATACTGGTAGTATGTATAATTGCCTTGTTAGTGATAAATCAGCCCGTGACTCATTACGGGCTGATTTATGGTTATGCACTTTGATTGGCGCTCTGTTTCTGAAACAATTCGCGGAATACCGGATAAATATCCTCCTGATCGCGAATATGCTGCATGGCGAAGTTATCGAACGTCGCCTGCAGATGTTCATACTCGCGCCATAAGGTCTGGTGGGCGCGGCGGGTAATCTCGATATAGCTGTAATAGCGCACTACCGGCAGCAGCTTTTTCGCCAGAATCTCATGACACAGCGGTGAATCGTCGGCCCAGTTATCACCGTCTGACGCTTGCGCCGCATAGATGTTCCACTGACCGGGGTCGTAGCGCTCTTTAACCACTTCGTCCATGAGTTTAAGCGCGCTGGAGACAATCGTCCCGCCGGTCTCTTGCGAATAAAAGAACTCATGTTCGTCCACTTCCTTCGCCTGGGTATGGTGGCGGATATAAACCACCTCTACGTTCTTATACGTTCGGCTCAAAAACAGATAGAGCAGAATGTAAAAACGCTTGGCCATATCTTTGGTTGCCTGGTCCATCGAACCCGAGACGTCCATCAGACAGAACATCACCGCCTGGCTGGAGGGCTCAGGCCGTTTTTCATAATTTTTATAGCGTAAATCAAAGGTGTCGATAAACGGCACTCGCTCGATTTTAGCCCGTAGTTCGGCAATCTCCCGACGTAACCGCTCCTCTTCAAGCAGTTGAGCTGGTTCGCTGTGGCTGATGGTCTCCAGTTCCGTTTCCAGCGCGTGCAGTTCGCGGCGTTTTCCTGCCGTCATTGCTGTACGGCGCGCCAGAGAGTTTTGTAGCGAACGTACCACGCTGATATTGGCCGGTACGCCGTTTGAGGTGAAACCGGCGCGGTGAGTTTTATACTCGTTAAGCTGGCGATGCTGGTTTTTCTTCAGATTAGGCAGCGCTAAATCTTCAAAGAGCAGATCCAGATACTCATCTTTTGAAATCTGAAAAACAAACTCATCCTGGCCTTCGCCGTCCTGGCTGGCCTGACCTTGACCGCTGCCGGAACCGCCGCCGCCACCGCCTTGCGGACGCTCAATGCGATCATTCTGGATAAAGTGATCGTTACCCGGATGGACGCGATGGCGCAGACCGCCGCGCCCCTGATGAAACATCGGTTCGCTAATATCATCGGTTGGAATAGAGACGGACTCTCCGCTGTCGACATCGGTCACAGAGCGTTTATTAATCGCTTCGGAAATTGACTGCTTAATTTGTGCTTTATAACGGCGCAAAAAGCGCTGGCGATTCACCGTGCTTTTATTTTTGCCGTTAAGACGTCGGTCTATGAACCAGGTCATATGCCCCCCGTACTGCCAACTGAGCGCCTGTTCTGTCAGTGCCGGATAGCGCTAACGCTTAGCCAGTCTACAGAACATTACTTTGTAGGCCCGGTAAGCGCAAGCGCCACCGGGCATTAACATCACGACGATTTACGCACGCGCAGGTACCACTCGCACAGCAAACGAACCTGCTTACGGGTATACCCTTTTTCCATCATCCGATCGACAAAGTCGTCATGCTTTTTCTGCTCGTCAGTCGACGTTTTGGCGTTAAAAGAAATGACCGGCAACAGCTCTTCAGTATTAGAGAACATTTTTTTCTCAATCACCGTGCGCAGCTTCTCGTAACTGGTCCAGTTTGGATTACGGCCGCTATTGTTGGCTCTGGCGCGCAGGACAAAGTTTACTATCTCATTACGGAAATCTTTCGGGTTACTGATACCCGCTGGTTTTTCAATTTTTTCCAGTTCGGCGTTCAGCGACTCGCGATCGAACAGTTGACCGGTATCCGGGTCGCGATACTCCTGATCCTGAATCCAGAAATCCGCATAAGTCACGTAACGATCAAAAATGTTCTGCCCGTACTCAGAGTAAGATTCGAGATAGGCCGTCTGGATCTCCTTGCCGATAAATTCGGCGTATTTCGGGATCAGGTAGCCTTTCAGGAACTCCAGATAACGCTCAGCCTGCTCCTGCGGGAACTGTTCACGCTCGATTTGTTGTTCCAGAACGTAGAACAGATGTACCGGGTTTGCCGCCACTTCCGCATGGTCGAAGTTGAATACGCGGGAGAGGATCTTAAAGGCGAATCGGGTGGAGAGACCGTTCATCCCTTCGTCCACACCCGCATAGTCGCGATACTCCTGGTACGATTTAGCTTTAGGGTCGGTATCTTTCAGGCTTTCACCGTCATAAACGCGCATTTTCGAGTAAATACTGGAATTTTCCGGCTCTTTCAGGCGGGAAAGAATCGAGAAGCGCGAAAGCGTTTCCAACGTGCCCGGCGCGCAGGGCGCATGAGCCAGCTCGCTATGATTAAGTAGTTTCTCGTAGATTTTGATCTCTTCGGAGATTCGCAGGCAATAAGGCACCTTCACAATATAGACACGGTCGAGGAACGCTTCGTTATTTTTATTGTTACGGAAAGTCACCCATTCAGATTCGTTTGAGTGGGCAAGTATGATGCCATTAAAGGGCAGGGCGGAAATACCTTCCGTGCCATTGTAGTTACCTTCCTGAGTTGCGGTCAGCAAGGGGTGCAGCACCTTAATAGGCGCTTTAAACATCTCGACGAACTCCATGATCCCCTGGTTAGCGCGGCACAGCGCGCCAGAGTAACCATACGCATCCGGATCGTTCTGGGCGTGATGTTCGAGTTTACGAATATCCACCTTGCCGACCAGCGCCGAAATATCCTGGTTGTTTTCATCGCCGGGTTCCGTTTTGGCGATGGCAATCTGCTCCAGAATGGAGGGCCAGACTTTCACCACGCGGAATTTAGTAATATCGCCGCCAAACTCATGCAGGCGTTTGGCCGCCCACGGGGACATAATCGTACCGAGATAGCGGCGCGGAATACCGTACTCTTTTTCCAGAATCTGCGCGTCTTCCTGCGGATTAAACAGGCATAACGGATGATCGTTGACCGGACTACGCTCGCCGTTGGCGCTTAAAACATAAATTGGCACGCGCTGCATTAGCGATTTCAGCCGTTCAGCGAGCGATGATTTGCCACCCCCCACAGGTCCCAGCAAATAGAGAATTTGCTTCTTCTCTTCCAGCCCTTGCGCCGCATGTTTTAGATAAGAGACAATCTGTTCAATCGCGTCTTCCATGCCGTAAAACTCTTCAAACGCAGGATAGCGAGCAATAACCCGGTTGGAGAAGAGTCGGGAAAGTCGGGGTTCCTGGGCAGTGTCGACCATATTAGGCTCGCCGATAGCCATTAATAGCCGCTCTGCCGCGTTGGCATAAGCACTGCGATCTTGCCGACAAATGGTAAGAAAATCCTGCAGTGTGAACTCTTCGTCCTTGGCAGCTTCGTAACGCTGGCGATAGTGATCGAATATATTCATGATATGCCATCCTTTCGTTTTTTCGCACATGTTAAGAGCCGTTCATATGAATAGTAGAGGCTCCCGGAAGAGGTAGACTGAACGCCGTCTCTGCTAAGGAAAAAAAAGCAACTCTCATGCCATTTTATTGGTCAGAAGATCAACGTGTCCGGTGATACACCTTCTTAACATTAAGCGTAGATGGCATTTGCAAAACTTGCCTGTACGCGTCAGTGGATTTCGATGACATATCAATAACTCATCAGGTAGAAAAGGCTGGTGGATATCAGAAAAAGCGTTCCCGGTCACATAACGATCATCAGCCGATCATCTGAAAATAATCGATGATGGTGATATTAAACGGTTACATTGTGTAAAATAGTTGGGCTTACAGGTATTGGCGGTTACACTTTTGCCGCAGAACATTTGAATAAGGAATTATGGATTGTGACCAAACTTAAACTTCTGGCTCTTGGCGTGTTTATTGCAACATCCGCCAGCGTCGCGCACGCTGAAAGCAACCTGACGTTGGGCGCAGGCGTTGGTGTGGTTGAACACCCTTATAAAGATTACGATAGCGATGTTTATCCGATACCGGTCATCGCTTATGAAAGCGAAAACTTCTGGTTCCGTGGTCTGGGCGGCGGGTATTACTTGTGGAATGACAATGCCGATAAGTTGTCAATCATGGCATACTGGTCCCCGATGTACTTCAAACCGGGCGACAGCGATGACCATCAGTTGCGTCGTCTGGACAGGCGTAAAAGTACTATGATGGCGGGCGTTTCTTACGCGCATCACACCCAATATGGATTCCTGCGTACCTCACTGGCAGGGGATACGTTGGATAACAGTAACGGTATTGTCTGGGATCTGGCCTGGCTGTATCGGTATACCAATGGCGGGCTGACCTTAACGCCAGGTATCGGGGTTGAATGGAATAGCGAGAACCAGAACGATTACTATTACGGCGTATCACGTAAAGAATCTTCGCGTAGCGGCCTGCGCGGCTATAACCCGAACGATAGCTGGAACCCGTATCTTGAACTTAGCGCTAACTATAATTTCGCCGGTAACTGGAGCGTATATGGTACTGCGCGCTACACCCGCCTGTCGGATGAAATTACCGACAGCCCGATGGTGGATAAATCCTGGACCGGTATCCTTTCTACTGGCGTGACCTATAGATTCTGATTGATTGAATTTGCCGGAAAAACCATGACAAAGCCTGCGTTATGCAGGCTTTGTGCTAACTGAAACGCGAACATGGCGGCTTGCATAAATGCGCTGTTGACCGGGGATGGCGCAGCCTTACGTGATTTATACTTTGTTACATCAATTTAAAAAACTAGCCTTTTATATGAAAAATCCAGGTGATTACAACTGCGCTAACAATTAGCGTAATAATTGTTGCAATGCTGGCTGATATCGCCCTGTCACGTCCCGCTTATGCTATACCCATTCTTCACAGCGAGTAAGACGAATGAGCATAGTATTCAATACCGTAGCCAAGCCCAGCGGCAGTCTGTGTAACTTATCCTGCAAGTACTGTTTCTATCTTGATAAACCCCGGGGCCAGCGCGTCATGTCTGACGATGTGCTGGAGACGTATATCCGCCGGGTAATTGATGATACGCTATCCTCAGAGGTCTCGTTTTGTTGGCAGGGGGGAGAGCCGACGCTATGCGGTCTTTCTTTTTACCAAAAAGTGGTGCGCTTGCAGCAACGCTATGCCAACGGCAAAACTATCTACAACAGTCTGCAAACCAATGGCGTATTAATCAATGAAGAGTGGGCGGCTTTCTTTTCGCAGCACCAGTTCCTGATTGGTATATCGATTGATGGGCCGCAAGTCGTTCATGATAATTACCGGAAAACGCCGTCAGGGCGGGCGTCTTTTTCCCGAGTCGTTAATGCTATCCGCCTTCTGCAGGCAAATGATGTCGAGTTCAACACGCTCACTGTCGTGAATGATGCGTCATGCCGTCATGGCAACGCTATTTATCATTTTTTGACGCAGGAACTGGAAAGTAAACACCTGCAATTTATTCCCATTGTTGAGCCGCTCGCGCAAAAAGCGCAGCGTTCTTTGACGTTATCTGACAATGAAGATTCGCCTTCGCTGATGCCCTTTTCCGTCACGCCTGAAGGGTGGGGCGCCTTTATGTGCGATGTTTTTGATCAATGGATACGTCACGATGTCGGACGCATATTCGTACAGCTTTTTGACAACTTACTTGGCGTCTGGATGGGGGAGCCCGCCACGCTTTGTACGATGCAGTCGACCTGCGGGCAAAGTTTGCTGGTGGAGCAGAATGGCGACGTGTTTAGCTGTGACCATTTTGTTTTTCCCGCCTATAAACTGGGCAATCTGCAGCAACACTCTTTAGAAGAAATGGCGGCCTCTCCTTTTCAGCAGCAGTTTGGCGCGGCTAAAGCAAACCTTTCTTCACGCTGCCAGAACTGTACGTGGCGCTTTGCCTGTCACGGCGGTTGTCCGAAACATCGAATTTGTATGGACGGCGGCGAACGGCAAAATTATCTCTGTAAAGGATATCTGGAGTTCTTTCAACATGTGACGCCCTATATGAATGTGATGCGTCAATTATTACTGAATCAGCGGCCCGCCGCGCATATTACCCGCATCGTCGACATGATTGCAGATGACGTTCGTCAGTGACAAGAAAATCGCCCCCTTGCGCGGTATGATGCCGGACATTACCGTAGGGTCTAAGAGTCCTGTATTGTTTTACCGTCGAGTGACCTTGAAAAGGAAATGAAATCAGTGAAAAACGTAACGTTTTGCGGGCAGGTGACGCTTCCTGCTATCGGACAGGGAACATGGTATATGGGCGAGCGCGCGGATCAACGTCAGCGCGAGGTTTCGGCGTTGCGCGCGGGGCTGGATTTGGGGTTACGCCTTATTGATACAGCGGAAATGTATGCCGACGGCGGGGCGGAAAAGGTCGTGGGCGAGGCGCTGGCAGGGCGACGCGATGAGGCATTTCTGGTGTCAAAAGTGTACCCGTGGAACGCTGGCGGCCAGAAGATAGTTGCCGCCTGTGAGGAAAGCCTGCGTCGTCTGAAAACAGATTATCTCGATCTCTATCTATTGCACTGGGCCGGAAGCTTTTCATTCGAAGAGACCGTTGAAGGTATGGAGCGGCTAATCGCGCAGGGGAAAATTCGCCGTTGGGGAGTCTCTAATCTTGATTATGACGATATGCAGGCGCTGTGGCGCATCCCCGGGGGACAGCAATGCGCGACAAATCAGGTGCTCTATCATCTGGCGTCACGCGGTATTGAGTATGATTTATTGCCGTGGTGTCAACAACAGCGAATGCCAGTGATGGCCTATAGCCCGCTGGCGCAGGCTGGCCGGTTACGTAGCGGTTTACTGAATCATCCGGTGGTGAATGAAATTGCGCAAGCGCATAACGCAACGGCGGCGCAAATCTTACTGACGTGGGTGATTGCGCATCCGGGCGTGATGGCGATCCCGAAAGCCGGAAGTACAGAACACGTGAAGCAAAATGCGGCGGCGCTTGAGATCGCCTTGTCAGCAAACGAACTTGCCTTACTGGACAACGCCTGGCCTGCGCCAAAAGGGAAAACCGCGTTGGATATGGTGTGACGCCGGATAAAATGTGTAAGCGCCGCCATCCGGCAGGTCATGCCTGATGGCGGCTGACGCCTTTCAGATCCTATAGCAACGCCGTTATCCATTCACTTTTAGCGTTTAGCGACGCAGATAGTCTGCGCCAGACGAGAGGGTTTTTCTTCTGTGGCTTGTTGCGGCGCAGTAGCGTAAACCGTTTCAACGCAGACAAACGTTTTATAGCCGTCATCCGGCATGTCGCCCATGCTGACGGACAACGCCGGGCCAGGGTTCCAGCCTACGACGTTAAGGTGATGGTGGTGGACCACATCAATCGTGCGGTTTAATGTCGCATCGTGGATCACGCTACATGCTTCAGGATTGAGGTAAACGCGATCGGTACGGTCCGGAAAGGTTTGTATACCGTCGGTCAGGACACCTTCTTTAGCGTCGTTAACTTTATCAATAAACCGATCGCCGAGTCCGCTGACCTTAACGTTGGCGATGTCGCCAACGTTAAAATAGCTGTGGAGCGCGGATGTGGTTGCAAACTCGCCATGCGCTTCCAGTTCAATTTCACAGGTTTTGCCCACTTTAAAACGTGCCAGCAGCGTGAAATCGTGCGGCCAGTATTTCCGGGTGGCCTCACTGCTTTGCAGCTCAAATGTCAGCATTACGCCATTATCATCTTCATTATGCGCTTTTAGCGCCCACGGTAGATTACGCGCAAAGCCGTGTGACGGCAGACCCTGTTGAGCCGCAGGTCCAAACCAGGGCCAGCAGATCGGTACGCCGCCGCGTAGCGCCACGCCGGTTTTGAAAGGCGTATTATTACTGAGCCACAATACCTCTTCCTCGCCAATGGGTTTCCAGGAGAGAAGGTGCGCGCCCTGTAATGCAAAAGAGGCTTTAACCTGCGGATGGTCAACGACGATCAGATCCAGGTCATCAAGCTGACGACGGGAAAGGACAGGGGTAAGCTGTTCGATAACCGGGAGGGCAAAAATTTTATTAATCATTACGCAATCCTCTTAACCCTAAATAATTCGAGTTGCATGACAAGGCGCTTGTGCCTTGACCAGTGCTTGCGCTGGCCCGTAGAGGCGAGGCCGCAGGCCGAGTAACGCGGCAAGTGAACGACAAATTCATCGGGAACGAATTTGAACAACCGTAGGTAACCTTCGGTCAGGGGCATCCCTGATTCATCCCGATAAGTTCGACTTCCGTCAGTGATTCGGGTGAGAAAGCATAGCCAACACACCTGCAACTTGAAGTATGACGGGTATATCTTTAAGCAAAAAAAAGAGCGACCTGAGTCGCTCTTACCAATGACTGTGTCATCTCAACTTATTTGGAGATGTGAGCAATCAGGTCCAGTACTTTGTTGGAGTAACCGGTTTCGTTATCGTACCAGGAGACCAGTTTCACGAAGTTGTCGTTCAGCGCGATGCCTGCTTTAGCATCGAACACGGAAGTGCATACTTCGCCGTTGAAATCGGTAGATACAACGTCGTCTTCGGTGTAACCCAGAACGCCTTTCATTTCGCCTTCGGCAGCAGCTTTAACAGCAGCTTTGATCTGCTCGTAGGTAGCCGCTTTTTCCAGACGAACGGTCAGGTCAACAACGGATACGTTCGGAGTAGGAACGCGGAACGCCATACCAGTCAGTTTGCCATTCAGTTCCGGCAGTACTTTACCTACCGCTTTAGCAGCGCCAGTAGAGGACGGGATGATGTTCTGAGATGCGCCGCGGCCGCCGCGCCAGTCTTTGTGAGACGGGCCGTCAACGGTTTTCTGGGTTGCGGTAGTCGCGTGAACAGTGGTCATCAGACCTTCGATGATGCCGAAGTTGTCGTTGATAACTTTAGCCAGCGGCGCCAGGCAGTTGGTGGTGCAGGAAGCGTTGGAAACGATGTCCTGGCCTTCGTATTTGTCAAAGTTAGCGCCTTTAACAAACATTGGGGTGTTGTCTTTAGACGGACCCGTCAGAACCACTTTTTTCGCGCCAGCGGTGATGTGTTTACGCGCGGTTTCGTCAGTCAGGAAGATACCGGTAGCTTCAGCCACTACGTCAACACCAACTTCGTCCCATTTCAGGTTAGCCGGATCGCGTTCAGCGGTAACACGGATTTTTTTACCGTTAACGATCAGATGACCGTCTTTCACTTCAACAGTACCGTCGAAACGGCCGTGAGTGGAGTCATATTTCAGCATGTATGCCATGTACTCTGCGTCTAACAGGTCGTTGATTGCAACGATCTCGATGTCAGAACGTTTCTGAGCAGCACGGAAAACAATGCGACCGATACGGCCAAAACCGTTGATACCTACTTTGATAGTCATATATTCCACCAGCTATTTGTTAGTGAATAAAAGGTTGCCTGTAAAATTACAAAAACCTTACGCAGCGTCAAGCGGAATCGTGTCAATCATTGCGACAAATCAATCCTCTGCACAACCTTTGCGCGGCTGATTCGCCTCACTCTTCCTTTCGGCTTGAAACCACATGGGGGCGCCGCCCCGAATTTTAAAGGGCAACCGAGATAATAATGTGACATCAGTCACGATTCGTGAGCCGCCATTTCGCAATGATCAAGTTTAGAACAAAAGTTGGTACTGAGGTGTTAATGTTTTGTTAGAATCGGTCAGGCAATGTGAGCACGTTTAAAGTGAGATGTGAGCAAATGGCTAACCAACCTTCAGCAGAAGAACTCAAGAAAAAATTGTCCGAAATGCAATTCTATGTGACGCAGGATCGTGGCACAGAACCGCCATTTACCGGACGCCTGCTACATAATAAACGCGATGGGGTTTATCACTGCCTGGTCTGTGATACGCCGCTTTTTCACTCCCACACCAAATACGATTCAGGCTGCGGCTGGCCTAGCTTTTACCAGCCTGTCAGCGAAGAGGCGATTCGTTACATAGACGATTTTTCTCATGGCATGCAGCGTGTCGAAATTCGTTGCGGTAACTGCGATGCGCATCTCGGACACGTTTTCCCGGATGGTCCGCAGCCAACCGGTGAGCGCTATTGCGTTAACTCGGCCTCGCTGGCCTTTTCTGACGAGAAAAACGGCGATCAACTGAAAGGCTGAAAAAACGATTCAGCAAATTATTCCACAGGAGCGGACACATCATGAATCTTGATGAGATCATTAACAGCATGACGCCGGAAGTGTATCAACGTTTATCCACCGCCGTTGAGCTGGGTAAATGGCCGGATGGCGTGGCGTTGACGCCGGAACAGAAAGAAAACAGCCTGCAACTGGTGATGCTATGGCAGGCGCGGCACAATACCGAAGCGCAACATATGACGATCGATACTCACGGTCAGATGGTGATGAAAAGCAAGCAGCAGCTCAAAGCGGATTTCGGTATTACGTCAAAGCCGATTGCGACATTGAAAATGCAGTAACGGCAGCCGGATAAGAGGTAGCCGCCATCCGGCGGTTTCATTGCCAATGCGTTGTGCTTACCGGGCCTGCTCATTGCTGCCAGGCACAGGCCCGCCATATTTTTACCCATTACGCTTAATGTCCAGCGAGTCCGCCAACTGTTTCGCTAACTGATTATTGTCATCGGTGGCCTATTCCCAGAACATTGCGCCAGCCAGCCCGCGCTTTTTAATCTGTTTTGTTAGAAGCGCTCTCCAGCCTGCGTTGAGCTTTGCCTGGTAGCGACGCTGACGTGACGTATCCGGCCCAAAGATCTATGCAATGGTCTCACCGTTGCGTGATGTATTGACCGGATACGATACCTGCTCCGCTACCTGGCGACAGCCTGGCCCTGCGTCTCTTCCCAGTCTGCCAGCGTATACAGCGTCGCGCCTGCCGCCGCCATCTCCATAAACGCGTGTGCGCTATCCTGCGGGTGAATATTCACGCCGCGACAGCCATCGGTGATAACGTTAACGGCATAGCCCAACTCTAGCGCATCCAGCACCGTAAATTTTACGCAGTAATCGGTCGCCAACCCCATCACGATAAGCTCGGTAACGTCATGCTCGCGAAGCCAGGTATCAAGGGTGGTTTTCTGCCGATGTTCGTTGTCAAAAAACGCGCTGTAGCTATCAATCAGCGGGTTTTCACCCTTATAGATGCAGGCGTCAATCGCATGTTGGTTAAGCAGGGGATGTAACGCCGCGCCGTCGGTATGTTGAACGCAGTGATCCGGCCAGAGCGTTTGCGGCAGCCCGTCCAGCTTTCCCTGACTATAGGGTTCCGCCTGATGCTGGCTGGCGAAGCTGCCATGCTGCGCGGGATGCCAGTCCTGGCTGGCCAGCACCGGAATCTGCCGGGGCTGGCACCAGTCAATAAGAGCGTTGGCGATGTCGATGGTGCTGTCGCCTTCCGCTACAGCCAGCGCGCCGCCGGCGCAAAAGTCATTTTGCAAGTCGACCAGTAATAAGGCCCGGTTTGTCATTATCTTCTCCTTGTCGTCGGGATTTTTTAATCATCCGGCGTCAATTCACCACGCAAGTTTTGCGCCATCGCGCTACGAATCGCCTGAGTGTCCAGACCCTGGCTTAACAAATAATGCAGTTTGGTTAAGGTGGCTTCGACAGTCATATCGGCACCGCCAATCACGCCAGCGTGCGCCAGTGCATTACCGGTAGCGTACCCGCCCATATTGACTCGCCCTGACATGCATTGCGTCAGGTTAACCACCACGATGCCGCGCGAACTGGCCTCTTTCAGCTCCTGTAAAAACGCTTTATTTTGCGGCGCGTTGCCTACGCCATAAGAGCGCAGAATCAGCGCTTTTACCGGCTGACGCAGAAAGTTACGTACTACCTCGGCGGAAATCCCCGGATAAATCGTCACTACGCCTATCGGCTGCGGCGTAATAGGGTGAACGATTAATTCACCAGAACCGTAGGGCGCGGGAGGCGTATTTAAACGGCGAATGTGAATTCCTGCTTCCAGCAAGGGCGGCAGATTGGGAGAGGCAAAAGCGTCAAACCCATCCGCATGGGCTTTGGTCGTGCGATTACCGCGGAACAGACGATTATTAAAAAACAGCGTTACTTCATTAATAGGGTAGTTGGCGGCGACATAAAGCGCATTCAGCAAATTAATTTGCCCGTCGGAACGCAGCTCAGCCAGCGGAATTTGTGACCCTGTCACAATAACCGGTTTACCCAGATTTTCCAGCATGAAAGAGAGCGCCGATGCGGTAAACGCCATCGTGTCGGTGCCGTGCAGAATAACAAAACCGTCATACTCATCGTAGTGTGCTTTGATATCTGCAGCGATATGCTGCCAGTCTTCCGGCGTCATATCTGATGAATCCATCAGCGGGGCATATTCATGGATGGTAAAATCCGGCATCTCCGGGCGGTGGAATTCCGGCATCAGCGCCAGCTGGCGCTGAAGGTGCCCGGACACCGGGATATACCCTTTATCTGAGCGCTGCATACCGATAGTACCGCCGGTATAGGCAACGTAAATTGATTTCTTTTGCATGATAATGTTCAGTCGTGTCGCGAAGGACGTATTAATGATTATCGGATGGCGGCTATGAGCAGACGCCGCCATCCGGTATGGCTATTGATGAAGCATTAGCGAACGTTCGCGCAAGTCAAACAGAACGCATAACGGTTTTGCGGATCGTTAAATGCCGCCAGTTTATCCCCCTCGGCCTTCACCGTATTGGCGGCGGAAACGAGCGGCGCCGGGAGCATCGCCTGAATGGCCTCCGGCAGCATGGCGCGTACTGATCCGGTCATACTGTCCATGACCATATCAAGGACCGTCGGTTCGTCCTGATAGTAATCAAGATGCCACTGTTTCAGTTTCGCCAGCTCCGCCGCTTTGGCGACGGCGTCGTCAAAGTCGCCGAGACTGTCCACCAGACCATTGGCTTTCGCGTCTTCTCCGGTCCAGACATGGCCTTGTGCGATTTTATCAATCTGCTCCGGCGTACGCTTACGCGCGTCTGCCACCAGTGTGATAAAGCGTTTGTAGCCGTACTCAATACTGAGTTGCATCATCTGCTGCACTTCCGGTGACAGCGCTTTGGTCATCGAAATATCCGCCAGCGGCGAGGTGGAAACGCCGTCGCTGTGTACGCCAATCGACGACAGGCTGTTTTCTACCGTATTGATGACGCCGAAGATGCCAATTGAACCCGTCAGCGTGCTGGGGCTGGCCACGATATAGTTTGCCGGCGTAGAGATCCAGTAACCGCCGGAGGCCGCCATACCGCCCATTGAGACCACCACCGGTTTGCCAGCCGCTCTTGCTGCCGCCAGCTCGGCGCGGATAACTTCGGAGGCGTTGACGCTACCGCCTGGGCTATTGACGCGCAGCACAATCGCTTTCACTTTAGGATCAAGGCGTGCGTCGCGGATCTGCGATGCCGTAGTGTCGCCGCCGACATTCCCTGGCGTTTCTTCGCCATCCATAATCGCGCCATTGGCGAAAATAACCGCAATAGTACCGCCGGTATCCGCAGGCGTTTTCAGCGAATAATCGTAATAGCTGATCGCGCGATAGTTATTTTCGGTTTTACTCCAGCCAAACTGCTTCGTCAGCGCTTTTTCAACATCTGCGCTGGAGGCGAGGGCGTCCACCAGTTTATGGTCGAGCGCATATTTGGCGGTGTCGCCGCCCACGCTGGTTAACCCGTCGATAATAGCCTGCGCGCCGGGGAAGAGTTGTTGCGGCGAAATCTGGCGATTGGCGGAAACGGTATGCAGGTAGTTCTGCCACAGTTCGCCTATCCAGCGGCTGTCGGCCTCGCGGGCGGCGGGCGACATATCGTCGCGGATAAACGGCTCGACGGCGGATTTATAGGTGCCGACCCGGAAAACGTGGGTAGAGACTTTCAGTTTATCCAGCAGCGTTTTGTAGTACAGGCCATTCGTAGCGAAGCCGTGAAGATCTACCTGACCCTGTGGGGAAAGCCAAATTTTATTGGCGAAACTGGCGAGGTAATACTGACCCTGGCTGTAGTTTTCACCCACGGCGAAAACCGGTTTGCCGCTGTCGCGGAATTCGCGCAGCGCTTTACCGATATAGCGCATTGACGGCTGATCGGCACCGGTGAAGTTTTTCAGATCCAGAACGATACCCGTGATGTTACGGTCATCTTTCGCCTGACGAATAGCGTTGACGATGTCAAACAGGGAGTTTTCCTGCAGACGGTCGGAGCTGGCGCCAAATAACTGGCGTCCCAGCGCGCCCAGACGGTGATTGGTGGAGGGTTTATCCACAATGACGCCGGAAATATCCAGCAGCAAAGCGCCGCGCGCCGTTTGCTCACTGTTGCTGCCGTTACCGATCTGCATCCAGATCCCAACGCCCACCAGAACCAAAAAAATAAAGAACAGGTTGAGTACCATTTCACGGACGAGGTTCAACACTCGCCACGTCCATTTAAAAAATCCGGCAATAAATCGCCACAGGGTTCGCATGTATTCTCCCTATCTGAGTAACAACGCTTGTACCTTGGTGAGGATAAAGCATTAAGATGTGGCTATCGTAATGACCCATCAGGCAGTTGTCAGCAGGAATCACTGCCTGCGCTGTAACAAAATCCGCTCCCGTGTTAATTTTGTGAATAAATATCATTGCTGGAGTTAATCAAATGGATGCACTAGAACTGCTGGTCAACCGTCGTAGCGCCTCTCGTCTCGCAGAACCGGCGCCTGTCGGAGAGCAATTACAGAACATTCTGCGGGCGGGAATGCGTGTTCCCGATCATAAATCTCTACAGCCGTGGCGTTTTTTTGTGATTGAAGGAGAGGGGCGCGACCGCTTCAGCGCCGTGCTTGAACAAGGCGCTGTCGCTGCCGGGGGCGATGAGAAAGCGATCGAAAAAGCGCGTAATGCGCCGTTTCGCGCACCGCTGATCATTACCGTGGTGGCGAAATGCGAAGAAAACCATAAGGTTCCAGTGTGGGAGCAGGAGATGTCTGCCGGATGCGCGGTGATGGCGATGCAAATGGCGGCGATTGCGCAAGGGTTTAATGGTATCTGGCGTAGCGGCGCATTAACGGAGAGCGCTATCGTGCGGGAAGCCTTTGAGTGCCGCCCGCAGGATAAAATTGTTGGTTTTCTCTATCTCGGCACGCCGCAGCTCAAAGCGTCAACGACGATCAGTACCCCCGACCCCACGCCGTTTGTGCGTTATTTCTGACGCTGAGGGATAAAACTGTCTGGATTCTGAGCAAAGGCGCGGTAATTCAGACAGTGATACTTACCACATCAGGGAATGAGCGCTACCATAGCGCGAATGCAATGACAGGAGATGTCCATGAGCGAGCAAGCCATTCGTTTAACGCAATACAGCCACGGCGCTGGTTGCGGTTGTAAAATTTCCCCTAAAGTGCTGGAGACTATCCTGCATAGCGAGCAGGCGAAGTTCGTCGACCCGAACCTGCTGGTGGGTAATGAAACCCGCGATGATGCGGCGGTTTACGATCTGGGTAATGGCACCAGTATTATCAGCACCACCGACTTCTTTATGCCGATAGTCGACAACCCGTTTGATTTTGGCCGCATTGCGGCAACAAACGCCATCAGCGATATTTTTGCGATGGGCGGCAAACCGATTATGGCGATCGCGATCCTTGGCTGGCCGATTAATACCCTGTCGCCCGATATTGCGCGTGAAGTGACCGAGGGGGGGCGTTTTGCCTGCCGTCAGGCCGGTATCGCGCTGGCGGGCGGACACTCTATTGACGCCCCGGAGCCGATCTTTGGTCTCGCGGTCACAGGCGTAGTGCCGACCGAACGGGTGAAGAAAAACAGTACCGCGCAGGCGGGATGCAAACTCTTTCTGACCAAACCGTTGGGGATTGGCGTGTTGACCACCGCCGAGAAAAAATCGCTGCTTAAGCCTGAACATCAGGGGCTGGCGACGGAAGTCATGTGTCGGATGAACATTGCTGGCGCGGCGTTTGCCAATATCGACGGCGTAAAAGCTATGACTGACGTTACCGGTTTTGGCCTGCTGGGGCACCTGAGCGAGATGTGCCAGGGCGCAGGCGTGCAGGCGCTGCTTTGCTATCAGGACATCCCTAAACTGCCGGGCGTGGAAGAGTATATTGCTCTGGGCGCCGTACCGGGCGGCACAGAGCGCAACTTCGCCAGCTATGGTCATCTGATGGGCGACATGTCGCGTGAAGTTCGTAGCCTGCTGTGCGATCCGCAAACGTCAGGCGGTCTGTTGTTGGCGGTAACGCCGGACGCCGAAGACGATGTTAAAGCCACCGCGGCGGAATTTGGTATCGATCTGACCGCGATTGGCGAACTGGTCGAGGCCCGCGGCGGTCGCGCTATGGTTGAGATTCGTTAACCTGATGCGGTTGTTTATTGCCGAAAAACCGAGTCTGGGGCGCGCCATTGCGGATGTGCTGCCAAAACCGCACCGTAAAGGCGATGGTTTTATTGAGTGCGGAAACGGGCAGGTCGTCACCTGGTGTATTGGTCATTTGCTGGAACAGGCGCAGCCGGATGCGTATGACAGCCGTTATGCGCGCTGGAATCTGGCTGACCTGCCTATCGTGCCGGAAAAATGGCAGCTTCAGCCTCGTCCTTCTGTCACCAAACAGCTCAATGTGATTAAGCGCTTTTTGCATCAAGCCGGTGAAATTATTCACGCCGGCGACCCGGATCGCGAAGGGCAGCTTCTGGTTGATGAAGTGCTGGATTATCTCCAGCTTCCTGCCGAAAAGCGCCAGCAGGTGCGGCGTTGTCTGATAAACGACCTTAACCCGCAGGCGGTCGAGCGTGCTATCGACAGGCTGCGGGCGAACAGCGACTTCGTGCCGCTGTGCGTCTCCGCGCTGGCGCGAGCGCGAGCGGACTGGCTGTATGGCATTAATATGACCCGTGCTTACACGATCCTGGGCCGTAATGCCGGCTATCAGGGCGTGTTATCCGTGGGACGCGTGCAGACGCCGGTACTGGGGCTGGTGGTGCGGCGAGACGAAGAGATTGAGAACTTCGTCGCCAAAGACTTCTTTGAAGTGAAGGCGCACATCGTTACGCCTGCCGACGAGCGTTTTACCGCTATCTGGCAGCCGAGCGAGGCGTGCGAACCTTATCAGGATGAAGAGGGGCGCTTGCTTCATCGTCCGCTGGCGGAGCATGTAGTGAACCGAATCAACGGTCAGCCCGCGCTGGTAACCAGTTATAATGATAAACGGGAATCAGAATCCGCGCCGCTGCCGTTTTCGCTCTCGACGCTACAGATTGAAGCCGCCAAACGCTTTGGCCTGAGCGCGCAAAACGTGCTTGATATTTGTCAGAAGCTATATGAAACCCACAAACTGATTACCTATCCGCGTTCCGACTGCCGTTATCTGCCGGAAGAACACTTTGCCGGACGGCAGGCGGTCATGAACGCGATTAGCGTCCACGCCCCGGATTTACTGCCGCAGTCTGTGGTTAATCCTGATACGCGCAATCGCTGCTGGGATGATAAAAAAGTGGATGCGCACCACGCGATTATCCCGACGGCGCGCAGTTCTTCTGTCCATCTGACGGAAAACGAAGCGAAAGTGTACACCCTGATTGCGCGTCAGTATCTGATGCAGTTCTGCCCGGACGCGGTGTTTCGTAAATGCGTTATTGAACTGGAAATCGCCAAAGGGAAATTTGTCGCCAAAGCGCGTTTTCTGGCGGAGGCCGGTTGGCGGACGTTACTGGGCAGTAAAGAGCGCGACGAGGAAAACGACGGTACGCCGCTGCCGGTTGTCGCCAAAGGTGATGAGTTGCTGTGTGAAAAGGGGGAAGTGGTCGAGCGCCAAACCCAGCCGCCGCGTCATTTCACTGATGCGACATTGCTTTCCGCGATGACCGGAATTGCCCGCTTCGTGCAGGATAAAGATCTGAAAAAGATCCTGCGCGCGACCGATGGGCTGGGGACGGAAGCCACGCGCGCCGGGATTATCGAACTGCTGTTCAAACGTAGCTTTCTGACCAAAAAAGGGCGCTACATTCATTCTACCGATGCTGGCAAAGCGTTAATACATTCGCTGCCGGAAATGGCGGCCCGTCCAGATATGACCGCGCACTGGGAATCTGTTTTGACGCAAATCAGCGAAAAGCAGTGCCGTTACCAGGATTTTATGCAACCGCTGGTCGGCACGTTATATCAGCTGATCGATCAGGCTAAGCGCACGCCGGTGAAGCGTTTCAGAGGGATAGTCGCGCCAGGCGGTGGAGACAAGAAAAAGAGTGCGCCGCGTAAGCGAGCGGGCAAAAAAAGCCCGCCTGCTGAGGAGACAGGCCGTCAGACCGAATAAGCGTAAAGCTATCTGGCCTGACGACGGGATTAAATGACGCCCTGCGCCAGCATGGCGTCGGCGACTTTCACGAAACCGGCGATGTTGGCGCCCTGAACGTAGTTGGTATGCTTATTATCGCCGCCGTACTCGACACAGGCGTGGTGGATATCCAGCATAATGTGATGCAGACGGGCGTCCACTTTCTCGGCTTTCCAGCTCAACCGCGCGGCGTTCTGCGCCATTTCCAGCCCCGATGTCGCCACGCCGCCCGCGTTGGCGGCTTTACCCGGCGCAAACAGTACGCCCGCTTCAAGGAAGAGAGCGGTCGCTTCAATCGTGGTTGGCATATTTGCCCCTTCCGCCACGGCTTTTACGCCATTGGCAATCAGTACGCGCGCGGCGTCAACGTCCAGTTCGTTCTGCGTCGCGCATGGCAGGGCGATATCCACCGGTACGCTCCAGGGCTGCTGGCCTTCCAGATAGGTTAAGCCAAACTCACGGGCGTAGTCAGCGACGCGACCGTCACGGCTGGCTTTAATTTCACACAGACGCGCCAGCTTCTCTGGCGTGAAGCCACTTTCATCGACCACCGTCCCGCTCGAATCCGACGCGGTAACCACGCGCGCGCCAAAGGCCATCGCTTTCTCAATGGCGTATTGCGCTACGTTGCCGGAGCCGGACACGGCGACGCGCATCCCTTCGAAACCGAGACCATGACGTTTAAGCATCGCTTCGGTGAAGTAGACCAGGCCATAGCCCGTCGCTTCCGGGCGAATCAGGCTGCCGCCGAAGGAAAGCCCTTTGCCGGTGAAGACGCAGGCGCTGTTATTGGAAAGCTTGCGCATCATTCCCGCCATAAAGCCCACTTCGCGCCCGCCCACGCCGATATCCCCGGCAGGCACGTCGGTATCCGGCCCTAAATGGCGATACAGTTCAGTCATCAGCGCCTGGCAGAAACGCATCACTTCGCCTTCGCTTTTCCCTTTCGGATCGAAATCGCTGCCGCCTTTACCGCCGCCCATCGGCAACGTGGTGAGGGCATTTTTAAAGGTTTGCTCAAAGCCGAGGAACTTAAGGATGGAAAGGTTTACCGAAGGATGGAAGCGCATACCGCCTTTATAGGGGCCGATAGCAGAGTTGAACTGCACGCGCCAGGCGCGATTTACCTGCACCTGGTTTTTGTCGTCCAGCCACACTACGCGAAACTGGATTACGCGCTCTGGTTCAACCAAACGTTCCAGTAAAGACATGTGGCGGTAACGGGGGTTTTGTTCAAGAAACGGCCACAGGGTGGTCATGACTTCACGGACGGCTTGCGCGAACTCGGTTTGATGCGGGTCGCGCTTTTGTACATGGTTGAGGAACGATTCCAGAGAACATGTCTGATCCATAGATATAAAAACCTCTTATATATTAATGTGGTTGTATTTGCGTTTTATCAGAATATGTATTTGCAGTTTTCGACTATACCATCAGCAATGTGACGGTAAGCAAGAAAAAAATGACGCTGCTAAGTAAATTCATAACGGGGCGAGGGTCATAACTAAAAGCGATGACAAAAGAGGATTAAAGTTTTCACGGCGGCTTACCGTTATACTGAGAATATACCTGGAAAAATAAGGAAATCCTATGCGCCGAAGCCTCGTGGTCGCCGTGATGGCGATAATGCCAATGGTCGGGCTGGCAAACCAAAACAGTCGTCCTGATATTCAGGTGAATGTCCCGCCGGAAGTTTTCAGCACGCGCGGTCAGTCATCCCAGCCCTGCATTCAGTGCTGCGTTTACCAGGATCAGAATTACTCCGAAGGCGCGGTAATAAAAGTGGAAGGCGTCTTGCTCCAGTGCCAGCGTGACGAAAAAACCATCAGCACGAATCCGTTAGTCTGGCGTCGCGTAAAGCCATAAACGCCTGCAATAGCGGAATATCCGCCGGGGCGAGGGGGTATTCCAGCGCCTCTTCCGGCGTACACCAGGCTAAGGCCTGATGTTCCAGCGCACGTATCAGACCGTTAAACGCAGGCACATGCCAGGCGTGCAAATGAATTCGTCGGCCAGACACGTCGCGTTGATGACTGGCGATATAGACGCCGGGCGTGGCGTCAATCCCTAACTCTTCGCGTAGCTCGCGGATAAGCGCCTGCGGCTGGGTTTCGCCGGGTTCGACTTTACCGCCGGCAAACTCCCATAAACCGGCTTGATCCGCATGAGCTGGGCGCTGGGCCAGCAGAATTTTGCCGTCGCGTTCAATGATGGCGGCAACAACATCGAGTTTTTTTATCATTGTCGTTAAGGTCGTTATTCCTGCCGGGAAGCGTCGCGCTATCCCGGCCTTACGGTTAATCAGAAAGCGGAATCAAACACGAAACGTCGCCCAGACCGGCGCATGGTCGGAGGGTTTTTCCATACTGCGAATGTCGTAGTCTATACCGGTTTCTGCGCAACGTTCCGCCAGCGGAGCGCTTGCCAGCAAGAGGTCGATACGCAGTCCGCGATTATCCACGAAACCTTTTGAGCGGTAATCAAACCACGAAAATTTATCCATCGTTTGCGGATTCGCCTGACGGAACGTGTCCACTAATCCCCACTTCAGTAACCGCGACATCCATTCACGCTCCTCCGGCAGGAAGGAGCATTTACCGGTACGCAGCCAGCGTTTGCGGTTCTCTTCGCCGATGCCAATATCCAGATCGGTCGGGCTGATATTCATGTCGCCCATAATTAATACCGGATTATCGCACTTGAGTTCCGTTTCAAGATAGTTTTGCAAGTTCTGGTAAAACTGCGCTTTCGCGGGGAACTTCAACGGATGATCCCGGCTTTCCCCCTGCGGGAAATAGCCGTTAATGACGGTAATATTACCCAGCGGCGAGGGGATTTCCGCCATGATAATGCGGCGTTGCGCCTCTTCGCCATCATCCGGGAAACCACGTCTGACGGAAATGGGCGTGGCTTTTGTTAGCAGCGCGACGCCGTAATGGCCTTTTTGTCCATGATAGAAAACGTTATAGCCCAGCTTCGCGACCTCTTCGAGCGGGAACATTTCGTCGTGGACTTTTGTCTCCTGTAGACCGATCACATCGGGCTGGTGTTTTTCGACAATCGCTTCAAGCTGATGGGGACGGGCGCGCAGGCCGTTGATATTAAAAGAGACAAATTTCATAGTCACTGCCACTTTGCAAGGTAAATCGTGTTGGGATGGTAACAGAAATTTTACCGGGTGACTGCCACTCATCGTCAGATTCGGCCAATGGAAGCGTATGGTGTTTTCTATAGCGCGAAAATGGCACAGTTTGCGTGCAGATGCGCCAGAACGGGGCGGTAATTTCCAGTAAATTTCGTATAAGATCACAATTCCAGAATTATATTTGGCAACTGAATAATATTTCGCTTTTTCCTCTTTTTAGCCACCGATTATGCGGGAATATTCACTTTTCATGCAGTAAAAGTGAATATCGTTACGCTGTAACCCATTGATTTACCGTTTATCACTTCTGTTTATGCAATGTTAACGCTGGCTGGCACGAATGCTGCAATCTACATTTACAGCGCAAACACTCATATTAATTAACATATAAATAACTTTATTTTTACCAAAAGAGGTCGCTATGTCTCTGTCAGTTACGCGCGAAAACTTTGATGAATGGATGGTGCCGGTATATGTTCCCGCGCCTTTTATTCCTGTACGCGGAGAAGGCTCACGCCTGTGGGATCAGCAGGGGAAAGAGTACATTGATTTTGCTGGCGGGATCGCGGTCAACGCTTTGGGACATGCGCATCCGGCGCTGCGCGAGGCGTTAAATGAACAGGCGAATCGCTTCTGGCATACCGGGAACGGTTACACCAATGAACCGGCGCTGCGACTGGCGAAAAAACTGATCGACGCGACCTTCGCCGAACGCGTTTTCTTTTGTAATTCAGGCGCTGAAGCAAATGAAGCAGCATTAAAACTGGCGCGCAAATATGCCCACGATCGTGTCGGCAATCATAAAAGCGGCATTGTGGCCTTTAAAAACGCGTTCCATGGTCGCACGCTCTTTACCGTCAGCGCTGGCGGTCAACCCACCTATTCACAGGACTTTGCGCCGCTGCCGCCGGATATTCGTCATGCAGCCTATAACGATCTGAACTCCGCCAGCGCGCTAATTGATGACAATACCTGCGCCGTGATCGTAGAACCGGTGCAGGGCGAGGGCGGCGTGATCCCCGCCACGAAAGCTTTTTTGCAGGGGCTGCGTGAATTGTGCGACCGGCATCAGGCGTTACTGATTTTTGATGAGGTGCAGACGGGCGTCGGACGTACCGGCGAACTGTATGCATATATGCATTATGGCGTTACGCCCGATATCCTGACGACCGCTAAAGCGTTGGGTGGGGGCTTCCCGATCGGCGCGATGCTGACCACGCAAGACTATGCCAGCGTTATGACGCCAGGCACGCATGGCACCACCTACGGCGGTAATCCGCTGGCGACGGCAGTTGCCGGAAAAGTACTGGATATCATCAATACGCCGGAGATGCAAAACGGCGTCAGACAGCGCCACGATGCGTTTATTGAGCGCCTAAATACCATTAATGTACGTTTTGGCATGTTCAGTGAAATTCGCGGTCTGGGGCTACTGCTTGGCTGTGTGCTACAGACGGAGTTTGCCGGAAAAGCCAAACTCATCGCCCAGGAAGCGGCAAAAGCAGGCGTGATGGTGCTCATTGCCGGTGGCGACGTGGTGCGTTTTGCGCCAGCGTTAAATGTGAGCGACGAGGAGATAGCCACCGGGCTTGATCGTTTTGCCATGGCGTGCGAACGCCTTCAGACGGGAGGCGCATCATGCGGGTGATTCGTCCTGTCGAACATGCGGATATCGCCGCGCTGATGCAGCTTGCAGGCAAAACGGGCGGCGGCTTAACCTCGCTACCGGCAAATGAAGCGACGCTGGCGGCCCGCATTGAACGTGCGCAAAAAACCTGGTCCGGCGAGCTGCCAAAAGGCGAGCAAGGGTATGTATTCGTTCTCGAGGACAGTGAAACGGGTGAGGTCGGCGGGATCTGCGCCATTGAGGTCGCGGTCGGTCTTAACGACCCCTGGTATAACTATCGTGTCGGTACGCTGGTTCATGCCTCCAAAGAGCTGAATGTATATAACGCGTTGCCAACATTATTCCTGAGTAATGATCACACTGGCAGCAGTGAGCTTTGCACGCTGTTTCTCGATCCCGAATGGCGTAAAGAGGGTAACGGCTACCTGTTGTCAAAATCGCGCTTTATGTTTATGGCCGCGTTTCGCGATAAATTCAATGAGAAAGTGGTGGCGGAAATGCGCGGCGTCATTGACGAGCACGGTTATTCTCCCTTCTGGCAAAGTCTCGGCAAACGCTTTTTTTCTATGGATTTCAGCCGGGCGGATTTTTTATGCGGTACCGGGCAAAAAGCGTTTATCGCCGAGCTGATGCCCAAACATCCTATTTATACCCACTTCTTATCTGAAGAGGCACAGGCCGTGATTGGCGAAGTCCACCCGCAAACGGCGCCAGCCCGCGCGGTGCTGGAAAAGGAAGGCTTTCGCTATCGCCACTATATCGACATCTTCGACGGCGGGCCGACGCTGGAGTGTGATATTGACCGCGTGCGGGCCATTCGTAAAAGCCGACTGGTGGAAGTCGCGGAAGGGCAACCCGCGCCTGGCGACTATCCGGCATGTCTGGTCGCCAATGAAAACTATCACCACTTTCGGGCCGCGCTGGTGCGTGCCGATCCGCAGACTTCACGACTTGTACTTACCGCCGCGCAGTTGGATGCGCTGAAATGTCGCGCGGGCGACCACGTTCGGCTGGTACGCCTTTGCGCTGAGGAGAAAACCGTATGACGCTATGGATAAACGGCGACTGGATAACCGGTCAGGGCGAACGCCGCCGCAAAACGAACCCGGTGAGCGCGGAGATAATTTGGCAGGGGAATGACGCTAATGCGGCACAGGTCGCCGAGGCCTGTCAGGCGGCGCGCGCGGCGTTTCCTCGTTGGGCCAGAGAGCCTTTTGCCGCACGACAGGCTATCGTAGAGAAATTTGCCGCCCTGCTGGAGGCGCATAAAGCCGAGCTCACGGAGGTCATCGCACGTGAAACCGGTAAACCGCGCTGGGAGGCGGCAACGGAAGTGACGGCGATGATCAATAAGATTGCCATCTCGATTAAGGCTTACCATGCCAGAACAGGCGAACAAAAAAGCGAACTTGTCGATGGCGCCGCGACGTTGCGCCATCGTCCTCACGGTGTGCTGGCGGTATTCGGCCCTTATAACTTTCCCGGCCATTTACCGAATGGCCATATTGTGCCCGCGTTGCTGGCAGGCAATACGCTGATCTTCAAACCTAGCGAGCTAACGCCATGGACCGGGGAAACGGTAATAAAACTCTGGGAACGGGCGGGGCTACCGGCAGGCGTTCTTAATCTGGTGCAGGGCGGCCGGGAGACCGGACAAGCGCTGAGTTCGCTCGACGATCTCGACGGACTGCTGTTTACCGGCAGCGCCAGTACCGGATATCAGCTTCATCGCCAGCTATCCGGCCAGCCGGAAAAAATCCTGGCCCTTGAAATGGGCGGAAACAACCCGCTCATTATTGAGGATGCGGCAAATATAGATGCGGCGGTACATCTGACGCTGCAATCGGCGTTTATTACCGCCGGACAGCGCTGTACCTGCGCGCGACGCCTTCTGGTAAAACAGGGTGCGCAGGGAGATGCATTTCTGGCGCGGCTGGTTGACATCGCCGGACGTCTGCAGCCCGGCAGATGGGACGACGATCCGCAGCCGTTTATCGGCGGACTGATTTCAGCGCAGGCGGCACAGCATGTGATGGAGGCCTGGCGTCAACGAGAGGCATTAGGCGGTCGCACGCTACTGGCGCCGCGGAAGGTCAAAGAGGGAACCTCTCTGCTGACGCCTGGCATCATTGAGCTGACCGGCGTCGCGGATGTGCCGGATGAAGAGGTGTTTGGTCCGCTGCTGAACGTCTGGCGTTATGCGCATTTCGATGAGGCGATTCGTCTGGCGAATAATACCCGTTTTGGTCTGTCGTGTGGGCTGGTGTCGACGGATCGCGCGCAGTTCGAACAGCTCTTGCTGGAGGCACGGGCAGGGATCGTTAACTGGAATAAACCGCTCACCGGGGCAGCGAGTACTGCGCCGTTTGGTGGTGTCGGCGCGTCTGGCAACCATCGGCCCAGCGCCTGGTATGCCGCCGATTATTGCGCCTGGCCGATGGCCAGTCTGGAATCTTCCGAACTGACGTTGCCTGCGACATTAAGCCCTGGCCTCGACTTTTCTCGCAGGGAGGCGGTATGACGGCGCATGAAGTTAATTTTGACGGGCTGGTGGGGCTTACGCACCATTATGCCGGGCTATCCTTCGGCAATGAGGCATCGACCCGCCACCGTTTTCAGGTGTCGAATCCTCGTCTGGCGGTAAAGCAGGGGCTGCTAAAGATGAAGGCTTTGGCGGATGCCGGCTTTCCCCAGGCGGTGATCCCGCCGCATGAGCGGCCTTTTATTCCGGCGTTGCGTCAGCTCGGCTTCACGGGTAGCGATGAGCAGATTCTGGATAAGGTTGCGCGTCAGGCGCCACGCTGGCTTTCCAGCGTGAGTTCCGCGTCGCCAATGTGGGTTGCGAATGCGGCGACGGTTTGCCCATCGGCAGACGCGCTGGACGGAAAAGTTCACCTGACGGTGGCGAATTTAAACAATAAATTTCATCGCGCTCTTGAGGCGCCTGTTACCGAAGCGCTGCTACGCGCCATATTTCGCGATGAAAGTCAGTTTTCAGTGCATAGCGCGTTACCGCAGGTCGCATTATTGGGAGATGAAGGCGCGGCGAATCATAACCGTCTTGGCGGCGAGTATGGTTCGGCAGGCGTGCAGCTTTTTGTCTATGGGCGCGAAGAGGAGAATGAAATACGACCCGCTCGTTATCCGGCGCGCCAGAGCCGCGAAGCCAGTGAGGCCGTGGCGCGTCTTAATCAGGTGAATCCGCAACAGGTTATCTTCGCTCAGCAAAACCCGGAGGTCATCGATCAAGGCGTATTCCATAATGATGTGATCGCCGTTTCGAATCGACAGGTATTGTTTTGTCACGAAGCGGCGTTTGCCCGGCAGAAAGTGCTCATTAATCAGTTGCGTACGCGCGTTGACGGTTTTATGGCGATAGAGGTGCCCGCCGGCGAGGTTTCTGTATCAGATGCTGTGGCGACCTACCTGTTTAATAGTCAGTTGCTAAGCCGTAACGACGGCTCAATGCTGTTAGTGTTGCCGCGGGAATGTCAGGACCATGTCGGCGTCTGGCGCTATCTGAATAAGCTGGTGGCGGAGGATAATCCCATCAGCGCGATGCAGGTGTTTGATTTGCGAGAAAGTATGGCCAACGGCGGCGGCCCGGCCTGTCTGCGATTACGCGTGGTGTTAACAGAAGAAGAACGACGGGCGGTGAATCCAGCGGTAATGATGAATGACGCTCTGTTTACGGCCCTTAACGCGTGGGCGGATCGTTATTATCGCGATCGCCTGACCGCTGCCGATCTGGCCGATCCGTTATTATTGCGAGAAGGCCGGGAGGCGCTGGATGTGTTAACGCGTCTGCTGGATTTGGGGTCGGTTTATCCTTTCCAGCAAACGGGGGCGGCTGATGGATAACTTTCTGGCGTTGACGCTAAGCGGCACGACACCACGGGTGACGCAGGGGAAGGGCGCGGGTTTTCGCTGGCGCTGGTTAGGCCATGGTCTGCTTGAACTCACGCCCGATGCGCCGGTCGACCGCGCGTTAATTCTTTCTGCGGGGATACACGGCAATGAAACCGCGCCGGTAGAGATGCTGGATAGGCTGCTGTCGGCGCTGTTCTCAGGCAGCTTGACGTTAACGTGGCGAGTGCTGGTGGTACTCGGCAATCCGCAGGCGCTGACGGCGGGAATACGCTATTGTCACAGCGATATGAACCGTATGTTTGGCGGGCGTTGGCAGTCCTTTGCCGAAAGCGATGAAACGCGGCGGGCGCGTGAGCTGGAGCTAAGTCTGGAGACCTTCTTTTCATCTGGCCAGGCGCGGGTACGCTGGCATCTGGATCTGCATACCGCCATTCGTGGCTCGCATCATTTGCGTTTTGGCGTTTTGCCGCAGCGCGACCGCCCGTGGGAGACAGATTTTCTGGCGTGGCTGGGCGCGGCAGGACTGGAGGCGTTGGTATTTCATAAGGCGCCCGGCGGTACGTTTACGCACTTTAGCTCTGAACATTTCGGCGCGCTTTCCTGTACGCTGGAGTTGGGAAAGGCGTTGCCGTTTGGGCAAAACGATCTGACGCAGTTCAGCGTAACCTCGCAGGCGTTGTCGGCGTTGCTGAGCGGTGTCGAAACGTCAACCTCGTTTTCGCCGCCGCTACGCTATCGGGTGGTGTCGCAAATCACGCGTCACAGCGACAAGTTCGCGCTTTATATGGATGCGCAAACGCTGAATTTTACTGCCTTTGCGAAGGGAACGTTGCTGGCCGAGGAGGGGGATAAGCGCGTGACGGTGACGCATGACGTTGAATATGTTCTCTTTCCTAATCCCTCTGTCGCCTGCGGATTGCGGGCTGGATTAATGCTGGAAAGACTGCCCTGATAAATGTCCCTGTAAGCTCACGTTAGGATTACAGGGATGATTTGGGACACAGTTTCATGCTATTACGGATTATTCCTGGAGAATTGCTTTATTAATAAGCGTTGCTGCGTTATAGTTCTGCATAATTTCTGCTATATCATGCTGTTGTATATTTCTCTTTCAACTCTGCGCAATTTATTCTTTTTTTCTTCACAATTGGCGAAAAAGTGTTTTTTATACTTTCATTGTTTTACCGTTGTTCTGACTAATTGACGCTAAGACGGTTAAAGTTAATCACGACAACACGGCGCTGTTTTAAATATGCCGTAAAAATAACTGAAAGGAAGGATGGAAATATGCGTAAACTGACTGCTCTATTTGTTGCCTCTACCCTGGCGATGGGTGCTGCGAATCTGGCTCATGCCGCTGAGACTACCACCGCCGCGCCAGCGGATGCGAAGCCAATGATGCAGCATAAAGGTAAATTTGGCCCACATCACGATATGATGTTTAAAAACCTGAACCTGACAGACGCACAGAAGCAACAAATTCGCGACATTATGAAAGCGCAGCGCGAGCAAATGAAACGTCCGCCGCTGGAAGAGCGTCGCGCCATGCATGATATTATTGCCAGCGATACCTTCGATAAAGCCAAAGCCGAAGCGCAAATTACGAAAATGGAAGCGCAGCGCAAGGCCAATATGCTGGCGCATATGGAAACCCAGAATAAAATTTATAACGTTCTGACGCCGGAGCAGAAAAAGCAATATAACGCTAATTTTGAGAAGCGTCTGACAGAACGCCCGGCGCAAGAAGGTAAAATGCCTGCTGCGGCAGAATAACTTTCCGCATAATTTAAGACCGCCGGTCTTGTCGACAACACAATCGTTGAGGTGGACAGGATCGGCGGTTTTCTTTATGACCGACGACAGTCGGTGTGCAGTTCAATGATCTCATATTGACCTGACATTAGTGGCTTACAGAGAATTTTATAGCCGTCCTGATCAAAGCCCGCAGGGGTGCGCACCAGCGTGGCGGCCTCATCCAGCGAGGGGACCGCCCCCAGCCATAACCAGTTGTTGATAATGTGGAACTGGGTCATTTGTGGGCGGCTCTCTTTTAACGCGATAGCGCCTTTCCAGGGCCAGCAAACCACACGTAACCGTTCCAGCGAGGCCTGCAGACGAAGAAAATGCGCCTGCGGGGTTTCTTGCCCACAGCACGCGCCAGCGCAGCGCTTCAGAGCGAAACGAAAACAGGCGCGCCCACGGCTTACCGGTTCAAGCCCCAGCAGGCCATAACACAATTTTTGTTCATCGGCGAGGTTCTGTAAGCTTTGCAGCGCCGCCCGACGGTTGGCGAAGAGGCCAAACAGGTTTGGCTCATGGGAAAAATCGACGCTGCGGGCGGAAACGACCTCAATCTTTTGTTCGCTCAACTGTAGCGAGCAAAGCTGGCGATTACGACGTAACCGCTTGTTAAACAGCGGCTGTTGTTCTTTGATCAGCCGTGCCTCCAGCAGCAACGCGCCCATTTCCCCAGCGGTGCAGATCCAGCTTATCCGCCGCGCCTGTCGCAGCATAGTGGCCTCGTCAGGCGTTCGCAGATGTGAAAGCACCCGGCTGCGAATATTCACGCTTTTACCGATATAAAGCGGCAGCGTATCGCTTTCGCTATGAAATATATAGACGCCCGGTAAGGCTGGCGCTTCGCTGAGGAAAGGACGTAAATGTTCTGGATATTCGTAAATGGCCGCCGCTTCAAACTCAAGGCGGGGGGCTGATTGACGCCGTACCACAGTGATCTCCGTTAACTGGTTATTCATCCAGTTTAACAGCGGATGGGTGATTAAAAAAGAGGCTGGGAAGAGAGGAGGCCGGATAGACGAGCGATATCCGGCACAACAGTAGAAGTACGCTTACCTTTTCCAAAAGTCGTCGAATACCGTAATCGGTAAACGGCGCTTATGTTCAGTTTTTACATACCAGCCTTCGATAGTTTTAGCGATGGCGGGGTCCAGCGTTTTGCCTTCCAGGTAATCGTCAATATTGTCATACGTTACGCCCAGCGCGGCTTCATCAGGCAGTGAAGGGCGGTCGTCTTCCAAATCGGCGGTGGGGACTTTTTTATACAGATGCTCAGGACAGCCCAGCGCTGCGAGAAGCTGTTTGCCCTGGCGTTTGTTAAGGCGATGAAGCGGGTTAATATCGGTACCGCCGTCGCCATATTTGGTGAAGAACCCGGTTATCGCTTCCGCCGCATGGTCGGTGCCCACCACGACGCCGTGAGTCATACCGGCGATGCTATATTGCGCTTTCATTCGCTCACGCGCTTTTTCATTGCCGCGAACAAAATCGCTCAGCTCAATTCCCGCTTCGCGCAGCGCCTGTTCGCTGGCGAGGACGGCGCCTTTAATATTGACGGTGAGTACTCTGTCCGGCTGAATAAAAGCAATGGCGTCCTGGCAATCCTGTTCATCAGCCTGTACGCCATAAGGCAGACGAACGGCGATAAACTGCAGCGCATTATCACCGGTCTCTTCCCGCAATTCGGCGATAGCCATCTGGCTGAGTTTCCCGGCCAGCGTCGAATCCTGCCCGCCGCTGATGCCTAACACCAGCGATTTCAAAAAGGGATAGGTTTTCAGGTACGCTTTAAGAAAATCCACGCTGCGGCGAATTTCTTCTTCAGGGTTGATATGCGGTTTCGCGCCAAGCGCCTGGATTATCTCTTGCTGCAGAGTCATTTAACCCCCTTCGACATTAAAAAAATGAATCTTTACCCTGTTAAAGCTAACCCTTCGCCGCTGAAACAACAAGGTTTGGCGGGCTAAGCGGTGTTTAAAACAACATGTCGCTGCGTTAGAGAATTTTCCGAAAGACTTTTTGTGGCGGGTCGCGGCTTGAAAAATATTCTGATGTATTCCAGGCTTACATAACACGCTGATAAACAAGAGGACGGAAAATGAACAAGAACGTAGCAGGAATTTTAAGCGCAGCGGCGGTAATGACTATGCTGGCAGGCTGTACGGCGTATGATCGTACAAAAGACCAATTTGTTGAGCCTGTCGTTAAAGATGTTAAAAAAGGAATGAGCAGGGCGCAGGTTGCGCAGATTGCGGGCAAACCGTCATCTGAAGTGAGCATGATTCATGCGCGCGGTACTTGTCAGACCTACATCCTGGGTCAACGTGATGGTAAAGCGGAAACCTACTTTGTTGCGCTGGATGATACCGGGCACGTGATTAACTCCGGCTATCAGACCTGTGCGGAGTACGACACTGACCCACAGGCGCCGAAGCAGTAACAACTGTACATTGCCTGAACATTCAAGGAAACCGGCCTGCGAGCCGGTTTTTTTGTGCCTGCCATAACCTTATTTATTATCGCGAATTATTTGCCCGAAATGTGAGGGGGGTCATAACGCCAGGTCAATGAGAGACAATTTAGTGGGTCAAGGAAATACCATCCGGCGGCCCGATCCCGTATACTCATTTCAGCCACCTAAAAAAGTAAATCCGGTTACGCAAGTCGCCCAGAGTATGGATGCAGGTTGAGGCTTGCGGCGTATCTGGTTGACAGATAATCGCACATGAGGAAGGTTTTTATGGAAAAGAAACACATTTATCTGTTTTGTTCTGCGGGCATGTCAACGTCGTTACTGGTATCAAAAATGCGCGCTCAGGCTGAAAAATATGAAGTGCCGGTGATTATTGAAGCATTCCCTGAAACCCTGGCCGGTGAAAAAGGCCCGGCAGCGGACGTCGTGTTATTAGGCCCGCAAATTGCTTATATGCTCCCCGAAATTCAGCGTTTATTACCCGGTAAACCGGTAGAAGTCATTGATTCAATGTTGTACGGCAAGGTAGATGGCTTAGGCGTGCTTAAAGCTGCGGTAGCGGCAATTAAAAAAGCCGCCGCGAATTAATTATTTTTTAATTTTTCCCGTCAAAGAGTTATTTCATACACTAACCGCAATATTTTATTGCGGTATTTAAGGGTATTTTTCTATGAGTAACGTCATTGCTTCACTTGAAAAGGTACTCCTTCCTTTTGCTGTAAAAATAGGAAAGCAGCCACACGTTAATGCAATCAAGAACGGCTTTATTCGTTTAATGCCATTAACCCTTGCGGGGGCGATGTTTGTATTAATTAATAACGTTTTCCTGAGCTTTGGGGAGGGGTCGTTTTTTTATTCCATGGGCATTCGGCTTGATGCCTCAACCATTGAAACACTTAATGGATTGAAAGGCATCGGCGGGAACGTCTATAACGGCACATTGGGCATTATGTCGCTCATGGCGCCATTTTTTATCGGCATGGCGCTGGCGGAAGAGCGCAAGGTTGATGCGCTGGCCGCCGGATTGCTTTCCGTGGCGGCATTTATGACCGTAACGCCGTATAGTGTCGGCGAGGCCTATGCCGTAGGCGCTAACTGGCTGGGTGGTGCAAATATTATCTCCGGTATTATTATTGGCCTGGTGGTCGCGGAGATGTTTACATTTATTGTCCGGCGCAACTGGGTGATTAAGCTACCGGACAGCGTACCGGCTTCGGTGTCTCGTTCATTCTCAGCATTAATTCCCGGCTTTATTATTCTCTCTATTATGGGGATTATTGCCTGGGCGCTGTCTAATTACGGTTCTAACTTCCATCAGATTATTATGGACACTATCTCTACGCCGCTGGCATCGCTGGGTAGCGTGGTAGGGTGGGCATATGTCATTTTTGTACCGCTGCTGTGGTTCTTTGGTATTCATGGTTCGCTGGCGCTGACCGCGCTGGACAGCGGCATCATGACGCCCTGGGCGCTGGAAAACATCTCTATTTACCAGCAGTATGGCTCCGTCGATGCGGCGCTGGAAGCCGGTAAAACGTTCCATATCTGGGCGAAACCGATGCTGGATTCTTATATCTTCCTCGGTGGTAGCGGCGCAACGCTGGGTCTGATCATCGCTATCTTCCTGGCATCCCGTCGCGCGGACTATCGCCAGGTGGCAAAACTGGCGCTGCCGTCAGGTATCTTCCAGATTAACGAACCCATCCTGTTTGGCCTGCCGATTATTATGAACCCGGTGATGTTTATCCCCTTCATTCTGGTACAGCCGATTCTGGCGGCGATTACGCTGGTGGCTTACTATTTGGGTATTATTCCGCCGATTACCAATATTGCGCCGTGGACCATGCCAACCGGGCTGGGGGCGTTCTTTAACACCAACGGCAGCGTTGCCGCATTACTGGTTGCGCTATTTAACCTGGCGGTCGCTACCCTGATTTATCTCCCCTTCGTGGTGGTGGCTAACAAAGCGCAGAACGCCATTGAGCAGGAAGAAAGCGAAGAAGATATCGCTAACGCACTGAAATTCTAAACTCCGCGCCGGCATGGGATGCCATGCCGGGCTGAATCAGAGGAAAGACTATGTTTGATCTTGAAAATGTTGTAGATAACCAGACAGCGGCTGAGGAACTCGAAGAAGTCGTTATGGGGCTTATCATCAATTCTGGTCAGGCGCGCAGCCTGGCATATGGCGCGCTCAGAAAAGCGAAAGAAGGCGATTTTGAGGCGGCGAAAGCGATGATGGACCAGTCGCGCATAGCGCTCAATGAAGCGCATCTTGTGCAGACAAAACTCATCGAAGGCGATCAGGGCGAAGGCAAAATGAAAGTCAGTCTGGTCCTGGTTCACGCTCAGGATCATTTGATGACATCAATGCTGGCTCGTGAACTGATCGCCGAGTTGATCGAGCTCCATGAGAAACTGAAATAACAGGGGGCGGATGATGCAGCTACAGGTTAACGCAACGGAAATCAAAACGGTTTATGAGCAGCAGCTCTTCAATGGCAAAAATTTCCATGTGTTTATCTATAACAAGACGGAAAGCGTCACCGGGCTGCATCAGCACGACTACTATGAATTTACCCTGGTATTAACCGGACGTTATTACCAGGAGATCAACGGGAAGCGTGTGCTGCTGGAACGTGGAGATTTTGTTTTTATCCCGGTGGGGTCGAATCACCAAAGTTTCTATGAGTTTGGCGCAACGCGTATTCTGAACGTAGGAATTAGTAAACGTTTTTTTGAACAGCATTATCTTCCGTTACTGCCGTTTTGTTTTGTGGCATCGCAGGTATACAGGGCGAATAGCACCTTCCTTACCTATATTGAAACGGTGATTGCGTCGTTGAACTTTCGCGGCAATGGGCTCGACGAATTTATCGAAGTGGTGACATTTTATATTATAAACCGCTTACGTCATTACCGCGAAGAGCAGGTTTATGATGATATTCCACAATGGCTGAAAGCAACCGTGGAGATAATGCATGATAAAACGCAGTTTGGCGAACATGCGCTGGAAAATATGGTGCGCCTGTCGGCAAAATCCCAGGAGTATCTGACGCGCGCCACCCGACGTTATTACAGCAAAACGCCGATGCAAATCATTAATGAGATTCGCATTAATTTTGCCAAGAAACAGTTGGAAATGACCAACTATTCGGTTACGGATATTGCTTATGAAGCCGGGTATAGCAGTCCAAGTCTGTTTATTAAAACGTTTAAGAAGATGACCTCATTCACGCCGAATAGTTATCGGAAGCGATTGACGGAAATTAATGAGTAACGGTTTACATTGCTCGATTAGTTACATTTCACGCTTGCCCCAATAGCGCGGGGAACGTCACGCTATTTCTTACGAGCGGGCATAGCGTAATACATATCAGTGTCATACACTGAAGGGAGATATTATGAGCCAGAAATTAAAAGTCGTCACTATTGGTGGCGGGAGCAGCTACACCCCTGAATTACTTGAAGGCTTTATTAAGCGCTACCATGAATTACCTGTCACCGAATTATGGCTGGTTGACGTTGAAGACGGGAAAGAGAAGCTGGGCATTATTTATGATCTCTGCCAGCGAATGATTGATAAAGCAGGCGTTCCGCTAAAATTGTATAAAACGCTGGATCGCCGGGAAGCGCTGAAAGGCGCTAATTTTGTCACTACCCAGCTACGCGTTGGTCAACTCAAAGCCCGTGAGCTGGACGAGCGTATCCCGCTTAGCCACGGCTATCTGGGGCAAGAAACCAACGGCGCTGGCGGTTTATTTAAAGGGTTGCGTACCATTCCGGTTATTTTTGACATCATTAAGGATGTTGAAGAATTATGTCCGAATGCGTGGGTCATTAACTTTACTAACCCGGCGGGGATGGTGACGGAAGCGGTTTATCGTCATACCAACTTTAAAAAATTCATCGGCGTATGTAATATTCCTGTCGGCATGAAAATGTTTATTCATGACGTGCTGGCGCTGAATGAGAATGACGATCTTTCCATTGACCTGTTTGGTCTAAACCATATGGTCTTTATTAAAGATGTGCTGGTGAATGGCACCTCACGGTTCGCAGAATTACTGGATGGCGTGGCGTCCGGTCAGTTGAAAGCGTCAACCGTAAAAAATATCTTTGATCTGCCGTTTAGTGAAGGATTGATTCGCTCGCTGAACATGCTGCCGTGCTCTTATTTGTTGTATTACTTCAAGCAAAAAGAGATGTTGGCGATTGAAATGGGCGAATATTACAAAGGCGGCGCGCGCGCTCAGGTCGTACAGAAAGTGGAGAAACAACTCTTCGACTTGTACAAAAATCCTGAGCTAAACGTGAAGCCGAAAGAGCTTGAGCAACGCGGCGGCGCTTATTATTCCGATGCCGCTTGTGAAGTCATTAACGCTATTTATAATGACAAGCAGACTGAGCATTACGTTAATATTCCACATCATGGGCATGTCGAGAATATCCCGGCGGACTGGGCGGTGGAAATGACCTGCATTCTGGGACGCAATGGCGCGACGCCGCACCCGCGTATCACCCGTTTTGACGAAAAAGTGCTGGGGCTTATCCACACTATTAAAGGATTTGAGGTCGCGGCCAGCAATGCGGCGCTGAGCGGAAACTTTAATGATGTGCTGCTGGCGCTTAACCTGAGTCCGCTGGTGCATTCCGACCGAGACGCAGAAGTCCTGGCGCGTGAGCTCATTCTGGCGCATGAAAAATGGCTGCCTAATTTTGCCGCTTGCATCGAAGCGCTTAAAGGTAAGCACCACTGACAGAGGTAGGCTATGGAACGCGTGTTGATTGTGAATGCCGATGATTTTGGCCTGAGTAAAGGGCAAAATTACGGCATTGTTGAAGCATATCGCAACGGCGTTGTGACCTCCACGACGGCGCTGGTCAATGGCGAGGCTATTGACCATGCGGCGCAGCTTAGCCGCGAGCTGCCTGCGCTTGGGGTGGGAATGCATTTTGTTTTGACGTTAGGCAAACCGGTGTCAGAGATGCCGGGCCTGACGCGAGACGGCCTGTTGGGGAAATGGATCTGGCAAATGGCGGAGGAGGATACGCTTCCGCTGGATGAAATTGCGCATGAACTGGCGTGTCAGTATCAGCGTTTCATCGACGTATTTGGCCGCGAGCCAACGCATCTCGACAGTCACCATCATGTGCATATGTTCCCGCAAATTTTCCCCATCGTCGCCCGCTTTGCGGCGCAGCGCGGGATTGCGTTACGTATTGACCGCCAGACGGTGTTGAACGCCGACGATCTGCCGTCGGATTTGCGCAGCACTCAAGGATTTAGTAGTGAATTTTACGGCGAGGAGATCACCGAAGCGTGCTTTTTACGCATTCTGGATGCCTCGGCGCATCGAGGAGAGGCCTCTCTGGAGGTGATGTGTCATCCGGCGTTTGTGGACAACATTATTCGCCAGAGCGCCTATTGTTACCCCCGCTTAACTGAACTGGAGGTGTTGACGTCTGCGTCACTCAAGGCAGCGATTGCGGAACGTGGATATCGTCCTGGCAGTTTTCTTGATATTTAGCTCCTGAGTTTGCGGCGCAAGAATGCGCCGCATTTTTTGCCGTTTATGCAGGAATCGCGTTAATTTTCCCCGCACGCGACCAGACACGGTGTGCCGCCATCAGCGTCAGCAGAGTGTCCATAAAGTGGTGGTCAACGTTATCGGCCTCAACAAGTCCTTCTTCCCCCTGGCTATCAATGTTTAAAAGCGCCTTAAACCGTCGGGCGTCGCCTGCCAGTGCGATGGGCTTCAGATGTTTGTAGGCTTCCAGAAGGTAGTAACGGGCATCGCCGCAACTCTCGATATCGGCAATATTGCCGCACGGTACTATTACCGCATCGACCGTTAGCGACGGCGCGCCGGCAAAGGTTGCCGCAATAGTTAATGTTGAACCGTCATCAGCCGTTACTTCACCCATCCGTGAATAGAGCAGTTTTGCGTGGACGCCTTTGGCTTTTAAAGCCTGCAAAATGGTCAACAGTTCGGCGGCGTTAACCTTGTCGTTCAGCAGGATAGCGACCACGCGGCCTTTAACATCGCCGTCCGGCACCGCATACAGACTGAGCGCCGGATCTTTTTTCAGACCGTTGACATCAGGAGGCGGGGCAATTTGCGTTTGCTCATGGGTGAGTGCAAAACCGAGATTATGCGCGACGCCCTCAGCCAGCGTAACATCAATATGCGCTAACTGATCGACCACCCGCTCCCGAATATACGCGCGGGCGACTTTACCCAGTTCAAAGCTGAACGCGTCAATAATATGCTGCTGTTCTATCGGCGTCTGACTGAGCCAGAACAGGCGAGGATGCGAGTAATATTCACCGAAAGAGGGGCTGCGTTCGCGGATTTTATTGCCATCCACGCGTTCCTGGTATGATTCGAAGCCGCCGCGTTTTGGCGCTGGCGGCGTTTCGCGTGGCCAGTTGTCATTAATGGAGTTTGGTTCATAGTTCGCCGGATTGGTGTCGATATCCATCCGGTGCATACCGTCACGCTGGAAGTTATGGTAGGGGCAGGTAGGGCGGTTAATCGGAATTTCGTGGAAGTTTGGCCCGCCCAGACGACTGATTTGCGTGTCGGTATAAGAGAACAGACGCCCCTGTAACAGCGGATCGTTGGTAAAATCAATGCCGGGAACAATATGCCCTGGATGAAATGCCGCCTGTTCGTTTTCAGCGAAAAAGTTATCCGGATTACGGTTTAACACCATTTTGCCGACGCGTTGTACTGGCACCAGCTCTTCCGGAATCAGTTTGGTCGGATCGAGCAGATCAAAATCGAATTTAAATTCATCCTCTTCGGCAATGAGTTGTAGGCCCAGCTCGTATTCCGGGAAATCGCTCGCTTCGATGGCCTCCCACAGATCCCGGCGGTGAAAATCCGGATCGCGACCGGTCAGTTTTTGTGACTCATCCCACACCAGCGAGGCTTTACCTGCCAACGGTTTCCAGTGGAAACGGACAAAGGTCGCTTTCCCTTGTGCATTGATCAGACGGAAGGTGTGAATGCCGAACCCTTCCATCGTCCGATAACTCCGTGGAATACCGCGATCCGACATTGCCCACATGACGTTGTGCAACGTCTCAGGCTGTAAGGAAACATAGTCCCAGAAGGTGTCGTGCGCGCTCTGTCCTTGCGGAATAGCCCAATGTGGTTCGGGCTTAACGGCGTGCACAAAATCCGGAAACTTATGCGCATCCTGGATAAAAAAGATCGGCGTGTTATTACCGACGAGATCGAAAATTCCCTCTTCGGTATAAAATTTGGTCGCAAAACCGCGGATATCACGTACGGTATCAGCAGATCCCGCGCCGCCCTGTACTGTCGAAAAGCGAACAAAGACCGGGGTAATTTTCTGTGGATCGCACAGAAACGCGGCTTTCGTGATGTCGCTCAGGTCTTTATATGGCTGGAAATAGCCGTGCGCTGCAGATCCGCGGGCGTGAACGATCCTCTCCGGGATACGCTCATGGTCAAAGTGGGTAATTTTTTCGCGCAGGATAAAATCTTCCAACAGCGTAGGGCCACGGCTGCCGGCGCGAAGAGAATTTTGATCGTCGGCGATGCGCACGCCCTGATTGGTGGTCAGCGCATAATTTTCGCTGCCTTTACGAAAGGCGTCGAGGGCGGTGAGCTTATCATTCGCTGTCTCGGGCGCTTTTAAGCTGCCGGGGGCCGTTGGTTGCGCGCCCGGCGGCGTCGGTTCTGGCGTGGGGCGATGTGAACCGTCTGACGGTGCCAGGGAGTCCAGGCCGGGCTGTGATTCACGGGTATCATGCACGGGGGACTGATGGGGGGATTTCTCATTATGCGACATTGAACTCGTCTCCTGCTTTCATCACTGAAATGGGCGTGGTAGTAGTCAAAATCACTCTAACTATAGAACATTTCAGCAATTATGCCGGGGGAGAGCGGAACAGCAGACAGGGTATAACAGGGAAATCGCACGCGCGGAACAGGACGTCGGGGGCGAAGATCGGCTAAAATAGTGTTTTTCTGATTTTTAGCCTTAGCCTCTTTTAGTGAAGCATTAATGATGAAACCTCTTCGCCAGCAAAATCGCCAGATTATTAGCTATATTCCGCGTGTTGAACCCGCGCCGCCGGAACATGCGATAAAAATGGATACGTTTCGCGACGTCTGGATACTGCGCGGTAAATATGTTGCCTTTGTTCTGACGGGGGAGTCATTTCAACGGTCGCCCGCCTTTAGCGTGCCAGAATCGGCGCAACGTTGGGCGAATCAGGTTCGCCAGGAAAACGAAATCGCTGACTAAGAAAAAACAAAACGCCGGTACTGGAGACCGGCGTTTTTAGTGACAGACATTTTGAGTTGCTGATCGTCGTGTCTCAGACGATGTGAACGCCCGATAATGTATTATCGATGCGCCAGTTCAGCGTCTTCTTCGCTATCGAGAATGGTTTTATCGGTCTGCTTCAGCCACTGGCTGGTCAGCGTACCAGCGGTCATTGAGCCACTCACGTTCAGCGCGGTACGGCCCATATCAATCAACGGTTCGACGGAGATTAACAGCGCGACCAGCGTGACCGGTAAGCCCATGGCAGGCAGCACAATCAGCGCGGCGAAGGTCGCGCCGCCGCCAACGCCGGCAACACCCGCCGAACTTACAGTAACGATACCCACCAGCGTGGCTATCCATACGGGGTCTAAGGGGTTGATGCCGACCGTCGGCGCAACCATTACCGCCAACATCGCAGGATAAAGACCGGCACAACCGTTTTGGCCGATGGTCGCGCCAAAAGAGGCAGCAAAGCTGGCGATGGACTCCGGCACGCCCAGGCGGCGGGTTTGCGCTTCGACATTGAGTGGAATGGAAGCGGCGCTGGAGCGGCTGGTAAAGGCAAATGTCAGCACCGGCCACACCTTGCGGAAATATTTCAGCGGGCTAATCCCGTTCACGCCCAATAGTATGCCGTGAACCACAAACATTATCGCCAGACCAAGATATGACGCTACCACGAAGCTTCCAAGCTTAATGATGTCCTGCAGATTAGAGCCGGCAACCACTTTCGTCATCAGCGCCAGTACGCCGTAAGGCGTAAGTTGCATCACCAGACGCACCAGCTTCATCACCCAGCTTTGCAGGGTATCGATAGCAACAAGCACACGCTCGCCTTTTGGCGCATCATCTTTCAGCAGTTTAAGCGCGGCCACGCCCAGGAATGCGGCGAAAATCACCACGCTGATAATAGACGTAGGATTTGCGCCAGTCAGATCCGCAAACGGATTTTTCGGTACAAAAGACAGCACCAGTTGCGGCACGCTGAGATCGGCCACTTTGCCGACATAGCTCGTCTCAATGGCATTCAGACGCGCGGTTTCCGCGCCGCCCTGAACCAGACCTTCCGCCGTCAGTCCGAACAGATTGGTGACCAGCACGCCCACCAGCGCTGCGATAAGGGTAGTAAACAGCAGCGTGCCGATAGTCAGAAAACTGATTTTCCCCAATTGAGAGGCGTTATGCAGTCGTGCCACGGCGCTTAAAATAGAGGCGAATACCAGCGGCATCACAATCATTTGTAGCAATTGCACATAGCCGTTGCCGACAATATTGAACCACTGAATGGAGTCTTTTAACACCTGACTGTCAGCGCCATAAATGGTGTGCAGGGCCAGACCAAAGACCACGCCCATCACAAGGCCGACAAGCACTTTTTTAGCCAGACTCCACTGTTTATGACGGGCCTGCGCCAGTACAAACAGCAGAATGACGAACACCGCAATGTTCGCAATTAATGGAAAATTCATCCCCGTTCTCCTGATTTTTTTATTATGAAGCGCTGTGTTTTAGCGATTCTGTTCGCGCAAGATTAGCAGAACTGTGAGCTGGCTCTTATATTCAAATGGAATGGTTTATGCCAAAAATGACTTTGGCGTTGATTTACTAATCAATCTGGTGATTTATAAAACGATTGAACTGCATTTGCAGGATAGTGATCATCTGCGAAGACCAGCGTATGACGTTGTTTTCCGGCATGGACTGCGGCATCCACACCGCCCAGGCAAACAACGCCATACATAAAAATCGCTCCAGCTGATTGCCTTTGCGCGGCGCCAGAATAGGCAGGCGGAAACGCCAGCGGCACGGCCACAGTAAGGGAACGCCTGCGGGGGTGAGCATATCCGCGACGATATGGCTTAAATAGCCAAGTACCATGCCTTGCAGCGCATCCGCCGGGATAATCCACGTATCCGGTACCTTGAGATAAAAGGTCGCCAGTAGGGCAAAGACCGCCAGCAGACTATGGGTAAACCCCCGGTGACCGAATGCGCGGGCGATTGGTTTTGATACCCATTTCAGGCGCTGACCAAGAAAAGATTTGGGGTGGTCGATATCCGGCAGCAGACAGGTCAAAATAGCCGAAGGAATAATATGCCACCAGTCGCCGTGCGCAAGGACGGGCGTTAACTCGGCATTCTTGGCGAAAACCGCGCTGGCTATAGAAAAAAGAAGGTGTCCTTCCGCCGTCATGATAAAACCCATCAAACTGTCAATTCATACAGTATAGGGTTTTTATACAGTAGGCGGAAGTGGTGACGTTGTAACTCTTTGTCTCTGTCAAAGCCGCTTGCCGTCTGGTTCAGCGGCTAATTGCCCGTTGACTTTGTTTCGGAAACATCTTAACCGAGTAGATGCGCCGCCGTCAGCTCTGTCAGTGAGTTAAGTTTGACATTCGCCAGCGCAAAGCGCGGATCATGCTGGTTTTCTTCTGCTGGCACCACAATGGCGCGCATTCGCGCCGCCTTTGCCGCGATTAAACCATTCACCGAATCTTCCAGCGCCACGCAGGTTAATGGATCAACGCCTAGTTTGGCCGCACAATCCAGATAGACCTGCGGGTGCGGTTTGCTGTAGGGCAATTTTTCCGCAGAAGCCAGCGCGTCAAAACTGTCGCGCAGTTCGAACATGGTGAGCACTTTTTCCAGCATATGCAGCGGCGATGCCGAGGCAAGCCCCACTAATAGCCCCTGCGCTTTACACAGCGCCACGGCCTCGCGCACACCCGGTAAAAGAGGGCGCGTCTCTTCGATAAGCGTAATCGCGCGGGCAATGACACGGTTTGTCACTTCCTGGCGATCGGGGCCGCTCCACGGTTGCTGCGCAAACCAGAGATCGACAACCATATCAATGCGTAGCCCAAGCGTGTCTGGCAGTTCATGGCGCCGAGTAATATCTACGCCTAAACTTGCCATCACGTCCAGTTCAGCGCGATCCCAGAGCGGTTCGGAATCGATCAGTAGTCCATCCATATCGAAAATTGCAGCAAGAATTTGACGTGGGGTTGACATCACAACCTCTCCTGTTGAGATTAAAAAATAACGAATTAAGCGTTCATTATGACCATGTTCTTAGTATATCGCCCTTAAAGATCAGGCGAAAATGGGAATCAACAGGTAGACTTAGGCCAAAACGACGCGTCTTTATCAAGGGGAACTCATGACGTATCAACAAGCTGGACGCATTGCAATCCTAAAAAGAGTTGTTGGGTGGGTTATTTTTATTCCGGCACTGCTTTCCACGCTCATCTCAGTCCTTAAATTTATGTATGCGCACAGTGAAAAGCAGGAGGGGATAAATGCGGTAATGCTGGATTTTACCCACGTAATGATAGACATGATGCGCGTGAATACGCCGTTTCTGAATGTTTTTTGGTACAACTCGCCGACGCCGAATTTTCAGGGAAGCCTGAATATCGGTTTCTGGCTCATTTTTATTCTGATTTTTGTCGGGCTGGCGATGCAGGATTCCGGCGCCAGAATGAGCCGCCAGTCACGTTTTTTACGTGAAGGCGTGGAAGATCAGTTGATCCTGGAAAAAGCAAAAGGCGCGGAAGGACTAACGCGTGAGCAGATAGAGTCACGTATCGTGGTGCCGCACCATACCATCTTTTTACAGTTTTTCCCGCTCTATATTTTGCCGGTCATTATTATCGTGCTCGGCTACTTTTTCTTTTCCTTGTTAGGCTTCATGTAAACTGAAAAATGCCGGATAGCCCGTATCCGGCATGGGCTGTACCTATACCGCAAGCAGCCGATCCATCGCTTTTTGCGCAGTAGCCAGGTGCTGACCGCCAAACAGCCTTGCCCGATTAAGCAGGGTGTAGAGCTGGTAAATCGGCTGCCTGTCGAGAAAATCCAGCGGTAGCGGCGAAACGGACTGATAGCCATCATAAATCTGCGGTGGCTGATCGGTATGCAGCGGTAGCATCGCCAGATCGCATTCTCTGTCGCCCCAATAGCAGGCTGGATCGAAGATATAGGGGCCGTCAGGGCCAAGCGCGCAGTTCGCCGACCATAGATCGCCATGCAAAAGAGAAGGCTGCGGTTGATGCGACGCCAGACGTTGCTGAACATGTTCAACAATGGCGTCAATATTACCAAAAGTAATGCCTTTTTCCGCGGCGAGTTCAAGCTGCCAGCCAATGCGCTGTTCGGCGAAAAAAGTCGACCAACGGCGTTGCCAGGTATTCGGCTGCGGCGTGGTAGAGAGCGCGTTGTCAAAATCGAGGCCGAATTGAGGTTGATCGCTCCATTGATGTAGACGCGCCAGCTGTTGCCCAAGAATAAACGCATTATGGGCATCCAGCGGGCGGGGCGAGAGGTAGTCCATGACTAAAAAGCTGTAATCCCGATCCGAACCTACCGCCCATACCTTAGGCACAACAACGGTTTTACTGCGGGAGAGCAGCTCCAGCTGATCGGCTTCAGCGGTAAAACCGCGAAGCATTTCTCGTTCATCGCACTTCACGAAAAAATCATGGCCTGCATAACGTAAATGCCATGCGGCATGAACTTCTCCGCCTGGCAGTTCATTACGCAGTTCGATTTCGCCTTCACCGACTTGCTCGCTTAAAAGACGACTGATAGCTTGCCACATAATGTCTCTCCCCACGTTGTCTGCCAGATCATAAGGTTAGCGCAAAAATGCGGTTAAAAAATACGAACTAACGCACATCGCGGACGCGCCGCGGCGGGAATGGCACTTATTGTGCGTTTTTACTCCACGCCTCCCAGGTCGCCACGGTAATGTCGACATCCTTATCTAACGCGCTTTTCGCAAGTCCGGCGACAAGCGCTTTGATTTCATCAGCGCTCTGAGCGCTAACAAAGCCAAACGTATTGGTGCCGAGCTCATGCACATTCCCTTCATCGTCCGTTAATGTCAGCAAAAAACCGCTGCGCGTCAGATGGTTATTGAGTTCGTTAATCTCGGTCAGGGAATCTTCATGGAAGTTTACGGTAATAACATAACGGGTAATATCGCCACTGGCCATCGTTCACCTCGTTGGGAGCAACTGTGTTTTTAACAGCGGCGGATGCGCCGCCCGTTAACCGATTTTCCGGTATCCCCCTCGGCGAGGGGGAAACGATTATTGCGCGGAAAGATAGGCGTATATTTTTTGGGTATCGTCACGAGAACACAGACGCGTACCTTGATTGAGCGTAGCGGCGCTGCCTGCCGCCACACCGAAGCGCACCATCTCTTCCAGCGACGCGTCTTGCGCCAGTTTTAACGTCATCGCGCCCACCATACTGTCGCCTGCGCCGACAGTACTTTGACTTTTCACCGGGGGAGGAACAACCTGGATGCAATTCTCACTGTCTATGCCCAGCGCCCCTTGCGGCCCCAGAGAGACCACTACCCGGCGAGCCTTGCCGCTTTGCACTAATTCCTGGGCCGCTTTACGCACATCATCAGGTTGCGTCAGATCGCGATTAACCAACGCGCTCAATTCTTTCAGGTTAGGTTTCACCAGTTCGATATCGCCAAGCGCCAGCGCAGCGGTGAGCGCGTCGCCAGAGCTATCAATAATGCAGCGAATGCCTTGCTTCTGCGCGGCGGAAATCAGTTGCGTGAGTTTCTCGACCTTAACGCCGGGCGGAAGGCTGCCGCTGATAACCAGAATTGCCCCGGATTCAATTTCCAGTACCTGTTCTTCAAGCTGGCGAAATTCGTCATCGTCCAGCGTGGCGCCGGGCATAACAAAACGATACTGTTCGCCGCTGGACTCGACGTGGACGTGCAGGTTCTGACGCGTCCAGTCTTTCGCATCGACGGTAGACACGGGGACATTTTCGTCAGCCAGTAGTGCGACCAGATGTTCGCCGGTAGCGCCGCCAGCCGGGAAAATTGCGGTCGCGGTGCCGCCAAGATGCGCAATGGCGCGAGCGACATTAATACCCCCGCCGCCGGGTTCGAATACCGGCGCGGAGCACCGCAGTTTACCTTCGGGATAAATTTGCGGCGTGATTGTTGCGCTATCGAGAGAGGGCGCAAGCGTCAACGTATAGATACGTACCATCGTTACCTCCTGTTAGGCTGATTTCAGTCTGGCACTTAATCCCCGGAAAGTGAAGGAATTAACAATATGATTTTCCGGATCTTTATTTAAAGAAGTACGATGTAAAGTTATATAAATAAATGAATGCTTCGGGAGGGTTCTTATTCAAAAAATGAAATAGTAATTGATTGCTATGTTATTCGGGGCTTCTTATAATTCGCTACCTTTCCAGGGGCGTTTGTCATTGATCCCTATGAAAGTTTCCGGGACCGTCGTGGTCTCTTTTTTAGTTGTACGGACTCTATATAAATGAAGCTTTTGAAGGCAGTACCCGCTGTAGTTATGCTGGCGGGTGGCGTGTTCGCGTCTCTGTATGCCGCCGCCGATGATTCCGTTTTTACTGTCATGGATGATCCCTCCACCGCGAAAAAACCTTTTGAAGGTAATCTGAATGCGGGCTACCTTGCTCAGTCAGGCAATACTAAAAGTTCTTCCTTAACGGCTGACACGGCGATGACCTGGTATGGACAACGTACCGCCTGGTCATTATGGGGCAATGCCAGCAATACCTCCTCTAATGATGAGCGCTCTTCAGAAAAATATGCGATAGGCGCGCGCAACCGTTTTAATATGACGGATTATGATTATACCTTTGGCCAGGCCAGTTGGCTGACAGACCGTTTCAACGGTTATCGTCAGCGCGACGTACTGACCGCCGGTTACGGGCGGCAGTTCCTTAATGGTCCAGTGCACAGCTTCCGTTTTGAATTCGGTCCTGGGGTTCGCTATGACGAACATACGGACGATACCACTGAAACGCAGCCGTTGGGTTATGCTTCCGGCAGCTATGCCTGGCAGTTAACTGACAATGCTAAGTTTACACAGGGGGTGTCAGTATTTGGCGCAGAAGACACCACACTAAATTCGGAAACAGCCCTCAATGTCGCCATTAACGAACATTTTGGTCTAAAGGTGGGGTATAATTTAACGTGGAACTCGCAGCCGCCTGAATCAGCGCCGGAACATACCGATCGTCGCACTACGGTAACACTGGGCTATAAGATGTAATATTGCGCCGGGTTACGTTACGTAACCCGGTTATTCCGTGGTGACACCTCAGAAGAAGAAGGTGATGTCGCCGTTGATATAAGAATAGTCGTCTCCGGTGCGAAATTCCGACGTGACTTTGTTTAAAGAAAGAGAAAATGCGACGGGAGAATAGCCGATGGTGGCACCGACGCGATATTCATCCACGGTTTTATTAATATCCACCGTTTCCATTTTTGTTTGCAGCGTTTTCCCCTGTAACGTGTAGTTTTTATCAACTTCCCTGCGCTCAACGCCAGCAAATACTTTATAGATCAATCCCTCTTTTTGAGTGTGTATTAACCCTCGGCGGGACAGTAACCCAAACCCATTATCAGAGTTGAAGGTCTTATCATTTCCCAGCGCAACGGTTGCGCCGTACCCCAAATACTGGAAGAGATTGCCGCCGACAGCAGAGACTTCTGGATAGAAGCCCACATTGACGCCCAGAATATCAATAGCTGGCGTAAGGGACACCATTCCTTTTGCCGTATAACCATAACGGTTTTCAATTTGATCCTGCCAGGCAGGGTATTTTTCTGCGCCTATTATTCGATGCGCCCGATTCTGAACCTCCTGACCGCCTGCGTCAGGACCAATAACGCCAATATCGGTACCTAAACGATAACGTAACCAATTGGTGGCTAATGAATTCCACTCCAGTCCGGTATGAAGAAAGGCGCTGAACGCGCGGTCGCCTTTGACGGCTTCAGGCTTTCTCTTATTGGCGCCTGATGGAGAATAAATATCTTGCGCGATATGAAAAGAGAGTTGACTGGCGTCAGTGAGATCGTGGCTGTAGCCTAAAAAGAGCCCGGCAGTATAATCACCCCGGTCTGCAGCCTTGTGCCCGTAAAGGGCATTTAAGGATGGTTGAAATATACCTGCATCATCATTCGCCACTGAAATAGCAAGGCTACTGGCATTGGCCATTGTGGTCGTACTGAGTATGGCGGCAATCATCGTTGCGCAATAGCTGTATTTGTTCACTTTTTACCCCTGAATATGAAAGTGAATACTCTTATTTTTACAAAGTAATAAGCACAGCAGCATGATGCGCAGTGCTTATAAACCTTTAAATATAACTAAACTCCTGCCAGCAGCGAGTCATTGAGAGGATACGTTGCCTTAATGTTGAAAAATGGTGTTGAAAAACATGCGTCAGATATTATTGAATATCCATTTTTCATTCGCTATCTGAGTGCGAGAAATTATTGGCTTCACGATTATGCATATAATACGATGTTTTTTGGTATCAATATGAATATCACGTTGTATTCTTTTGAGCTCATTTTCCATGATGGCTTCGATGTTTATCTGTTATTAATTTTTACCGTGATAGTGTTGTCTTTAATGATGAGAGTATCTAACGGCTGGTAGGGTAATATAACAAAATTATTACTATCTGAATTATTAGGGCAGTTATTATTAAGGAAGCAAAAGTGAATAAGACCATTAATCTGCTAAAATTACTGCCCGTAGTATTATTAAGCGCATGTACTACATCGTATCCTCCCCAGGATACAACATCGGCACCCGAGTTACCCCATCGTAACGTACTCGTTCAGCAACCTGATAACTGTAGCGTTGGCTGTCCTCAAGGAGGAAGTCAACAAACAATCTATCGCCATGTCTATACGCTCAATAATAATAGCGCCACGAAATTTGCCAACTGGGTTGCCTATAGCGTGACAAAGACCAGCCAGGCAAGCGGTCGCCCGCGGAACTGGGCGCAGGACCCCGATTTACCGCCCTCGGATACGTTGGCCCCTTCGGCCTATAAAAATGCCCATACGCTATTAAAAGTCGACAGGGGACACCAGGCGCCGTTGGCAGGATTGGGCGGCGTTTCGGACTGGCCGTCGTTAAATTATTTATCGAATATTACGCCGCAGAAATCCGCCCTGAACCAGGGAGCATGGGCTGCACTGGAAAACCGGGTGCGCGAACTTGCCAAACAGGCTGATGTATCTGTAGTGCACGTAGTGACCGGCCCCCTTTTTGAGCGGCATATCGCCACATTGCCAGAAGATGCGACGGTAGAAATTCCCAGCGGGTACTGGAAGGTTTTATTCACCGGAACGGCGCCGTCAAAAAGTGAAGGAAATTACGCTGCGTTTATTATGGATCAGAATACACCCCGTTCGGCGAATTTTTGCGACTATCAGGTTACCGTGGAGGCTATCGAACATAAAACGAAGCCAGTGCTGACGCTGTGGTCTGCCTTGCCTGAAGCGGTAGCCAGCGAGGTGAAAACGACAAAGGGGAGTCTGGCGCAGAAGTTAGGTTGTCGATGAGAAGCGCTATACGGCGCGTAGAAAGATAACGGAGAAACTCTGTCAAGAGCCTTGATTTGCTACAGAGTGATGCAATCTCCCTTTTTTTAGTGTTACCATCGTCATGCCGGACGAAAATAGCGATTTTCGTCTGTGTCGAAGGTTGTGCGCCAATTTAGCAATGGTTGGCTAGATGGATACACAACTCACTGTCAATAAATTCATTTTCTCTTTGTATGTGATCTTGCGTATGGGTCACCACTGCAAATAAGGATATTACATGCCTGTTATTACTCTTCCTGATGGCAGCCAACGCCATTATGACCACCCTGTAAGCCCGATGGATGTTGCTCTGGACATTGGTCCTGGCCTGGCGAAAGCCACCATTGCGGGCCGTGTGAATGGCGAGCTGGTTGATGCTTCCGATCTGATTGAAAATGATGCGACGCTTTCCATCATCACCGCAAAAGATGAAGAGGGTCTGGAGATCATTCGTCACTCTTGCGCGCATCTGTTAGGTCACGCAATCAAGCAACTTTGGCCGCACACGAAAATGGCGATCGGCCCGGTTGTCGACAACGGTTTTTACTATGACGTTGATCTTGACCGCACGCTAACTCAGGAAGATGTCGAAGCGCTCGAAAAGCGGATGCATGAGCTCGCCGAGAAAAATTACGACGTTATCAAGAAGAAAGTCAGCTGGCACGAAGCGCGTGAAACCTTCGTGAAGCGTGGTGAAAGCTACAAAGTTTCCATTCTTGATGAAAACATTGCTCATGATGACAAGCCAGGCTTGTACCATCATGAAGAATATGTCGACATGTGTCGTGGTCCGCACGTGCCGAATATGCGTTTCTGCCATCACTTTAAACTGATGAAAACTGCCGGCGCATACTGGCGCGGTGACAGCAATAATAAGATGTTGCAGCGTATTTACGGTACGGCATGGGCAGATAAAAAAGCCCTGAACGCTTATCTGCAGCGCCTGGAAGAGGCCGCAAAACGCGACCACCGTAAAATTGGTAAGCAGCTCGACCTGTATCATATGCAGGAAGAAGCGCCGGGCATGGTGTTCTGGCATAACGACGGCTGGACTATCTTCCGCGAGCTGGAGGTCTTTGTTCGTTCTAAACTCAAAGAGTACCAGTATCAAGAAGTTAAAGGCCCGTTCATGATGGACCGTGTGCTGTGGGAAAAAACCGGGCACTGGGACAACTATAAAGATGCGATGTTCACCACATCCTCAGAAAACCGCGAATATTGCATCAAGCCGATGAACTGCCCGGGCCACGTTCAGATCTTTAACCAGGGTCTGAAATCCTATCGTGATTTGCCGCTGCGTATGGCGGAATTCGGTAGCTGCCACCGTAACGAGCCATCAGGCGCGCTGCATGGTCTGATGCGCGTACGCGGCTTTACGCAGGATGATGCGCATATCTTCTGCACCGAAGAGCAGATCCGCGATGAAGTTAACGCTTGTATTCGTATGGTCTACGATATGTACAGCACCTTTGGCTTCGAGAAGATCGTCGTCAAGCTTTCCACTCGTCCTGACAAGCGTATCGGCAGCGATGAGATGTGGGATCGTGCTGAGGCGGATCTGGCGGTTGCGCTGGAAGAAAATAATATCCCGTTTGAGTATCAACTGGGTGAAGGCGCATTCTACGGTCCGAAAATTGAATTTACCTTATATGACTGCCTCGATCGTGCATGGCAGTGCGGTACAGTACAGCTGGACTTCTCCTTACCGTCTCGTCTGAGCGCCTCCTATGTAGGCGAAGACAACGAGCGTAAGGTGCCGGTAATGATTCACCGTGCGATTCTTGGGTCGATGGAACGCTTCATCGGTATCCTGACCGAAGAGTTCGCTGGTTTCTTCCCGACATGGCTCGCGCCTGTTCAGGTAGTCGTGATGAATATTACCGATTCGCAGTCTGAATACGTTAACGAATTGACGCAGAAACTACAAAATGCGGGCATTCGTGTAAAAGCAGACTTGAGAAATGAGAAGATTGGCTTTAAAATCCGCGAGCACACTTTACGTCGTGTCCCTTATATGTTGGTCTGTGGTGATAAAGAGGTGGAAGCAGGCAAAGTTGCCGTTCGCACCCGCCGCGGTAAAGACCTGGGCAGTCTGGACGTAAATGACGTGATTGAGAAGCTGCAACAAGAGATTCGCAGCCGCAGTCTTCAACAACTGGAGGAATAAAGTATTAAAGGCGGAAAACGAGTTCAAACGGCGCGTCCGAATCGTATTAATAGCGAAATTCGCGCGCAAGAAGTTCGCTTAACAGGTCTGGAAGGCGAGCAGCTTGGTATTGTGAGTCTGAGAGAAGCTCTGGAAAAAGCTGAAGAAGCCGGAGTAGACTTAGTCGAAATCAGCCCTAACGCCGAGCCGCCGGTTTGTCGTATAATGGATTACGGCAAATTCCTCTATGAAAAGAGTAAGTCTTCTAAGGAACAGAAGAAAAAGCAAAAAGTTATCCAGGTGAAGGAAATTAAATTCCGTCCTGGGACAGATGAAGGCGACTATCAGGTAAAACTCCGCAGCCTGATTCGCTTTCTCGAAGAGGGCGATAAGGCCAAAATCACGCTGCGTTTCCGCGGTCGTGAAATGGCCCACCAGCAAATCGGTATGGAAGTGCTTAATCGCGTGAAAGACGATTTGCAAGAACTGGCAGTGGTCGAATCCTTCCCAACGAAGATCGAAGGCCGTCAGATGATCATGGTGCTTGCTCCTAAGAAGAAACAGTAAGGCCTTCAAGTAACAATTCTGTGAAGCCTTCGGGCTTCACAGGTTTTGTTCGCCTATGTTTCGTTTATTAACAATGCGAAGTGGAAGTTATTAAAATGCCAAAAATTAAGACCGTACGCGGTGCTGCTAAGCGCTTCAAAAAAACCGGTAAAGGTGGTTTTAAGCACAAGCACGCTAACCTGCGTCACATTCTGACCAAAAAAGCGACTAAACGTAAACGTCACCTGCGTCCGAAAGCCATGGTTTCTAAAGGCGATCTGGGCCTGGTTATCGCGTGCCTGCCGTACGCATAAGCCGTTAACGTTTTTAACTTTTTAATTAGAATAGATACAGGAGAGCACATATGGCTCGCGTAAAACGTGGTGTAATTGCACGCGCACGTCACAAGAAAATTTTGAAACAAGCCAAAGGCTACTACGGTGCGCGTTCTCGCGTATACCGCGTTGCCTTCCAGGCAGTTATCAAAGCTGGTCAGTATGCTTACCGTGACCGTCGTCAACGTAAGCGTCAGTTCCGTCAACTGTGGATTGCGCGTATCAACGCAGCAGCACGTCAGAACGGTATTTCTTACAGCAAATTCATCAACGGCCTGAAAAAAGCCTCTGTTGAAATCGACCGTAAGATCCTGGCTGATATCGCCGTATTCGACAAAGTCGCGTTCACCGCGCTGGTTGAAAAAGCGAAAGCAGCTCTGGCATAAGCCAGTGAAAAGAGGGAGCCTGGCTCCCTCTCTTTTATTTACTGTTCAGTGAGTTGACAATTGACCTGTAACCCTTTTCAATAAAGGATATTCGGTTTTACCACATAAGGTAACGCAAGCATGAACGCTGCTATTTTCCGTTTCTTTTTTTACTTTAGCACCTGATCCCAGGAGGCTAGCGCGTGAAAAACGAAACGAAAAACAGCGCAAAAAAGCCTCCTGATGGAGGCTTTTTTTGTATCTGAAATCGAGAGATTACGTCCAATGAACCGGTGTCTTCACCGACACAATGAGGAAAACCATGTCACATCTCGCAGAGCTGGTTGCCAATGCAGCGGCCGCCATTAACCAGGCGTCAGATGTTGCCGCGTTAGACAATGTACGCGTCGAATATTTGGGCAAGAAAGGGCATTTAACCCTTCAGATGACGACCCTACGCGATCTGCCGCCGGAAGAGCGTCCGGCAGCCGGGGCAGTCATTAACGCCGCGAAAGAGCAGGTACAACAGGCTCTTAACGCGCGTAAAGCCGAGCTGGAAAGCGCAGCGCTTAACGCCCGTCTGGCCGCTGAAACCATCGATATCTCCCTGCCGGGGCGCCGTATTGAGAACGGCGGTCTGCATCCGGTCACGCGTACCATTGACCGTATTGAAAGTTTCTTCGGCGAGCTTGGTTTTACCGTGGCGACTGGCCCGGAAATCGAAGATGACTACCATAACTTCGACGCGTTAAACATTCCGGGTCATCACCCGGCCCGCGCCGATCATGATACCTTCTGGTTTGACGCGACCCGTCTGCTGCGGACCCAGACGTCTGGTGTCCAGATCCGGACGATGAAAGCGCAGCAACCGCCGATCCGTATTATTGCGCCGGGCCGTGTATACCGTAATGACTACGACCAGACGCATACTCCGATGTTCCATCAGATGGAAGGTCTGATTGTTGATACCAACATCAGCTTCACCAACCTCAAAGGTACGCTGCACGACTTCCTGCGTAATTTCTTTGAGGAGGATCTGCAGATTCGCTTCCGTCCTTCTTATTTTCCGTTCACCGAACCTTCTGCGGAAGTGGATGTGATGGGGAAAAACGGCAAATGGCTGGAAGTGCTGGGCTGCGGGATGGTGCATCCGAATGTGCTGCGTAATGTCGGTATCGATCCGGAAATCTATTCTGGCTTCGCTTTTGGTATGGGGATGGAACGTCTGACCATGTTGCGTTACGGCGTCACCGACCTGCGTTCATTCTTCGAAAACGATCTGCGTTTCCTTAAACAGTTTAAATAAAGGCAGGATAAAACAATGAAATTCAGCGAACTGTGGTTACGCGAGTGGGTTAACCCGGCAATTGATAGCGATGCGTTGGCTAACCAGATTACGATGGCTGGCCTGGAAGTAGACGGCGTTGAGCCGGTCGCGGGAAGCTTCAATGGCGTTGTTGTTGGGGAAGTGGTTGAGTGCGCCCAGCATCCGAACGCTGACAAATTGCGTGTAACGAAAGTCAACGTCGGCGGAGAACGCCTGTTGGATATCGTCTGCGGCGCGCCAAACTGTCGTCAGGGGCTGAAAGTAGCGGTGGCCACCATTGGCGCCATCCTGCCGGGCGATTTCAAAATTAAAGCGGCGAAACTGCGCGGCGAACCGTCTGAAGGGATGCTGTGCTCCTTCTCCGAACTGGGGATTTCCGACGATCACAGCGGCATTATCGAACTGCCGGCGGATGCGCCGCTGGGTACCGATATCCGTGAATACCTGAAGCTTGACGACAATACCATCGAAATTAGCGTCACGCCGAACCGTGCGGATTGCTTAGGTATCATCGGCGTTGCGCGTGATGTGGCGGTACTGAACAAAGCGCCGCTCCAGGAGCCTGAAATGGCGCCGGTTACGGCAACCATCAGCGATACGCTGCCGATTACAGTAGAGGCTGCTGATGCGTGTCCACGCTATCTTGGCCGGGTGGTAAAAGGCATCAATGTTAACGCGCCGACGCCGCTGTGGATGAAAGAGAAACTGCGTCGCTGCGGTATTCGCTCCATCGATGCGGTGGTTGACGTCACGAACTATGTGCTGCTCGAACTGGGTCAGCCAATGCATGCTTTCGATAAAGATCGCATTGATGGCGGTATTGTCGTGCGGATGGCAAAAGAGGGTGAAACCGTCGTCCTGCTGGACGGTAGCGAAGCGACGTTAAATGCGGACACGCTGGTGATCGCCGATCACCATAAGGCGCTGGGGATAGCCGGTATTTTTGGTGGCGAACATTCCGGCGTGAACGGCGAAACGCAAAATGTGCTGCTGGAGTGTGCGTACTTTAATCCGCTGTCTATCACCGGTCGCGCTCGCCGCCACGGTCTGCATACCGATGCGTCTCACCGCTACGAGCGCGGGGTGGACCCGGCGCTGCAATATAAAGCGATAGAGCGCGCTACTCGTCTGCTTCTTGATATCTGTGGCGGTGATGCGGGTCCGATAATTGATGTGAGCAACGAAGCAACGTTGCCGAAACGCGCTACCATTACGCTGCGTCGCAGTAAACTGGATCGCCTGATCGGGCATCATATTGCGGATGAGCAGGTCAGTGATATTCTGCGTCGTCTGGGCTGTGAAGTGACCGAAGGGCAGGACGAGTGGAAAGCCGTGGCGCCGACCTGGCGTTTCGATATGGAGATTGAAGAAGATCTGGTGGAAGAGGTGGCCCGCGTTTACGGCTATAACAATATTCCGGACGAGCCAATCCAGGCCGGTTTAATCATGGGAACGCATCGTGAAGCCGATCTGTCGTTGAAGCGGGTTAAAACCATGCTGAACGACAAAGGCTATCAGGAAGTGATTACCTATAGCTTTGTCGATCCTAAAGTACAACAGCTCATCCATCCAGGCGCAGAAGCGCTGCTGCTGCCAAACCCTATCTCCGTTGAGATGTCGGCGATGCGTCTGTCGCTGTGGAGCGGATTGTTGGCGACGGTGGTCTATAACCAAAACCGTCAGCAGAATCGCGTGCGTATTTTTGAAACCGGTTTACGTTTCGTTCCGGATACACAAGCCAATCTGGGTATTCGACAGGATCTGATGCTGGCTGGCGTGATTTGCGGTAACCGCTATGATGAGCACTGGAATCTGGCAAAAGAGACCGTTGATTTCTATGATTTGAAAGGCGATCTGGAAGCAGTACTGGATTTAACCGGCAAACTGGGTGATATCCAGTTTAAGGCGGAGATGAATCCGGCTCTGCATCCGGGACAGTCTGCGGCGATTTATCTGAAAGATGAACGTATTGGTTTTATTGGGGTTGTTCACCCTGAACTGGAACGTAAACTGGATCTGAATGGTCGTACGCTGGTGTTTGAACTGGAATGGAATAAGCTCGCAGACCGTATCGTGCCGCAGGCGCGGGAGATTTCACGCTTCCCGGCTAACCGTCGCGATATTGCGGTTGTTGTTGCAGAAAACGTTCCCGCAGCGGATATTTTATCCGAATGTAAGAAAGTTGGCGTAAATCAGGTAGTTGGCGTAAACTTATTTGACGTGTACCGCGGTAAGGGTGTTGCGGAGGGTTATAAGAGCCTCGCTATCAGCCTGATCCTTCAGGATACCAACCGTACACTCGAAGAAGAGGAGATTGCCGCTACCGTCGCCAAATGTGTAGAGGCATTAAAAGAGCGATTCCAGGCATCATTGAGGGATTGAACCTATGGCGCTTACAAAAGCTGAAATGTCAGAATATCTGTTTGATAAGCTTGGGCTTAGCAAGCGGGATGCCAAAGAACTGGTTGAACTGTTTTTCGAAGAGATCCGTCGTGCTCTGGAAAACGGTGAGCAGGTGAAACTCTCTGGTTTTGGTAACTTCGATCTGCGTGATAAAAATCAACGTCCGGGGCGTAACCCGAAAACGGGTGAAGATATTCCTATTACAGCACGGCGCGTGGTGACCTTCAGACCCGGGCAGAAGTTAAAGAGCCGGGTCGAAAACGCTTCGCCCAAAGAAGAGTAATCAGATCCAGGCATAACATCCATCAGGGTGTATTGCGGCAGATACGCTGCCATCCCGAAAGTAGATCAGCGGGATGACAGCGTATTTGTCAGCCTGAAAGATGACCCGTATAACTAAAAAGGCCGCATTGCGGCCTTTTTTCTTTCAAGTAAAGGATACCCACCGTAAAATCACGCTACCTCTTTTCAGCTGAATGGATAACATGCTGACTTTTGCCCGCCAACAACAGCGACGAAACGTTCGCTGGCTTCTGAGCCTGTCACTGCTGGTGCTACTGGCTACACTTCTGAGCTTATGCGCAGGCGAACAGTGGATTGCCCCCGGTGACTGGTTAAGCGCCCGGGGGGAACTGTTTGTCTGGCAAATTCGCCTTCCCCGCACGCTTGCGGTATTGCTGGTTGGCGCTGCGCTGGCGCTATCTGGCGCTGTGATGCAGGCGCTGTTTGAAAACCCACTTGCTGAACCGGGTCTGCTCGGCGTTTCGAATGGGGCCGGTGTTGGGCTTATTGCCGCCGTCTTACTGGGGCAGGGGCAACTGCCAGGATGGGCGCTGGGGCTGTGCGCTATAGCCGGCGCGCTCATTATTACGTTAATCCTGCTGCGTTTTGCGCGTCGCCATCTTTCTACCAGCCGCTTGTTGTTGGCGGGCGTCGCGCTGGGCATTATCTGTAGCGCGCTGATGACGTGGGCTATCTATTTTTCCACCTCTTTCGATCTGCGGCAATTAATGTACTGGATGATGGGAGGATTTGGCGGCGTTGACTGGCAGCAGAGCTGGCTAATGATTGCGCTCATCCCGGTACTGATCTGGATATGTTGCCAGTCGCAACCGCTGAATATGCTGGCGCTAGGGGAAACCTCGGCGCGGCAGCTTGGTCTGCCGCTGTGGTTCTGGCGCAATTTGTTGGTCGTCGCCACCGGCTGGATGGTGGGCGTCAGCGTGGCGATGGCGGGGGCGATTGGTTTTATCGGTCTGGTTATTCCGCACATCCTGCGCTTATGTGGTTTAACCGATCACCGGGTTTTACTTCCCGGCTGCGCGCTGGCCGGGGCTATCGCCCTGCTATTGGCTGATGTGGTCGCCCGACTGGCGCTGGCGTCGGCTGAACTGCCTATCGGGGTGGTCACCGCCACATTGGGGGCACCAGTGTTTATCTGGCTGCTACTCAAATCCGCGCGTTAGCGCATCGGTAAACAACTGCTTTCATCATTCGCAGTCTATGATTAAAGGCTAACGATGAAACCCGCTATTCTACCGACATCAGGGAGACACCATGCAAAACTCGCTTCTTAATACTCACGTTACGACGATTGATGGAGAGGTCACTACACTTGAAAAATACGCCGGAAAAGTGCTGCTCATTGTAAACGTCGCCTCCAGATGTGGCCTGACGCCGCAATATGAACAGTTGGAAAATATCCAGAAGGCGTGGGCAGATCAGGGGTTTGTCGTGTTGGGTTTTCCCTGCAACCAGTTTATGGGGCAGGAGCCAGGCAGCGAAGAGGAGATTAAAACCTATTGTGCCAGCACCTGGGGCGTCACGTTCCCGATGTTCAGTAAAATTGATGTGAATGGCGACGCGCGCCATCCGCTGTATCAAAAACTGATAGCCGCTGCGCCAACGGCAGTCGCGCCGGAGAAGAGCGGCTTTTACGAACGGATGGTAAGCAAAGGGCGTACGCCACTCTATCCGGATGATATTCTGTGGAATTTTGAAAAATTTTTGGTAGGCCGGGATGGTCAGGTGATACAGCGTTTTTCGCCGGATATGACGCCTGAAGATCCTATTGTGATGGAAAGCATAAAAATCGCGTTGGCAAAATAATGTCTCAATTGATGCAATTAAAGGACGTCGCCGAGAGCACCCGCCTGGGGCCGCTTTCCGGCGAAGTAAGCGCAGGAGAGATCCTTCATCTTGTCGGGCCGAACGGCGCCGGGAAAAGCAAGCTACTGGCGCGTATGGCGGGGTTAACCTCCGGCGAGGGGAGCATCAGGTTTGGCGGAGCGCCGCTGGAGGCATGGGCGACGGCAACGCTTGCCCAACACCGCGCTTATCTTGCGCAACAGCAAAATCCGCCGTTCGCCATGCCGGTCTGGCATTACCTGACATTGCATCAACCTGATAAAACGCGAACCGGGCAGCTTAACGAGGTGGCCGATATGCTTGGATTGGGCGACAAACTGGGGCGAAGCGTGAATCAGCTTTCCGGTGGCGAGTGGCAGCGTGTTCGCCTTGCTGCCGTTGTACTACAAATTCATCCCGACGCTAATCCGGTCGGTCAATTATTGCTGCTTGATGAGCCGATGAACAGTCTCGATGTTGCGCAACAAAACGCTCTGGATCGGGTATTACATCATTTATGTCAGGCAGGAATTGCGATTGTGATGAGTAGCCACGATCTGAACCACACGCTGCGCCATGCGCATAAAGCCTGGTTACTAAAGCGCGGTAAACTCATTGCCTGCGGCCGCCGGGAAGAGGTGCTCACCCCCTCTTATCTGGCGCAAGCCTACGGTCTGCGCTTTCGACGACTCGACGTCGAGGGGCATCCAATGCTCATTTCGGCCACTTAAGTAAAATCGTTTCTTGAAAAGCAGGTAATTTCGACGCTAAATTAATACCAAAATAAAAACAGAGGATTGTTGCGGCATGCGTTTTTGGCTTCTTGTTATCACAGCATTGTTCCTGGCAGGATGCAGTACTCATCGGGCACCGGCGCCAAATGCCAGATTATCAGACTCCATTACCGTCATTGCGGGTCTGAACGATCAGTTGCAGTCCTGGCGCGGTACGCCATACCGTTACGGCGGCATGAGTCGCAGAGGCGTGGACTGTTCCGGCTTTGTGGTAGTCACTATGCGCGACAAGTTTGATTTGCAGTTGCCTCGTGATACGCGTGAACAATCAAAAATCGGCACCAGAATCGATAAAGATGAATTGCTGCCCGGAGATTTGGTTTTCTTTAAAACCGGTTCGGGCGAAAGTGGTTTACATGTTGGTATTTACGATACAAATAATGAGTTTATTCATGCCTCTACCAGTCGTGGCGTGATGCGTTCATCGCTGGATAATGTGTACTGGCGAAAAAACTTCTGGCAGGCACGGCGAATTTAACCTCGCAGACGATATAAATTTTATAGTCTATTTTTAACATATCGCCGGTTGAACTTATGACATCTGTTGTCATCATATATAATGATATAACCGTAGCATTTACAAACGTACTTTTATTAAAAACGGGCGTGTTCACGCCCTGTTAAAAGTACAACATTGGATATTGGTTTATAATCAGAGTAAGTTAAAAAAAGGAACCGGTTTACCGGTAAACAAGAAAAATGATGACGCTTCAATTAGTATCTGAAGTTACGTCTGTTTCCGTCCGTAGTGACTGGATGGCGAATAGCGCCCTAACCATGGGACTGGCGTAATGATTGCTTCACTTGATGAGCTTTACCATTCCGAACTCTTTTTCCTTCCCGTCATGGATGAAAACGCTCGGCTTGTTGGTTTAGAGATTATTGCAACGTTTGCCGCTGAAGACGGCGCCGTGCGGATGCCGACTGAGTTGGTAGCGCCTCGCCTTTCGGTGGAGGAACAATACTGTCTGTTTGTTGAAAAACTGGCGTTGTTAGAAACCTGTCAGCACTTTTTTATTCAGCATAAACTTATTGCATGGCTTAATTTACCGCCTGCAATTAGTGACTTATTATTATTAGATAGCGAACTTTTTTCCCGGACAGCGCGCTTTCCGTTTCTTGAATTAGCTATAAATGAGAATTATCCTGGGTTAAACCAGGGCAAAAACAATGAAACGTTAGCTAATCTGGCAATGCATTTCCCATTAATGCTGGCAAATTTTGGCGCAGGCGAGGCGTCGACTAAAGCTATTTTCGATGGGCTGTTCAAACGAGTCATGTTGGATAAAAATTTTATTCAGCAGCGAGCTGAAATGATCTCATTTGAACCATTCATGCACGCTATTGTTGCCCAGATCTCCTCCAGCTGCGAGTCGCTGATGATTGCCGGTATTGATACTGAGGCGATGTTTGCGCGCGCAGCGCCATTGGGGTTTAGCGCATTCCAGGGCGGACTATGGCCTCCGGTGCCAGTAAGTCAGCTCATTAAACTCGTTCAGCGATAACCTTTCTGTTTGCCGGTGTTTAACCGGTGATTAACCGTCTACACTGAAGACAGGAGGCCCTATGACCCTGTCTTTTACTGCCCGTTGGCGCGATGAACTGCCAGCAACGTATACCGCGCTTTTACCCACACCGTTAAAAAATGCGCGACTGATTTGGTATAACGACGAACTGGCGCAGCAGTTAGCCATTCCCGCGTCGTTATTTGACGCTACCAATGGCGCTGGCGTTTGGGGCGGCGAAACCTTATTACCCGGTATGTCGCCTGTCGCGCAGGTATATAGCGGGCATCAGTTCGGCGTCTGGGCGGGACAACTCGGCGACGGACGCGGTATTTTGCTGGGCGAACAGCTCCTGGCGGATGGCTCGACCCTCGACTGGCATCTGAAAGGCGCCGGATTAACACCCTATTCGCGAATGGGGGATGGACGCGCCGTCCTGCGTTCAACCATACGAGAAAGCCTTGCCAGCGAAGCCATGCATTATCTGGGTATTCCCACTACGCGCGCGTTATCTATCGTAGCCAGCGATACGCCGGTTCAGCGAGAGACGCAGGAAACGGGCGCGATGTTAATGCGTCTGGCGCAAAGTCATATGCGTTTTGGTCATTTCGAACATTTCTACTACCGCCGTGAGCCGGAAAAAGTTCAGCAACTGGCTGATTTCGCTATTCGTCATTACTGGCCGCAATGGCAGGATGTCCCGGAAAAATATGCTTTGTGGTTTGAAGAGGTGGCGGCGCGTACCGGAAGACTCATCGCCGAGTGGCAAACCGTCGGTTTTTCGCACGGCGTTATGAATACGGATAACATGTCGATTCTGGGGCTGACTATCGACTATGGCCCCTTTGGTTTTTTCGATGACTACGATCCCGGCTTCATTGGTAACCATTCCGATCATCAGGGACGTTACCGCTTCGATAATCAACCGTCGGTGGCGCTGTGGAATTTACAACGTCTGGCGCAGACGTTAACCCCTTTTATTGAGATCGACGCGTTAAACAGAGCGCTGGATCGCTACCAGGACGCGTTGTTAACGCACTATGGGCAGCGAATGCGCCAGAAGCTGGGCTTCTTTACCGAGCAAAAAGACGATAACGCTTTACTGAATGAATTGTTTAGTCTGATGGCGCGCGAAGGGAGTGATTATACCCGTACATTTCGGATGTTAAGCCATACGGAGCAACAGAGCGCCTCCTCGCCGTTGCGGGATACGTTTATCGATCGCGCGGCGTTCGATGCCTGGTTCGACCGCTACCGGGCGCGATTGCGCACAGAGGCGGTGGATGACGCGCTGCGCCAACAGCAGATGCAACGCGTGAATCCTGCGATTGTGTTGCGCAACTGGCTGGCGCAACGCGCGATAGATGCGGCTGAACAAGGAGACATGGCGGAACTGCATCGGTTGCATGAAGTTTTACGTCAACCTTTTACCGATCGAGATGATGACTATGCCAGCCGACCGCCGGAGTGGGGAAAGCGGCTGGAGGTCAGTTGTTCAAGTTAGCCTGACGCCAGCAGCATCGTCTGCTGGCGGAGCGTTATTTGGTTAACAGTAGCTTACCAGCCTGAGTTTTACGCAACAGATACTCCTGACCGTTGTGATCGATAATGACTTTGCCGTCCGGACCTAATAGCGCCTGACTGTTGACGCGCCGTTCAGCGGCAGGGAGAAGCGTTTCATTGTCTATTTCCTTAGGGTGAGGCAGCTCGGTGTTATCCATACGCGACATGTTATTTATTAATAATCAAACTCACAATGATTATTATTATCAATAATTAATGCGATAACAGCAAGTGCTAATTCTGTGGAGTGATATACGCGCGGGGAGAGAAAAGGGCGGGTAACGCATCGAAGAAACGCCCATCCCGGCAGGATGGGCGAGCTATTAAAAGCGGCTGTCTACCGCTGCGGCAAGTTTTTCCAACAAAACTTCCGTATCTTCCCAGTTCAGGCAGGGATCGGTAATGGACTGACCATAGATTAATGGTTGACCGCTGATAATTTTTTGCGTGCCTTCCCGTAAAAAACTCTCGGCCATAATCCCGGCAATTGCCGTGGAGCCATTACGAATCTGCTGGCAAATATCATCACATACCTCCAGCTGGCGGCGATGCTGTTTTTGACAGTTGCCGTGGCTGAAGTCGACGACCAGATGTTCCGGCAGATCAAATTCATGCAACGTGTCGCAGGCGGCGGCAATATCTTCAGCGTGGTAGTTCGGTTTTTTACCGCCGCGCATGATGATGTGCCCATACGGGTTGCCACTCGTTTGGTAGATAGTCATCTGTCCGTCTTTATCCGGCGAGAGAAACATATGACTGGCGCGGGAGGCGCGAATAGCATCAACGGCAATGCGGGTATTGCCATCCGTACCATTTTTAAAGCCGACCGGACAAGAGAGCGCAGAAGCCATTTCCCGATGGATTTGGCTTTCGGTGGTACGCGCGCCAATCGCTCCCCAACTGATCAGATCGGCAATAAACTGGCCGGTGACCATATCAAGAAACTCTGTGGCGGTCGGTACTCCCAGTTCGTTCACCTGCAATAGCAAGCGACGCGCCAGTTCAAGCCCATAATTGACGCGGTAACTGCCATTCAAGTCGGGATCGGAAATCAGGCCTTTCCATCCCACGACGGTGCGCGGTTTTTCAAAATAGGTGCGCATGACGATTTCCAGACGCGCCTGATGCTTTTGGCGTTGTGCCTGGAGCTGCGTCGCGTATTCCATGGCAGCATTCAGATCGTGAATCGAACAGGGGCCAATGACGACCAGTAGCCGTGGATCTTCACCATTTAAAATCTTTTCTATCCGGCGTCGGGAGTCGGTAACGTGACTGGCGACGGAGGACGATACAGGATACCGCTGCGCGAGTTCGGTCGGTGTTACCAGGCTGTCGATACGCGCAGTACGGAGTTCGTCGGTTCTGTTCATTACAAGTCTCAGAAATTTGTTGCTTCAACGGCAGGACTACCGGGAAGTGATGGGCATCACGATAAACCAATCCCTGCTGATTTCAAGTGCGAGGCGTGTCACACCTCGCAGGCAGAACGGCATGATAACAAAAACCAATCCATTAAACTAGTTTACTAGTACATCCTGCGGTTAAGCCCCATAATGTCGAGAATTTTGGTGGCTATCTCTTCAACGGAATAATTGGTGCTGTTCAGGCAGGGGATCTGATTCTTACGATACAGCGCTTCGACCTCCGCCACTTCCATGCGGCACTGACGCAACGAGGCATAGCGACTGTTTTCACGGCGTTCTTCGCGAATTGCCGCCAGGCGTTCAGGGTCAATTGTCAGGCCGAACAGTTTATGTTGTAGCGGTTTTAACGATGTGGGCAGCGTCAAATTATCCATATCATCGGCGATGAAAGGGTAGTTAGCCGCACGAATACCGAATTGCATTGCCAGATAGAGGCTGGTGGGCGTTTTTCCACAGCGCGAAACGCCAAGTAAAATGACCTGGGCCTGATCGAGGTTACGCAATGAAATGCCATCATCATGCGCCAGGGTATAATCGATAGCGGCAATACGGGCGTCATACTTGTTCAGGTTACCCGGATTAAGCCCATGAGTACGATGAGCGATCGGCGTCGGATCCAGTTTCATCTCCTGCTGAAGCGGCGCCACCAGCGCCTGGACGATATCCTGGCAGAAACCTTCGCTCTGTAAGATGATGGCGCGAATTTCAGGTAAAACAATCGAGTAAAACACCAGCGGGCGAACGCCGGTTTGCTGATAAATGGCGTCAATTTGGTCTTTGACGGCGCGGGCGCGACTTTCGTTTTCCACGAATGGCAGCGTGATGCTGCTGATCGTCACCGGAAACTGCGACATAACCGCGTGACCCAGGACCTCGGCGGTGATGGCGGTACCATCAGAAATATAGAAAACATGGCGATCAACAACATTATCCATTCTGTTCATCCTGAAGAGTAAACATAATTATCTGAAAGCATAAATTAAAAGTAACGGGAAACGTATAACTTGTCGCTTATTTTATAAAATGACAGGCGCTTTTTATAATTAATGAAAAGTGTGTTTCATTTCCTGGAAACGCAGTTTATACCGGGGGTTATTCAGGGAATGCCGTGCTATGCGCGGGTTTGCGCAACTACGTAAACAATCTGAAAAAATGAAAAAATAAATTTGCTTGAACGATTCACCGTTTTTTTCGCGGGTTTAAGTATGCCAGGATAAATACGCAACTATGTGTTTCTTAAACTCGTTCATTTATCACAAAAGGATTGTTCGATGTCCAACAATGGCTCGTCACCGCTGGTGCTTTGGTATAACCAACTCGGCATGAATGATGTAGACAGAGTTGGGGGCAAAAATGCCTCCCTGGGTGAAATGATTACTAACCTTTCCGGCATGGGCGTATCCGTTCCGAATGGTTTTGCAACCACTGCCGATGCGTTTAACCAGTTTTTGGATCAAAGCGGCGTAAACCAGCGCATTTATGAGCTGCTGGATAAGACAGATATTGATGATGTCTCCCAGCTGGCGAAAGCGGGCGCGCAGATCCGCCAGTGGATTATCGACACTCCTTTCCAGCCGGCGCTGGAAAACGCCATCCGCGATGCCTATGCGCAGCTTTCGTCGGATGATGAAAATGCCTCTTTTGCCGTGCGTTCCTCCGCCACGGCGGAAGATATGCCAGATGCTTCGTTTGCGGGTCAACAGGAAACGTTTCTTAACGTTCAGGGCTTCGACGCGGTGCTGGTGGCAGTGAAACACGTATTTGCTTCTCTGTTTAACGATCGCGCCATCTCTTATCGCGTTCACCAGGGATATGATCATCGCGGCGTAGCGCTTTCCGCTGGCGTGCAGCGGATGGTTCGCTCCGATCTCGCCTCGTCAGGGGTGATGTTCTCTATCGATACCGAATCCGGCTTTGACCAGGTGGTCTTTATCACCTCGGCATGGGGACTGGGTGAAATGGTGGTGCAGGGCGCGGTTAACCCGGATGAATTTTATGTCCATAAGCCAACCCTGGCGGCAGGCCGTCCGGCCATCGTACGCCGCACCATGGGGTCGAAAAAAATCCGCATGGTTTACGCCGCCACCCAGGAGCACGGCAAGCAAGTGAAGATTGAAGATGTACCGCAGGAACAGCGCGACATTTTCTCGCTCACCAACGAAGAAGTGCAGGAACTGGCGAAACAAGCGGTGCAGATTGAGCAGCACTATGGTCGTCCGATGGATATCGAATGGGCGAAAGACGGTCATACCGGTAAGCTCTTTATTGTGCAGGCACGTCCGGAAACCGTGCGCTCTCGTGGCCAGGTGATGGAGCGTTATACGCTACATGCGCAGGGGAAAATCATTGCCGAAGGTCGCGCCATTGGTCATCGTATCGGCGCAGGTACGGTAAAAGTTATTCACGATATCGGCGAAATGAACCGTATTGAGCCTGGCGATGTGCTTGTCACCGATATGACCGACCCGGACTGGGAACCGATCATGAAAAAAGCGGCGGCGATTGTCACTAACCGTGGCGGGCGCACCTGTCACGCGGCGATTATCGCCCGCGAATTGGGCATTCCGGCGGTAGTCGGCTGCGGCGACGCCACCGAACGCATGAAAGATGGCGAAAAAGTAACCGTCTCCTGCGCAGAAGGTGATACCGGTTATGTTTATGCCGACATGCTGGATTTCAGCGTAAAAAGCTCCAGCGTAGACACCATGCCAGAGCTACCGCTGAAGGTCATGATGAATGTCGGCAACCCGGACAGGGCATTTGACTTTGCCTGCCTGCCGAATGAAGGCGTAGGTCTGGCGCGACTGGAATTCATCATTAACCGTATGATTGGCGTTCACCCGCGCGCGCTGCTGGAGTTTGACGACCAGGATGCCGCGCTGCAAAACGACATTCGTGAGATGATGAAAGGGTTTGACTCGCCGCGTGAATTTTACGTTGGTCGACTGACGGAAGGGATCGCGACGTTAGGCGCCGCCTTCTACCCGAAACGCGTCATCGTTCGCCTGTCTGACTTTAAGTCCAACGAATACGCCAACCTGGTCGGCGGCGAACGCTATGAGCCGCATGAAGAAAACCCGATGCTGGGCTTCCGCGGCGCGGGTCGTTACGTCGCAGAAAGTTTCCGCGATTGTTTTGCGCTGGAATGCGAAGCGGTGAAACGCGTGCGCAACGATATGGGCCTTACCAACGTCGAAATCATGATCCCGTTCGTGCGGACGGTCGACCAGGCGAAAGCGGTCATCGAAGAGCTGGCGCGCCAGGGGCTTAAACGCGGCGAGAACGGGCTGAAGATCATCATGATGTGCGAGATCCCGTCCAATGCCTTGCTGGCTGAACAGTTCCTCGAGTATTTTGATGGCTTCTCGATTGGTTCTAACGACATGACGCAGCTGGCGCTGGGGCTGGATCGCGATTCCGGCGTGGTGTCTGAACTGTTTGACGAGCGTAACGACGCGGTGAAAGCGCTGCTGTCGATGGCGATCCGCGCGGCGAAAAAACAGGGCAAATATGTTGGAATTTGTGGTCAGGGTCCGTCCGACCATGAAGACTTTGCCGCCTGGCTGATGGAAGAGGGGATCGACAGCCTGTCGCTGAACCCGGACACCGTGGTTCAGACCTGGCTGAGTCTGGCGGAACTGAAGAAGTAGTGTGATACCGGATGGCGGCGTTAACGTCGCCATCCGGCAATTTATACCGCAGTGTGCTCCTGGCGCAGCCGCTCAATAATATCCTGCCGCAACAGAAACTTCTGCACTTTGCCAGAGGCGGTTCTGGGCAGTTTTTCTACGATGACGATCCGTTCCGGATATTTATACTTCGCTACCCGTTTTCGACTGAAAAAAGCGATCACCTCTTCCAGCATCAGCGAAAGGTGCGGCGGTTTTAAGACCACATACGCGCATGAACGTTCGCCTAAGCGTTCATCAGGCATAGCAACGACGCAAGCATCGTGTATGCGAGGGTGCTGTAGCAAAATATCTTCGACTTCGCGACTGCTGATATTTTCACCTCCACGTATAATAATATCCTTTTTGCGCCCGGTAATTTTGATATAACCGTCTTCATCCATGCGGCAGAGGTCGCCGCTGTAATACCAGCCCTCATTATCCAGTGCGCGGGCGGTAAGTTCCGGCTCGTCCAGGTATCCCATAAAAACGTTCGGCCCGCGCGAGGCTTCTTCGCCTTCGTGGCCTGCTGGAAGCGTATTGCGATCTTCATCCACGATTTTAATTTCTACACCGGTGGCGGCATAACCATCGGTGTTCATCATGCGTGAAGTCGAATCACCCAGATTAACCATCGAGTGTGGAGAACTTTCTGTAGAACCGTAAATACTCAATAATTTGATACCGCGCTGCTGGCAGTCGCGGGCAACCTTTTTGGGAATAGTCGTGCCGCCGCATAAGAAGAATCGTAGTGAGGAGAGGTCGGCAGGCTGTTGCTCAATGGCACAAAGCAGATCGTAAATAAACGGCGTCGCGCCTGACATACAGGTACAGCGTTGCTGCGCTAATAAGGTAAGGCAGGCTTCTGGGGTAAAGATGTCCAGCAATACGCTACGCGCCCCGATTAAAAAGGGCGCGGTGACGCCGTGTAAAAATCCGGTGGCGTGGCCCAGTGGCGCAGGCATCAGGAACACATCTTGCCAGGTTAAATTCAACCGCGCGCAATACGCCCGTTCGCTGGCAAGAATATTATTGTGGGTCAACATCACCCCTTTCGGCATTCCTTCTGTGCCGGAGGTAAACAGCACTGCCGCCAGTTCATCACCGTGAATGTTAATGTCTGACTGCAACGGTTCGCTGCGGTCGATGATTTGACTAAGCGCAAGCGCTGTGGTGGCAGGCGCCAGTTTATCCACGCCGACAATATGCGTCAGATGGCGCAGTTGATTTTGTAGCGGAAGGATAAGATCGACCGGACGATTCTGTTTGAACACGGTGGGGGCGAAGAATATTTTAGCCTGACATTTGTTCAGCACCCAAACCAGCTCTGCTTCTCGCCAGGCGGGAAGTAGCGGGACAGATACCGCGCCCGTTTTCAGGCAGGCCAGATAAATGAGGGTAAACTCACACCAGCCCGGAAGCTGAAAGGCCACGCGATCGCCCGGTTGAATCCCCTGAGACAGTAACCAGTTTGCCAGGCGGCTTGCCGCGCAGTCGAGCGCGGCGTAGCTCCAGGACGCGCCATGATTATCGACCACGGCGATTTTATCGGGTACGGCGCGTGCGGTTTGCCGCCAGTAGTCGCCCAGTGAAGCATCGCCCCAGTAGCCGGACTCGCGATAGGTTTTCCGCCTTGCGGCGTCAAACGTTAATGTAACACTCATTGACTTGTTCTCTATTAATACAAATGACGTAATCTCCGGGGGCAAGCCGAATAAGACGCCGTAGCGTCGTTATCCGGTGTTTCAGAGCGTCAGCCGTAGCGAAACTCAACGCCGAACGTTCCCGCCGGGTATTCCCATTTTTCGAGAAGAGTATTGCCGCAGAGAACCCTGCAGGTCCCGCATTCCAGGCAGCCCGCGGAGTCAAAATGAATATTTCCCGCATCGTCCAGCTTATAGAGTCCGGCAGGGCAGGCTTTTATTAATTTATTAAACTCCTGCATGTCAGGCGAGGAGCGCAAAATGATATGTGGGTGTCCTTCATCTACGTAAAATTTATTTACGCCCAATTTGACGTCAACATTCACCTTATTGTCCGAACTCATAATGCCGTAGCCCCTTTTATGCCGTCTTTTAATAGATTCACCAGTCCAATTTTTTTCGCATGTGACAGGATAGTTTTACGCAACGGTGGGACTGGACCGCCATCAACGGTGAACAGATCGCCCACAATGTTTGCCGCCATACGCGGGTACTCGGTAAAAAGCCGTGGGTTTTCCATTAATCCGGGGAGTTTGCGGAAATGCCGCATATCGCGTAACACGCCGTTTTTCTCCAGCGCGCGTTTGTAACCGGCAAGACTCGCGGCGGAAAAATCTTGCCGCGCTTTAGCGTCAATGGCGGTTTGAGCGGCCGCTTGCGCGGACGCGATGGCTAAATCCATGCCGCGGACGGTATAGCCGAGATTCAGACAAAGACCGGCGGCGTCGCCGACAATCATCACACCGTCATTTGCCAGCTCCGGCATCATTGCTATGCCGCCTTCGGGCACCATATGAGCGGAGTATTCAAGCAGCGTTCCCCCCTGAATCAAAGGGCGTATCGCCGGATGCTGTTTAAAATCTTCCAGCATTTGCGGTACGCTTTTGGTCGCGTGAGCAATGTCGCCCAGGCCACATACCAGCCCCAGAGAAACCGAATCACGGTTGGTATAAAGAAAACCGCCGCCCATGAGCCCGTTGGAGGGCGCGCCAGCGAATAACCAGGCGGCGCCTTCATGGGGCGCCAGATTAAAGCGCTCTTCAATAAGTGCCGGAGAGAGCCCAATCAACTCTTTTACGCCGACGGCATAATGATGCGCAGAAGAGACAGGCACCATGTCCAGCGAACGGCCCAGCATGGAATTCACGCCGTCCGCGAGAATCACAATATTCGCATCCAGAATATCATCCCCGGCCTGAACGCCAGTGACGCGATTGCCTTCACGTACCAGAGCGTCGACCCGTACACCTGGGATAAACTGCGCGCCAGCCTGTTCCGCCTGCGCCATTAACCACGGGTCCAGTTTGTTGCGCAGTACGGTATATGACGTAAGGGGCGGAGTAGGGGGCGCGCGGTGAAAATCAAGTGTGACGGCGCTTTCTTCGGTTAAAAAGGAGATTTTTTCACGGGTAACGACGCGTTCGATGGGGGCGGACGTTGCGAATCCCGGCATAATACTTTCGATACTGTGAGCGTAGAGCCGCCCACCGGTCATATTTTTGCTGCCCGCGCTGTTTCCGCGTTCAATAACCAGTACATCCAGTCCCGCTTTTGCCATCACATACGCGGCGACCGTTCCTGCTACGCCTGCGCCCACCACAATAGCGTCAAATTTATCATCCGACATGCTTTATGCTCCTTTCCCGCCGTATCGACGACGGGAGATGTGCGTTGAAAAAGGAATTAGCGGCTTAACTGGTCGATGAGGGCAGGAACAACCTTATAGATATCGCCCACCAGGCCATAATCGGCATAATTGAAAATGGGCGCGTTTTTATCTTTGTTAATTGCGACAATAATTTTTGCGCCGTTTCCACCCACCATATGTTGAATTTGGCCGGAAATGCCCAGCGTCAGATAGAGATCGGATTTCAACAGAACGCCGGATACGCCAATATAACGCTCACGTTCCATCCAGTTTTCACCTTCCGCAATGGGGCGGGAACAGCCCACTTCTGCGCCGAGAACGGCCGCCAGTTTATGCACCATATCCAGATCGCTTTGCGCCGCCAGGCCTCGTCCTACGCCGATGACCCGTTTGGCTTTGCTCAAATCGACGCTGCTTAGCGATTTCGCGCGCCGCTGCTGGCACAATACCTCGTGGCGTGGGGCAATATATGCCAGCGTGGTCTGCGGGCAAGTATGACCGGGGAGAGGGGCGGCGGGTTCCAGCACGCCGGGTGCCAGCGTAATAATCGCCTGCGGACTGTTTAATTTCTCTTTGCCGAAAGCAAGTCCGCCGTACATGCGATGCTCTGCGTGTAGCGTCCCGTCGAGGAGGTCAATAGACGTCGCGTCGTTCACCATCATGGCGTCAAGCTGGATGCTCAGCCGGGCGCCCAGCGCTTTACAGCGCTTGGTCGCCGCCATGAGCAGCAGCCCATTTTGGTCGCCTAATAATGAGGCCAGCGTTTCGGCATAGTTTTCCACGCGCTGCAAATCCGTATGCGATTCAAGAACGACTATCTCATCAGCGCCAAGCGCTTTCACGTAGTCGATCTCCGTGTTTCCTTGCACGATGGCGTAAACTTTTTCTCCCCACTGCCGCGCGCCGGTCATTAATTCGGCATAACGCTCTACGTTATCGCTAAATACCCATACGTTAGCTAAATGATTCATGATAATTTTTCTCCGTTGGGTTTAGTTCAGGGATTTTTTCAAATGATCGGCCAGTGCGGTAATGGCTTCCGGCGAATCGTTATCGAGAATGATATGCTTGCGTTCTGTCTGCGGCGGTACCGAGATGGCGACCAGTTCCGCCAGTGGCGTGGTTGGGGTCCAGTGGATATCGCTCGCCAGCCACGACGTAACGGCTTTTTTCCCGGCGCCGAGAATGGCTTTCATTGACGGGATGCGTGGAACGTTAATATCTGAGGTCACGCAAAGCACCGCGGGCAGCGTGAGCTCGATAATTTCAACGTCTTCTTCCAGTGTGCGTTCAACGATGATTTTGTCGCCGTCGCGTTGAATATGGCTTACTGCGTTGATGACGGGGAGTTTCAGGAGTTCGCCAGTCAGCAGGCCCACCTGTTGGGCATAAATATCGCCGGAGCCCTCTCCAAAGAGCAACAGGTCAAAGCCGATTTTCTCCGCCGCGGATGCTAGCGCCAGCGCGGTTTCTTTGGGCAGGGCGTGCTCCAGTTGCGCATCCTGAACCATGAAAAGCGCATCTGGCCCGCGGGATAACACATCTTTGCGGACTTTTGAATTTTGTAACAGAGAGCCGCCGACGGTGAGCGCGGCGATCTCGTCGCCACCGCCAGCTAACTGCGCGGCGGCCTCAATTGCATTTAAATCAAACTGGCTGATTTTGGCCTCGGCACGATCAAAATTGAGCGAATGCTCCGGGGTCACGGTAATGTCCTGTTCTTCAGGCACCAACTTAAAGCAGGTTATTATTTTCATTGCATCTCCAGTGAGTCGCGTGCGGATAAGTAACGTAAATCTGACTGAAAATAGTCTGCGGCAGTCTGAAGAGGTTTACGATGGGTCAATCTGTTTTCCTTGCCAACAATCTTGCACAAAAAATCTGCGAACAGAGAATCGTTAGCAACCATCTGAAAAGGGCGTCATAAAAATATAAATACGGTAGTGAGAATAATAAGTGCGAAGCATATCATCATTTTTTAACATGAAACGTGCGATGTTGTTTCTGTGAGGTTAAAAGAAAACATCAAAGATATGTCGGCTATGTATTTTTGTCTGATAATACGCTATCGACAGGTAATCTGAGCTGTCTGCAAAAGAACATAATATCTTGCATTCGGAACGAATAATCTTGTTTTGCTGGTAATCTCCACGGTTGTACAACACTGACGCTCGCTTTATTTTATCCTGGTTATCTTTTTAAACCTGACAGAGGTTATTATGTATCAGCGCTGTTTTGACTCCGCCGCGGAGACGATTTTTGAACAGGACAAGACCCCTCGATTTTCACGTTTTGTCATTAGCGATGATCCAAACTGGGAGTCTGGCCATCATATGCATGATAATGAAACAGAGCTTATTTACGTCAAAAAAGGGATAGCCAGGTTAATTATTGACTCTTCACTCTACGTCGCGCATGCGGACGATATTGTCGTCGTTGAGCGGGGGCGGCTACACGCTGTAGCATCCGACAGCAATTCGCCGGCTACCACCTATACCTGTGCGCTGTATGGGTTTTGTTTTCCAGGTTGGGAAGAAAACCAACTATTGCAGAGTCATTCCTGTCCGGTGGTTTCCGTGGTTCAGGGGAAAGAGGTCATTAAAAGTATCTTTAATGAATTAAGCGTGTTACTTCCGCAGGGGAAAAACGTATTGGCTTCCTCTGTATACGATGCATTTGCTTACACTCTGACCGCGCTTTATTATGAAAATTTTAAAAATGCCTATCGTTCTGAACAAGGCTACATTAAAAAAGATGTATTAATTAAGGATGTGCTTGTTTATCTCAATAATAATTATCGTGAAAAAATCACGCTTGACCAGCTATCGAAAAAATTTCGTGCCAGCGTCAGTTATATATGTCATGAATTTGCCAAAGAATATCATATATCCCCTATCAACTATGTTATTCAACGACGTATGACCGAGGCCAAGTTTGCGCTGACAAACACTGAGTCGCCACTGGCAGAAATTTCATGGCGGGTAGGATATGAAAATGTGGACCATTTTGCCAAATTGTTTATGCGGCATGTAGGATGTTCTCCCAACGATTATCGTAAGCAATTTAAAAATAGTCTGGTTGCGCAGGCGTATTTGCTGCCAAATACCTGACGGCGAAATATATCTGATTTATTCGGCCTGATGCCATAAAGCAGTCAGGCCGAATAAGACGTTCCGGTACGATCCTTACTTGTTCTGATAGTCTTTCAGAATCTGGCGTCCTGCCACATAGATCATAATTTCATCCGTGCCGCCACCGATACGTTCGCAGCGAACATCGCGCCAGAAGCGGGAGACACGGGCTTCGTCAGTATAACCAAGCCCCCCCATAATCTGAATCGCATCGTCAATCACTTCCATCGCTGTGCGTGCGCAGTACAGCTTAGCCAGCGCGGCGCTGGTACGCAGTGACTCTTCCCGATCGGCCTGCCAGGCGACTTTCAACACCATATTGCGCATGTTTTCGATTTTGATGGCCATTAACGCCAGCTTTTCCTGGATCATCTGGTTATGGCCGATGGGTTTACCAAAGGCGATACGCTGGTTGGCGTAACGGGCGGCATCTTCAAATGCACATTCGGCGAAACCTGTACTGCGCGCCGCATTAATCAAACGCTCCATTTCAAAATTGTACATGACATTGAGGAAACCCATGCCTTCTTCACCGACCCGGTCGCTTTCGTCCACCTCGACATTATCGAGATAAACTTCGCATGTACTCAACATGTGCCAGCCAATTTTATGCAGCGGATTAATCTTTATGCCCGGTTTATTTGAGTCCACCCACCAAAGCGTGAACGCTTTTTTAGGATCTTTTGGCTCCGTATCGCGCGCCAGAACCAGCATGTAAGGATATTCTTTTGCACCGGTGATAAACGTTTTCTGACCGTTAAGATAAACCTTGCCGTTTTTACGCGTCCAGGTTGTTGTGGCGCTATTATTATCAGAGCCCGCGCCAGGTTCTGTTAAGGCTAGCGCATATGCTGGATCGCCGGTGGCCAGAGTACTTTCTGCTGTTTTACGCAGTTGTTCTGCGGAACCAAAACGGCGCATACTGTGAATGCATTGGCCGTTGGTAATCAAAAAGGCCGGAGCGCCGCATTTTGAGATTTCCATCAGCGCCAGCATTTGCGTTACATAGTCAGCCGGAATGCCGCCGAATTCTTCCGGGACGCCCAGCATCGAAATACCGTTTTCCGCCAGCGCCTGCATAAATTCTTTGGGATAGGTGCCCGTTTGATCGCAGGTACGGAAATACTCTTCCGGAAAATTGCTGGTGATTAACTCGCGAATACTGGCCAGTAATAGTTCTTGTTCTTCAGTTAATGAAAAATCCATATTTGTACTCCTTTTAATGTGTTGCGTCAGGAAGCGTGAATCCCATAGTGCTATCGGTAAATAATCTTGTGTCCATCAGTTTTAAATCTGGTGAGATAACCGGTGAAAAATCCATCTTGTCAAGAATATCCCGTTGCAGATCGACGCCAGGCGCAATTTCAATTAAATGCAGGCCATCTTGTTTGAGAGTGAAAACCGCACGTTCAGTGATGTAACGCACATCTAACCCGCGCTCAAGCGCAATTTTTCCACTGAACGTAATTTCCGGCAGTTCGCTGACGAATTTTTTCACGCGACCTTCCTGCAGAATATTTAATTTGCCATCGGTAATTTCAGTTTTTAAACTTCCGGCCGTCAGAGTTCCGCAGAAAATAATTTTTTGCGACGTTGCGCTAATATCGATAAACCCGCCGGTGCCCATAATTTTGCCGTTGAATTTATGTACACCGACATTACCGTGTTGATCCACTTCGGCAAAACTTAAATAGCAGACATCGAGCCCACCGCCGTGATAAAAATCAAATTGTGAGGTCATATCGAGGATCGCGCGGGTATTGACATTGGCGCCGAAGGCCACACCCTGAGAGGTAATACCGCCCACCGGGCCAGTTTCTACGGTCAGCACGAAGTCATCGGCGCAGCCTTCCTCGCGAGCGACCAGACCAATGCCGTCGGCAATGCCTACGCCCACATTGCCTACCGCGCCTTTACGCATTTCAAACAGCGCGCGTCGGGCTACCAGCTTGCGCTGATTAAGGGGCAGGGTAAGCTGGGTACTATCATCAAGAGTAAAATCCCCGGAGATAAATCGGTTCACCGGCGCGCCGCCATAGAGTTGCGTCTGGTCGGCGTCGACAACCACAATATCCACCAGATAGCCGGGAATACGCACGGATTTTGGATGCAGCGTGGCTTTTTTTACCATTTTCTGCACCTGCATCATTACAATACCGCCATTATTGTGAACGGCCTGGGCGATCACCAGCGCATCAAGATACATCACCTCATCTTCAAATGATGCATAGCCTTCGCTGTCGCAGGTGGTGGCGCGGATAAAAGCCACATTAGGCGCTATCGCTTTATAATAGAGATATTCTTTATTATCGATCTCTACCAGCTTAATGAGGTCTTCTTTAGTCACGTCGTTTAATTTTCCGCCTTGATGGCGAGGGTCGACAAAGGTTCCAATACCGATATCGCTCAGAATACCCGGCTGGTGTGCGGCGCTGGCGCGCAGCGTCTGGGTTAATACGCCTTGTGGGTAGTTATAGGCGGCGATTTTATTTTGTTCAGCCAGTTCAGAAATACGGGGAGATTGCCCCCAATGTCCGCATAGCGCCCATTTTACCAATCCCTCCTGCGCCAGCGGGCTGATGCCGCGATCGGCGCGGTCACCTAATCCGGTAGGGCTAATAATAGATAAATCTCGTGGTGACTGGGTTGTTTGATATTTATCTGCCAGTGCGGTAATTAATGTTGTCGCTTCGAGAATACCGCCGCCTGCGCCCAGAATACATAAAGTGGCCTCATCTGGAATATAATTTACTGCTTCTTGTGCAGAGAGCACGGGAACGCGGCCATTAATGCGTGATGGCTTATTGATTTTCATATTTACTCCACTATTATCCCTGAAAGCAATATCGATATAACCGTGTTAAGGTAATAAAGACAGCGGCTTTCAATGAATATGGAACATATTCATATCAGATAACTATTTATTTTATTGTGGCAGAAAGAGAATATTCCGCCACACGATAAAGTATTACGCCTGGTGCAATATAGTTAATACGGTACGCAGATCGGCTACCGATATTTGTCCCGGCGCAGATGCTTTTTTCACCGCGCCAAACGTTGCTGCAGAACCGAACACTTCGCCGGCAAGACGAGATATTACCCCGGTTTTCGACATCGACATGGTAATAATCGGACGATCCGCATAGCGCTCCTGCATTTCTACAGTGGCGGTAAGTAAGGTCAGGACATCGGCTTTAGTCTGTGGCATGACGGCGATCTTCGGAATATCGGCGCCCAGTTCCTGCATTTTACGCAGACGCTGAACAATCTCTTCCGCTGCGGGCGTTTTATGAAAATCATGGTTAGACATGATCACCGCAACATTGTGTTGATGAGCATAGCCGACGGTGGCTTTCACCTCATCGTCGCCGGTAAAAAGCTCAAGATCGATCATATCGACCAGACCGCTGTCAACCGCTGCACGATTCAGAGCGATATACTGTCCGGTGGTTAGCGCCTGTTCGCCGCCTTCTTTCGCGCTGCGGAAGGTAAATAGCAAGGGTTTATCGGTAATAATCTCCCGGATGGCGCCGGCGGCCTCAAGTACGCTTTCCGCCGTTGTCACGTTGGCAAAATGGTCAACGCGCCACTCCAGAATATCGAAATCCGCTTCACGGTAGGCGAGTGCTTCCGATTTCACATCGGTAATGGTTTTTCCCATTAGCGACACAATGATCTTTGGCGCGCCTTCGCCAACCACGAGATCTCTTACAGTTACGGTTTTCATTTGGTACCCTTCATTGTCATTCGTCGCAATTATAATTTTACCGGTCAGGCTGTGAATCCCATCACCTGCTTTACATAGTCCAATGGAAACGCTTTTCCTGTCCACAGTTCAAACTGTTCGGCTCCTTGCCATAACAACATGCCGTAACCATCAATTGTTTTGCAACCAGCTTGTTGCGCCTGCTGCAATAACTTTGTCATATGCGGATTATAAACACATTCGGTGACCAGCAATTCAGGGCGGAGCAGGGAAACATCGCCGATCAGGGATTCGTTCTCCAATGGTTTCATGCCAACTTTGGTGCCGTTCGTCAGAATATCTGCGCTGGCAAGCGCTTCAGTAAAAGCGTGCTGATCGGCAAGATCGGTGACGGTAACGACACAATCAGTGTTTTCATTCACCCGCTTCGCAAAGGCAACCGCTTTTTCGAAAAAGTCATCTTTACGGTTAAACAGTTTAATTTCCTTAATGCCTTCAATGGCTGCCTGGGCGCCAATGGCGGTAGCCGCGCCTCCCGCGCCGAGCAGCACCATGGTTTTTCCCCGAATATCGAAACCGCTTTCTTTAATTGCCCGAATATGGCCCGTACCATCCGTGTTGTAGCCGCGTAGATAGCCGTCATCGTTAACAATGGTGTTGATAGCGCCAACCAGTTTTGCTGCTGGCGTTAATTCATCGACATACTCACACGCGAGCTGTTTGTTTGGCATGGAGACGCCCGTACCGCGCATTTTTAATGCTTTCAGTCCTTCAATGGCGCTGGCAAACGTCGTGTTATCCACTTCGAAAGCCATATAGGTATACGGTAGCCCCGCTTTTTCTAACGCTTTGTTTTGCATTTCGGGCGATAAGCTATGACGGATAGGATACGCCATAAGACCAATTAATTCATATTTTGCGGTAACATCCATTTTATACTCCTTAATAAGTGGACAGTGCAGAGCAGGGCGCATGCCTGTTGCGCATAGTTAACATTTTTACTGGAAATAACGCTCGCCAAATCGGACATCGTTTTGCGGGATCTTAAATACGCGATAATAGCGAATAAATACAATAATGGCGGTGATAAATGTCAGTAGTGCAAAGGCAAAATCTAACAAAATGATATATTGCAGGCCAATAGTAGAGAGATAACCGGTGATCAGTGGAATAATAAAGTTAGCTACGCCCCCCATCATCATATATATACTGGTGACTTTAGCTTTACTCTTAGGGAAAAATTCCGACATTACCGATACACCTAATTGTAAAATACCTCCAGCAGCGGAAAAACCAATCACGAAGGCGCCAGCATTACAGATCAGTGGAGAGGGATACAGGTAAATTGCCGCAGCGGTGAGTGTCGCCAGCCCGGCATTGAAAACATTGGCCCAGATGGGGCGAACCATTTTTTTCAGCAATGCGGCAAAAATAAACACGCAAACCAACGATCCCATACTGTAATAAGAGATGGTTTTCAGCGCGTCGGATTCCGCCATTCCGGCGAAGGCCATCGCATATTTAGGCATCCAGGCCACAATCACATAGAAGGTTGAGAACGCGGCGACGCCAAATAAAACGGAAGCTACGCCTTCCAGCCAGACGAGGGGAGTACTGTTCATCTGGGGTAATTCTTTCGCAATACTGGCATCGACAAGTTGGCTGGGAAAGCGGCTTTTCAACAGCATCAACGTGATGAGGACGAAAAGGATACCGGGGATTACCACCGCGTAGCCGTACCAGATATGGTTGACTAACAAGGCGCTGACAATAAGGGGATAAATCATTTGCCCAAAAGAGACCATCGCTTTAACCAGAATAACTGCCGAGCCCGATGCTTTGGGAAAACACTCCATTAATGCAGGGTATCCGCCGGTATCCAGCGCGGAGTTCGCCACGCCGACACACACCGCTAATATGAAAGCGATCATCAGGTTAGGACTGGCGGGAATACCGAAGAAAAATAGCATATATAGTACGGCGCCAAGCAGTATTATTGCCCGACGGCCAAATTTATCGGACAGTACGCCAAAGAATAAAATACTGACCAGACGACCAAGACCAATGCCAGAGATTAAATAGGCGATACCGGCACTATCCGTGGAGAATTTCTGTGCAAGGGAGGTCATGTTCTGGGCTAGTGTAATAACACTCATGCCGTGGAGAAAGTAACTAAAATAAATGCAGATAACAGCCAGCAAATATGGCATGTTGCGAGCCTTGTTCTGAGACATTTGTTCACAGCTCCTTGCTGATGGTTTGATTCAATGTCCTGCTTAGAGCCTATCCCATTAGGGCTATTTTACTTGCCATTTTGGAGCTGGGCAGTGCTCAAAATCCTCACGTACTACGTGTACGCTCCGGTTTTTGCGCGCTGTCCGTGTCCAAACTGGCTGCGCCAATAACGCCTACTGGGATAGGCTCTTATTACTGCTATTACTACATGCAGCGATTGTTCAGTAACACTATAAGTCGGTACTGTCGTTATATGTACATAACATGGCGTTTAAAATGCCAGGTTTATTGCATTGATAGCATTTCATTTGTTAGCCATGAAATATAAATATTGCTGCGAATTTGTTGTTTAATACATATAACTCGTGATGCTCATCGCAATTTTTCTGATAAGTGTGAAGATAATGAATAATAATTAACACGAAAATTACATTTTTTGTTTCCCGGTGATAATGGCTAACGTTTTATTTTGCATAGCAAGGCAATAATATTGCAGTTGGCACGCTAACATTTATTGCGCAGTTGACGCTGCTTCAGCGTGATGTTGTGATTCAGCCCGACTTCGGTAACCGATGAACAGTGCGAGGAGAAATCCCACTGCGGCGATACCGGTATCAAACCACATAATATGTGTAATGCTCATTTCTGAAATCCGCGCTGTGATCAACGGAATAGTGAACGTCGCGATACTGCCGGCGCTGTAATAAATGCCGGTCGCTTTACCTTTCTCCTGTGGAAAACGGGCCGCCATCAGCGTCAGGCCGATTTGTACTACGCCACCAGCGGAAGAGAATCCAATGACGAATGCGAAGATCATAACAACATAGGCCTGAGGATGCAGGCAGACCGTCAGAAGCGCAATAAAAGAGATAAAGGTATAAAACATCAATAATGTGGTAGAGCGAATTGTTTTTCTGACCAGCGGGGCGGTTATAAAAACGCAGAGTAGCGATCCGCAGGTATAAATACTTAACAGTTTGATGGATTGGGTATACGACATTCCTGCGACGAACTGTCCATACTGCGCCAGCCACTGGCTGATAAGATAAAAGGTTGCCATCGAGATATAGCCATAAAGGGTGTAGCTGATAAGATCGATGAGGGAGCAATGATGTACGCCTGTGACTGGCGCTTGCGAGATTTTGGGCTTCAATATCCGACCAGGATAGGGTGGAAAAGGACAGCGTAATAAAAACAGAGCATTAATAAGCATGATCGCCCCGGCAAGCAGGAAGGACCAGCCAAACCACATATTAGCCCAGACTAATAAACTGATAATAATGGGCAACAAGAATTGCCCGCCAGAGACAAATGCTTTAATCAGAATATTTGCCGTACTGGGGGAGCGAGGGAAGGCTTCCATCAAACTGGGATAGGTACCTGCATCTAAAAAACTGTTGGCCATACCCGCTAAAAAACCACAGGCATAAGCGACAAAAATCGTCTGAGCATAAAGAATGCCAATGAAAAAAATCAGGTAACAGGCGGTCCCCAGAATGATAAAAGGACGGCGACCAAAGCGATCGGAAAGCATACCGGCGATTAACAAAACGCTTAGCCGGCCAATACCAAGCGAAGAGATCACAATAGATACGCCTGCGGCACTGGTATGCCATTGCTGTTCAAGCGATGACATGTTCAGGCTCATCAGGATAACCCCCATACCATGTACAAAGTAATTAAAATACAACCCTACAGCGGTAGGGAAATAACGATTTTTCATATTATCTGACTCAGAGATGCCGCCTGAACGTTACAGTGGTATACACAGGCAGGAAGCATATTGGATAGGGTGACAAGTCAATGTCGTGATTGTGTGGTTTTCTATCCGGTATCAATACGATGCGGCGATAAAGTTTACGTCTAACACAGCCGCTCCAGATCATGTGCGAAAAGTTCGGCAGCAACAGATTGATAAATTTTCCACTCGATAAAATCCCCCTCTGTATAAATGGACTGAAAAGAAGATAAATCAGGGAAGTAACGCATTGTATTATTGCCGATGCGGTTATTTATTTTGTCAACAATGGCGTTAATTCGTCGCTGTCTCCTGGCTTTCATTTCCTTTAGCCTGGCAATGATTTCTGGAGAGATGGGAGTGTCACCAGCTTCCCATCGTTGCCAGGTTGTCGAATTATTATCCTGGGTGATATAGATTGTGCATTCTTCAATCGTCATATCAAAAATACGCCGTAGTGCTTGTAGTTCTAACGCGTTCATCATTTTTTAGGCTTTTATATGAAAAAAGTGATGCTATAAATAGCACCACCGACACCGTTTCGACTTGAACAGAATCACACTATTTTGTGCAATATTATTTGTTCGTTGCAGATATCGCGGTGTTGAAGGAAAACGGGAGCTGGCTTATGTAACAATGCGGCGAAAAAAGTTAAAAAAAAAGCCCATCGTAGGAGACGGGCAAAGACTACACACAGCAATTCGTTGTTTCACTCAGGGGATTTCCATGCTTATAAATCAATGTGTTGATTTATAACCGTGTGCTAATAGTAGGCATGAGCACTTTTTGCGTCGATCAGATTCGTCTCAATAGTTTAAAAACTGTAACGGATTTGCGACAGAAATGAGATGCGGCGGGGAACAGACGGGCGAATCAAAATGGGGTGTGCGTTGAATTGATAAACGTCGCTAAAGCATCGGGCGGCAATGCCGCCCGACGGGATTATGACTGCTTGTTGGCTTCCTCGATGTCATCCAGCTCTTCAAGGATCTCCTCTGGTTCATTCGTCGGCGCCGGAACTTCATGTACCCATGCGGAGAACAAACGCCAGGTCACGGCCAGAAGCACCGGTCCAATAAACAGACCAATCATACCGAATGCAATCAGGCCGCCGATTACCCCGGAAAGGATCAGAAGCAGCGGTAAATCGGCGCCCATGCGGATGAGTACCGGGCGAATCACGTTATCCAGAGTGCCGACGACGGCGCTCCAAACCAGCAGCACGGTGCCCCAGGTGGTGTCGCCTGTCCAGTAAAGCCAGATAATGGCTGGAATCAATACCGGCAACGGCCCCAACTGAACCAGGCACGAAAGGATCATCACTACCGTCAACAGGGTAGCGTAAGGCACGCCGGAAATCGCCAGCCCGACGCCGCCAAGTACCGCCTGTACCAGCGCGGTGACCACCACGCCAAGCGCCACGGCGCGGATCGCCTGGGCAGCCAGCAGAACCGCCGCATCGCCGCGTTTAGCCGCGAGACGACAGGCAAAATGACGTATTCCCATCGCCACTTGTTCGCCGCGCCAGTAAAGCAGGGCGCTAAACAACAGCATCAGGGCGCAGTGCATCATAAAGCGTCCGATATGCGCCGCCTGACCGACAAACCAGGTCGTGGTTGTGCCGATATAAGGCCGCACTTTCGCCATAATAGCGCTACCGCCCATATCCAGCAGGCTATGCCATCCGGCATACAGTTTGGCGCCAACCAACGGAATATTATTTAACCATGCCAGATCGGGTAGCGTCATATCGCCGCCGGTCACTGCATGGATGAGCGGGCCGCTACCATCGACAATGCTGTTCACCAGCAAGGCGACGGGAATAACGAAGAGCAGCACTAACAGCAGCGTCATGACCAGTACGGCAAGCGAGCGGCGGCCCCACAATATTTTTTGTAATTTCAGCAAAACGGGCCAGGTCGCGATAACAATCGTACCTGCCCATGCAAACCCCAAAATAAAAGGCTGTACTATCCACAAACAGGCCACAATCATGATGGCTAAAAACAGCACCGATAGCAGCACTTGCGCAATATCCCTGGGCTGACGAACATTTACCATAAATACTTTTCACCTTTGTCTTTGCGCCAGAACGTTGGCGCGACGTGAACATGCAAACCACACCCTATAATGATGAGCAATTTCAGCGGTTTTTAACAGGCCGATTCTGCATGTAATTCTGTTGGGCGCACAGGAAAAAAATGTGATACAACAAATAACGCAACACGCAAACGATTAAGCATCCCTTCCTGTGCGTAGACCGCTCGCGCTCGCCGGGTTGGGCGCCACCGTTCACAACATAGACCGCAGGAAAAGGTCAATATAATGATTCCACAAATTTCTCAGGCACCCGGCGTCGTTCAGCTGGTGCTCAATTTTTTGCAGGCGCTGGAGCAGCAAGGGTTTACGGGCGATACGGCAACCAGCTATGCCGACCGTCTGACAATGTCGACCGATAACAGTATCTACCAGCTTCTTCCCGATGCTGTTGTGTTTCCCCGTTCTACGGCGGATGTCGCGCTTCTTGCCCGTCTGGCGGCGGAGCCGCGCTTTACGTCGCTGATATTTACCCCGCGAGGCGGCGGTACTGGCACGAATGGCCAGGCGCTAAACCAGGGCATTATTGTTGATATGTCCCGCTATATGAACCGCATTATTGAAATTAATCCTGAAGAGGGATGGGTGCGGGTAGAGGCGGGGGTGATAAAAGATCAGCTTAATCAGGCGTTAAAGCCGTATGGCTATTTTTTTGCGCCGGAACTTTCCACCAGTAATCGCGCCACGCTTGGCGGTATGATTAATACCGATGCCTCTGGTCAGGGTTCGCTGGTCTATGGAAAAACGTCAGATCACGTCTTAGGCATACGGGCCGTATTGTTGGGGGGCGATATCCTTGACACGCAATCGATGCCCGTAGAGCTTGCCCGGACGTTGGGTGAAAACACGACGATGCCAGGCCGCATCTATCAGACCGTCTATCAGTCCTGCCTGGAAAACCGTCAACTTATCCTCGATAGCTTTCCAAAGCTCAATCGTTTCCTGACAGGCTACGATTTACGCCACGTCTTTAACGATGACATGACCCGCTTCGATCTTACCCGCATCTTAACGGGGTCGGAAGGGACGCTGGCGTTTATTACTGAAGCCCGGCTGGATATTACCCCGATACCCAAAGTCCGCCGTCTGGTGAATGTAAAATACGACTCCTTTGATTCCGCGCTGCGTAACGCCCCTTTTATGGTTGATGCGCGCGCCTTATCCGTCGAGACGGTCGATTCCAAAGTCCTTAACCTCGCGCGGGAAGATATTGTCTGGCACTCCGTTAGCGAATTGATTACCGATGTGCCGGATAAAGAAATGCTTGGCCTGAATATCGTGGAATTTGCGGGTGACGATGAAGCGCTTATTGACGGACAGGTCGAGGCGCTGTGCCACCGGCTGGATGGCCTGATGGCACGTGCGGAAGCGGGCGTGATCGGCTGGCAACTTTGTACCGATTTGACGGGTATTGAGCGTATTTACGCGATGCGTAAAAAAGCGGTAGGGCTGCTGGGTAATGCGAAAGGCGCAGCCAAACCGATTCCTTTCGCGGAAGATACCTGCGTGCCGCCTGAACATCTGGCCGATTACATCGCCGAATTTCGCGCCCTGCTGGATGGTCATGGCTTAAGTTACGGCATGTTCGGCCACGTGGATGCCGGGGTGCTGCATGTGCGTCCGGCGCTGGATATGTGCGATCCGCAGCAGGAACTGTTGATGAAACAGATCTCCGATGAGGTCGTCGCGCTGACCGCCAGATACGGCGGGCTGTTGTGGGGCGAGCATGGAAAAGGTTTTCGTGCGGAATACAGCCCGGCCTTTTTCGGCGAAGTCCTGTATGGCGAGCTGCGCAAAATAAAAGCGGCTTTTGATCCGCATAATCGACTTAACCCGGGTAAAATCTGTCCGCCGCAAGGGATAGAGGCGCCGATGATGAAGGTGGATGCGGTAAAACGCGGCACCTGGGATCGGCAAATCCCGCTGGCGGTACGGCAGACCTGGCGCGGCGCTATGGAGTGTAATGGTAACGGCCTGTGCTTTAATTTCGATGCGAAAAGCCCGATGTGCCCATCGATGAAAATTAGCCTTAACCGGATCCACTCGCCGAAAGGGCGGGCGACGCTGGTGCGGGAATGGCTCCGTCTATTGGCCGATCGCGGCGTCGATCCGTTGAAGCTGGAAAAGGAGCTGCCAGAAAAACGCGCCAGCTTACGCACGCTGATTGCCCGCACCCGGAATAGTTGGCACAAACGCAAAGGCGAGTATGACTTTTCCCATGAAGTTAAAGAGGCCATGTCCGGCTGTCTGGCGTGTAAAGCCTGTACGACCCAGTGTCCGATTAAAATCGATGTTCCGGAGTTTCGTTCACGTTTCTTACAGCTTTACCATACGCGTTATCTGCGTCCGGTACGCGATCATCTGGTGGCGACGGTCGAGACCTACGCGCCGCTGATGGCGCGTGCGCCAAAGACCTTTAACTTTTTTATTAACCAACCGGTAGTTCGTAATCTGGCGAAAAAACATATCGGTATGGTGGATTTACCTCTGCTTTCTGCCCCTTCATTGCAACAGCAACTGGTGGGCCATCCGTCCGCTAATATGACGCTTGAGCAACTGGAGCGCATGAGCGCCGAGCAAAAAGCGAAAACGGTACTGGTGGTTCAGGATCCGTTTACCAGCTACTACGACGCCCGGGTCGTGGCGGACTTTATCCGCCTGGCGGAAAAACTGGGCAGGAGGCCGGTATTGTTACCGTTCTCGCCGAATGGTAAGGCGCAGCATATTAAAGGTTTTCTTAATCGCTTTGCGAAAACGGCGAAAAAAACCTCTGAGTTCCTTAATCGGATCGCTGCGTTGGGGATGCCGATGGTGGGCGTCGATCCGGCGCTGGTTCTGTGTTATCGCGACGAATACAAACTGGCGCTGGGCGAACAGCGCGGCGATTTTCATGTGTTGCTGGTGAATGAATGGTTGGCGCAGGAAATAAATGCAAGACTGTCCGTCGAGGTGAGCGGCGAACCGTGGTACTTTTTTGGTCATTGTACGGAAGTCACGGCTTTACCCGGCGCGCCTGCGCAGTGGGCCGCCATCTTTGCCCATTTTGGCGCGAAGCTGGAAAATGTCAGCGTAGGCTGCTGTGGTATGGCGGGCACTTATGGACATGAACTCACCAATCATAAAAATTCGCTGGGAATTTATGAGCTATCCTGGCATCAGGCGATGCAAGGTCTACCGCGAAACCGTTGCCTGGCAACCGGCTATTCCTGCCGAAGCCAGGTTAAACGCATTGAAGGTACGGGCGTGCGTCACCCGTTGCAGGCATTACTGGAGATTATAGGTTGATCTGGAAACGTGAAGTGACCCTCGATGCGCTTAATGCGATGGGGGAAGGGAATATGGTTGGCCTGCTTGATATCCGCTTTGAGCGTATTGGGGACGATACGCTGGAAGCGACAATGCCCGTCGATCATCGCACCAAACAGCCGTTCGGCTTGCTGCATGGCGGAGCGTCTGTGGTGCTGGCGGAAAGTATCGGCTCGGTCGCAGGCTATCTGTGTACGCAGGGGGAGCAAAAGGTGGTGGGGCTGGAGGTGAATGCCAACCATGTACGGTCGGCGCGTCAGGGGCGTGTACGGGGCGTCTGTAAAGCGTTGCATACCGGGGCTCGCCATCAGGTCTGGCAGATAGAGATCTTTGATGAACAGGGACGTCTGTGCTGTTCTTCGCGCCTTACTACGGCGATTGTGTGACGTTGTCACCATAAAAGTGTGATGCATATTGCTTTTGGTCAAAATGTGCGCAGAAAAAGGTGATATACTGTGCACGTTTACACATAAGCGAGGATGATATGTCTACTGATTTAGACCCAACCCAACTGGCGATTGAATTTTTACGCCGTGATAAAACCGAACTTTCTCCCGCGCAGTATTTGAAGCGTTTAAAACAGCTGGAGTTAGAGTTTGCCGATCTCCTCACCCTCTCTGCAACCGAACTGAAAGAAGAGATCTATTTCGCCTGGCGGTTGGGCGTGCATTAATAAAGTCTGTGTAGGCCGGATAAGGCGTTAGCCGCCATCCGGCTATGTTACCAGGCAATCTCACCAGACACTGTCCCCAGATAATAGATAACCCCCTTGATTTTGTTTAAAAAAAATACAGATCGCCATTTGTGCTAAAAAGGCGCGCGTTCTTTATGAGATTATTCTTATGCCCCTTCAAGAGCTAAGCCATTAAGAGTGCCGGAGATAAGCGCCGGATGGGGCCGGAACCCTTAAGCCTGTATTGAACAGACTTAAGGGTTTTTCTTTTCCGGGCGCGTAAAAAACTAAGGTCTGTCAATAACCGCCGGCATGTCGTCAGCCGTATGATTATTCAAAATACGGTTAGCCAGCACACCTGACATCATCGATCCGTTAACGTTCAGTGCCGTGCGGGCCATATCAACGATAGGTTCGATGGCAATAAAAATACCGACCAGCGCAACGGGAAAATTCAACGTCGACAGGACAATCAGCGCCGCGAACGTACCACCGCCGCCGACGCCGGCTACGCCAATAGACCCTAGCGCAATGGCAGGCAACATCGCGGCCAGAAAATGCAGCGAGAGCGGATCGATGCCGATGGTGGGTGCAATCATCGCTACCATAATAGCCGGATAAATCCCGGCGCAGCCATTTTGCCCCATACTGGAGCCAAACGAGGCGGAAATATTGGCAATGGTGCTTTGTACGCCAAATTTTTCCTGGGCGGAAATGGCCAGCGGAATAGAGGCTGCGCTGCTGCGGGAAACAAACGCAAAGGTTAAGACGGGCCACACCATTCTGAAATAACGCGCTGGATTATTACCGCTGAGGATCAGCAAGATGGCGTGCACGATAAACATCATGAAAATCGCGATGTAACAGGCGCCGATAAAACCAAGTAAGCTGGCGAATTGTTCAAGGCGGTATGATGAAAATACGGTGGTCATTAATGCCATGACGCCATAGGGCGTTAATGCAATAACGATACGTACCATCTTCATGACCCAGATCTGAATAGCGTTAATGCCTGCGCTTAATTTCTGACCTTCTTCCGGCGCCTCTTTTTTGACCTTTAACAGGGCGATCCCCGCTATTAGCGTGAAGATAACGATGCCGATAACGGAAACACTTCTGGCTCCCGTAAGATCAAGAAAAATATTAGTCGGGATCAGAGATGTCACTAACTGGGGAATCGACACCGCGGCAGTCTTATTGACTTCTTCTGTAGTTAACATTGACGGCATGTGCACAAAAGCGCTGGCGTCAAGCCCCAGCACATGAGCGGTCAGTAATCCGATAAAACCGGCAACCATCACCAGGCATAACATGCATCCGACGATCGTCAGCGACATTTTTCCGATGCCGGCACTATTTTCCAGTTTATTGATGGCGGAAAGAATAGAAATAAAAATTAGCGGTATAGCGACCAGTTTTAGCAGGTGGACGTAACCATTGCCGACGATGCTGTACCATTCGATAATAGTTTTAGTGTGATTTGCTGAAATAAAATGTAGGGATAAACCAATAACAGCCCCTAAAAAGATAGCGATAAAAACGCTTTTCGACAGGGAATCGCTTTTTTGATTAATTCTCAAGATGACCCACGAGAAAACCAAAAAAAGTACGATATACGCGAGCGTAACAACCATATTTTAAGCCTCTTGCCTCATTCAGCACCTGAAATGCCGGAAAGAGTTTACATAAACCTATAGCTCAAACTGAGTTATAGAACCGCAGCGGATTATAAAGAGCGCAACGCCAGGTATCCATACAAAAAATGGGGTTCTGACCTCGCCGCCCGGCAATGTCGACAGCCTATTAATTAAATAGTCATTTTCTATACATCTTTTCGTTTTTGACCTGTCAGAACGGTTAATATCTTATAAACCATTACTTATCAAAAAGTTAAGTTGTTTTTTGTCTGTCGTATGACCTGGCGGACAGGGTCTATGCTTAATAAAAGGCGCTCAATATGACCATTTGTTGGAAAGCCCCTGCGGTTAAGGGGTTGAAGTGATAATCATTATCACTAACATGCTGTTATATCCTGGTGATTTAGAACGCGAGGTAACTCTATGGAATTGCATTCAGACACGTTTAACCCGGAGGACTTCCCCTGGCAAGGGCTGACGCTAACGCCAGCGGCGGCAGCGCACATACGTGAGCTGGCAGAAAAGCAGCCGGGCATGTTGGGCGTGCGGTTAAGCGTAAAACAGACGGGATGTGCCGGATTTGGCTATGTTCTGGATACCGTTCGGGAGCCGGATAAAGACGATCTGGTTTTTGAAGCCGAAGGCGCAAAGCTTTTCGCACCGTTACAGGCGATGCCTTTTATTGACGGAACAGAAGTGGATTACGTACAGGAAGGGCTGAACCAGTTATTTAAATTTCATAACCCCAAAGCCCAGAATGAATGCGGCTGCGGCGAAAGTTTTGGGGTATAGGCGGTACTATGTCTCGTAACACTGAAGCAACGGAAGAGGTCGGCATCTGGACAGGCGGACGCCTTAATTACAAAGAAGGATTTTTCACGCAACTACCCACTGATGAACTGGCAAAAGGCATTAGCGAAGAGGTGGTGCGTGCGATTTCCGCAAAGCGTAACGAACCTGAGTGGATGCTGGAATTTCGTCTCAATGCCTATAGAGCCTGGCTGGACATGGATGAACCGCACTGGCTGAAAGCGCACTACGATAAACTGAACTATCAGGACTACAGCTATTACTCTGCGCCATCATGCGGAAACTGCGACGATAACTGCGTTTCCCAGCCGGGAGCCGTACAGCAAACGGGCGCGAATACCTTTTTGAGTAAAGAGGTTGAAGACGCCTTCGAGCAACTTGGCGTTCCAGTTCGCGAAGGGAAAAAGGTCGCCGTCGATGCGATTTTTGACTCGGTCTCCGTAGCGACCACATACCGTGAAAAACTGGCGGAACAGGGCATTATTTTCTGTTCTTTTGGCGAGGCGATACACGATCACCCTGACCTGGTCAGGAAATATCTTGGCACCGTCGTGCCGGGGAACGATAACTTTTTTGCCGCGCTGAATGCGGCAGTCGCTTCCGATGGGACATTTATCTATGTTCCCAAAGGCGTGCGTTGCCCAATGGAGTTATCCACCTATTTTCGCATTAACGCCGAAAAAACCGGTCAGTTTGAGCGCACGATTCTGGTGGCGGATGAAGGCAGCTATGTGAGTTATATCGAAGGCTGCTCCGCGCCCGTACGCGACAGTTATCAGCTCCACGCCGCGGTAGTGGAAGTCATCATCCATAAAGATGCTGAAGTAAAATATTCCACCGTACAAAACTGGTTCCCGGGCGACAACAACACGGGCGGCATTCTGAACTTTGTGACCAAGCGGGCGTTGTGCGAAGGGGAAAACAGCAAGATGTCGTGGACCCAGTCGGAAACCGGTTCGGCGATTACCTGGAAATACCCGAGCTGTATCCTGCGCGGTGATAATTCTATCGGCGAGTTCTATTCCGTTGCGCTGACCAGTGGACATCAGCAGGCTGACACCGGCACCAAAATGATCCATATCGGTAAAAACACGCGCTCAACCATTATCTCAAAAGGCATTTCTGCCGGCCACAGCCAGAACAGCTACCGTGGGCTGGTAAAAATTATGCCGACGGCAACCAACGCCCGAAATTTCACCCAATGCGACTCCATGTTGATTGGCGCGGACTGCGGCGCGCATACGTTCCCGTATGTTGAATGCCGCAATAACAGCGCGCAGCTGGAGCACGAGGCGACAACATCACGCATCGGTGAAGATCAGCTTTTCTATTGTCTGCAACGCGGCATCAGCGAAGAAGACGCTATTTCGATGATCGTCAACGGTTTCTGCAAAGACGTTTTCTCGGAACTACCGCTGGAGTTCGCCGTTGAAGCGCAAAAACTGCTGGCGATTAGCCTTGAGCACAGCGTTGGTTAATGATGAAGGAAAAACCATGTTAAGCATTAAAGATTTACAGGTCAGTGTGGAAGAAAAAGCGATTTTGCGTGGCCTGAATCTGGAGATTCGCCCCGGCGAAGTTCATGCCATTATGGGGCCGAACGGTTCCGGGAAAAGCACGCTCTCCGCCACTCTGGCGGGACGTGAAGATTATGAGGTCACCGGCGGCTCGGTTACGTTCAAAGGTAAAGATCTGCTTGAACTGTCGCCGGAGGAACGGGCGGGCGAAGGGATTTTTATGGCCTTCCAGTACCCGGTAGAAATCCCCGGCGTCAGTAACCAGTTTTTCCTGCAAACCGCGCTGAATGCCGTGCGCGCCTACCGCGGGCAGGCGTCGTTGGATCGCTTTGATTTTCAGGATCTGATGGAAGAGAAGATCGCATTGCTGAAAATGCCGGAAGATTTGCTGACCCGTTCGGTAAACGTCGGTTTTTCCGGCGGGGAGAAAAAGCGCAATGATATTTTGCAAATGGCGGTGCTGGAGCCGGAACTGTGCATCCTTGATGAGTCGGACTCCGGACTGGATATCGATGCGTTGAAAATTGTGGCGGAAGGCGTCAACGCGTTACGCGACGATAAACGCGCTTTTATTATCGTGACCCACTATCAGCGCATACTGGACTACATCAAGCCCGATTACGTCCACGTCCTCTATCAGGGGCGAATTGTCCGTTCCGGCGATTTTACTCTGGTCAAACAACTGGAGGAGCAGGGTTATGGCTGGCTTACCGAACAGCAGTAAAGCGCTACAGCAATGGCAACATCTCTTTGAAGAAAAAGGAGAAAGTCGAACTGAGCAGGCAAGACAACATTTACAACAGATGTTACGTCTGGGATTGCCGACGCGTAAACATGAAGACTGGAAATACACGCCGCTGGAGGGCTTAACCCATAGCCAGTTTATCCAGCAGTGTGCGACTATCAGCGCCGCACAGCGTGATGCGTTGGCGCTGCAAATCGATGCCGTGCGGCTGGTGTTTGTCGATGGTCGGTTTATGCCAGAGCTCAGTGATAGCACGCAAAACAGCGGATTTGACGTAAGCGTCAGGGATGAGCGCCAGACGCTTGCCGCGCCGGTACATCCCGAGGTTTTTCTGCATCTGACGGAAAGCCTGGCACAATGTGTCACGTATATACAGGTACGGCGAAATCAGCGTCCGACCAGGCCGCTACTGTTAATGCATATCACGCAGGGCGTGGATGGCGACGAGCTGAACACCGCGCATTATCGCCACCATCTGGCGCTGGCGGAAGGCGCGGAAGCGACGGTTATTGAGCATTATGTCAGCCTTACAGCGGCAAAACATTTTACCGGCGCGCGTCTGACGATGAACGTTGCAGACAATGCGCAACTGCGTCATATCAAACTGGCGTTTGAAAATGCGTCCAGCTATCACTTTGCGCATAACGATCTTCTGCTGGCGACAGACGCCTCGGCGTTTAGCCACAGTTTTCTGCTGGGCGCCGCAGTACTACGTCACCACAGCAGCTCACAACTGAATGGTGAAAACGCGACGCTTCGACTGAATAGTCTGGCGATGCCGGTGAAAAATGAAGTCTGCGATACGCGGACATGGCTGGAACATAACAAAGGCTACTGTAACAGCCGCCAGTTGCACAAGACCATCGTCAGCGACAAAGGACGCGCGGTCTTTAATGGCCTGATTAACGTGGCGCAACACGCCATTAAAACCGACGGTCAGATGACCAATAATAACCTGTTGTTGGGGAAACTGGCCGAAGTCGATACCAAACCGCAATTAGAGATCTATGCCGATGACGTGAAGTGCAGCCACGGCGCGACGATCGGGCGTATTGACGATGAGCAGATGTTTTATCTGCAATCACGCGGCATCAGGCAGCAGGAGGCGCGGCACATGATTCTTTACGCGTTTGCCGCAGAGTTAACGGAAGCTATCCATGATAGCGCCCTTAAACAGCAGGTGCTGGCGCGAATCGGCCAGCGACTGCCCGGAGGCCTGGTATGACATTTCCTGTAGAAAAAGTACGGGCGGATTTTCCCATACTGCAGCGTGAAGTTAACGGCCTGCCGCTGGCTTACCTGGACAGCGCAGCCAGCGCTCAAAAACCTAATCAGGTGATTGATGCTGAATCTGCCTTCTACCGTCACGGCTATGCTGCGGTACATCGGGGTATCCATACGTTAAGCGCGCAGGCGACCGAAAGCATGGAGAATGTGCGTAAGCAGGCGTCGCGGTTTATTAACGCCCGCTCCGCAGAAGAACTGGTGTTCGTGCGCGGTACGACGGAGGGCATTAACCTTGTCGCCAACAGTTGGGGAACGGAAAATATTCGCGCCGGGGATAACATTATCATCAGCGAGATGGAGCATCATGCCAACATCGTTCCCTGGCAGATGCTGTGCGAGCGCAAAGGCGCTGAACTGCGCGTGATCCCATTGCATCCTGACGGTACGCTGCGGCTGGAGACCTTAGCTGCGCTGTTCGATGACCGGACCCGACTGCTGGCCATTACCCATGTTTCCAATGTGCTGGGGACGGAAAACCCACTGCCGGACATGATTGCGCTGGCGCGCCAGCATGGGGCGAAAGTGCTGGTGGATGGCGCCCAGGCCGTGATGCACCATGCTGTTGACGTCCAGGCGCTGGACTGCGATTTTTACGTTTTCTCCGGCCATAAACTTTACGGGCCGACCGGCATCGGCATTCTGTATGTTAAAGAGGCGTTGCTGCAAGAAATGCCGCCGTGGGAAGGGGGCGGGTCGATGATCTCGACCGTCAGCCTGACGCAGGGAACGACATGGGCGAAAGCGCCCTGGCGTTTTGAGGCGGGAACGCCGAATACTGGCGGCATCATCGGTCTCGGCGCGGCGATTGATTATGTGACGTCGCTGGGACTGGATAAGATTGGCGATTATGAGCAGATGCTGATGCGCTATGCGCTGGAGCAACTGGCGCAGGTGCCTGATATCACGCTATATGGCCTGGCGCAGCGGTTGGGCGTCATCGCGTTTAATCTGGGTAAACACCACGCTTACGACGTCGGCAGCTTTCTTGATAATTACGGTATCGCGGTACGAACGGGGCATCACTGCGCAATGCCGCTCATGGCCTGGTATGGCGTGCCGGCAATGTGCCGGGCTTCGCTGGCGATGTATAATACCCATGAAGAAGTGGACCGACTGGTGGCAGGATTAACGCGTATCCACCGCTTATTGGGATAACAGTGAGGTTTTATGGCTGCGCTACCGGATAAAGAAAAATTGCTGCGTAACTTTACGCGTTGCACTAATTGGGAAGAGAAATATTTATATATTATTGAGTTGGGGCAGCGCCTGGCGGAGTTAAATCCGCAGGATCGCAATCCGCAAAATACGATTCATGGCTGTCAGAGCCAGGTGTGGATCGTGATGCGGCGAAACGCCAACGGCATTATCGAATTGCAGGGCGACAGCGACGCGGCGATCGTTAAAGGCCTTATGGCGGTGGTATTTATTTTGTACCACCAGATGACGGCGCAGGATATTGTGCATTTTGATGTCCGGCCATGGTTCGAAAAAATGGCGCTTACGCAGCACCTCACGCCTTCTCGTTCTCAGGGGCTGGAAGCAATGATTCGCGCAATTCGCGCTAAGGCCGCCACTCTTAGCTAAACTGTACAGACAGCGTTCTACCTGATGTCAAATCCTTTGTCGGACGGCGACGTCGCTTTATCCAGAGTGGACAGAGCGTATATTTTGTTGTTCTGATAAGCGAAGCGCTACCAGTCGTCGCAGAGGGCATCACCAGGAATACAGGAGGTTTGGTATGAAACGTGCGTCTTTCATTACGCTAACTATTATCGGCGCGTATAGCGCGTTACAGGCAGCCTGGGCGGTTGATTATCCATTACCGCCCGAAGGCAGCCGTCTTATTGGTCAGAATCAAACCTATACCGTACAGGAAGGTGATAAAAACCTGCAGGCTATCGCCCGGCGTTTTGATACGGCGGCGATGCTCATCCTTGAAGCGAACAATACGATTGCGCCGGTGCCTAAGCCCGGTACGCTAATTACCATTCCCTCGCAGATGCTATTGCCGGATGCGCCCAGGGAAGGCGTTATCGTCAACCTCGCGGAGCTACGGTTGTATTATTACCCGCCGGGAGAAAACCGCGTTCAGGTGTATCCCATCGGCATCGGTTTGCAGGGACTGGAAACTCCCGTCATGGACACCCGGATAGGGCAAAAGATCCCCAACCCGACGTGGACGCCGACGGCGGGCATACGCCAACGTTCGCTTGAGCGAGGGATCACGCTGCCGCCGGTGATCCCTGCCGGGCCAAATAACCCGCTGGGACGCTATGCGCTGCGTCTGGCGCACGGTAATGGGGAATATCTCATTCATGGCACCAGCGCGCCGGATAGCGTGGGTCTGCGCGTGAGTTCCGGTTGCATTCGCATGAACGCGCCGGACATCAAAGCGTTATTTGCGCAGGTCAGAACGGGGACGCCGGTAAAAGTGATTAACCAGCCGGTGAAATTCTCTGTCGAGCCGAATGGCATTCGTTATGTAGAGGTACACAGGCCGCTATCGCCGGAAGAAGAGCAAAACGTGCAGACGATGTCCTACGTGTTGCCTGCGGAATTTACCGCGTTCAGAAACGCGCAAGGGGTGGATAGTCGCCTGGTCGATAAGGCGCTATACCGGCGAGCCGGGTATCCTGTCAGCGTGAGCGCCGGGCAGACGCCGGCGGTAAATACGACCGCAGTCGAATCCGCTCAGAACGGTTTTGTCGGGGAAGAGGGGCAAACGCGCGCGACGCAGTAGCCTTCGCAGCAAACGACGGACAAAAAAATGGCGCACGATGTGCGCCATTTTATATTGTGCGTCAAATTATTTACAGATGCGGAATACTTTGTTGTCCAGACGTTGGTTCGCGCGAGCAGCATCGTCTTTAGCAGCCTGAACGTCGGAACGCATTGCATTTACGTCATTACTCAGTTGCTCAACTTTAGCGCTCAGCGTCTGTACATCGGAAGACAACTGATCGATTCCAGCGTTGCTGGAACAACCTGTCAGTAACGTGGAACCCAGAACTGCTGCACCTAAGATCAGCTTGTTAGTACGGGTCATAATAATATCCTTATATTATGAATGGTTATTCGGGTAAAGAAATGGCGCACGATGTGCGCCATTTTATATCGTGCGTCAAATTACTTACGGACGTGGGATACTACTTTGTTGTCCAGACGCTGGTTCGCGCGAGCTGCGTCGTCTTTAGCAGCCTGAACGTCGGAACGCATTGCATTTACGTCATTACTCAGTTGCTCAACTTTAGCGCTCAGCGTCTGTACATCGGAAGACAACTGATCGATTTTAGCGTTGCTTGAACAACCTGCCAGTAACGTGGAACCCAGAACTACTGCACCTAAGATCAGCTGGTTAGTACGGTTCATAACAATAACATTATACTTTGTGTGGTTATGTGGGTAAAAAAAATGGCGCACGATGTGCGCCATTTTTATTACGCAGGTACTATTACTTACGGTATTTAGTAGCCTGGTTGTCCAGACGCTGGTTAGCGCGAGCTGCGTCGTCTTTAGCAGCCTGAACGTCGGAACGCATTGCGTTCACGTCGTTGCTCAGCTGGTCAACTTTAGCGTTCAGAGTCTGAACGTCAGAAGACAGCTGATCGATTTTAGCGTTGCTGGAGCAACCAGCCAGCAGAGTAGAACCCAGGATTACCGCGCCCAGTACCAGTTTAGTACGATTCATTATTAATACCCTCTAGATTGAGTTAATCTCCATGTAGCGTTACAAGTATTACACAAACTTTTTTATGTTGAGAATATTTTTTTGATGGGAATGCACTTATTTTTGATCGTTCGCTCAAAGAAGCATCGAAATGCATGAAAGTCCCTAAAAAACCGAAAGAAAACAGGGGGCTTCCATCGGATTCTTCTTAGATAATCCGCAATTAGATAGTAAAATCCGATTTGATTTTTTTATTAATAGTGGCTATCGATTAAATAAAAAAAGCGCCGGAAGGGCGCTTTTTTAAACAAATTAATTCACACAACAATTATTACAGTACGTGAACAGAGGCGGTGTTAGTGGTGCCGCTTGGAACCAGCGCGCCGGAGACCATCACTACGACGTCGCCTTTCTGGGCGAGGCCGCTTTGCAGGGCGACATCTTTGCCCAGACGGTAGAAATCATCAGTAGAATTGATTTCTTTCACCAGCTGCGATACCACGCCTTTGCTCAGTACTAACTGACGGGCGGTCACTTCATTGGTGGTCAATGCCAGGATGGTGGCGTCCGGGAAGTATTTACGCACGGCGCGAGCGGATTTACCGCCCTGGGTCGCTACCACGATCAGCGGCGCTTCCAGTTTTTCGGCGGTTTCTACCGCACCGCGGCATACCGCTTCCGTAATGCGCAGTTTACGGCTGTCGTTGTTGTAGTCCAGACGGCTGTTCATGACACGGTCGGTACGTTCGCAGATGGTCGCCATGATAGAAACGGCTTCCAGCGGGTATTTCCCTTTTGCGGATTCGCCGGACAGCATAACCGCATCCGTACCGTCGAGGATGGCGTTCGCAACGTCGCCTGCTTCTGCGCGGGTCGGACGCGGGTTTTTGATCATAGAATCCAGCATCTGAGTCGCGGTGATCACGACTTTACGTGCGCGGATACATTTTTCGATCATCATTTTCTGCGCAAAAATCACTTCTTCAACCGGGATTTCTACGCCCAGGTCGCCACGCGCAACCATGATGCCGTCGGAAGCTTCGAGAATTTCATCGAAGTTGTTCAGGCCTTCCTGGTTTTCGATCTTAGAGATAATCTGGATGTTTTCGCCGCCGTGGGCTTTCAGATGCTCGCGAATTTCGACAACGTCAGAACGTTTACGGATAAAGGACGCCGCAACAAAGTCAACGCCCTGTTCGCAACCGAAGATCAGGTCCTGTTTGTCTTTTTCAGCCAGCGCCGGCAGAGCAATAGAAACGCCCGGCAGGTTAACGCCTTTGTTCTCGCCCAGATCGCCGTTGTTCAGCACCTTACAAATGACTTTATTGCCTTCGATGGCGGTCACTTCCATACCGATCAGACCATCGTCAACCAGGACGGTGTTGCCAACGCTCAGGTCGCTGGTGAAGCCTTCATAGGTGACGGCAACGATTTCATTATTACCGACCACGGATTTGTCGGTGGTAAAAGTAAAGGTTTGGCCCGCTTTCAGCGAAACGTCGTTACCGCCTTCCAGTTTAATGGTGCGGATTTCTGGTCCTTTAGTATCAAGCAGAATAGCGGCTTTTTTACCAGTTTTGCTCATCACGTTGCGCAAGTTCTGGATACGCTGACCGTGTTCTGCATAATCGCCATGAGAGAAGTTCAGACGCATCACGTTCATGCCCGCGTCCAGCATTTTGCTTAACATCTCTTCGGATTCGGTTTTCGGACCGATAGTACAAACAATTTTCGTCTTTTTCATGACAGTCTTAGTCTTTAAGTTGAGGAGGATATGGAAATCTGGCTTCGGGCGCGCACGGCCCGGAAGCTAAGCCTGTGTTGCTAAAGTGATGATGCCTCGCTCTAAGGATAGGTGACATCGAAAGAGCGTGCAGAGGAATGTGTGCTCGCGTTTCAGCCCAACGGGAAGGGGATAATTTTAGTCGTTGAGTTTTACAGTCCAATGCGCTGAAACCATTCAAGAGACAATTGGCGCGCATTATACGCTGAAATTTACAAAAAAGGAAAATGAAAACCCTGTTTCAAAAGACATCTGTGCAGATCCACAACGGTTTGTTATTACGCTGTTTACGATGTCGCTGGCGATGACGCCGCCCGAATAGGGGCGGCGTTGCGCAACAGCTGGTGTTGTTGCGCATAATGTCAATCGAGCAACTTTTTGCCTTCCAGGTCGATGGCGATGTTTTGGTTGTGTGCTTTTCGGTAGCACAGTATCGCTATCCCGATCGCCGCCCAGCTAATTCCGAGTATCAGAGCGTGAATGTTCATGTTTAAACAGACGTAGCCGATGACGATCATCCCCATGATCGGCGAAATGACATGGGCGAAAATGCGCCGCTGGGCTTTCATCCGGAAATTGAACAGGATAAACACACACAGGTTCACGACAAAAAAAGCGAAAAGCGCGCCAAAGTTCACCAGCGTGGAGATAGATTCAATCTTGCCGGAAAACAGGTAGCTGAGCAGCAGGGTGACGCCGCCGGTAAACAGAATGGCATAATCCGGCGTTTTACGCGTGGTATGGACGTGAGCGAGGAAGGCGGGCAACATTCGGTCGCGCCCCATTGAAAATAACACTCTGGACACCGCCGTTTGCGCGGTAATAATGTTGCCGACGGCGCACACAAACGCCACAATGATGGAAAACGCCACTTTGAGCCAGATACCGCCAACGTTGCCGGCAATGGTGAAAAATGCTTCATTCGTCGCATTACCTTCCGCGAAGCGGTCGACGTTACCGGTGGCGAACGCCGCAAACGCCACAACGATAATAAACAGTACCGTCGCCAAAACTAACGCCAACAGTGTTGCTTTACTGACGGCGCGTCCCCCGCCTTCGCTTTCTTCACTTAATGTACTGATAGCGTCAAAGCCGAGAAAATTCAGCGCAGCCACCGAAATCGCCGTCGCGATGAGCCCAGGAGTGAACCACTGTGAATCGAAAAAAGGCCGGAAGGAAAGCGTTATCTGACTACTGTCCTGCATCATTAGACGGACAATGAGTAGCACGAAAATCGCCAGAATACCGAGTTGAATAAAGACCAGTAACTTATCAAATTTCGCCGTTTGCTGTATCCCGAGATAGTTGACTCCGGTGCCAATAGCCACATAAATCAACGGCCAGACCCAGACCGGGATTTGCGGTAAAATAGCGTGGACCGCGACGCCGCCCAGCACCGCTACGAGCGTAGGGAACAAAAGATAATCCAGCAGTAATATCCATCCGGTCAGAAACCCTACGGCGGGATTAATGCATACGCCAGCATACGCATAGGCCGAACCCGACGAGGAGATATGCTGCGATAAGGTAGAGTAGCTGTACGCGGTAAAAAACATCGCGATCGCGCCAATAATATAAACCAGCGCAACCATACCGTGCGAAAGATTATAAACGACGCCATAAAGAGAGACTGGCGCGATAGGCACCATAAACACCAGACCATAAAGCACTAAATCGGTAAGAGACAATTTTTTGACTTTTTTCATGATAAATACCTTAATGGCTTTTTATGCCAGATCGCGTAAAAACGCGCTTACCGCTGCGAGGCAGGGCGCGATATTTTCTTCATGCGGGTTATGGCTGCTGCCGGGAATAGTGACCGCGCGGCAGTCTGAAATGTGAGAGAGCAGCGGAGAGACGACGCGCTCGGTTGCCTGATCGTTTTCGCCGCGCAGTACCAGAACAGGACAGCGTATCTGGCACAAATGGGGCGTAATATCCCAGTCGGCAAGTTTGCCATTTGCCGCCAGTTCATTGGTTCCCCATAAAATGTGATAACCCGTAGGGTCGGCGGCGAACTGCGCATTAGATCGCTGAACATGAACGGCTTCTTCCGCGAGGGTATAAACGTGCCTGGCATAATAAGCGACCAGCTGTTCCGGTGGGTTTTGATAAATGACGGCGGGCATAATGACGTTTTTGATATCGTCATCGGACATTGGCGTCAGAGCGTTAAAGAGCCGTATGGCTTCCTGTTGCCACAGGGCGATACTGGCCGGCGAACTGGCCAGTATCGTCCCGCGAAGCCCGGCAGGCTGTAAGCAGGCGTGCTCTGCGGCAAGCATTCCGCCCCAGGAATGTCCCAGTATCGAATACCCGTGTCCAATACCCAGGTGATGAATTAATTGGGTTAATTGACGGAGATAACGCGCAATAGTCCAGAAAGACGCGTCAGCATGAGGAAAATGCGTTGAACGACCGCAGCCATATTGATCGTAAAATATTACCATGCGCCCGTCATCAGCCAGACGGCGATAATTTAATAAATAATCAAAGCCGCCAGAAGGGCCGCCGTGAAGGATAATGAGCGGCGTGAGTAATGATTTTCTGTCTCCATAAATCCGATAGCTTGTCAATATGTTTTCAGAAAACATTTCGCCATAGAGATAAGTATCATTCATATTCTTAATGACTCAGTGTGTGGCAGGGCAGGCGAAATTTATATTCGCCTGGGTAATATTATTTTTTTATTGTGTGTAAAACATTACACCAGAAGGTGGCGTAATGTTCCCATTGCAGAAACTGCGGGCTTCCCCAGTGCGGCGAACAATCACTGGCAAAGCAACATACTTTCCCTTTATGGTAAGTACCCATAACTAACAGTGGATCGCCATTAATTTCAGCAAGGACCTGACTATTTTCTTTGGCGATAAGCTTGTTATAGCCCAACAGCGGCGGCCATTCGCTAAATGGCTGGGTAATAATATGCTCTACCGCAGTATTTACTGCTTTACATCCTTGCGGTAGTTCTACGCGGTCATCTACATCCAGCATATCAACCGGCAATACTTCCGCCAGAACCGTATTTTTATAATTGGCTTTTGCTTCTATTCCCGTAAAGGATAAATACCCGCCGATCATTAACAGACCGCCGCCCTCAGCAACATAATCGGCGATAAGTTGTAATGCATCAGGAATAATGTCCATATTATAAAACGTTCTGTTTTGTAGCAGGAACGTATTGCTACCGATATCACTGATGACGATCGCATCATAGCAGGCTAATGCTTCGGCGGTTTGTGGAAAACGAGTTTGCACAATATGGGCAGGCATGTAGTCCACATCGATATTACCCTGGCGTAAGCAGGATAATAAATAGTCTGCGCCTTCTTCATATTTGCTCGATGTAAAGCTATCAAAACCTTTAGAGTGAATCATATGAATGTGCCATGATTCGCCAATAAATAAAATTTTCATTATGTCACCTGTTAATTAATGTTAATGACTTTATTAGATTGGGTACGCATTCGATGTAAAACCTGCAAGTGCTGAGGCATACTCGACGCACCGACTTGTTCCACCGCCAGAGAAGCGAAAGCGGAGGCATATTGAATGGCTGCGACCATATCTGCTTGTCGCGCCAGCGCGGCGGCTAAGGCGCCATTAAAAGCGTCACCGGCCCCGGCGGCATCTTTTACCACGGCGCTCCATGCAGGAATATACAACGTGCGGGCGTGCTCACAGAGCAGAGAACCACGGGCGCCAAGGGTAATGATGACTTTTTTCACCCCGGATTGCAGAATAATATTTCCGGCTTTTTTCGCATCATTAATATCAGTAATGGTTACGCCGGATAAAAAAGAGGCTTCAGTTTCATTCGGCGTGATGATGTCAATATCAGATAATAAATGCGTCACCTGTTTCGTATAGGGGGCAGGATTCAGCATGATCATTTTATTTTCTTGTTTGCCCAGACGAATAAATTCAGTCAACGCTTCAATGTTCGTTTCGAGCTGCATTAACATAACGTCAGACTCGGCGATATAACGGTGTTGCTCGTTAATCTCTTGCGTGGTGAGCATCATATTGGCGCCAGGGTAGATGGCGATAATATTATCGCCATCCACGGCGGAGACATAGATCAATGCGCTACCGGTGGGCGCTTTATCTGTTTGATACGCGCTGTATGAGGTGATGCCTGATTGAATAATATGATTCATAGCAAATGCGCTGAACTGATCTTTGCCCACTTTAAAAATAAAATGTGCCGCAGCGCCGGCATTGTTTGCCGCTAAAGCCTGGTTGGCTCCTTTACCTCCAGGATAGAATCCAAATTGACTGGCCAGAATGGATTCTCCGCTTTGTGGAAACCACGGCACGGTTGCTGAAACATCAATATTGAATGAGCCTAAAACACACACCTTGCCTGCTTTTTTTGGGTTTTCCCGGCGCAGTTTTGCATCCTGATGGATTGGCGTGGCGATAGTGCTGGAGATATCAATCTTATTTTCAGTGATAAGCTTACTCAGCGCGTCACGGTTTAAAATCCCTCCGCCATAGCAACGCTGAAGCATACCTGATTTCTGGAAATAGCGTAGATCGGAACGAATAGTCTCCTGGCTAACCTTATAAAGGTCTGAAAGTTTACTGACGCTAACACTATTATCCTTTATCAGTAAATTAATGATGGCATGACGTCTTTCTTCTTTAAACATATTGCCTCCGGGTAGTGAGTTGAATTGTATTTATGGCAATGTTGTCATGCGGTGAATTCAATCACAGATTATGCGGTCAACCGGAAGTAACCCCAAATGAATGTCAATAATCAGAAGCGCAGCCAATGTGTTAAATATTAATTGCTTACAGAAGGGGGAAATAGTTTTGTGAGTGTTGTCATATATTTTCTATGTAATATGACGGGGTGAACGTAAAATAGTTGGGCTTGCACGATTCAGTGAGTATATGCAGCCGGACAGCGTTCGCTTATCAGTCGCTACCCTCGACGAAATAAGACGATATCGCTCTCCGGCCCGGGGGTTATATACGCTCGATTTTTGCCGGCAGCCCCTGACGTACTGCCGCGCCAGAAACCCAGTCGAGCCAGGTGTTGGTAATGGTTCTTGTCGGATCGGCAAAGCCCAGATCGTTAAGATTTATGCCTGCCCTGATTTGTGGATCATACGGCATAGGCACGCCATCCAGAGAGTGCTGCGTTGCGCCCATCTCGCGGTGGCCATATCCGTGTTCGATGGCGATGACGCCTGGCATCACGCCATTTAACAAACTGATTTGCGCCACGACCTGACCGCCCGGCGTAATGATCCGTACCCGATCGCCATGTTGCAGTCCATAACGCTCGCCGTCTTGCGGATTCAGCGCCACCAGGTTTGCTGGCTTCACATGGTGTAAGCGCGGGATGACGGCTGTTGAGCTGGACATGGTATTTGATTTAAATGAAATCAGTTTCAGCGGCCATTGCCCAATGGGAAACTGGTCGTCAATCGCACGACCATCTGACAAACGCGCCGGATACCAGACCGGGCAACCGCTGAAACGCTCCCCGGTGATGGCGTGACGGTGGGCGGCGACATCTGCATTCCAGATCTGTAAGGGTTTTTTCCACGCGTTACCTAACCGTTGCTCCGTATAGCCGCTATCCTCGGGCGCAAACCGGCCGCCACGCGAGTAGATAAACGCCACGCGACCGACCTCATCAGCTTTAAGCGTGTGCTGAATTGCTGGCAGAATGCGGCTGACGCCGGTAAGCGAAATATCTTCCTGATTTGCCGGCGCGACCGGCGTCTTGCCCATAAAGGCGATATTAGCGGCTACGCGCAGATAGAAATCTTCCGCCCGGTTCAGTGGAAAAGCATTGCCCTGCGGATCGGTTATCGCCCGGTCGCCGAAGCCGGGCAGACGGAGCCGTTTTGCTACCGCAATACAAAATGCTTCCATTGAGACAGGTTGCCCGTCCGCCGTTCGGTGAGTGGCGGGGGCGACAACCGGCCAGCGGGCGGTAGTGGCTTTACTGGCTACGCCGCCCCAGGGTGCCGTAAAGCCCCAGCTCTCAAAATTGTGCGTATCCGGCACAATGTAATCCGCCAGCGCCGTCGTTTCATTCATAAAGGCGTCAATCGCGATAAAGAGCGGCAGTCGGCGGGGGTCTTTTAGCTTTTCTTCCGCCACGGCGCGTAGACCGGGAACACCGTAAAACGGGTTGCTCATATTGGAAATCCAGGCTTTAAGCGGATAAGGATAGCCTTCGAGCGCGGAGGTCAACAGTTCGGTAAGCTGGCCTGCCACAAAGGGATACCACGGCGCTTTGGCTGGATAAGGGGATTGCCCGCCGGCAATTTTGTCGCGGTATTCTTCCGATGCTTCATAAGCGGTTTTGCTACGGGCAATACTTAACCCGGACGGTTTCACTTTTCCGGCAAAACTGTTCATGTTGTAGCGGGGGCCGTCGCTAACGCCGTTGAATTTGCCGCCGCCGACAAAGACGCCGCCGGACAAGCTGAGGTTGCCGATCAGCGCGTTAAGCATCATGACCGACCAGGCGTTATAAAACCCATTGCCGGCCATCATGCCGCCGTGACTGATGACCGCAGCTTTACGTCCGTGACTGGTAAAGGTTTCCGCCAGCGCGATAATTTGCGCTTCCGGCACGCCGCACTGTTCGCTGTATTGCGCCAACGAGAGCTTTTCTGCCGCCTCTTTCAAGCGTTGCAACCCGCTCTTCACCGTGACCCGCTGGCCGTCGGCGAGCGTAACGTACTGCGTCACGAAAAGCCGTGCCTGTCGGCAAGCGGATGCATCGACCAACTCGCCGTCGGTATTCAGTACGACAGGGGTCTCTTCGCCATCGGGCGTAAGATGGCGCAGCGTCAGGTGTTGTCCGGCAAGCGTCGGCAGTTCATCCGCAATGACCAGGTGCGTGGCGTTGGTCCAACTTTGCTCGCCGGCCTGCTGCATCGCCTGTACGCCGGGAATCGCCAGATAATCAGCATTATAACGTTGATTATCCATGATCCAGCGGATCATCCCCATTGCCAGCGCCGAATCGCTGCCGGGCATGACCGGTTGCCAGCGACCGCGAGGATCGGCGAGCACCGTTGATAAGGGGAGGGCGGGGGCGACCACGACGTATTGAAAATTCTCACGCAGCCGGGCGCTCGCCAACTGACGCGCCTGGCGTTTAAAGGGATTACCGGACTGTGCCGGGGAGGTGCCCATAAAGAGCGCAAACTCCACGTTTTCCCAGTCGGGTTTGACATGCGGGTTTTTATCCAGATCGCCCATCAGCGCCCCGGAGCCGGCCCGGTAAGCTAGTCCACAGTAGGCGCCATGCGCGCCGAAATTCTTGCTGCCGAAGCTATTTAGCGCAAAACGACGCAGAAACGCATCGCGGCCTTCGTCGCTGGTATTCGTGACCAATAACTGATTGGTTTTGGGCCCGAAACTGGGATGCTTTGCGTCAATTGGCGTATCCGGCGCATGAATAGCGCGCAGTCCGTCCACATGACCTTCGCCAAACAGATCGCCGCCTTCCACGACTTCTTCAATAAGCTGCTCAAAGCTGATGCGCTGCCATTTCCCTTCGCCGCGTTTACCCACGCGTTTCATTGGTTCAAGCAGTCGCAGCGGACTGTACAGGCTTTCCAGCAGCGTGGCGCCGCGCGCGCAGGCGGTTGAGCGGGCGTCAAGACCGCTTTCTCCCGCCAGTTGCTCCATGGCTTCGCTAAAAGGGACGGACGAGTCAATCGGGTGTTCCTGCGACAAGGGGTGATAGGGATTGCCGGCGATGCGTATCACTTTGCCATCGGCATTAACCCGGGCGCGGATACCGCACTGTGTCCAACAGCCGAAGCATTGCGTCATGGCGATGGTTTGTTGTGGATTTTGCTGCCAGTGCGTTTGCGCCTGCGCCTCCGGAATTAACGCATTGCCAAAGATGCGGTCGCGCGTTACCTTGCCGGACGTCCCGTTTAACAGGCCATCAATTGCGCGTTTCGCCACATCACGGTAGCTCAGACCAAAAGTGACCATCCCACCGACGGCGAGACCGACTTTTAGCCACTGACGACGGGTTAAATTAGCCATGTTGTAATCTCCTGGTGAGTCCGTTCAGCGTTTCACGAATAATAATCAGTAGCGCTATCCACAGGCCGAAGGTGCCGAGAATAGCCAGCCAGCCATCCGTTCCGCCTGGTAACGAGTAAGGGTTAAATTGCGCGTTGAACTTGGGTACGGTTTGTACCTGAATCAACAATGTCCAGCGCATCAGCCAACATAGCGCCAGCGCGCTCAGAACCAGCAGGACGCGTCTTAGCTGCGATAACGGATGACGTAGCGCCAGGCTACAGAACAGCAGCGTGAATACCCACAGAGCTAGCCAGCCGACAGCGTAATATTTGGCTGACAGGGCGACGGTAATCCACTGACGGATTGCCGTGCCGGAAAGCGTATCGCCGCTGACCCACATGGCCACCACCAGCCCCAGCGCCGCCAGCGTCCAGATTTGTCCCCACAATATTTTTGGCAGCCTTACCGAGTCGCGTCGGGCGGCGACAATCATCAGCGCGAAGAACGCCTGTAAGGCGCTAAGAAACATCGCCACGGGGAAGGCGTAGCTAAACCAGATTGGGCGCGCCAGCACAACGGAGACTTCGCGGCCGGTATAAATCAACAGGCCCACCGCGCAAAGCGCGCTGGCTAACGCCAACCATTTTGTGACGTTGTAACTTTTATTGAATAATCGTTTTATTTGCTGCGCCAGGAACCACAGAGCGAGAAATCCGGTAAACAGCGGCAGGAATAACGCTCCCCAGGGCATCCACGACCAGGGCGTCGGCCAGGCATAGAAATGCCAGACGCGGGCGGTCTGGTGCAGATCCGCCGTCAGCGCCAGCGGTGCGGTAATCGCACAGGTAATGGCAATCAGTAATGCCCGATTTTCTTCTGTTGCGGCGTCTTTTTTCCGCCAGTGAAGATAACAGGCAAACAGTGCGGCGCAGGCGGCAATGCCAATAAAAAAGAAATATTGTACCGCCCACGGCAGCCAGCTAATGTCCTGCGGGTGAGCCAGCACTTCTTCAATGATGAGTGAATGCGTCATTCAGACCTCCTGCCAAAGCGCGGGCTGCGCACGGCCCATTAATGGGGTGACAAAGGCGTCGTCCAGACCCAGGTAGAAAACATGGGGCGACGTGCCGTTTTCCGGCTTTAATACCTTGATAGCGTCGCGATGCTGATGAAGCATGGTGGCGATGCGGCTATGGGGATCTTTGATATCGCCAATAATACGCGCGCCGCCGACGCAGGACTCTACGCAAGCGGGTAACAGTCCGGCTTCCAGACGATGGACGCAAAACGTGCATTTATCGGCAGTTTGCGTTTCATGATTGATAAATCGGGCGTCGTAAGGACACGCCTGGACACAATAGGCGCAGCCGACGCAGCGTTTGTTATCCACCACCACAATGCCATCTTCCCGCTGAAAGGTGGCTTGTACCGGGCAGACCGGCACACAGGGGGGGTTATCGCAATGGTTGCACAGACGCGGCAACAGCACATTCGTGACTTCCTGACTACCTTCACGCTGGACCTGGTATTGGTTCACCGTCGTACGAAACGCGCCTTGCGGCGTTTGGTTTTCAATAGTGCAACTTACGGTACAGGACTGACAGCCGATACAACGCCGCAGGTCGATAAGCATGGCGTAACGGTGTCGGGGAGAGCCTTCATGCCGCTCCGGCGAAAAAGGAAATTTCGCTTCAGCCAGCGGAACCAGCGAGGCGCCAGCGGTCAGGACGCCGAGCTGCTGGAGAAATTGCCGTTTACTGCTGTCCATATTGACTCCCGTCCACATTGCCAACAATGAAACATTTGTCACGATGTTGGTTCATGTGTAATGAATAAAAAATGTTGATGATTTACAGTGTAAAAATCGAGACGGGGTGTGCTCTATTGTGGTTAACCACATACCCGGCTTGTTGTTGATCTAAAACAACATAATTGACAGGGATATTGGGGTGAGAGGTAAAACCGTAAGGCGCCTGGCGGTGTTGGCGGCAGTAGGGCTACTTTGTCATGGCGCGTGGGCAGGGACGTGGAATATCGGTATTTTGGCCATGCGCGGCGAGGCGTCTACGCGTAGCCACTGGCAACCGTTGGCAAAGACATTAAGCCAACAGCTTCCAGGCGAAACCTTTCATATCCAGCCGCTGGATCTGCATCAAATGCAGGAAGCCGTTAACCAGGGAACCGTGCAGTTTGTGATAACCAACCCGGCGCAATTTGTCCAACTGAACAGCCATGCGCCGCTGCGCTGGTTAGCTTCCCTGCGTTCCACGCGCGATGGGAAAGCGGTGAGTAATGTTATTGGCAGCGTGATTTTGACCCGGCGCGATAGCGGCATCACCACGGCGCATGATCTCATCGGTAAGACAGTCGGCGCGATTGATGCTCAGGCGTTTGGCGGCTATTTATTAGGCTATAAAGCGCTCAGCGACGCGGGCTTACGCCCGGAGCGCGATTTTCATCTTCGTTTTACCGGATTTCCTGGCGATGCCTTAGTCTATATGCTGCGCGAAAAAGCGGTGCAGGCGGCAATTGTGCCAGTGTGCCTGTTAGAAAATATGGATCAGGAAGGATTGATTAATAAAAAGGACTTTATCGCGCTGCTTTCCCGACCGACGCCACTGCCTTGCTTAACCAGTACGCCGTTATATCCTGACTGGTCGTTCGCGGCGCTACCTGCGGTAAGCGATGCGCTGGCGGATCGCGTAACGCGAGCGCTATTCAACGCGCCCGCCGCCGCGTCATTTCACTGGGGCGCGCCAGCGTCGACCAGTCAGGTGGAAGCTTTGCTGCGTGATGTTCGTCAGCACCCTCAGCAGCGTCGACTGTGGCTGGATGTCAAAAGTTGGTTAATCCAGCACCAGCTAATGGTTGGCGGCGTGATTCTGGCGTTCCTGTTGCTCACGCTCAATTATATTTGGGTCATGCTGCTGGTGCGTCGACGTGGAAAGCAACTGGAACGTAATAGCGTAGTTCTTCATCAGCATGAGCGGGCGCTGGAAACCGCCCGGCAAATGAGCGTGTTGGGTGAAATGACCTCCGGGTTTGCCCATGAGCTTAATCAGCCGCTTTCCGCGATTCGACATTATGCCCAGGGGTGCCTGATTCGACTGCGCGCTGCAGATGAACAGCATCCCTTGCTGCCGGCGCTGGAGCAGATTGACCAGCAGGCGCAACGCGGTGCGGATACTCTGCGTAACCTGCGTCACTGGGTCAGCCAGGCGCAGGGCAACCCGGTGCTAACCGAAGCGTGGAAGGCCATAGCCATTCGCGAGGCGATTGATCATGTCTGGCAATTGTTGCGTATGGCGCAACAGTTTCCGACAGTGACTCTGCATACCGAGGTTAGCGCTGCGCTGCGCGTAACGCTGCCGTCAGTGCTGCTGGAACAGGTGCTGGCGAATATCATTCTTAATGCGGCTCAGGCGGGCGCCACCCATTTATGGGTCGTTGCTGAACGCACTGAACACGGCATCAGTATCGCTTTACAGGATAACGCCGGGGGAATCGATGAGGCGCTATTACGTCAGGCGTTTCAGCCGTTTATGACCACCCGCAAAGAGGGGATGGGCTTAGGGCTGGCGATTTGCCAGCGGCTGGTGCGGTATGGGCGGGGCGATATCAGCATCAGGAACCAGACCGCGCCGGACGGTCTGTCGGGAACGGTGGTCACGATACATTTCTTACATGAAAATGGGGGCAGGGATGGCGACAATTCATCTACTGGATGATGATACGGCGGTCACTAACGCGTGCGCGTTTTTACTGGAAAGTCTGGGATATGACGTAAAATGCTGGACGCAGGGGGCGGATTTTTTGGCGCAGGCCAGTCTGTATCAGGCCGGGGTCGTATTACTGGATATGCGAATGCCGGTACTGGATGGGCAGGGCGTTCATGATGCGTTGCGCCAGTGCGGAAGTACCCTGGCGGTTGTTTTTCTTACCGGGCATGGCGATGTACCGATGGCCGTGGAGCAGATGAAACGCGGCGCCGTCGATTTTCTGCAAAAACCGGTATCGGTAAAACCGCTACAGGCGGCGCTGGAGCGTGCGCTGACGGTTTCATCGGCAGCGGTGGCGCGTCGTGAGATTATACTGTGTTACCAGCAGTTGACGCCGAAAGAGCGTGAGCTGGCCAGCCTGGTGGCAAAAGGATTTATGAACCGTGAAATTGCGGAAGCGATGAATATCGCGGTGCGTACCGTAGAGGTGCACCGCGCCAGAGTCATGGAAAAAATGCAGGCCGGTAGCCTGGCGGAACTGATTAGGCGTTTCGAAAAAATGGCCTCGCCAGAGACCAGAATACGAACAACGTATGAGCCATGAATAATAAACTGCGTTATTTCTTTGATTTGCATCAAATTTTGTTTAATTGAGAAGACTGTTATATTCTGTTGGTTTGAGCTGGCGACGAGTAAAACGTATGACAAAACCGACAAAAGATGACGAACTGTACCGCGAGATGTGCCGGGTGGTGGGCAAGGTCGTGCTGGAAATGCGCGATCTGGGGCAGGAGCCTAAATATATTGTTATTGCGGGCGTGTTAAGAACCGCGCTGGCGAATCAACGCATCCAACGTAGCGCGTTAGAAAAACAGGCGATGGAAACCGTGATTAACGCTCTGGCGCGGTCATAGCCGCTATCAGGGGGGCAATAACGAAATCGCCTTTGAATCGTCGCGATTGTCACCATGGCGGGCGGGTTGCCCGCCGTTAGCGATGCGCAGGGTTATCAGGTGATGGCTAAGCGCAGCCCTAATGTATCAGGGTACGGCTCAAAATAATTCTGGCTGCGTAGATAGTCATCCGGATGTTCCGCCAGATAGTGCTTCAGCAGCGTTAACGGTGCCAGGATAGGTAGTCGGCCCGCCCGGTAGCCGAGAATCACCTCGCGTAATTCCGCGCGTTGCCTGCTGTTCAACGCGCGGTGAAAATAGCCCTGGATATGCATCAGCACATTGGTGTGATTTTTACGTGAAGCGGGGTGGCGCAGGATAGCCATCAGTTTTTCTCTGTATCGGACAAAGAAGGCATCCAGATCGTCCCACTCATGCAGACGCGCGACGAAAGGGCCAATTTCGCGGTAGCCGGCCTGGTGGTGGGCGAGAAGCTGAAGTTTGTATCGGCTATGAAACGCGAGCAAACTGTGACGACTCAAGCCCTGCGCGCGTAGCGCATTTAATTCATGTAGCGCGAAGATACGTGCGATGAAATTCTCGCGTAGTACCGGATCGTGCAGGCGACCATCTTCCTCTATCGGCAGCCAGGGATATTTGTCCATCATCGCGGCGGTAAACAGCCCCGTGCCAGCTTTGCGGCCCCTGTTACCCTTTTCATCATACAGGCGAACGCGCTCCATTCCGCAACTGGGCGATTTTGCACACGCAATAAACCCCGCCAGTTCGCCTATTGTTGGCAGAAACCGATCAGCAAAGGCATTCATTCGCTCGGTGACGTCATCGTGCGGGGCATGGCTATAGCGCATCCGAATGTCGCCACAGGTCGTCTGGATAAGACGCAGCGCAGGGCGGGGCACGGGCAGGCCGATCGCCACCTCCGGGCAGATCGGTTTGTAGGCCACCCACGGCGCCAGAGAGTTCATGACAAAATCCATACGCTTATGTCCGCCATCAAAGCGTACCGTGGCGCCAGTCAGACATCCGCTAATGCCGACTACGGGTTTGTTATTCATGATTCCCCCTTATTGAAAGTACGACGACTGACGCCAATGGCGCAAAATGTTATCTCACGCTGATTTAAAACTTACACAACTTTGTTTTTTTGTCTAAGTTTTCGCGGAGATTTTTTTTGACGTAATTAAATATCAATAAGATAGAATGAGGGGAATAAATCTATTTCAGCGCCTATAGTGTGATAACCTCCAGCGAAGCGACCACGTTGCGCCACTGGGCAAGCTGTTTTTTCTGCCCGGCAGTGAGCTTTCCGGTGGTCACCAGGAACCATTTTCTCTGGGCGAACAGCTCGGGCGCCAGCACGACTGGGGGAGAGGGAAGCACATTGAGCCGCAGCTCTTGTCCGGTACGAGTCAACGCTTCCAGCCAGATTTCACAGTGATCCGAGAGATGCCATCCGCTAATAAAGGCATTGTTGCCAGGCGCTTTTCTGTCGCCTTCAAGGCAAAAAGAGGTGTAGGCAATAATGATGCCATCCAGTATTTCGCGCAGCGTCATCACGGCGGGAAGGTGCGCGGACACTTTGCTGCGCAACGGACGCAATAAATGGGTCACCAGTTCTGCGCGAGGATATTCCCGGCCACAGTCATAAATCAACTGCCGCAGCGCGTCAATTCGCCCTTCGTGGAGATGTTGGAGCATCGTCTCCTGGATCGTTATCCAGTTATCGCCCAGGCGAATGACCGGACGCGACAGTAAGGGTTTGACCTGGCTTATCGGTACGCCTTTTCTCACCCAGTCGAGGATGCTAAGCGCTTGTCGAATATCGTCATCGCTGTATAAGCGATGCCCGCCATCAGTACGCTGCGGTTTCAATAAACCATAGCGTCGCTGCCATGCCCTTAGCGTGGCGGCATTGATACCGCATAGTCTGGCAAATTCGCCTATAGAATACGACATGGTAAAGCCCGTTAAATAAGGGGATTCTACTATATCATGATCAAATGAAGACTAAGGTAGTGATAAATGGTGCGGCATACCAGGGCATCCGTATGGATTTTGTCGATGATGAGCAATACTGCGTGGCGTAAGGCTCATCAAAATATGACCAATGCTTAATATCATCGGACGCCCCTGGTTAATACTCTATTAACCTCATTCTTCGGGCACAGTTAAGTAACTCTGTCACTTTATGAACCTGTAGCTTTCTCATCATATTCATCCGGTGTGTTTCGACGGTTTTTATACTGATATGTAGCTTTTCGCTGATCCCATGATTGGTATACCCCTCGTCAATAAGTTTAAGAACCTGACGCTCGCGCAAAGTAAGCAGTTGATGATTGGTCGTGTCAGCGTTTAATTCAGCCAGGATAGCTTCCCGATTCAACGTTGGGTCAATGTAACGCTTGTTTACTGCTACTGTTTGCAATGCCGCTAACAGAACTTGCTGACTACTGCTTTTTAAAACATAGCCATTAGCACCTGCGGCTAAAGTTTTAATGGTCATATACTCTTGTTGGTATGCTGTGTAAACCAGAATATTCATTGCTGGCCAACGCTGATGTAATTGAGGAATGATATCCAGGCCATTGATGCCAGGTAAGCTAAGATCAAGGATAAGTATGTCAGGCTCGTATGCGCAACAGGCATTATAAACCTCAAGACCATTTTTAACATGCTCTACAATTTTAAAATGAGGCCAGGGTAATAAGGCATTCATAATGCCGTTAATGATGATTTCATGATCGTCTACTAATAAGATCTTATATTCTTTCATTTTGCTGCCCTCGCGAAAATTAAGATAATATTAAGTAATGGTGTAGTTTTTGAAGATCATACGTATTTTCTGGCGTAAGTCGGTTAGTTCCTCCAGCGCGATGATTTTCCCCATTTTTACGCGATTCTCAATGTCTATGACATAGCATACCAATTCAGTCTGCCCTATTTGACCTAAACAGCCTTTTAATGTGTGAATTAACTGATCGATTTTTTGTCCAGCCGATACGGCATTTTCAATATCAGCCAGCAAGAGGTCCAGTGATTGGAAAATCTTGCTATTAATGACCATATCATCTGTCGCCAGTAGCGCTGAGCAGCGACTTGGATCCTGCTCCTGTAGCTCTATATTTCGTAAAAGTTGGTATTCTGCGGCAATACTGATATAGCGAGCTAAGGTAGCCAATGTCACTGGTTTGGTAATGTAATGATGAATCCCATTTTTTTTACAACGATGAATATCTTCTGTCGCTACGCTAGCGGATAGCGCCACAAACATGCAGTCAGGATCTAAATTATTCGGCTCATCATGCCATAATTGTACACATTCAATACCATCTATTTCTGGCATTCTAATGTCAATCAGTACTAAATCGAATCGCTGCTGTTGTGATAAAGTCAGAGCCTCGTTACTACTGGCGGCAATAGTGACGTGTTGGCCCAGGCTGACAAGCATTTTGCCGATGATATCCCGATTAATATCGGCATCATCAACCAAAAGAATCTGCAACTGCCAGGGTGGTAACAAATTATTTATTACTGGCATATTTGGTGTACACAATATTAACTGTTGCGCCAGGTCGTAGAGTTTTCCGGGGAAATACAAAAGCTCTGCGTTGAGAAGCGCATTTTGCTGGTGGGGTGGTTCACCGCGTATTCCCCAGCAAGCCAGTTGCCGATGCAGGCAGAACGGCGCTGATAGTGTCCCTTTAATTGGTTGAGGCGGCTGGTATTCTTGTAAGGGTAATACTAGCGAGACACAGGTTCCAACCCCGGGGACACTTTTTAGTGTCAGATTACCTCCCATCATTTTAGCCAGGCTTGACGCAATAGTCAGTCCAATTCCTGTACCTTGCGAATTTGTGTCTGCTTGATAAAAAGCAGTAAAGATTTGAGACTGCTGCTGTATTTCAATCCCTTTACCGCTATCGCTAACCAGAAATATTAATTGTTCCTCATGACGCTTGACCGTCAGACGTATCCCTCCGGTTTCGGTAAATTTTACCGCGTTCCCGAGTAAATTAACCAAAATTTGCCGTAAACGGATACTGTCGGTATGAAAATAGAGGGGGACATGTTGACCGACAAAAGTACGTAATGACAGTTTTTTGCTTTGCGCCGGCCCCTGGATGGTTTGCATTGCCTGGTCCAGTAACGGCAGTAACGCTGTTTCTTCCATATGTAATGTGAAATGACCAGACTCGATGCGTGAAAAATCCAGCAGATTATTAATAATAGCTAACAAAGACAGTGTACAATTTCTGGCGGTATCAGCTAATCCTTGCTGCTCTATGTTTAAAGGGGTGGTTTGTAATAATTCAATCGCACCGAGTACGCCATTCATCGGAGTACGTAACTCATGACTTATTACCGTAAGATGAATGCTTTTACGTTTGTTAGCTCGCTCAGCGCGTTTTTTTGCTTCATTTAGCGCCTGGGTGCGCTCTGCGACTTTGTTTTCCAGATTGTCGTATTGGACTTGTAGAGTATCAAGCAGTTGGTTAAAAGCACCGGCAATACTATCTAATTCATCCAGTCGTTGTGCTGGTAAACGTGTGCTCAGCGGTGCAGTTGCGGTTTTATTAATGACATCGACAAAACGCCATAACGGTTTGGCCAGTGAGCGATGTAGTAACCAGCAAAAAGCCGACGTCATCAACACCAATGCTGTTAATGTAAAGGGGATTTGTTGAAGGATAATTTTTAAGATGCGATTATGTAGATTACCGTATGGGTACAGCGTAACCAGACTCCATCCGGGGCCATGCAAGGTTGTGCGTAATATCAGAAATCCGGGAATTTGCTGCCATCCATCATGCAGCGTTACATTTTCTAACTGTGTACGTATTTTTTGCGGGATGTATGAAAACGGCAATAAGTGGTTGTTTTGATCCAGCCATACTCGAATACTATCATCTAATGGCAGGTGGCTCTTAGTAATGAGATCGGGAAGTTTAACCGTCACCCCAAAAAATACGCCTTGCTGATCGGCAACCGCAACGGAAGCGTGCCATCCTTTGCCGTTTATGTATTCTGGTTCACTCCAGTAAAACCCGGCATGGGTTGGGTATAAAGGAAAGCTTTTTCGCGTTAAAGGCTGTAGAGTTGAATAATCTGAAGGGTTATCAGTAGATAATAACGAAATCTCATTTTTATGATTAAGAATAAAACTATCGCGACGAAAGCTATTTTCATCGATATCAGAGGACTGCAGAAAGAGACGGTGCTTCTCTCCGTTTAGCGTCGGCGTGCAATTTGAAGGTCCGACAGATAGATGCCGGCTCACCTCAGGGAAAATATCGTTATGATGAATCTCAGTCGCTAATGAGCATTGATACATTAAATTTTTAGCGTCACGTTCAGCCTCTTCAAACCGTTGATTGCTTAGTACAATATTCATCTCGGATAGAACGGATAAATCCTCTATTATATGCTGCCGTTTCTGAACCATTGATATATAAGCTGCGGTAAGCACAGATAGCAGCCAAATAATTATTGTTGTTAATAAAAATAAAAAAGTTAGCCTGATTACTAAAGATGTTTGCAGCGTATTCTTGAGATTGAGCAAATTCATAATGCTTCCCTCCAGTTGCCTGTTGCAAAATCTTTGGCACTTGATCACTATCGCAGTACATATAGTTTCATCAGAAGATTAATCGATGGTGTTATCATTAGGAAGATAAATTTCTTCATATATAACCCAGTCGATGACTACAATTACTTTTTAATAAGATGGCGATGTAAAAACATCGTAACAGTTTATTTAATAAATAATTTTTCAAATTGTAATTTTTTATGTCAATGCTGAAAGTGTAATTGTGAATTTATCGGAAAATCCGAATGATAGAATCGCCTGTGACAAGGTATATGTAGACAGCATCCTGATATTGTACAAGAAGAGTATAGTCGAAATAAATGTGAATCAGGCTTTTTACGGATGTGGTTGTGAGCGAATTTGATAGAAACTCCCATTTATGTCTGAGGAGGGATTCATGCTGGCAGTTTTAAAAGGCATTCCATTAATTCAGGATATCAGGGCCGAAGGTAATAGCCGATCCTGGATAATGACTATTGATGGGCATCCTGCCAGAGGAGAAATCTTCTCAGAAGCATTTTCTATTTCTTTGTTCTTAAATGACCTGGAAAGCTTACCTAAGCCTTGTCTTGCCTATGTGACACTACTGCTTGCAGCACACCCGGACGTCCATGATTATGCTATACAGCTCACAGCGGATGGGGGATGGTTAAACGGTTATTATACCACAAGTAGTAGCTCTGAGCTTATTGCTATTGAGATAGAAAAACACCTGGCTTTAGCTTGCATTTTAAAAAATGTAATACGCAATCACCATAAACTTTATTCGGGTGGGGTATAAAATGGTAGTAAATAAACGTTTAATCTTAATTTTACTATTTATACTCAATACAGTAAAGAGTGATGAGTTATCATGGAAAGGTAATGACTTCACCCTTTATGCCAGACAAATGCCATTAGCAGAGGTTTTACATCTGCTCTCAGAGAACTATGATACGGCTATTACTATTAGCCCATTGATAACAGCTACATTTAGTGGAAAAATTCCGCCTGGACCACCAGTCGATATTTTGAATAACCTGGCAGCACAATATGATTTGCTTACCTGGTTTGATGGCAGCATGTTATATGTATATCCTGCATCGTTATTAAAACATCAGGTTATCACTTTCAATATTTTATCTACTGGACGGTTCATTCATTACTTACGCAGCCAGAATATCCTTTCATCACCGGGATGCGAGGTTAAAGAAATTACCGGTACCAGAGCTGTGGAGGTGAGCGGTGTTCCCAGCTGTCTGACTCGTATTAGTCAATTAGCTTCCGTGCTGGATAATGCGTTAATCAAACGAAAAGACAGTGCGGTGAGTGTAAGTATATACACGCTTAAGTATGCCACTGCGATGGATACCCAATACCAATATCGCGATCAGTCCGTCGTGGTTCCAGGGGTCGTGAGTGTATTGCGTGAGATGAGTAAAACCAGCGTACCGGCGTCATCGACGACCAATGGTTCACCCGCTACACAGGCATTGCCCATGTTTGCTGCCGACCCACGCCAGAATGCAGTGATCGTTCGTGATTATGCGGCCAATATGGCCGGGTATCGGAAACTCATCACAGAATTAGATCAACGCCAGCAGATGATAGAGATTTCGGTGAAAATTATCGATGTTAATGCTGGAGATATTAACCAGTTAGGCATCGACTGGGGAACGGCAGTGTCGCTGGGTGGCAAGAAAATTGCGTTCAATACAGGTTTGAATGACGGTGGTGCTAGTGGTTTTTCAACGGTAATCAGCGATACCTCAAACTTTATGGTGCGTTTGAATGCCCTGGAAAAAAGCTCTCAGGCTTATGTACTTTCCCAGCCATCTGTGGTGACTTTAAATAATATCCAGGCTGTGCTAGATAAAAATATTACTTTCTATACCAAACTGCAGGGAGAAAAAGTGGCTAAACTTGAATCCATCACTACGGGTTCTTTGTTACGCGTTACACCTCGCTTGTTAAATGACAATGGCACGCAAAAAATAATGCTTAATCTTAATATTCAGGATGGACAACAAAGTGATACGCAAAGCGAAACAGACCCGCTGCCCGAAGTGCAAAATTCTGAAATTGCTTCGCAGGCCACATTATTGGCCGGACAAAGTCTATTGCTGGGAGGGTTTAAACAAGGTAAACAAATCCACTCGCAAAACAAAATCCCTTTATTGGGCGATATTCCTGTTGTAGGTCATTTGTTTCGCAATGATACGACTCAAGTACATAGTGTAATCAGGCTTTTTTTGATTAAAGCCTCAGTAGTAAATAATGGCATATCTCATGGTTAATCCAAAGAGTTCCTGGAAAATACGTTTTTTAGGTCACGTTTTACAAGGCCGGGAAGTATGGCTGAATGAAGGTAACCTGTCACTGGGGGAGAAGGGATGCGATATTTGTATTCCGCTGGCTATAAATGAAAAAATTATTCTGAGAGAACAGGCAGATAGTTTATTTGTTGATGCCGGGAAAGCCAGAGTTAGAGTTAATGGTCGCAGATTTAATCCAAATAAGCCGCTACCATCCAGTGGGGTTTTGCAGGTTGCGGGAGTGGCTATCGCGTTTGGTAAACAGGATTGTGAACTTGCTGATTATCAAATACCCGTTTCCAGATCAGGGTACTGGTGGTTGGCTGGCGTATTCTTGATTTTCATCGGTGGAATGGGTGTCCTGTTAAGTATTAGTGGTCAGCCTGAAACGGTAAATGACTTACCTTTGCGGGTTAAGTTTTTATTAGACAAAAGCAATATTCATTATGTGCGGGCGCAATGGAAAGAAGATGGAAGCCTGCAGTTGTCCGGTTATTGCTCGTCAAGCGAACAGATGCAAAAGGTGAGAGCGACTCTCGAATCATGGGGGGTCATGTATCGGGATGGTGTAATCTGTGATGACTTATTGATACGAGAGGTGCAGGATGTTTTGATAAAAATGGGTTACCCGCATGCTGAAGTATCCAGCGAAGGGCCGGGGAGCGTGTTAATTCATGATGATATACAAATGGATCAGCAATGGCGTAAGGTTCAACCATTACTTGCAGATATTCCCGGGTTATTGCACTGGCAGATTAGTCACTCTCATCAGTCTCAGGGGGATGATATTATTTCTGCGATAATAGAGAACGGTTTAGTGGGGCTTGTCAATGTTACGCCAATGCGGCGCTCTTTTGTTATCAGTGGTGTACTGGATGAATCTCATCAACGCATTTTGCAAGAAACGTTAGCAGCATTAAAGAAAAAGGACCCCGCTCTTTCTTTAATTTATCAGGATATTGCGCCTTCTCATGATGAAAGCAAGTATCTGCCCGCGCCAGTGGCTGGCTTTGTACAGAGTCGCCATGGTAATTACTTATTACTGACGAATAAAGAGCGTTTACGTGTAGGGGCATTGTTACCCAATGGAGGAGAAATTGTCCATCTGAGTGCCGATGTGGTAACGATTAAACATCATGATACTTTGATTAACTATCCATTAGATTTTAAGTGAGTGGAAAATGACAACTCTGACCCGGTTAGAAGATTTGCTGCTTCATTCGCGTGAAGAGGCCAAAGGCATAATTTTACAATTAAGGGCTGCCCGGAAACAGTTAGAAGAGAACAACGGTAAGTTAAAGGATCCGCAGCAATATCAGCAAAACACCTTATTGCTTGAAGCGATCGAGCAGGCCGAAAATATCATCAACATTATTTATTATCGTTACCATAACAGCGCACTTGTAGTGAGTGAGCAAGAGTAAAGTAAAAATATCTTAGAGCCTATCCCACCAGGCGTTAATTGGCGCAGCCAGCCTGGACACGGACAGCGTGCAAAAACCGCAGCGTACACGTAGCACGTGAGGTTTGACTCGCTACGCTCGCCCTTCGGGCCGCCGCTAGCGGCGTTCAAAACGCTAACGCGTTTTGGCGAGCACTGCCCAGGACCAAAATGGCAAGTAAAATAGCCCTAATGGGATAGGCTCTTAGTTAGCACGTTAATTATCTATCGTGTATATGGAGGGGAATGATGATAAAGAAAAAGGCTGCGTTTAGTGAATATCGTGATTTAGAGCAAAGTTACATGCAGCTAAATCACTGTCTTAAAAAATTTCACCAAATCCGGGCTAAGGTGAGTCAACAGCTTGCTGAAAGGGCAGAGAGCCCCAAAAAGAGCAGAGAGACAGAGAGTATTCTTCATAACCTATTTCCACAAGGCGTTGCCGGGGTTAACCAGGAGGCCGAGAAGGATTTAAAGAAAATAGTAAGTTTGTTTAAACAACTTGAAGTACGACTGAAACAACTTAATGCTCAAGCCCCGGTGGAGATACCGTCAGGAAAAACAAAAAGGTAAAGCATAATGTCTTCAGGAAACATCTTATGGGGAAGTCAAAACCCTATTGTGTTTAAAAATAGCTTCGGCGTCAGTAACACTGATACAGGAAGTCAGGATGACTTATCTCAGCAAAATCCGTTTGCCGAAGGGTATGGTGTTTTGCTTATTCTCCTTATGGTTATTCAGGCTATCGCAAACGATAAATTTATTGAAGTCCAGAAGAACGCTGAACGTGCCAGAAATACCCAGGAAAAGTCAAATGAGATGGATGAGGTGATTGCTAAAGCAGCCAAAGGGGATGCTAAAACCAAAGAGGAGGTGCCTGAGGACGTAATTAAATACATGCGCGATAATGGTATTCTCATCGATGGTATGACCATTGATGAATATATGGCTAAATATGGCGATCATGGGAAGCTGGATAAAGGTGGTCTACAGGCGGTCAAAGCGGCTTTGGATAATGACGCCAACCGGAATACCGATCTTATGAGTCAGGGGCAGATAACAATTCAAAAAATGTCTCAGGAGCTTAACGCTGTCCTTACCCAACTGACAGGGCTTATCAGTAAGTGGGGGGAAATTTCCAGTATGATAGCGCAGAAAACGTACTCATGAAAAAAGACCCGACCCTACAACAGGCACATGACACGATGCGGTTTTTCCGGCGTGGCGGCTCGCTGCGTATGTTGTTGGATGACGATGTTACACAGCCGCTTAATACTCTGTATCGCTATGCCATGCAGCTTATGGAGGTAAAAGAGTTCGCCGGCGCAGCGCGACTTTTTCAATTGTTGACGATATATGATGCCTGGTCATTTGACTACTGGTTTAGGTTAGGGGAATGCTGCCAGGCTCAAAAACATTGGGGGGAAGCGATATACGCTTATGGACGCGCGGCACAAATTAAGATTGATGCGCCGCAGGCGCCATGGGCCGCAGCGGAATGCTATCTCGCGTGTGATAACGTCTATTATGCAATCAAAGCGTTAAAGGCCGTGGTGCGTATTTGCGGCGAGGTCAGTGAACATCAAATTCTCCGACAGCGTGCAGAAAAGATGTTACAGCAACTTTCTGACAGGAGCTAAAAATGAATCGAATTCACAGTAATAGCGATAGCGCCGCAGGAGTAACCGCCTTAACACATCATCACTTAAGCAATGTCAGTTGCGTTTCCTCGGGTTCGCTGGGAAAGCGCCAGCATCGTGTGAATTCTACTTTTGGCGATGGCAACGCCGCGTGTCTGCTATCCGGGAAAATTAGTCTTCAGGAGGCAAGCAATGCGTTGAAGCAACTGCTTGATGCCGTACCCGGAAATCATAAGCGTCCATCATTGCCTGACTTTTTGCAGACCAATCCCGCGGTTTTATCAATGTTGATGACGACATTAATACTCAGCGTTTTTGGTAATAACGCTCAATCGTTATGCCAACAGCTTGAGCGGGCAACTGAGGTGCAAAATGCATTACGTGATAAGCAGGTAAAGGAGTATCAGGAGCAGATCCAGAAAGCGATAGAGCAGGAGGATAAAGCGCGTAAAGCGGGCATTTTTGGCGCTATTTTTGACTGGATTACCGGCATATTTGAAACCGTGATTGGCGCCTTAAAAGTTGTGGAAGGTTTTCTGTCCGGTAATCCCGCAGAAATGGCTAGCGGCGTAGCTTATATGGCCGCAGGTTGTGCAGGAATGGTTAAAGCCGGAGCCGAAACGGCAATGATGTGCGGTGCTGACCACGATACCTGTCAGGCGATTATTGACGTGACAAGTAAGATTCAATTTGGTTGTGAAGCCGTCGCGCTGGCACTGGATGTTTTCCAGATTGGCCGTGCTTTTATGGCGACGAGAGGTTTATCTGGCGCAGCTGCAAAAGTGCTTGACTCCGGTTTTGGCGAGGAAATGGTTGAGCGTATGGTAGGTGCAGGGGAAGCAGAAATAGAGGCGTTGGCTGAAAAGTTTGGCGAAGAAGTGAGCGAAAGTTTTTCCAAACAATTTGAGCCGCTTGAACGTGAAATGGCTATGGCGAATGAGATGGCAGAGGAGGCTGCCGAGTTTTCTCGTAACGTAGAAAATAATATGACGCGAAGCGCGGGAAAAAGCTTTACGAAAGAGGGGGTGAAAGCCATGGCAAAAGAAGCGGCAAAAGAAGCCCTGGAAAAATGTGTGCAAGAAGGGGAAAAGTTTCTGTTAAAAAATTTTCGTAATAAAGTTCTCTTCAATATGTTCAAAAAAATCCTGTATGCCTTACTGAGGGATTGTTCATTTAAAGGCTTACAGGCTATCAGATGTGCAACCGAGGGTGCCAATCAGATGAATACTGGCATGGTTAACACAGAAAAAGCGAAGCTTGAAAAGAAAATAGAGCAATTAATAACTCAGCAACGGTTTCTGGATTTCATAATGCAACAAACGGATGACCAAAAAAAGATAGAACAAAAACGCTTAGAGGAGCTTTATAAGGGTAGCGGTGCCGCGCTTAGAGATGTATTAGATACCATTGATCACTATAGTAGCGTTCAGGCGAGAATAGCTGGCTGGCGCGCTTAATCTGAGGATAAAAATATGGAAGCGAGTAACGTAGCACTGGTATTACCAGCGCCTTCCTTGTTAACGCCTTCTTCCACTCCATCTCCCTCCGGGGAGGGAATGGGTACTGAATCAATGCTTCTGTTATTTGATGATATCTGGATGAAGCTAATGGAGCTTGCCAAAAAGCTGCGCGATATCATGCGCAGCTATAACGTAGAAAAACAACGACTGTCCTGGGAACTGCAAGTCAATGTTTTGCAGACGCAAATGAAAACAATTGATCAAGCGTTTAAAGCATCAATGATTACTGCGGGTGGCGCCATGTTGTCGGGAGTGCTGACGATAGGATTAGGGGCTGTAGGCGGGGAAACCGGTCTTATAGCGGGTCAAGCCGTAGGACACACCGCTGGGGGAGTCATGGGCCTGGGGGCCGGTGTAGCGCAACGTCAAAGTGATCAAGATAAAGCGATTGCCGACCTGCAACAAAATGGGGCCCAATCTTATAATAAATCCCTGACGGACATTATGGAGAAAGCAACTGAAATTATGCAGCAAATCATCGGCGTGGGGTCGTCACTGGTCACGGTTCTTGCTGAAATACTCCGGGCATTAACGAGGTAAATATGGTGCAAGAAATAGAGCAATGGTTGCGTCGGCATCAGGTGTTTACTGAGCCTGCATATTTAGGGGAGACCGCCATATTACTTGGGCAGCAGTTTATATTATCGCCTTACCTGGTGATCTATCGTATTGAGGCAAAAGAAATGATTATTTGTGAGTTTAGACGCCTGACGCCCGGGCAACCTCGACCACAGCAATTGTTTCACTTACTGGGACTTTTACGCGGGATATTTGTGCATCACCCGCAGTTAACATGTTTAAAGATGTTGATAATCACCGACGTTCTGGATGAAAAAAAAGCCATGCTACGCAGGAAATTATTGCGCATCCTGACAGTAATGGGAGCGACCTTTACACAGCTTGATGGCGATAACTGGACAGTTTTATCCGCCGAGCATCTTATCCAGCGACGTTTTTAAATGACCTTCCTGACGTAAATCATTATCACGTGAAAATAACAATCAATAGGTATGATGATGAAAGAAGATCAGAAAAATAAAATACCCGAAGACATTCTGAAACAGCTATTATCCGTTGATCCGGAAACCGTTTATGCCAGTGGTTACGCCTCATGGCAGGAGGGGGATTATTCGCGCGCCGTAATCGATTTTAGTTGGCTGGTGATGGCCCAGCCATGGAGTTGGCGTGCCCATATTGCATTGGCTGGCACCTGGATGATGCTTAAAGAATACACGACGGCCATTAATTTCTATGGACATGCCTTGATGCTGGATGCCAGCCATCCAGAACCGGTTTACCAAACGGGCGTCTGTCTCAAAATGATGGGGGAACCCGGGTTGGCGAGAGAGGCTTTTCAAACCGCAATCAAGATGAGTTATGCGGATGCCTCATGGAGTGAGATTCGCCAGAATGCGCAAATAATGGTTGATACTCTTATTGCTTAAATAACAGAACGAAATATGAAAATTCATATTCCGTCAGCGGCAAGTAATATAGTCGATGGTAATAGTCCTCCTTCCGATATACAAGCGAAGGAGGTATCGTTTCCTCCCCCTGAAATTCCAGCGCCTGGCACCCCCGCAGCCCCTGTGCTGCTTACGCCTGAACAAATAAGGCAGCAGAGGGATTATGCTATACATTTTATGCAATACACTATTCGTGCGCTGGGTGCGACAGTCGTGTTTGGGTTATCGGTTGCTGCAGCGGTAATTTCTGGCGGGGCAGGATTACCCATTGCTATTCTTGCGGGGGCGGCGCTCGTGATTGCTATTGGGGATGCTTGCTGTGCGTATCATAATTATCAATTGATATGTCAGCAAAAGGAGCCGTTACAAACCGCCAGTGATAGCGTTGCTCTTGTGGTCAGTGCGCTGGCCTTAAAATGTGGGGCAAGTCTTAACTGCGCTAACACCCTTGCTAATTGTCTTTCTTTATTAATACGTTCAGGAATCGCTATTTCTATGTTGGTTTTACCCCTACAGTTTCCACTGCCCGCCGCTGAAAATATAGCGGCCTCTTTGGATATGGGGAGTGTAATTACCTCCGTTAGCCTGACGGCGATAGGTGCGGTACTGGATTATTGCTTTGCCCGCCCCTCTGGCGACGATCAGGAAAATTCTGTTGATGAACTTCATGCCGATCCCAGTGCGTTATTGGCGGAACAAATGGCAGCGCTCTGTCAATCTGCTACTGCACCTGCATTAATGGACAGTTCTGGTCATACATCTCGGGGAGAACCATGAAACCTGTTAGCCCAAATGCTCAGGTAGCAGGGCAACGTCCTGTTAACGCGCCTGAGGAATCACCTCCATGTCCCTCATTGCCACATCCGGAAACCAATATGGAGAGTGGTAGAATAGGTCCTCAACAAGGAAAAGAGCGGTTATTGGCCGGACTTGCGAAACGAGTGATAGAGTGTTTTCCAAAAGAAATTTTTAGTTGGCAAACGGTTATTTTGGGCGGACAGATTTTATGCTGTTCCGCTGGAATAGCATTAACAGTGCTAAGTGGTGGAGGCGCGCCGCTCGTAGCCCTGGCAGGGATTGGCCTTGCTATTGCCATCGCGGATGTCGCCTGTCTTATCTACCATCATAAACATCATTTGCCTATGGCTCACGACAGTATAGGCAATGCCGTTTTTTATATTGCTAATTGTTTCGCCAATGAACGCAAAAGTATGGCGATTGCTAAAGCCGTCTCCCTGGGCGGTAGATTAGCCTTAACCGCGACGGTAATGACGCATTCATACTGGAGTGGTAGTTTGGGACTACAGCCTCATTTATTAGAGCGTCTTAATGATATTACCTATGGACTAATGAGTTTTACTCGCTTCGGTATGGATGGGATGGCAATGACCGGTATGCAGGTCAGCAGCCCATTATATCGTTTGCTGGCTCAGGTAACGCCAGAACAACGTGCGCCGGAGTAATCGTTTTCAGGTATATACCGGATGTTCATTGCTTTCTAAATTTTGCTATGTTGCCAGTATCCTTACGATGTATTTATTTTAAGGAAAAGCATTATGGATATTGCACAATTAGTGGATATGCTCTCCCACATGGCGCACCAGGCAGGCCAGGCCATTAATGACAAAATGAATGGTAATGATTTGCTCAACCCAGAATCGATGATTAAAGCGCAATTTGCCTTACAGCAGTATTCTACATTTATTAATTACGAAAGTTCACTGATCAAAATGATCAAGGATATGCTTAGTGGAATCATTGCTAAAATCTGAAGTTATTAGCGACGATGTTCGACGGTTACTGCTGGAAATCATGTTTGCGGGCGTTAACCATAGCCTGATTTCCCAGGTACATGCGATGTTACCAGCGCTAACGGTTATTGTTCCGGATAAAAAATTACAGTTGGTATGTCTGGCATTATTGTTGGCGGGTTTAAATGAGCCGCTAAAAGCCGCGAAAATTTTATCGGATATAGATTTGCCAGAGGCTATGGCGCTGCGTCTGTTATTTCCTGCACCAAATGAGGGGTTTGAAAATTGAATATTTCTGATATGAGCGTAGTGCCTGTAAGCACTCAATCTTATGTAAAGTCCTCTGCAGAACCGAGCCAGGAGCAAATTAATTTTTTTGAACAATTGCTGAAAGATGAAGCATCCACCAGTAACTCCAGTGCTTTATTACCGCAGGTTATGTTGACCAGACAAATGGATTATATGCAGTTAACGGTAGGCGTCGATTATCTTGCCAGAATATCAGGCGCAGCATCGCAAGCGCTTAATAAGCTGGATAACATGGCATGAAGGTTCATCGTATAGTATTTCTTACTGTCCTTACGTTCTTTCTTACGGCATGTGATGTGGATCTTTATCGCTCATTGCCAGAGGATGAGGCGAATCAAATGCTGGCATTACTTATGCAGCATCATATTGATGCGGAAAAAAAACAGGAAGAGGACGGTGTTACCTTACGTGTCGAGCAGTCGCAGTTTATTAATGCGGTTGAGCTACTTAGACTTAACGGTTATCCGCATCGTCAGTTTACAACGGCGGATAAGATGTTTCCGGCTAATCAGTTAGTGGTATCACCCCAGGAAGAACAGCAGAAGATTAATTTTTTAAAAGAACAAAGAATTGAAGGAATGCTGAGTCAGATGGAGGGCGTGATTAATGCAAAAGTGACCATTGCGCTACCGACTTATGATGAGGGAAGTAACGCTTCTCCGAGCTCAGTTGCCGTATTTATAAAATATTCACCTCAGGTCAATATGGAGGCCTTTCGGGTAAAAATTAAAGATTTAATAGAGATGTCAATCCCTGGGTTGCAATACAGTAAGATTAGTATCTTGATGCAGCCTGCTGAATTCAGAATGGTACCTGATGTACCCGCGAGACAAACATTCTGGATTATGGACGTGATCAACGCCAATAAAGGGAAGGTGGAGAAGTGGTTGATGAAATACCCTTATCAGTTGATGTTATCGTTGACAGGACTGTTATTAGGAGTGGGCATCCTGATCGGCTATTTTTGCCTGAGACGCCGTTTTTGAGCCGACCTGATCCCGAGGTGTTGCAACTTTATCGTTATTTCTGGCAACCTGCTCGTTACGCTGTACCGGAATGGCTGGATAAGCTGGGTTTTCATCCTTCAAACTGCTGGCGTTATGGCGATCGGCCCGAGTTGGATCGTCTTCTTGACAGAGCGTTAAATAGACTAAGAGGAAGCTCTGTTATTCCAGCCTGTTTAAATGACAGGCAAAAACGGCAGGTTCGTCTTGCGCCGCGTATATCGGCATTTGCCTTTGGGCTGGGATTATTCAAACTCAGGTGTAGTGACTATTTTATGCTACCAGAGTATCGGCAATTGCTTCTACAGTGGTTTAGCGAGGATGAGATCTGGCAGCTATATGGTTGGTTGGGGCAAAGAGATGGCAAATTACTTCCTCCGCAAGTGATGCAACAAACTGCATTGCAGATCGGTACCGCCATTCTTAATCGGGAAGCGCATGACGATGCGGTTTTACATGCGCTATTAGTATTATTACCCCCTCCGCAGCGTATACTTTGGCCGAAGACTTCTCTTACCGAGATTATCTTCATGGAGCATTTGCTATGAGTTTTACTTCACTTCCTCTGACGGAAATTAACCATAAGCTACCCGCTCGAAATATTATTGAGTCACAGTGGATAACATTACAATTAACTTTATTTGCGCAAGAGCAACAAGCTAAGAGCGTTTCACATGCTATTGTGAGCTCCGCTTACCGTAAGGCTGAAAAAATCATCCGAGACGCCTATCGTTATCAGCGTGAACAGAAAGTTGAGCAGCAACAAGAACTAGCGTGCTTGCGTAAAAATACGCTGGAAAAAATGGAAGTGGAATGGCTGGAACAGCATGTAAAACATTTACAAGACGATGAAAATCAATTTCGTTCATTGGTCGATCACGCAGCGCATCATATTAAAAATAGTATAGAACAGGTTCTGTTGGCCTGGTTCGACCAACAGTCGGTAGACAGTGTTATGTGCCATCGTCTGGCACGCCAGGCCACGGCTATGGCGGAAGAGGGAGCGCTTTATTTGCGTATTCATCCTGAAAAAGAGGCATTGATGCGTGAAACTTTTGGCAAGCGGTTTACGTTGATTATCGAGCCTGGTTTCTCTCCCGATCAGGCTGAACTTTCCTCAACACGATATGCCGTTGAGTTTTCACTTTCTCGTCATTTCAACGCGTTACTGAAATGGTTACGTAATGGTGAAGATAAAAGAGGTCGCGATGAATATTAAAATTAATGAGATAAAAATGACGCCCCCTACAGCATTTACCCCTGGCCAGGTTATAGAGGAACAAGAGGTTATTTCGCCTTCAATGTTAGCTCTCCAGGAGTTACAGGAAACGACGGGGGCAGCGCTCTATGAGACGATGGAAGAAATAGGAATGGCGCTGAGTGGTAAACTGCGCGAAAATTATAAATTCACTGATGCTGAGAAACTGGAGCGCAGACAGCAGGCTTTGCTGCGTTTGATAAAACAAATACAGGAGGATAATGGGGCAACGTTGCGTCCGCTTACCGAAGAGAATAGTGATCCTGATTTACAGAATGCGTATCAAATTATCGCTCTTGCAATGGCGCTTACTGCCGGCGGGTTGTCAAAAAAGAAAAAACGCGATTTGCAATCGCAACTGGATACGCTTACAGCGGAGGAGGGATGGGAACTTGCCGTTTTTAGTTTACTGGAACTTGGCGAAGTGGATACCGCTACGCTGTCCTCTCTGAAACGTTTTATGCAACAGGCGATAGACAACGATGAAATGCCCTTATCGCAGTGGTTCAGACGCGTGGCAGACTGGCCGGATCGCTGTGAACGGGTCCGTATTTTGCTAAGAGCCATAGCCTTTGAACTTAGCATATGCATCGAACCTTCGGAGCAAAGTCGTTTGGCCGCAGCATTAGTACGTTTGCGTCGTTTGCTGTTATTCCTTGGCCTTGAAAAAGAGTGCCAGCGTGAGGAGTGGATTTGCCAGTTGCCGCCTAATACATTACTGCCGCTACTACTCGATATCATTTGTGAGCGCTGGCTTTTCAGTGATTGGTTGCTTGATAGACTTACCGCTATAGTTTCTTCATCGAAGATGTTCAATCGGTTACTCCAACAACTTGATGCGCAGTTTATGCTGATACCCGATAACTGTTTTAACGACGAAGATCAACGTGAACAAATTCTCGAAACGCTTCGTGAAGTAAAGATAAATCAGGTTTTATTCTGATACCTGGCTTTCAATATTTAGGTAAATTGGCTTTCTGGCTCATCATGAGGCGTCAGGATGGATTGGGATCTCATTACTGAACGTAATATTCAGCTTTTTATTCAATTAGCAGGATTAGCTGAACGGCCTTTAGCAACCAATATGTTCTGGCGGCAAGGACAATATGAAACCTATCTAAACTATCATAACGGTCGTATTCACTTATGTCAGATACTCAAGCAAACCTTCTTAGACGAAGAACTGCTTTTTAAAGCGTTGGCTAACTGGAAACCCGCAGCGTTCCAGGGTATTCCTCAACGATTATTTTTGTTGCGCGATGGGCTTGCAATGAGTTGTTCTCCACCTCTTTCCAGCTCCGCCGAGCTCTGGTTACGATTACATCATCGACAAATAAAATTTCTGGAGTCGCAATGCGTTCATGGTTAGGTGAGGGAGTCAGGGCGCAACAGTGGCTCAGTGTATGCGCGGGTCGGCAGGATATGGTTCTGGCGACGGTGTTATTAATCGCTATTGTGATGATGCTGTTACCTTTGCCGACCTGGATGGTTGATATCCTGATTACTATCAACCTTATGTTTTCAGTGATCCTGCTCTTAATTGCTATTTATCTTAGTGACCCTCTCGATTTATCGGTATTTCCGTCTTTATTACTTATTACTACATTATATCGTTTGTCACTCACAATCAGCACATCACGGCTGGTACTGTTACAACATAATGCCGGTAATATTGTGGATGCTTTCGGTAAGTTTGTCGTAGGAGGAAATCTCACCGTTGGGTTGGTCGTATTTACCATCATTACTATCGTGCAATTTATTGTCATTACAAAAGGTATCGAGAGGGTGGCGGAAGTTAGCGCACGTTTCTCGCTTGATGGGATGCCAGGCAAACAAATGAGTATCGATGGCGATTTGCGTGCCGGAGTTATCGATGCAGACCATGCCCGTACATTAAGACAGCATGTCCAGCAGGAAAGCCGCTTTCTCGGTGCGATGGACGGTGCGATGAAATTTGTTAAAGGCGATACGATTGCCGGTATTATTGTTGTTCTGGTGAACATTATCGGCGGTATCATTATCGCTATCGTACAATATGATATGTCGATGAGTGAGGCTGTTCACACTTATAGCGTACTGTCAATCGGAGATGGTTTATGTGGGCAAATTCCATCGCTGCTGATTTCCCTTAGCGCGGGAATTATTGTCACCCGTGTCCCGGGTGAGAAACGCCAGAACCTGGCGACAGAGTTGAGTTCTCAAATTGCCAGACAACCTCAGTCGCTCATATTAACCGCTGTGGTTTTAATGCTCCTCGCTTTAATTCCTGGCTTTCCTTTTATCACTCTCGCTTTCTTTTCAGCGTTGTTAGCATTGCCAATTATCCTCATTCGCCGCAAAAAGTCTGTGGTTTCCGCAAATGGCGTCGAAGCACCGGAAAAAGATAGTATGGTTCCCGGCGCATGTCCTCTAATCTTACGTCTTAGCCCGACGTTACATTCTGCCGACCTGATTCGTGATATTGACGCCATGAGATGGTTTTTATTTGAGGATACCGGCGTCCCTCTCCCTGAGGTGAATATTGAGGTTTTGCCTGAACCCACCGAAAAATTGACGGTACTGCTATATCAGGAACCCGTATTTAGTTTATCTATTCCCGCTCAGGCGGATTATTTATTGATAGGCGCGGACGCTAGTGTGGTGGGTGACAGCCAGACGTTACCGAACGGGATGGGGCAGATCTGTTGGCTTACAAAAGACATGGCCCATAAGGCGCAAGGTTTTGGACTGGACGTTTTCGCGGGCAGCCAACGTATCTCTGCCTTATTAAAATGTGTCCTGCTTCGGCATATGGGAGAGTTTATTGGTGTTCAGGAAACGCGTTATCTAATGAATGCGATGGAAAAAAACTACTCTGAGCTGGTGAAAGAGCTTCAGCGCCAGTTACCCATTAATAAAATCGCTGAAACTTTGCAACGGCTTGTATCAGAGCGGGTTTCTATTAGAGATTTACGTCTTATTTTCGGCACCTTAATTGACTGGGCGCCACGTGAAAAAGATGTCCTGATGTTGACAGAATATGTCCGTATCGCGCTTCGTCGTCATATTCTGCGTCGTCTTAATCCGGAAGGAAAACCGCTGCCGATTTTGCGGATCGGCGAAGGTATTGAAAACCTCGTGCGTGAATCCATTCGCCAGACGGCAATGGGGACCTATACTGCGCTGTCGTCTCGTCATAAGACGCAGATCCTGCAACTTATCGAGCAGGCGCTGAAGCAGTCAGCCAAATTATTCATTGTCACTTCTGTCGACACCCGACGTTTCTTGCGAAAAATTACAGAAGCCACCTTGTTCGACGTACCGATTTTGTCATGGCAGGAATTAGGAGAGGAGAGCCTTATACAAGTGGTAGAAAGTATTGACCTTAGCGAAGAGGAGTTGGCGGACAATGAAGAATGAATTGATGCAACGTCTGAGGCTGAAATATCCGCCCCCCGATGGTTATTGTCGATGGGGCCGAATTCAGGATGTCAGCGCAACGTTGTTAAATGCGTGGTTGCCTGGGGTATTTATGGGTGAGTTGTGCTGTATAAAGCCTGGAGAAGAACTTGCTGAAGTCGTGGGGATTAATGGCAGCAAAGCTTTGCTATCTCCTTTTACGAGTACAATCGGACTTCACTGCGGGCAGCAAGTGATGGCCTTAAGGCGACGCCATCAGGTTCCCGTGGGCGAAGCGTTATTAGGGCGAGTCATTGATGGTTTTGGTCGTCCCCTTGATGGCCGCGAACTGCCAGAAGTCTGCTGGAAAGACTATGATGCAATGCCTCCTCCCGCAATGGTTCGACAGCCTATCACTCAACCATTAATGACGGGGATTCGCGCTATTGATAGCGTTGCGACCTGTGGCGAAGGGCAACGAGTGGGTATTTTTTCTGCTCCTGGCGTGGGGAAAAGCACGCTTCTGGCGATGCTGTGTAATGCTCCAGACGCAGACTGCAATGTTCTGGTGTTAATTGGTGAACGTGGACGAGAAGTCCGCGAGTTCATCGATTTTACACTGTCTGAAGAGACCCGAAAACGTTGTGTCATTGTTGTCGCAACCTCTGACAGACCCGCCTTAGAGCGCGTGAGGGCGCTGTTTGTGGCCACCACGATAGCAGAATTTTTTCGCGATAATGGAAAGCGAGTCGTCTTGCTTGCCGACTCACTGACGCGTTATGCCAGGGCCGCACGGGAAATCGCTCTGGCCGCCGGAGAGACCGCGGTTTCTGGAGAATATCCGCCAGGCGTATTTAGTGCATTGCCACGACTTTTAGAACGTACAGGAATGGGGGAAAAAGGCAGTATTACCGCATTTTATACGGTACTGGTGGAAGGCGATGATATGAATGAGCCGTTGGCGGATGAAGTCCGTTCACTGCTTGACGGACATATTGTGCTATCCCGACGGCTTGCAGAGAGGGGGCATTATCCTGCCATTGACGTGTTGGCAACGCTCAGCCGCGTTTTTCCAGTCGTTACCAGCCATGAGCATCGTCAACTGGCGGCGATATTGCGACGGTGCCTGGCGCTTTACCAGGAGGTTGAACTATTAATACGCATTGGGGAATACCAGCGAGGAGTTGATACAGATACTGACAAAGCCATTGATACCTATCCGGATATTTGCACATTTTTGCGACAAAGTAAGGATGAAGTATGCGGACCCGAGCTACTCATAGAAAAATTACACCAAATACTCACCGAGTGATCATGGAAACTTTGCTGGAGATAATCGCGCGGCGTGAAAAGCAATTACGCGGCAAACTTACCGTACTTGATCAGCAGCAACAGGCGATTATTACGGAACAGCAGATTTGCCAGACGCGCGCTTTAGCAGTGTCTACCAGACTGAAAGAATTAATGGGCTGGCAAGGTACGTTATCTTGTCATTTATTGTTGGATAAGAAACAACAAATGGCCGGGTTATTCACTCAGGCGCAGAGCTTTTTGACGCAACGGCAGCAGTTAGAGAATCAGTATCAGCAGCTTGTCTCCCGGCGAAGCGAATTACAGAAGAATTTTAATGCGCTTATGAAAAAGAAAGAAAAAATTACTATGGTATTAAGCGATGCGTATTACCAAAGTTGAGGGAAGTCTTGGGTTGCCATGCCAGTCTTATCAGGATGATAACGAGGCGGAGGCGGAACGTATGGACTTTGAACAACTCATGCATCAGGCATTACCCATTGGTGAGAATAATCCTCCTGCAGCATTGAATAAGAACGTGGTTTTCACGCAACGTTATCGTGTTAGTGGCGGTTATCTTGACGGTGTAGAGTGTGAAGTCTGTGAATCAGGGGGGCTAATCCAGTTAAGAATCAATGTCCCTCATCATGAAATTTACCGTTCGATGAAAGCGCTAAAGCAGTGGCTGGAGTCTCAGTTGCTGCATATGGGGTATATAATTTCCCTGGAGATATTCTATGTTAAGAATAGCGAATGAAGAGCGTCCGTGGGTGGAGATACTTCCAACGCAAGGCGCTACCATTGGTGAGCTGACATTGAGTATGCAACAATATCCAGTACAGCAAGGGACATTATTTACCATAAATTATCATAATGAGCTGGGTAGGGTGTGGATTGCAGAACAATGCTGGCAGCGCTGGTGTGAAGGGCTAATTGGCACCGCTAATCGATCGGCTATCGATCCTGAATTGCTATATGGAATAGCTGAATGGGGGCTGGCGCCGTTATTGCAAGCCAGTGATGCAACCCTCTGTCAGAACGAACCGCCAACATCCTGCAGTAATCTACCACATCAGCTAGCGTTGCATATTAAATGGACAGTTGAAGAACATGAGTTCCATAGCATTATTTTTACATGGCCAACGGGTTTTTTGCGCAATATAGTCGGAGAGCTTTCTGCTGAGCGACAACAGATTTATCCTGCCCCTCCTGTAGTAGTCCCTGTATATTTAGGCTGGTGCCAGCTTACGTTAATTGAACTTGAGTCTATCGAAATCGGCATGGGCGTTCGGATTCATTGCTTTGGCGACATCAGACTCGGTTTTTTTGCTATTCAACTACCTGGGGGGATCTACGCGAGGGTGTTGCTGACAGAGGATAACACGATGAAATTTGATGAATTAGTCCAGGATATCGAAACGCTACTTGCGTCAGGGAGTCCAATGTCAAAGAGTGACGGAACATCTTCAGTAGAACTTGAGCAGATACCACAACAGGTGCTCTTTGAGATCGGACGTGCGAGTCTGGAAATTGGACAATTACGACAGCTTAAAACGGGGGACGTTTTGCCTGTAGGTGGATGTTTTGCGCCAGAGGTGACGATAAGAGTAAATGACCGTATTATTGGGCAAGGTGAGTTGATTGCCTGTGGCAATGAATTTATGGTGCGTATTACACGTTGGTATCTTTGCAAAAATACAGCGTAAACCTGATAAGAAAAATAATATGCGAACAATATAATAGCGTTCCAGGTCGTGTCATGAGAGATACAGTATGTCTTTACCCGATTCGCCTTTGCAACTGATTGGTATATTGTTTCTGCTTTCAATACTGCCTCTCATTATCGTCATGGGAACCTCTTTCCTTAAACTGGCGGTGGTATTTTCGATTTTACGAAATGCTCTGGGTATTCAACAAGTTCCCCCAAATATCGCACTGTATGGTCTCGCGCTTGTACTTTCCTTATTTATTATGGGGCCGACGCTATTAGCTGTAAAAGAGCGCTGGCATCCGGTTCAGGTCGCTGGCGCTCCTTTCTGGACGTCTGAGTGGGACAGTAAAGCATTAGCGCCTTATCGACAGTTTTTGCAAAAAAACTCTGAAGAGAAGGAAGCCAATTATTTTCGGAATTTGATAAAACGAACCTGGCCTGAAGACATAAAAAGAAAGATAAAACCTGATTCTTTGCTCATATTAATTCCGGCATTTACGGTGAGTCAGTTGACGCAGGCATTTCGGATTGGATTACTTATTTATCTTCCCTTTCTGGCTATTGACCTGCTTATTTCAAATATACTGCTGGCTATGGGGATGATGATGGTATCGCCGATGACCATTTCATTACCGTTTAAGCTGCTAATATTTTTACTGGCAGGCGGTTGGGATCTGACACTGGCGCAATTGGTACAGAGCTTTTCATGAATGATTCTGAATTGACGCAATTTGTAACGCAACTTTTATGGATCGTCCTTTTTACGTCTATGCCGGTGGTGTTGGTGGCATCGGTAGTTGGGGTCATCGTAAGCCTTGTTCAGGCCTTGACTCAAATACAGGACCAAACGCTACAGTTCATGATTAAATTATTGGCAATTGCAATAACCTTAATGGTCAGCTACCCATGGCTTAGCGGTATCCTGTTGAATTATACCCGGCAGATAATGTTACGAATTGGAGAGCATGGTTGAATGGCACAACAGGTAAATGAGTGGCTTATTGCATTGGCTGTGGCTTTTATTCGACCATTGAGCCTCTCTTTATTACTTCCCCTATTAAAAAGTGGCAGTTTAGGGTCCGCGATTTTACGTAATGGCGTGCTTATGTCACTTACCTTTCCCATATTACCAATCATTTACCAGCAGAAGATTATGATGCATATTGGTAAAGATTACAGCTGGTTAGGGTTAGTCACCGGAGAGGTGATTATTGGTTTTTTAATTGGGTTTTGTGCGGCGGTTCCCTTTTGGGCCGTTGATATGGCGGGGTTTCTGCTTGATACTTTACGTGGCGCGACAATGGGTACGATATTCAATTCTACAATAGAAGCTGAAACCTCACTTTTTGGCTTGCTTTTCAGCCAGTTCTTGTGTGTTATTTTCTTTATAAGCGGCGGCATGGAGTTTATATTAAACATTCTGTATGAGTCATATCAATATTTACCACCAGGGCGTACTTTATTATTTGACCAGCAATTTTTAAAATATATCCAGGCAGAGTGGAGAACGCTTTATCAATTATGCATCAGCTTCTCTCTTCCTGCCATAATATGTATGGTATTAGCCGATCTGGCTTTAGGTCTTTTAAATCGGTCGGCACAACAATTGAATGTGTTTTTCTTCTCAATGCCGCTCAAAAGTATATTGGTTCTACTGACGCTCCTGATCTCATTCCCTTATGCTCTTCATCACTATTTGGTTGAAAGTGATAAGTTTTATATTTATCTGAAAGACTGGTTCCCATCTGTATGAGCGAGAAAACAGAACAGCCTACAGAAAAGAAATTACGTGATGGCCGTAAGGAAGGGCAGGTTGTCAAAAGTATTGAAATAACATCATTATTTCAGCTGATTGCGCTTTATTTGTATTTTCATTTCTTTACTGAAAAGATGATTTTGATACTGATTGAGTCAATAACTTTCACATTACAATTAGTAAATAAACCATTTTCTTATGCATTAACGCAATTGAGTCATGTTTTAATAGAGTCATTGGCTTCTGTACTGCTGTTTCTGGGCGCTGGGGTAATAGTTGCTACTGTGGGTAGCGTGTTTCTTCAGGTGGGGGTGGTTATTGCCAGCAAGGCCATTGGTTTTAAAAGCGAGCATATAAATCCGGTAAGTAATTTTAAGCAGATATTCTCTTTACATAGCGTAGTAGAATTATGTAAATCCAGCCTAAAAGTTATCATGCTATCTCTTATCTTTGCCTTTTTCTTTTATTATTATGCCAGTACTTTTCGGGCGCTACCGTACTGTGGGTTAGCCTGTGGCGTGCTTGTGGTTTCTTCTTTAATAAAATGGTTATGGGTAGGGGTGATGGTTTTTTATATCGTCGTTGGCATACTGGACTATTCTTTTCAATATTATAAGATTAGAAAAGATCTAAAAATGAGTAAAGATGACGTAAAACAGGAGCATAAAGATCTGGAGGGCGACCCTCAAATGAAGACGCGGCGTCGGGAAATGCAGAGTGAAATACAAAGTGGGAGTTTAGCTCAATCTGTTAAACAATCTGTTGCGGTAGTGCGTAATCCAACGCATATTGCGGTTTGTCTTGGCTATCATCCCACCGATATGCCAATACCACGCGTCCTGGAAAAAGGCAGTGATGCTCAAGCTAACTATATTGTTAACATCGCTGAACGCAACTGCATCCCCGTTGTTGAAAATGTTGAGCTGGCCCGCTCATTATTTTTTGAAGTGGAACGCGGAGATAAAATTCCTGAAACGTTATTTGAACCCGTTGCAGCCTTGTTACGTATGGTGATGAAGATAGATTATGCGCATTCTACCGAAACACCATAAATGCTTTTGGTATGCTTCTTCAGGCCACTGCGAAGGTTAAGAGGGTAATAGCGTATAGAGCAGTGCTTGACGATAAAGGTGAGAGACTGAAAATAATCGCTTTTAGCCTGGCACAAGCACCAGATAGCGTATTATAAAATTAAACAAGATAATGGATTGGTGCGTCTGAATGGACTCGAACCATCGACCCCCACCATGTCAAGGTGGTGCTCTAACCAACTGAGCTACAGACGCATTAAAATGATGGTGCGTTCAATTGGACTCGAACCAACGACCCCCACCATGTCAAGGTGGTGCTCTAACCAACTGAGCTATGAACGCAACGTTGTAGGTGACAACGGGGACGAATATTAGCGTCACAACCGCAATGAGGCAAGAGGGAAATCGCAATTTTCTTCCTGAAATCACCTGATTGCGGTGGAAATATGCAACATGTCGAGAAAATAGCCGCCATGCGACGGCTATCGTCGTATTATCGCGCAGCGCGCTGCAAAATGATGGCGGACGGCTGACGTTGTAGATAGCGCATCCGTAGCATCATTAACACCGCCGCCGAGGTCAGGCCGATGATGAACCCCATCCAGAAGCCTGCCGGTCCCATACGATCCACCACCAAATCCGTTAACGCCAGGATATAACCGCTGGGTAAACCTAACACCCAGTAGGCGGTAAAGGTGATAAAAAAGATGGAACGCGTATCTTTATAACCGCGCAGAATACCGCTGCCGATAACCTGTATAGAGTCGGAAATCTGGTAAACCGCAGCGAGCAGCATTAATTGCGCGGCAAGCGCCACGACCTCAGGGTTGTCATTGTAGAGCAAAGCAATATGCTTACGCAGAGTAACGGTAAAAATAGCGGTAACCACAGCCATACAAATGCCGACGCCTAAACCGGTACGCGCTGCGGTTTGCGCATCCAGCGTTGAGCCCTGGCCCAGACGATAACCCACTCGAATCGTTACCGCCGCAGCCAGCGACATCGGCAGTACGAACATCAGCGAGCTAAAGTTAAGCGCAATCTGATGACCGGCGACATCCACAATACCTAATGGCGAAACCAGCAGCGCAACGACCGCAAATAACGTCACTTCAAAGAACAGCGCCAGCGCAATCGGCAACCCCAGTTGAATCAGGCGCTTCATGGCGACGCTATCAGGTTTGCCAAAGCCTTTTTCATTACGAATATCACGCATTGAACGCGCGTGTTTAATGTAAGAAAGCATGGCGATAAACATCACCCAATAGACCGCCGCAGTCGCAACGCCGCAGCCGATACCGCCGAGTTCCGGCATACCAAAATGGCCATAGATAAAAATATAGTTCACCGGAATATTCACCAGCAGGCCCAAAAATCCCATCACCATACCCGGTTTGGTTTTGGCCAGACCTTCGCACTGGTTTCGCGCTACCTGAAAGAAAAGGTATCCTGGCGCGCCCCACAGCAGCGCGCGAAGATAACCCACGGCTTTATCGGCCAGCGCCGGATCAATATTATGCATAGAGCGGATAATGTATCCGGCATTCCACAGGACGATCATCACCAGCACGGAGACAAAGCCCGCCAGCCAGAACCCTTGTCGAACCTGATGCGCGATACGCTCACGACGGCCGGAGCCATTGAGTTGCGCAATCACAGGCGTCAAGGCCAGCAGTAAGCCGTGACCAAACAAAATGGCGGGAAGCCAGATAGAGGTGCCGATAGCGACGGCAGCCATGTCCGTAGCGCTATAGCCTCCCGCCATGACGGTATCGACGAATCCCATTGCGGTCTGTGCCACTTGCGCAAGGATCACCGGTATCGCTAACGCTAATAACTGACGCGCTTCACTGGTATACTTCTGCACGTATTCACCTTTTATTTTGTTGTTATATGAAAGACTAAAAAGCCGCCGTAGTGGCAGCCAAAAGAAATAGCAGGGGAAATTTCAGTCTATTGTAGCGGGGTATTACTATTTCTCCAGTGAAAAAACAGTTGTTAACGGCGCATTGCTGGCAAGCTGTTTTTCCACCTGCTATTGTGCTGAACAGTTCTGCTTTTATTTATTTCAGGAGTTGAAGATATGTTTACGGGGATCGTACAGGGTACCGCGAAACTGGTATCGATTGATGAAAAACCCAACTTTCGCACCCATGTGGTGACGTTACCGGACTACATGCTGGAGGGGCTGGAGACGGGGGCGTCGGTAGCGCATAACGGATGCTGTTTGACGGTGACTGAAATAAACGGTAACCAGATAAGTTTTGATCTGATGAAAGAAACGTTGCGCATCACCAATCTGGGCGCGTTGAGGGTAGGTGATGAGGTCAACGTAGAGCGCGCCGCCAAATTCAGCGATGAAATCGGTGGTCATCTGATGTCGGGGCATATTATTACGACGGCGGAGATCGCGAAAATCCTGACCTCCGAAAATAACCATCAGGTGTGGTTTAAAGTGCAGGATGCGTCCCTGATGAAGTATATCCTGTACAAAGGCTTTATCGGCGTCGACGGCATCAGTTTGACCGTCGGCGAGGTAACGCCAACGCGCTTCTGCGTGCATCTCATTCCGGAAACGCTGGAACGTACTACGCTTGGCAGAAAAAAACTGGGTGAGCGTGTGAATATCGAGATCGATCCGCAAACGCAGGCGGTTGTCGATACCGTAGAACGCGTACTGGCTACACGAGAAAATGTGGTCAGAAATCAGGCCGACATTGGCTAACGGAAAATAAGATTCCCCCGCATGAAATGCGGGGGAGATGATTAGCGAGGAACGCGCAGACCGTTTTCAACGCCGCGCGTAAATACCACCTGCCAAAGCTGGATATCACGCGCGCGAAACGCACCCGCGCAGGCGTTGAGATAATAGCTGAACATACGTTTAAAGCGCTCGTTATAATTGCCCGCAATCTCTGGCCAGGCATTGATAAAGCGCTCATGCCACGCCATCAGAGTCGTGTCATAGTCGGCGCCAAAGTTATGCCAGTCTTCCATTACAAAGTGTGATTCGCTGGCCTCGGCGATTTGACGAACAGACGGCAAACAACCGTTGGGGAAAATATACTTATTGATCCACGGATCGACATTATGATCGGTTTTTTTAGAACCAATAGTATGGAGCAGGAAAAGACCATCCGGTTTTAAATTCCTGTCAACGACTTCAAAATAGGTGTTGTAGTTTTTTGGCCCGACATGTTCGAACATGCCGACGGAGACGATTCGGTCAAACTGATCGTTAAGGTCGCGATAATCTTCCAGGAGAATGGAGACATCCAGACCTTCGCAACGCGTCTGCGCCATTTTTTGTTGTTCAGCGGAGATCGTTACGCCCACCACGCTAACGCCATAATGGGTCGCCATATATTGCGACAGGCCGCCCCAGCCGCAGCCGATATCCAGCACACGCATCCCCGGTTGTAGCTGTAGCTTTTCGCAAATTAATTTCAGCTTGGCTTGCTGTGCCGCTTCCAGCGTATCGGCATCTTTCCAGTAGGCGCAAGAATATTGCATATAGGGATCGAGCATACGGGAAAAAAGGTCATTACCAAGATCGTAATGTTCCTTGCCGACAATCCAGGCGCGTTTTTTACTTTGTAGATTAATCAGACGCGCGCCGAGGATACGGAGCGTATCTTTAACATGGTGGGGGAGTTGATTTTCAAGACCGGCACGTAAGACTTTGCTGAAGAAAATATCCAGACGCTCGCATTCCCACCAGCCATCCATGTAACTCTCACCTAACCCCAACGATCCTTCCTGAAGGACGCGTTTAAAAAAATCGGGATTCTTAACACGAATGTCAGACGGGGCGGAACCATTAATTGTAATATCCGCGCGACTTAACAATTCGTTGGCGATTCGGTACCAGTTATCATCCGGTACGCTGACTTCTTCTATACACGATGAACTCATAGCTTCTCCATCACTGGACGGTGATCAGAACCTTAAAACAGCGTAGACGCTTTTTTGGCTTTGTGAGAAATCCCACGGACAATTCCGTGAGCCAGTTATCCGACGTAGAACAGAGGAAGGGAGGAGCCCTTGCCGAAAAGGCCATCCATGGTGAATCGGGAACGCTCCGGTTCCCGTTAATGCCTAATAATTATCGTAATATAAACAACCGGGAATCAGTATAGGCCGCAATTTTTGATGATTCAACCGAAAATTGTTAGCGTGCTAATTACCAGCGGTTAACAAGTCTTTAGTGAGACTTGTCGTGGGCGACATTGGCATGGGGAAATCCGGTCTCAGCGCAATCTGCATGAGACTGCATTTTGTAACCTAACGCCGCCAGAACAACGGTAGAGAGCATTACGCTGGTGGTGGTCAGCAGCGGCGTGCTGATGAGCCATGAAACCACCAGGCTTGCCAGGAAACATAACCCCAGTTGCAGCGTATTTTGTAGCGCCGCAGCGCGCCCCGTGGCTTGAGGGAAAGGGCGTAACGCTTGCGCGACGACGATAGGGTAGATGGCACCATTAGCAATCGCCATTACGCAGAAAGGAATCAGGATCTCCACCAGTGAGGCATTATTCAGAAGGCCCGCTCCCCAGGTGGCGATAACGCTCAGCGCATACAGCCCTAACAGCCACGGAAGCAATTGGTAGCCCTGCCATTTTTGTAGCGCCGCGCGGCAACCATATCCGCCAATCAGAAAAGCGATGGTTTGCGGAACATAGCTCAGGCCAATCACTGCCGGGCTGTAACCCATCGCGCTGAGAATAAATGGGGACCCTGTTAGCCACGCAAAAAAGCTGGCGGAACAGGCGGCATAAATCAGCACATTACCGCGATAGGTTTTAGAGCGTAACAACGTCGCGAAAGTGAGTTTATCCTGTCCTTCGGTACGCGCTTTTCCCGATGGTTTTAAGCGCAGCGCCGGCAACATCAGCAACAACGTAATCACGAACAGAGTGGCGAAAATCGCCTGCCATGAGAAATGCGTCAGTATCCAGCTTCCCAGTAAGGGCGCAAGCGCCGGGGATAATCCCACCAGTGGCATGATCGTGGCGAAGATACGGTTAATTTTTTGCGAAGGATAATAATCGGTCACCAGCGCTTGCCAGATTACCGTTGCCGCGCAAACGCCGACGGCCTGCACGAAGCGCAGCGTCAGCAGTGCTGCCGCGCTTTCTACCCACAGCATCCCCAGACTTCCGAGCGCAAAGATAGATAACCCCAGCAGTAAAATCGGTTTACGGCCATAACGATCCGATAGCGGTCCCCAGAGGAGTTGCGCGACGGCAAAGCCAGCTAAAAACAGGCTGAGGCTGGCGCTGACCGCGGCGGCAGGCGTTTGTAAATCCGCCTGTATGGCGGCAAACGCGGGCAGGTACATGTCCGTAGCCAGAAATCCCAGCACGCTAAGGCCGGCTAACCAGACTAAAAAACCTTTTCCAGGTTGCATATTTGTTTCTCTTTCTTATCAGACAGACATTGTCGCAGAGTGTAGGGAGTGAAATTACGGTTGTGAAACGTTAATATTTGTCCAGTGAATTCAAAATTTTTGTAGGCAAATTATGTGGTCGGAATACTCGCTTGAAGTGGTTGACGCCGTGGCGCGCAATGGCAGTTTTAGCGCGGCGGCGCAGGAACTGCACCGTGTGCCTTCAGCAGTCAGTTACACCGTTCGTCAGTTAGAGGAGTGGCTGGCCGTACCGCTTTTTGTACGACGTCACCGTGATGTTGAACTGACGCCTGCTGGCGTCTGGTTTTTAAAAGAAGGGCGTTCTGTTATCAAAAAAATGCAGATCACTCGCCAGCAGTGTCAGCAAATTGCTAATGGCTGGCGCGGGCAGTTAGCTATTGCGGTGGACAATATCGTCAGACCAGAACGTACCCGGCAGATGATCGTCGATTTCTATCGCCATTTTGACGATGTGGAACTGCTGGTTTTTCAGGAGGTGTTTAACGGCGTCTGGGACGCGCTCTCCGACGGGCGTGTCGAACTGGCGATTGGGGCGACGCAGGCGATTCCGGTAGGGGGGCGTTACGCTTTTCGGGATATGGGGACCCTGAGCTGGAGCTGCGTAGTGGCAAGCGATCACCCGCTGGCGTCGATGCCTGGGCCGTTAAGCGATGATACCCTGCGCAACTGGCCGTCGCTGGTCAGGGAAGACACTTCGCGAACCTTACCGAAACGGATTACCTGGCTGCTGGATAACCAAAAAAGGGTCGTCGTACCGGACTGGGAGTCATCGGCAACCTGCCTGTCGGCAGGACTATGCGTGGGAATGGTGCCGACGCATTTTGCCCGACAGTGGATAGACAGCGGAAAATGGGTGGCGCTGACGTTAGAGAATCCGTTTCCCGATGCGGCCTGTTGCGTGACGTGGCAGCAAAACGAAGCCTCGCCCGCGCTGGCATGGCTGCTGGACTATTTGGGCGATAGCGAAACGTTGAATCGGGAGTGGCTGCGGGAGCCAGAAGAGGCTCCCGACAGTGGGGATTAACGCCGATAGTCGCGGAACGGGCCGTCAGCGACCGAGCGACGCTCAACCAGGCGTGGATGAACTTCAATAGACTGTGACTCTTCACGCTTATTGACGATGCGATCCAATAGCATATTAAATGCGGTTTCACCTAAAGAGTCTTTGGGCTGGTGAATCGTCGTCAGCGCCGGGGTAAAGAAACGGGCGTTACGCACATTGTCATAACCGATCACCGAAACGTCCTGCGGTACGCGAAGCCCCATTTCGTCAGCCGCGCAAAGCGCGCCCATCGCCATAATATCGCCGCCGCAGAAAACGGCGGTAGGGCGATGTGACTGCGATAAAATTTGCTGCATCGCGTGGTAACCGGATTCCGGCTCGAAGTCGCCCTGAACAATCCAGTTGTCCGGCACGTTGATCAGCGCCTCCTCCATGGCTTTCATAAAGCCTGCCAGCCGGCCCGCGCCGGTGTTGCGCTCCAGCGGGCCGGGAATAACGCCGATATCCCGGTGGCCGCGTTCAACCAGATAACGACCCGCCATATAGCCGCCTGCAAAGGCGTTATCAATCACCGTGTCGGTAAAATCGGCCTTCGCCTCACCCCAGTCCATCACCACCATCGGAATATGGCGATACTCTTCCAGCATGGAAAGCAGAGGTTCTGGATACTCAGAACACATCACCAGCAGGCCATCCACGCGCTTTTGCGCCATCATGGACAGGTAGGCGCGCTGTTTTTCCAGGTTATTCCAGGCGTTGCCTAAAATCAGCGTATAGCCTTTCTGGAAACAGTTTTTTTCAACTGCCTCGATAATTTCGGCAAAATAGGCCGCTTCGCTGCTGGTCGCCAGTAAGCCTATCGACTTGGTATGGTTAACCTTCAGGCTACGCGCGACGGCGCTGGGAGAGTAGTGCAGCTCTTTAATTGCCGCCCAGACCGCGTTACGCGTTTCTTCAGCGACAAAACGCGTTTTGTTGATTACGTGTGATACAGTTGTAGTGGAAACGTTTGCTCGTTTCGCTACATCTTTAATTGTTGCCATTACATTTCACTCCAGACCCTCGCTAAGCTCCTGAGAAACGCCAGGTAAACGTTTGCCTACACACACCCTAATCGCAACATCAGGGTTGCGGCACGCCGGAAAAACGACACGGAACGTCAGGAAGGGGTCAATGGCCGTTACGCTAATTCAGTAAGCCTGGAATTTTGTCTGATCTTGAGGAAAAGGGGAAGCGTTAAAAACAGTTATCAATATAAAACATGAGAGATTTTTGTGCGGGAATGTGCAAAAATGCGCTACATCACTTTTTGTGTGGGAATAAAAAGGAGAAAACTTGATGAGTACCGACCTGAAATTTTCGTTGATTACTACGCTGATTGTTCTGGGCGTGATTGTCGCAGGTGGATTAACGGCCGCTCTGCACTGATTTCCTCTCTTCTGAGGGTGGGCGTCTCCTCTATTCTATCCCTCTCTAAAACGCAGAAGGCGTACCTTCTGCGTACTCAGACTTATGCGGCGAGATTTTTCGCAACAAATTCCCAGTTAACCAGCGCCCAGAAATGCTCCAGATAGTTTGGACGGGCGTTGCGGTAGTCGATGTAATACGCGTGTTCCCACACATCAACCGTCAGCAACGGCGTTGCATCCGTAGTCAGCGGCGTACCGGCATTTGAGGTAGAAACGATAGCCAGTTTGCCATCAGCGCTTTTTACCAGCCATGTCCATCCGGAACCAAAGTTTTTGATAGCGGCATCGGTGAATTGCGCTTTAAATTCCGCGAAGCTGCCAAAAGATGCCGCGATAGCATCAGCCAGTTTCCCGGTCGGTTCGCCACCGGCGTTTGGCGCCAGGCAGTTCCAGTAGAAGGTGTGGTTCCACACCTGAGCGGCGTTATTAAAGATGCCGCCTTCGGAGGCGCGCACGATCTCTTCCAGCGATTTGCCTTCAAACGCCGTGCCTTTGATCAAATTGTTAAGATTGGTCACGTAAGTCTGATGATGTTTGCCATAGTGATATTCCAGCGTCTCAGCAGAAATATGCGGCGCCAGAGCATCTTTGGCATACGGTAATGCAGGTAATTCGAACGACATTGCTTCTCTCCTTATTATTAATATTGCGCACGCACAATACCCCTGGTGCGCGTAAGGATAGGGTAGCAAATTGAGCGGTGGCGCAAAAGAAGAAGTTATCCTGTCGTTAAACGACAGGATAAAATATTAGCGAATTGTTTTAGGCGTCATCACCCGGCGGGCGCCGACATAATGACGTTGCCAGTATTCTTCGTTCAGTGAGGTGATCTTAATTTCCTGACCGCTGCGCGGAGACTGGATAAACTTACCGTTGCCGACATAGACGCCAACGTGATCGGCGGTGCCGCGCCCCTGCGTACGGAAGAACACCAGATCGCCGTTTTTCAACTCGCTACGCTCAATGGGCGCCGCGTCACGCAGGTGATACATCTCATTCGCCGTTCGGGGGATACGGATCTTCACTAAATCTTTATAGGCATAATAAACCAGACCGCTGCAATCAAAACCGGTGCGCGGCGACGCGCCTCCCCAGTGATACGGTTTACCAATCTGATTCATGAGTTTGGACATCGCGGTTTTCGTCGCTTTTTGTACTTTTGCACGATGCGCATCGGCAATAGAGGCCGGCAATGTTCCTTTCCCCTTCACGCAGTGCGGCTTACGGCCTTTACGCGTCGTGCATTTTTCCGTTACGTCGAGGGCGGCGATTGACGTGGGCGCGGTTCTGTTACGACGATGCGTCGTATGACGAGATTTTGTGGCGGCGGTGGTACGTTTTGGCGTAGAAGCGGAAGAAGAACGGCTGGTTTTTGAGGTTTTTTTTACGTTTTTTTTGCTGGTTTTACTGATCTTTTTCGTTGTGCTTTTCTTTTTATCTGCCGTTTTCGTGACATGAGAAACAGCAGGCGTCGCTTTGGCTTGCCTGGAAGCATGGGCCATTGGCGTAAAAGGGAGAGTAGTAAAAAGTAAAGCACAGAGCGTGATCGAGATTTTGTTTATCCGCGCCACTGAGCAATCCTCTGTTAAAGGCAGGCGATTCATGCCTGCGTATGATTTACAAAACCTGATAATTCTAATCTACAAAAGCACAGATTGGTAATTGCTTTTGGTTTCTGAAGCTGTGTTTCGTTAACAGATGTAAAAAAATAGCAATTAATGCTAAACACGAACGCGTTATCGACGAATCACTGCGTGGCAACCCGCTTAAAAGATATTTTGTATACAACTTATTCCCGCAGACGGTAAAATAATAAGGCATGATGAAAATGTTATTTTCCGTTGCCAGCCTGACCCGTTACAATGACAGGCTTCAGTCGTAAAAGTAGTTTAAGGAAGCGAGACAATGAGCACCACTATCGAAAAAATTCAGCGCCAGATCGCTGAAAACCCGATTCTCCTGTATATGAAAGGTTCACCGAAACTGCCAAGCTGTGGTTTCTCTGCGCAGGCCGTTCAGGCGCTTTCAGCCTGCGGGGAACGTTTTGCCTATGTTGATATCCTGCAAAACCCGGATATTCGCGCTGAATTACCGAAATACGCCAACTGGCCGACATTCCCACAACTGTGGGTGGACGGCGAGCTGGTCGGCGGGTGTGATATTGTGATTGAAATGTATCAGCGTGGTGAGTTGCAGCAGCTTATTAAAGAAACTGCGGCAAAATATAAAACTCAGGAGCCGGACGCAGAGTAATCTGTGCAAGGAGAAAGCGACCTGTAAAGGTCGCTTTTTTACCGCCATCGTGAGCAAGAGCGGCGTTGTTAGCCTCGTTATTTGTCCGTCGGCAAAGGTAACGGCCAGCCGCCCAGGCGCTTCCAGCGATTGACAATTTCACAAAACAGCACCGCTGTCCGCTCGGTATCATACAAAGCGGAGTGGGCCTTTTCACCGTCAAACTCCATACCTGCCGCCAGGCACGCTTTTGATAACACCGTTTGTCCCAGCGCCAGTCCGCTCAATGCCGCAGTATCAAAGGTGACGAACGGATGAAACGGGTTACGTTTCAGCGAGGCGCGCTCTGCGGCGGCCATCATAAAACTGTGATCAAAAGTGGCGTTATGCGCGACCATAATGGCGCGGCTACAACCGCTGTCTTTGATACCTTTACGCACCATTTTGAAAATAGCGTGTAGCGCCTCATATTCACTCACCGCGCCGCGTAGCGGGTTAGAGGGATCGATACCGTTAAACGCGAGCGCTTCCGGCTGTAAGTTGGCTCCAGCGAACGGCTCCACATGGAAATGCAGCGTCATGTCCGGCATCAGCCAGCCTTGTTCATCCATTTTCAGCGTGATGGCGGCGATTTCGAGCAGCGCATCGGTTTTAGCGTTAAATCCTGCAGTTTCAACGTCGATGACGACAGGATAAAAACCACGAAAACGGTCGCACAGACCGGAAAGTTGAGCGTTATCGGACATCTGAGTCTCTTAATACGAAAAAATGCAGCGCGTATTATGGCAAATTTTACGCCGGGATGCAGTAAAACAACGGGCGCAGTGACCTGCGCCCGGCGGGGGATCAGTTACCCAGACCGCGGCCTGCGTCTTTAGCTTCAATCAATTCGATTTTATAGCCATCCGGATCTTCAACGAAGGCGATGATGGTCGAACCGCCTTTTACCGGCCCCGCTTCACGGGTCACGTTGCCGCCGTTCTGACGAATGCGTTCACAGGCTTCAGCGGCATTGTCAACGCTCAGCGCGATATGCCCGTACGCATTGCCCATGTCATAGCTCTCAACGCCCCAGTTATAGGTTAGTTCGATGACCGCTTCTTCCGTTTCCGGACCATATCCCACAAAGGCCAGCGAGTATTTGTATTCCGGATTCTCACTGGTACGCAGCAATTTCATGCCCAGAACGTTGGTGTAAAAAGCGATGGAACGCTGCAAATCGCCGACGCGCAGCATAGTATGCAATAAACGCATTTTCGTTGTCCTTAAAATAGTCAAGATATTCAAAGTATAGCGGCGATGTGAGGCCGCTATCAATGAAATTACAGAGTAGGGTAGTCAGTGTAGCCTTCCGCGCCGCCGCCATAAAAACTTTCGGGACGCTGTGGATTAAGTTCCGCTTTACGTTGCAGACGCGCCACCAGATCCGGGTTAGCGATGTAATCGCGACCAAACGCCACGGCGTCAATCAGCCCTTTTTCGATCAGATCTTCCGCTTTTTCTGGCGTATAGGCGCCAGCGCCGATGATGGGGCCGTGGAAACACGCGCGCACTTTTTCACGGAATGCGTCGCTGTACGGTTCTCCGCCCGCCCAGTCTGGTTCAGACATATGCAGATAAGCAATGCCGCGTTTGCCTAACGCTTCAATCAGATAAAGGGCGTCAGCTTCTTCATTCGGGCCGTTATCGACATTCTGGAAAGTGCCGACAGGAGAAAGGCGGATGCCGATACGGTCCGCGCCCCATTCCTTAATGCCGGCATCAACCACTTCCAGCACCAGACGGGCGCGATTCTCTACGCTGCCGCCGTACCGATCGGTACGGTGATTAGAAGACGGTGAGAGGAACTGGTGCAGCAGATAACCGTGCGCGGAATGCAGCTCCACCAGGTCGAAGCCTGCCTCTCGGGCATTGGCGATAGCCTGGCGGAAATCGTTGACGATCCCGGGGATCTCATGAGTCTCCAGCGCGCGCGGCGTGGAAGTTTCTACGCGGATGGCCTGACCGTTTTCGTCACGCAAAGAGGTGCGGGTTCCCGCATTGATAGCGGATGGCGCGACGGGCGCTTGTCCGCCTGGTTGCAGGCTGGCGTGTGAAATACGGCCCGTATGCCACAGTTGCACCGCCATATGGCCGCCCTGATCATGAACTCCCTGAGTGATTTTTTTCCAGGCGGCGATCTGCTCATCGCTGTGTAATCCCGGTGCGCCGGCATAGCCTTTCGCCTGTGCGGAGATTTGTGTGGCTTCGCTGATGATCAATCCGGCGCTGGCGCGTTGACGGTAATATTCCGCCATTAACGGCGTAGGAATGTCGCCCGGTTCAATACTCCGCAAACGCGTCAAAGGCGCCATAAATACGCGATTTGTCGCCGTGATGGCACCCACCTTGAGGGGGGTAAACAGTTTTGCTGATGACATAGTGGCTCCTGATATAAGTAGACCGGTCGTCTTGTAAGAAAGGAAATAAAAACGCCTGTTACTGCTCAGGCGTTGCAATGATGGTCTTAACATGCGCCAACGCATTTTCCAGCGGCGCGGCGCTACGGGATATTTTGGCCTGCAAATTGGCACCCAGCCACAGGGCATAAAGTACCTGCGCCTGTGGCAACGGCTGGCCGGTGAAATGTAAACAGTGGCTATTACGGCCCTCTTCCAGCGCGCGTGCAAGCAGTGCCATGATCTCCTGCGCTCCTTTATCCATCGTAGAGCGCATATCCTCCGACAGATCGCAGACCTCCGCTGACAGTTTCACCGTCAGGCAACCGCTAATGGCGCCTTGCTGGCAAAACTGCTTTAACGTTTCCTGATACCAGGCGAGAAGACGATCGCGATGATTACCGGGACCGGAGGTGAAGTGCGCCGTAAGACGCTGATGATAGCAGGCGTAATGTCGCTCAAGCATGGCGACGCCGAAGGCTTCTTTCGAGCGAAAGTAGTGATAAAACGACCCTTTAGGCACCTGGGCGGTTTTGAGCAACTCGCTAAGCCCCATGCCGGTAAAACCCCGTTGCATACAAAGCTGCTCGCCGGTGGCCAGCAGATGTTCGCGGGTATCGTGTTCGGTTTGCTTATTCATAGCAGGCAGTATAGTAGACCAGTCGGTCTACTGCAAGCAGAGTTGCCATAATGTCAGTTAGCGTCTTCAATAGTCATAAGCGTCAAACGTTGAGGAGGGGATGTGGCCGAGCAGTTGGAGTTTTTTCCTGTAGCAAGCCCATGTCGCGGTATCTGCCAGTCTGATGAGCGTGGCTTTTGTCGGGGCTGTATGCGCAGCCGCGACGAACGGTTTAACTGGCAAAAAATGAGCGATGCCGAGAAACAAAATGTACTGCGGCTTTGTCGCCAGCGTTTCTTGCGTAAAATACGCGCAAATAAGCCTCTCCCATCGGAAGATCCTCAACAACCTTCACTCTTTTAAGCGCGGAATTGCGTATACTCAACCTCATTATTCTCTATGAGGAATCTGTTATGGTTCAGCGTGTCACCATCGCTCCACAAGGTCCGGAGTTTTCGCGTTTTGTCATGGGTTACTGGCGTTTGATGGACTGGAATATGTCCGCGCGTCAGCTAGTGAGTTTTATCGAAGAACATCTGGATTTGGGCGTCACTACCGTTGACCATGCGGACATTTATGGCGGTTATCAGTGCGAAGCGGCGTTTGGCGAGGCGCTAACGCTGGCGCCGCATTTGCGGGAAAGACTGCAAATCGTCACCAAATGCGGTATTGCCACCACTGCCAGAGCGGAAAATAGGCTCGGTCATTATATTACCGATCGCCGCCATATTATTCTGAGCGCCGAACAGTCATTAAAAAATCTGGCGACAGATTATCTGGATATGTTGTTAATTCACCGTCCCGATCCGTTAATGGATGCGGATGACGTCGCCGAGGCGTTTCAACATCTGCATCAAAGCGGCAAAGTGCGCCATTTTGGCGTTTCTAATTTTACGCCAGCGCAATTTACGTTGCTGCAATCGCGCCTGCCGTTCACCCTGGCGACCAACCAGGTGGAGATCTCGCCAGTTCACCAGCCTTTGTTGCTGGACGGCACATTAGATCAATTACAGCAACTGCGTATTCGTCCGATGGCCTGGTCATGTCTTGGCGGCGGTCGGCTGTTTAATGATGAGGCTTATCAGCCGTTGCGCCAGGAACTTTCCGTTATCGCACAAGAACTCAACGCTAGTTCTATTGAACAGGTGGTCTATGCCTGGATTTTACGTTTGCCGTCGCAGCCGCTGCCGATTATTGGCTCGGGTAAAATCGAACGCGTACGCGCCGCACTAGAAGCGGAAACGCTGTCATTGTCGCGTCAACAGTGGTTCCGAATCCGCAAGGCGGCGCTGGGTTATGACGTGCCGTAATCGCCAACTCGTTGACTTTCCGTACATGTTTTCGCCAGTGGTTTACACTTAACAGGCGACCACATGTAACGGAGGTTTTATGAAGCGATTAAGTTTAGCGATGGTGACGCTGCTGGCCTGTGCGGGTGCGCAGGCTGCCAGCGAGAAAGTAGAGATGAATCTGGTGACGGCGCAAGGCGTAGGACAGTCTATCGGCACCGTCGTCATCGATGAAACCGAAGGCGGCTTAAAATTTACCCCACACCTTAAAGCGTTGCCGCCGGGCGAGCATGGTTTTCACATTCATGCCAACGGTAGCTGCCAGCCCGCGATTAAAGACGGCAAAGCGGTTGCCGCAGAAGCCGCTGGTGGTCATCTGGACCCACAAAATACCGGTAAGCATGAAGGACCGGAAGGTCAGGGGCATCTGGGCGACCTCCCGGTGTTAGTCGTTAATAATGATGGTATCGCCACCGAACCGGTTACTGCGCCACGTCTGAAGTCTCTTGATGAAGTGAAAGATAAAGCGCTCATGATCCATGTGGGCGGCGATAACATGTCCGATCAGCCGAAACCGCTCGGCGGCGGCGGAATGCGTTACGCCTGCGGCGTCATTAAATAACCCGGAGACAGTGTTCCCTGCGCTGGAGCCTGTTCCAGCTGCGACAGCGAACAGTGTAAACGCCAGATAATCGCCGCCAGCTCATGCGCGGCGGGTTGATGATGATGTGCGAGCGTGTCGCAGATACGCTGTAGTTCCTGTAGCGTGACGGCAAGCGGGCGTTGCTGCACGCCGCGCTCGCTCATCACATCGCGCAGCAGGGATATACAAATATCCCGCACCCGGGAAAGCGGATCGGAACGCGACTCCCAGGCGCGCAGCTGCCACACCACATGCGAGCAGTTCAGCAGCACCACTCCCCAACGTAATAACCACCGGCGCGCCAGCGCATCCTGACTATTGCTGAGCTGACTGACGTGATGATAGGTCAGCGATTCAAACTCGCTTTCGCTATGGGAAGGGTGACGGCTAAGCTGATCGACGAAATCCCGGCGTAGCGCGCGGATATGGCGGCGGCTTTTTACGGCATCGGAACCGGGGCGCAAAATCGCAAACGCCAGCCAGGAAATCGCGACGCCGACGATCTTGGCGGTATTATCGTTAAGGAAATCGGCGAAGTCGTACACCGGCGGATTGGTCACGGCGATGAATGAGCCCATAAAGACGATAAGCTGCCCCCACAGTCCCGCCAGCTTAGGCATCTGCAGTTTAAGCAGTTGCATCGTGACGAACAGCGGAAAAAGGAAAAGTAAGAATTGCCACAGATCGGTGATTTGCACCATCAGGCCAAATTTCACCACGAAGCTGAATAAGGACAGCAGCACTAAAGTACGCATTAATAAGGTGAGCGACTTAAACGGCGTGGCGACGATGGAGTAGAGGACGCAACTGATCGCCGCCAGGGTTAATGCGCCGGGCCCGGATTCCCATTGCGCGCCAATACTCCAGGCGCCAATCACCGTGAGCGTGCAAAAGGTACGCACGCCGCTCCAGATGGCCTCTGCGTTATCCGTATGCCGCGCAAGGCCGGGAGTGCGGCGGATATGGATTTGATCCACCGGCGCGCCGCTTTCGATCAGATATAACTGGCGGCTGCTGCGCAGATATAAGTGGCAAAAATAGCGTAATCGCTGCCAGAACGCGAGGTGACGATAATCCTGTTCATCCTGCGGGCGTAGCGGCGCAATAATCCGCGCCACGGTGTAGCTGTCCGCGCGCGGTTTTGCCAACTCAGCTAAGAGTTGTTCAATGACTTCGCGGCTGTTTTCCGGCGGCGTCGGCCAGTTTAAAAGCATTCTACGCAGACTGGAGATCACGCTGGTTAGCCGTAATTGCTGGTGTAACAATGCATTTAGCAATGCATTCTGGCGGCGAAAACGGTAGTGACTCCAGAAGGCCTGAATACGCAGCAGGTTCATGGTCAGGATTTGCCCAATAACCCCCTCATGCGCGGAGCGGATAGCGTCGGTAGTCTCCGGCTGCCATAGTAGACTGGCATGTTCCAGCAAGCGCGCATGCATGTTTTTCAACGCGGTGAGCAGGGCAGTGCCATCCGATGTGCTGGGTAGGATCATCATCATCATGCCGCCACAGAGGATGCCGACGATAACTTCACATACACGTGCCTGGGCGATATCCCACAACTGCGTGATTTCTACAATATTAACCATCGGGAACGCGATGATCGCCGCCGTGTAGCCGGACAACTGGAAAGCATAAGCGACATTATTGGTAAAATGCGCGCAGGCCCAGGTACAAAAACCGATCCAGGCGGCCATGCTAAATAAGAACAACCAGGGTTCATTCAGCGTATGGCCAGCAATAATCAACGCGGCGGTCGCGCCGAGTAAACTCCCGGCAATACGCCCCAGACTTTTACTGATTACGCCGCCTACGGTCGGAAAGCTCACCACTGCGGCCGAAGTCATCGCCCAGTAGGGCTCATCCAGATTGAGATAATAAGCGAATGTCAGCGCGAGACACATGGCAATGGTATTGCGCAACGCGTAACGCCACTGGCCGGAGGTCGCTTTAAACCAGGGCGTATTTCGCAGGGCCGGCAGGGAGAGTTTCATTACTGCTGTCCAATGGCTACGCTGCAGGTAGTGCCGGAGACGAGCGTGATATCCTGCGGCAAAGCGTCAAATTCGATACGTACCGGTACGCGTTGCGCCAGACGTACCCACGGTACGTTGGGTTTGATATCGGGCACTAAACCGGAGTCACTTTCCACGCTTTGATCGTAAATAGCGCGCCCGATACTGCCAACGTGACCCTGTAACTTAACATTGCCACTATACAGTGTTATTAATGCAGGCTCACCTTCGCGGATGTGGCGTAGTTTGGTTTCTTCGAAATATCCCATTACATAAAATGAATGGCTATCTACCAGGGCGAAAAGTGGCTTACCGGTGCTGGCATAATCACCGGTACGCGTGGAAAGGTTGGTCACCCAGCCGGATACCGGCGCTTTTACTTCCGTCTGGCTAAGCTGCCACTGCGCCTGTTTTAACGTTGCCAGTGCGACATCTACGTTGGCCTGCATCGCTTTAACATTCAGATTGGCGCTATCCAGATCTTCAGCAGAGATGTAGTTACGCGATAAATGTCGACGTCGATCGGCTTCATTATTCGCTTTTGCCAGATCGGACTGCGCTTTGGCCAACTGCGCCTGCGCGTTAAGTTCTGCAATATGGAAGGGCGTTTTATCAATGACAAAGAGAACGTCCCCGGCGTTGACGAACTGATTATCTTTGATATTGAGTTGGGTAATGCTGCCAGAAACCTGTGGCGTTACGCTGACCTGTTCCGCGCGGATTTTACCATCGCGCGTCCACGGTGACTGCATATAGTAATTCCATAACCACCACGCGGCCAGAACGGCGACGACGGCGACAATGAGAGTAGAAAAATATTTTATTGTTTTTAACGACATATTTACCACGCGATCAGTAAAACGAGGCCCAGACATACGCACAGCGTAAAGAGGGAGAGATCCATTAACAGGGGATGCCAGATTTCATCAGAGTATATCCGGTCACGCAGGAGTCGGTGAATAAACAACCAGATAACGAACCCAAGCGCAAAGGCTTTAAAGAATGGCGGAAAGTAAACAGATGCTCCCAACATGAGATCTTGTAAGGGCAATCCTGTGGCGTTGAGTATACACTTCACAAGCAATGTTCCTTTGCGTCAGACATCGATGCTTTAGTTTTAGCCAAAACTGAAGCTACAGGTGCCAGGTGCGCACTATGTCTGAAAAAATGTCTATTGGTAAGCAAATTTAGCAATACATTTGTTTTGAGAATACAAATACTGCACACTATTCTAAAATCAGCATAATAACTTAGCAAGCTAATTATAAGGAGATGAAATTGGAATCGCCACTAGGTTCTGATCTGGCACGGTTGGTGCGCATTTGGCGTGCTCTGATTGACCATCGCCTCAAGCCTCTGGAATTGACGCAGACACATTGGGTCACGTTGCACAATATTCATCAATTGCCGCCTGACCAGTCGCAGATTCAATTGGCTAAAGCGATAGGCATTGAGCAGCCATCGCTGGTACGCACGTTGGATCAACTTGAAGATAAGGGGCTAATTTCGCGGCAAACCTGCGCCAGCGATCGTCGCGCTAAGCGGATTAAACTGACCGAAAAAGCGGAGCCGCTGATCGCTGAGATGGAAGAGGTCATTCATAAAACGCGCGGTGAAATTTTGGCTGGGATTTCTTCAGAGGAGATTGAGCTTCTGATTAAACTTGTCGCTAAACTTGAACACAACATTATGGAATTGCACTCTCACGATTGAGGTGCAGGGGCATACGTGTGGCCATGTGACCACACGTAAAGCCTGGTTTAGCGTGGAGAGACAGTAACCTGGCTGCCGTTGCTGGCCAGCACGACACGCTGACCTGCCGAGAAACGCGTATTTCCTTGTTTCTGCACAACCATAATGGTGTTGCCATCGTCTTTACGAATTTCCAGTTCCACACCCTGGGTTTTATTCATTGCGCTCTGGACGCCCTGGCCCGCTACGCCACCAGCCACCGCGCCTGCCGCGGTCGCCAGTGAACGACCCGTACCGCCGCCGATAGTGTTGCCGAGGAATCCGCCCAACACCGCGCCGCCGATAGCGCCAATCACGTTAGAATCATCACCGCCCTGAATTTGAACCGGACGAACGTTAACGATAGTACCGTACGTTACATTCTGAACTTGTTTAGCCTCGGATGCGGTATAAACATCACCCGAAAGGCTATCATTGTTAACACACCCAGCTAAGGATAACCCCATCAGTGAAACGGCCAGTACACGTTTAATCATTTACCCATCTCCTGTTCTTCACGAAACGCTATTTCAGCATCCCTATAGCTAAATTATATGGCATTTATGCAGTTAAGGTCATATCTTCTGCTGAAAGAATGTAAAAATCATAATCAGAAGTTAATTAACCAATCTTAAACGAAGTCGGAAGCAAGAAAAGATAGGTCATTGATATCCGTGGACGACACGGCAAAAAACGTGACGTGGGCATAGCATTACAAAATACGTTATGCCGAGTGTTAAGGCTTAACCCAGCTTAAAAGGAAGAGGTATGAAATCGGGCCGTTTTATTGGCGTTATGTCCGGAACCAGCCTTGATGGCGTGGATGTTGTACTGGCGGCAATTGATGAAACCATGGTTGCGCAACAGGCAAGTCTCACCTGGCCTATTCCCGTTCATCTGAAAAAAGGCATTCTCGATATTTGCCAGGGACAGCCGCTTACGCTCTCGCAACTCGGCCAGCTTGATACCCAGTTAGGCCGGCTTTTTGCACAGGCGGTTAATGCGCTGTTAGCGCAACAACGTTTGCAGCCGCGGGATATCGTCGCCATTGGTTGTCATGGGCAAACGGTCTGGCATGAGCCGACCGGCGAGGCCCCGCATACGCTGCAAATTGGCGATAATAATCACATCGTCGCCCATACGGGGATTACAGTGGTCGGCGATTTTCGGCGGCGGGATATTGCGCTGGGCGGACAAGGCGCGCCGCTGGTGCCCGCTTTCCATCACGCGCTGTTGGGACATCCGACGGAAAAACGTATGGTCCTGAATATCGGCGGCATCGCCAATTTATCTCTGCTTTTCCCCGGACAGGCGGTGCGCGGGTACGACACGGGGCCGGGTAATATGTTGATGGATGCGTGGATTTGGCGACAATGCGCGCAGCCCTACGACAAAGACGCGGCATGGGCGAAAGAAGGTCAGGTTATTCTTCCATTGCTGCAAAAGATGTTGCGCGATCCGTACTTTGCTGCGTCGGCGCCCAAAAGTACAGGACGCGAATATTTCAACTATGGCTGGTTAGAGCGTCATCTTACGGCTTTCCCTGGCGCAGACGCGCGCGATGTACAGGCCACGCTGGCGGAGCTGACGGCGGTCTCCATCGCCCAACAGGTGCTGCTCAATGGCGGCTGCGAGCGGCTGATGGTCTGTGGCGGCGGAAGCCGGAATCCGTTAGTGATGGCCCGTCTGGCGGCGCTGTTGCCCGGTATCGAGGTTTCGACCACCGATAAGGCGGGGATCAGCGGCGATGATATGGAAGCGCTGGCCTTTGCATGGCTTGCCTGGCGAACGCTCGCGGGCCTGCCGGGAAATTTACCTTCCGTGACGGGGGCTACAGAAGCCAGTGTTTTAGGCGCTATTTACCCGGCTAACCCAATAACTCAGAGTTAACTGAATTTTTCCCGGACCCTATATCGGTAAACTAGCAAGGTCAGGAAGGGGCGTTTGCCCTTCCAGAAGCAGGAGAGCTTTCGGGATATGCCTATGAAAAAGATCGCAATAATGTGTTTACCTGTGCTGCTGACCGGCTGTAGCGTTTATCAACAATTTGTTGAACGTATGCAAACGGATACGCTGGAATACCAGTGTGATGAGAAGCCGCTTACCGTTAAAGTCAATAACCCGCGTGAAGAGGTCAGTTTTGTTTATGACAATAAGCTGCTGACCCTGAAGCAAGGAATCTCGGCCTCGGGCGCGCGTTATACCGACGGGATTTATGTTTTCTGGTCGCAAGGCGAGAGCGCCACGGTCTATAAACGAGACAGAATTGTGCTTGATAACTGTCAGTTACAAAATCCGAAGCGTTGAGATTTTCAGTATGGGGGCGCACAATAGCGCCACCCACTGATTATTTCTGATCAACGCCATGTCTGATAACGACCAATTGCAGCAGATCGCGCATCTGCGCCGTGAATACACGAAAGGCGGCTTGCGTCGCCGCGATTTACCCGCTGAACCGTTAACCTTATTTGAGCGCTGGCTTGGGCAAGCGTGCGACGCCAGACTGGCCGATCCAACGGCAATGGTCGTGGCGACCGTAGATGACAAGGGTCAACCGTACCAGCGTATTGTGTTGCTCAAGCATTATGATGAAAAAGGCCTGGTCTTTTATACCAACCTGGGAAGCCGCAAGGCGCATCAGATTGAGCACAATCCGCGTATCAGCCTGTTATTTCCCTGGCATATGCTTGAACGCCAGGTGATGGTGACAGGCAAAGCCGAGCGTCTCTCCACTCTTGAGGTGGTGAGGTATTTCCACAGCCGTCCGCGCGACAGCCAGATCGGCGCATGGGTCTCTAAACAATCCAGCCGCATTTCCGCGCGCGGTATCCTCGAAAGCAAATTCCTGGAGCTCAAGCAGAAGTTTCAACAGGGCGAAGTGCCGTTACCCAGCTTTTGGGGTGGTTTTCGCGTGAGTATCGAACAGATGGAGTTCTGGCAGGGCGGCGAACATCGTCTGCACGATCGCTTTTTATACCAACGCGACGACGGCGCGTGGAAAATCGACCGTCTTGCGCCCTAAAGATGCAAAAATCTTGTTTTAAGCACTGGTGCGGATGAATCCGCCGTTTTATGCTATGTCTCTTTCGCGTCTGGCGAAAAGTCGTGTACCGGCAAAGGTGCAGTCGTTTTATACATGGAGATTTTGATGGCAAGCAGTAACTTGATTAAACAATTGCAAGAGCGGGGGCTGGTAGCCCAGGTGACGGACGAAGACGCGTTGGCAGAGCGACTGGCGCAAGGCCCGATCGCGCTCTATTGCGGCTTCGATCCTACCGCTGACAGCTTGCATTTGGGGCATCTGGTTCCATTGTTATGCCTGAAACGCTTCCAGCAGGCAGGGCACAAACCTGTTGCGCTGGTAGGCGGCGCGACCGGTCTGATTGGCGACCCGAGCTTTAAAGCCGCCGAGCGTAAACTGAACACTGAAGAGACCGTTCAGGAGTGGGTGGCGAAAATTCGTAAACAGGTTGCCCCATTCCTGGACTTTGATTGCGGCGAAAACTCCGCCATCGCGGCCAATAACTATGACTGGTTCGGCAGCATGAATGTGCTGACTTTCCTGCGCGATATCGGTAAACATTTTTCCGTTAATCAGATGATCAACAAAGAAGCGGTGAAGCAGCGTCTGAACCGTGACGATCAGGGTATCTCTTTCACGGAGTTCTCTTATAACCTGCTACAGGGGTACGACTTCGCTTGTCTGAATAAACTGCACGGCGTTGCCTTACAGATTGGCGGTTCTGACCAGTGGGGGAACATCACTTCCGGTATCGACCTGACCCGTCGCCTGCACCAGAATCAGGTATTTGGTTTGACCGTTCCGCTGATCACCAAAGCTGACGGCACGAAATTCGGTAAAACCGAAGGCGGCGCTGTCTGGCTGGATCCGAAGAAAACCAGTCCGTACAAATTCTACCAGTTCTGGATTAACACCGCAGATGCCGATGTTTATCGCTTCCTGAAATTCTTCACTTTTATGGACATTGAGGAGATCAATGCCCTGGAAGAAGAAGATAAAAACAGCGGTAAAGCGCCGCGCGCGCAGTATGTGCTGGCCGAGCAGGTGACGCGCCTGGTTCATGGTGAAGAGGGGCTGGTCGCGGCGAAACGGATCACTGAATGCCTGTTCAGCGGTTCACTGAGCGCGCTGAGCGAAGCTGACTTTGAGCAGTTGGCCCAGGACGGCGTACCGATGGTTGAAATGGAAAAAGGCGCCGACCTGATGCAGGCGCTGGTAGACGCCGAACTCCAGCCGTCGCGTGGTCAGGCGCGTAAGACTATCGCCTCCAACGCTGTCACTATCAATGGTGAAAAACAACCCGATCCTGAATACATCTTTAACGATGAGGACCGTCTGTTTGGCCGCTATACCTTATTACGTCGCGGCAAAAAGAACTATTGTCTGATTTGCTGGAAATAAGGCATTAAGTAACAGGGAGTGAGAAATCACTCCCTTATTTTTGATGTTCAGGTAAAAAAATGAAGAATATCCTCGCTATCCAGTCCCATGTTGTTTTCGGACATGCGGGCAACAGCGCCGCCGAATTTCCCATGCGCCGTCTTGGCGCGAATGTTTGGCCGCTGAATACCGTTCAGTTTTCTAACCACACGCAATATGGTAAATGGACCGGCTGTGTCATGCCGCCCAGCCATCTGACTGAGATTGTCCAGGGGATTGCGGACATTGGCCAGTTAGCGCACTGCGACGCCGTACTTAGCGGTTACCTGGGATCTGCCGAGCAGGGAGAACACATTCTCGGTATTGTGCGCCAGGTTAAAGCGGCAAATCCGCAGGCAAAATATTTCTGCGATCCCGTGATGGGGCATCCGGAAAAGGGCTGTATCGTGGCGCCTGGCGTCGCAGAGTTCCATGTGCGTTATGCGCTACCCGCCAGCGATATTATCGCGCCTAACCTGATTGAACTGGAAATTCTCAGCAAACATAGCGTGAATAATGTGGATGACGCCGTGCAGGCGGCGCGTGAACTGATTGCTCAGGGGCCAGAAATTGTACTGGTAAAACATCTCGCCCGCGCCGGTTACAGTTCAGAACGCTTTGAAATGCTGCTGGTGACAGCGCAGGAAGCCTGGCATATTAGCCGTCCGCTGGTGGATTTCGGTTCACGTCAGCCGGTTGGCGTTGGCGATGTCACCAGTGGTTTATTGCTGGTCAAACTTTTGCAGGGCGCGACGTTGCAGCAGGCGCTGGAGCACGTTACGGCGGCAGTCTATGAGATTATGATCGCCACCAAAACGATGCAGGAGTACGAACTGCAGGTCGTGGCGGCCCAGGACAGGATCGCTAACCCTGAACATTACTTCAGCGCAACGCGGCTGTAATTATTGCTGCTAAAAAGAGGCCGGATGGCGGTACAGCGAGCTATCCGGCAACATGACATTAATTCAGTCCTTCCGCTTTAAGCGCTGCCGCAACGGTCGGTCTTTTTGCGACACGCTGCATATAACTTTCAATATGCGTTAACCCGTCCATATTCAGTTTTACGCCATAGGCCCAACGCAATACGGTAAACAGATAAGCGTCTGCGATGGTAAAACGCTGGCCGCAAATCCACTGGTCGTCTGAAAGCGACTCATCCACATACTGAAATTTCTTTTCCAGACCGGCGCGAACGGCGGGTTTGAGTGTTTCCGGCGTGTCAGGGCGGAACAGCGGGGTAAAGCCTTTATGCAGTTCCGTTGCAATATAGTTGAGCCATTCCAGCGTATGATAGCGAGCAAGGCTACTTACCGGCGCCAGAAGCTGGCGGTCGGGAACGCTGTCGGCGAGGTACTGCATAATGGCGACGCCTTCAGTCAACAGTGTACCGTCATCCAGCAGCAGAGCCGGAACCTGTCCTTTAGGGTTGACTGCCAGGTAATCATCACCGTTTTCCAGGCGTTTTTTTGCGAGATCGACGCCATCAAGCGTAAAGTCTTTGCCAATTTCGCGCAGGGTAATATGGGAAGCAAGAGAGCAGGCACCCGGTTTGTAGAACAGTTTCATCGGTAACTCCTTTTTGCTGAGGTTTAAAGTATGGTAGTGCGGGGACGAGCAAAAAAAAAGCCGCTAACGTACAGTTAGCGGCCTGAATGTTGTTTCCCGGAAAATTAAACTGTAGCGGCTTTAGAGCCTTTTTCAGCGGTATCATCGTCCTGGGTCATACGGTTCAGCTTAGGCGCTGTCAGCAGCATCAGGACGGCGATAACGGCGGTTGCTATGCCAATCTGCATAAATACGCGACCATAGACTTCCAGGGACATCAGTGGGTCAGTCACGTCGCTCGGCACAGCCATCAGGTTGGCGACATAGCCGCCGATGATGTTAGCGCCTGCCGTTGTCAGGAACCAGCTGCCCATGATGAAGCCCATCAGACGCTGCGGAACCAACTGTGCGACCATTGCCAGTCCCAGACCGGAGATCATCAGCTCACCGATACTTTGCAGGCCGTAGCTTGCGATCAGCCAGTTTACGGATACGATGCCGGCATCGTTCGCAAATTTGGCGCCCAGCGGCAGAATCAGGAACGCGCCGGAACACAGCACCATACCAATGGCGAATTTCATCGGCATCGGCAGCGTATCGCCCATCCTGTTATAGATAGCGGCCAGAATCGGGCTGCCGATAATGATCCAGAATGGGTTCAGCGCCTGATACTGTTCCGGTTCGAACGCGATACCGAGAATAGAGTGCTCGACGTTACGAATGGCAAAGAAGTTCAGCGACGTCGGCATCTGGCTGTACAGTACGAAGAAGATAATCGCCTGCAGCATCAAAATAAAGGCGACGATCATTTTACGGCGAGCCGCGCCGTGCATGGAAAACGCTTCTTTACCGAAGATAATGACGATGCCAAGAGCGATTACGCCCAGCACCATACGCGCGATATCCTGGTTGTGCAGCAGCCAGGTGGCGACCGCAATCAGAACGACAATACCCACGATTGTCAGCAGCAGATTACGGAAGTTGATCGGTTCAAAGTCGGGTTTGGAACCGTAGCTTTTCACCCAGCGCTGGCAGAAAGCAAAGTTAACGACGGTTATCAGCATACCGACGACGCTAAGTGCAAACGCGGTGCTCCAGCCATAACGCGCCGCCAGCCACGGCGTCGCCAGCATAGAGAAGAAGGAGCCGATGTTGACGGACATATAATACATCGTAAATGCGCCGTCGAGACGCGGATCGTCCTTCGCGTAACAGGTAGACAGCAGGGAAGACGGGTTAGCTTTAAACAGACCGTTACCCACAGCGATAGCCGCCATGCCCATATAGACGATGCCAGCGTCATGACCAGACCATGCGACCAGCGCATAACCGATAGCCAGCACCACGGCACCCAGCATAATAACGCGTTTGGTGCCCAGAATTTTATCACCTAACCAACCGCCAATGGCGACCAGGCCGTACACCAGTGCACTGAAGGAAGAGAAAAGGGTGATGGAATCCGCTTCTGACATACCCAGTTGTTTTACCAGGTAGACGGCCATAATGCCTTGCAGGCCGTAATAACCAAAACGCTCCCATAACTCTATCGAGAAGATGAGATAGAACGCCTTCGGTTGTTTGAAAGCGTTCAAACTGACGCTTTCAGTTGGTTTTTTGTTTGCAGTAGACACTTTTACCTCTTTTTTACGCCCCGTATTAACAGGGGTTGTCTGGCGCGTGATGAGTCAGACTCATCCGTCCGATTGTTATATTGGAGGGGAAACGGCAGGTAATGTTCACTATCTTTCCTCTCCAGACAAGAGCTTTGTAATAATCTGTTACATATAACTCTTCTGGTTGAATCGTCCGATGTCAGAAATGTTATCCAGCGTTAAATTTCTTCATTTGAAGAATGGCAGATTTTTACACTGCAAAAAGGCCATTAGTTTGGGTGAAAGGCGATATCTTCTGCTATTTAAGGTGAAAAGCAGTGATATAGGCCATTATCTGAAAAAATGGCAGAGTAATGTTTTGTAGTGAAAACGGGGCGTCAGTCTATCCGGTTGTAAATGTAACCTTAGATGTCATTAAATTTCACATGAAGTTATCAAAGTGATCCTGATCACGGATAGATAGAATTTTTTGCGATTAAAAAAATGATTAACCTGACGTGGAGTGAAAACGAAAGCACATTACATCAGAAAAAGGACAGAGACTGGAATGATTGATGGCTAAAATAGATCCAGGCCGAAGGTGGGAGCGCGCTGGCGTGACGGACGCACTCCGACCATATCAAATATCGACTTTTTCTTTGTATTCGCAAAGATCTTCAATGAGGCAGGAGCCGCAGCGGGGTTTTCGGGCGATACAGGTATAGCGGCCATGCAAAATTAACCAGTGATGGCAGTCCACTTTGAACTCATTCGGCACCACTTTCAGCAACTTCTCTTCTACCTGCTCGACATTTTTACCCGGCGCGAACTGCGTTCGGTTGCATACACGAAATATATGCGTATCAACGGCGATGGTCGGCCAGCCGAAGGCGGTATTTAGCACCACGTTAGCGGTTTTACGCCCCACGCCGGGAAGCGCTTCCAGCGCCGCCCGATCCTCCGGCACTTCGCCATTATGCTTGTCCAGTAAAATACGGCAGGTCTTAATCACGTTTTCCGCTTTACTGTTAAATAAGCCGATAGTTTTGATATAGGATTTCACGCCCTCTACGCCCAGCTCCAGCATCGCGGCTGGCGTATTGGCGACCGGGTAAAGTTTGGCGGTAGCCTTGTTCACGCTGACGTCGGTTGCCTGCGCGGAAAGCAACACGGCAATCAGCAACTCAAATGGCGACGTGAAATTGAGTTCCGTTGTGGGGTGCGGGTTGCTGTCGCGCAGGCGCGTCAGAATTTCCAGCCTTTTTGCTTTGTTCATCAGACTTTCCCTGTTTCACCTGCCGGAACTGCGGAAGGCGCGGTTTCGGCGCGGCGTTTCTTCATTTTTTCATCAATAAGATATTTTACCGCCAGCATGAGTCCCAGACCGATAAACGCGCCTGGCGGCAGCATCGCCAGCAGGAAAGGCGAGTCGGTGTGAAATATCTCGACCCGTAATACTTTTGCCCAGCCTCCCAGCAGGCTATCCGCGCCATCGAAAAGCGTACCATTCCCGAGGATCTCGCGCAGTGAGCCCAGCACGAACATCGCGCCTGTCGCGCCCATGCCGATAGAAAAACCGTCCAACGCGGAAAGCCACGGTCCTTTTTTCGCGGCAAACGCTTCGGCGCGACCAACAACAATGCAGTTCGTTACAATCAGCGGAATAAAAATCCCTAAAGACTGATACAAACCGAACGCATACGCATTGATCAGCATCTGTACTGCGCTTACCACCGAGGCAATGATCATAACGTAAATCGGGATACGGATTTCTGCCGGCGTCCAGCGACGTAGTGCGGACACCGTAAGGTTGGTCAGCGTTAATACCAGCGTTGTGGCCAGACCCAGCCCCAGAGCGTTGGTTGCCGTAGACGTCACCGCCAGTAAAGGGCACAGGCCAAGTAGCTGCACCAGAGCAGAGTTATTTTTCCATAACCCCTGAACAACAATGTCTTTTATTTCGCTCATGGCTATTCTCCACAGGCGGTTAAATGGGGGAGCTGAGCGGGCAGTGATTCGGCGTACAGCCCGGCGCGTTTAACCGCATTCACTACGGCACGCGGCGTTATTGTCGCCCCGGTAAATTGGTCAAAATCACCGCCATCTTTTTTCACCGCCCAGTGCGTATCATTTTCACCGCTGATGGTTTTACCGCTAAAGTGGGTAATCCAGTCAGACAAACGGCGCTCAATTTTATCACCTAACCCTGGCGTCTCATGATGTTCCGTCACACGCGTCCCCAGGACGGTACCGTTGAAATCTGCGCCAACAATAAGCTGGATAGCGCCGGAATAGCCATCTGGCGCGGTGGCCTCAATGATGGCCGCTACGGGTTTATCATCCTTGCGAGCGATAAAAACACGGTGTGTGCCTTTGCCGAGGGCGGGCGCATCGACCAGATAACAACTCTCTTGCAGATTATTATTGTAACGATCTGGCGGCAATACCTGATCGAACAGGGCATGTTGTTGTTGCAGCGCTTGTTCGTGGATGGTTGATTTTGTCATCTGATTAATCACCGCGGTCAATCCCGTAGAACCTGCGGCAAAAAGCGCCAGCGTAATACCGTGTTTACGAATCGTTTTCAGCATGGTTTATCCTTTGCGATGTCCATAGACGCGGGGTCGCGTGTAGTAGTCGATCAGAGGAACCGTGATATTCGCCAACAGGACAGCAAAAGCAACGCCGTCCGGATAGCCGCCGAAGCTACGAATCAGCCACACTAATACCCCAGCCAGCGCGCCGAAAATTAAACGTCCACGGTTGGTCGTGGAGGCGGTAACCGGATCCGTTAAGATAAAAAATGCGCCCAGCATGGTGGCGCCTGACAGCAGATGAAGCTGCGGCGAGGCCAGCGTAGCGGGCGAGAAAAGCCAACCTAACGCGGCGCATAGCGCCAGTGTGAGCAGAAAACTGACCGGGATATGCCAGCGGATAGCTTTTTGCCACAGCAGGAATACGCCGCCGACAAGCCAGGCGAGGTTAACCCACTGCCAGCCCACGCCAGCCAGCGCGCCGCTGTATATCGGGTACTGCATGATTTGCTCAACGGAGTGCCCGGCGCGCAAGGACGTTTTAAACGTATCCAGCGGCGTCGCCTGGCTGATACCGTCAATACCGATACGTAGCAGCGTCATATCGCCGCCGCTGGCGGTATGCCCGGTAAAAATCATCCGCAACGTGTCCAGCATATCGGGCGTTGTTGCGGCTATTTCATAAGGCGGCAACCAGCTTGTCATTTGCACCGGAAAGGAAATTAATAGCACCACGTAGCCGATCATGGCCGGATTAAAGGGGTTTTGTCCCAGCCCGCCATATAACTGTTTAGCGATAATAATGGCGAATCCGGTTCCCAGCACGACCATCCACCAGGGCGCAAGCGGAGGGATGCTGACCGCCAGCAAAAGCCCCGTCAATAACGCGGAATAATCCTGCAGGTGACTGGCGACCGATTGTTTGCGCAGCCTGAGGACAATGGCTTCTGCGACGAGCGCCGTGATAGCAGCCAGAACGATCTGGAAAAGCGTTCCCCAACCAAAAAACCACGTCTGCGCGGCAATCCCCGGCAGAGCGGCGATTAATACCAGCAACATGATTCGCGATGTCTGGCGCTGGTTATGGGTATAAGGCGAGCTTGCGATTCTGAATACCATTTAATCCTCGTTGACAACCTGCTGCTGTGCTGCTTTTTTTGCCTGAACGCGGGCGATAGCCGCAGCAACCGCGGCTTTACGCGGGTCGGCCGGTTCGGCAGGTTCGCTTCCGGTCTGCTGCTCCTGCTTACGGGCTTTGGCGCGGGCGATCGCCGCTTCCACCGCGGCTTTGCGCGGGTCGGCCGGTTCGACAGGTTCGCTTCCGGCCTGCTGCTCCTGCTTGCGGGCTTTGGCGCGGGCGATAGCCGCTTCCACCGCGGCTTTACGCGGATCGATCGGTTCGGCAGGTTCGCTTCCGGTCTGCTGCTCCTGCTTGCGGGCTTTGGCGCGGGCGATAGCCGCTTCCACCGCGGCTTTGCGCGGGTCGACCGCTTCGGCAGGTTCGCTTCCGGCCTGCTGCTCCTGTTTGCGGGCTTTGGCGCGGGCGATGGCCGCCTCCACCGCGGCTTTGCGCGGATCGACCGGTTCGGCAGGTTCGCTTCCGGCCTGCTGCTCCTGTTTGCGGGCTTTGGCGCGAGCGATAGCCGCCTCCACTGCGGCTTTACGCGGGTCGTCGCCGGGTATCGCGCTGTCAGCCACCGGATGAGCGGCTTGTTTAGCGCGCGCTTGCGCTTTACGCGCTTCACGGGCCGCGATGACGGCGCTATTGTCTGGCAGACTACCCGCTTGAATAACCACCGGTTGCGTGGCCAGCGCCTGTTTCTCTTTTACCCGCGCCAGCGCAGCGGCAATGGCATCCTGATCTTTTGCCGCTGGTTGTACCGCTGCGCTCTTATGACGTGCAAGGCGGGCGGCTTTTTCGCGCTCCAGTCTTGCCTGACGAGCCTCAAAACGTGCTTTGGCTTCGGCGGCGCGTTTTTCTTCAAGCCTGATCGCATTAATCTCCGCTTTTTCCTGACGGAAATATTGGACGAGCGGAATATTACTCGGGCAGACCCAGGCGCAGGCGCCGCATTCTATACAATCAGCAATATGGTGAGCGGTAGCCTTGTCATGCTGCTGCCCTTTGCTGAACCAATAAAGCTGCTGCGGTAAAAGGTCGGCAGGGCAAGCGTCAGCGCAAGCGCTGCAACGAATACAGCTTTTCTCTTCCTGAGGCGCTCCCATTTCAGTCACGGATGGCGCCAGCAGGCAGTTGGTGATTTTTACGACCGGTACGTCAAGCCAGGGAAGGGTGAATCCCATCAACGGGCCGCCCATGATGACCATCTGGTCAGCAGAAGGGCAGAACCCGGCATCGTTAAGCAAATGACGAACGGGAGTGCCGAGCCGCGCCCAGACGTTACCCGGGCGGCTTACCGCTTCACCCGTTAAGGTGACGACGCGTTCTGTGATCGGTTCGCCGTCAATCACGGCGCGTTTAACGGCATACGCCGTACCGACGTTTTGCATCAGCACGCCAATATCAGAGGAGCGCCCGCCGTGGGGAACCTGTTTTCCCGTCAGTATTTGGGTGAGCTGTTTTGCGCCGCCGGAAGGGTATTTGGTTGGGATCACACGTAACGAAATATCGTGGGCGTCAGCCAGTACGGCGCGCAGCATGGAAATAGCCTGCGGTTTGTTATCTTCAATGCCGATTAATACCTCACGCGGTTGCAGAATATGCGCCAGGATGCGAATACCTTCCACAATCTGCGCGGCGCAGTCCTGCATCAGACGATCGTCCGCCGTAATGTAAGGTTCGCACTCAGCGGCATTGATAATAAGCGTGGTGATTTTATCGCCGCCGCCCTGCAATTTAACGCCGGTGGGAAACCCTGCGCCGCCAAGCCCGGCAACGCCATACTGATGAATGCGTTCAATGAGCGCTTCACGGCTGTGGGCGCGGTAATCAGACCAGCCCTCGCGTTCAATCCAGCGGTCCTCGCCGTCGGCATCAATGATGACGCTTAACTCCGCCAGCGCCGAAGGATGTGCCGTCGAGTGGGGGGCAATAGCGATAACCGTCCCGGAGGTGGGCGCGTGTACCGGCAGCATTCTCCCACGTCCACGGGTAAGCGCCTGGCCGCGTAGCACGCGATCGCCGACGCTAACGCACAACTCGCCCTCAGCGCCAATGTGCTGTTTTAAGGGGATAACGAAGCGCGGCGCTAAAGGCACCTGACGCAGCGGCGTGCCGTTTGACTGGGTCTTCATTTCGGGCGGATGAATACCACCGTCGAAATCCCAGATTTTATCTTTTCTGAAAGCGGAAAATAGTTTAAGCATGTTGTTCCACGGGAATGATGCGAACGGGAATGGTGTTCAAATCCCATTTCCAACTGTCGGGCGTCTCATTCACCGGACGTAATTCGATGCAGTGCGTCGGACACGGATCGACGCACAGATTACAGCCAGTACAGAGATCGCTCATGACCGTGTGCATGGCGCGCGTTGCGCCAACGATGGCGTCAACCGGGCAGGCCTGAATGCATTTTGTGCAGCCAATGCAGTTATTTTCATCAATAACTGCCAGCATACGTACTGGCGCGGCCTGCTGTTCTTCACCATCGCATGGCTGCGGCTCTACGTTTAGCAGCTCTGCCATTTTCAGCATGACGGCTTCGCCGCCGGGCGCGCAACGATTGATTTTCTCGCCCTGGAGACCCACGGCTTCGGCGTAGGGGCGACAGCCGGGATAGCCGCACTGACCACACTGACTCTGCGGCAAAATCGCATCGATTTTTTCAACAACCGGATCATCTTCAACCGCGAATCGGCGGGAGGCATAACCCAGAATGGCGCCGAACACCAGGCCCAGAAGGGTCAGGGCGCCAACGGCAATCCAGATAGTATTCATTACAACTTCACCAAACCACTAAAGCCCATAAAGGCCAAAGACATTAATCCTGCGGTAATCAATGCTATCGCGTTACCACGAAAAGGGGCGGGCACATCCGCCACGGCAAGGCGTTCGCGGATAGCGGCAAACAGAAGCATCACTAATGAAAAACCGACGGCGGCGGAAAATCCGTACAGCGCCGACTGAAGAAAGTGATGACCGAGATTAATATTCAGTAACGCTACGCCCAGAACCGCACAGTTAGTGGTAATCAGTGGTAAGAAGATGCCTAACAAGCGGTATAACGCCGGGCTGGTTTTCCGCACAACCATTTCGGTAAATTGCACGACCACAGCAATGACGAGGATAAAGGCCAGCGTCCGCAGATAAATCAGATCCAGCGGAATAAGTATCCAGGTGTCGATAAGCCAGGCGCATATCGACGCCAGCGTCATGACAAAGGTCGTCGCGAGGCCCATCCCCATGGCGGTTTCCAGTTTTTTGGATACGCCCATAAAGGGACAAAGGCCCAGGAATTTGACCAGTACAAAGTTATTGACCAGTACAGTTCCGACAAAGAGCAGCAGGTAATCAGTCATGTTTCGGCCTGAAATAAAAAAGCCGCCTATTATCTGTCAAACTACCACAGGCGACAACAGGTTAACTGTAGGGTTATTACGGATTAACAAACGTTGTTTTAACGCGCGCTGAACGTTTGAGATAAGGCACAATGAGCGCCGTCGCCAACAGTGGGAAGAGTAACTGACGCACGGCAAAGGCATCTGAGACGGGCGAAAAGGCAAATGCTTTAACCGCCAGTAACACCGACACCAGCAGCCAGATAATGTAATGCTTCGGCACGCAGCGTCTGCGCTTGAAGAATGCGATCGTCAACCACAGGGTATAGTACCACATGGCGATAGCGGTAATAAATGAAATGCCCCATAGCAGTAAATTACCGGTTTCCTGTCCGCTAAGCGTCTTGAACGTTTGCGGTGTGGCAAGCGCCATAACGTAGAGTAATAACGCCAGCGAGGCGCTCAACAACGCGACTAACAGCCAGGCTAACGGGCCAAGAAGCCAGCCTCCAATTCGTTGTGGCGGTGTTGTAGTCATATCTTCTCCGGGGTTACGCGCATTAACGGTCATGCCGCTCATTTTGGGGCAAATATTATAAGGTTTTTGATGTTAAACGCTACTTTCTTTATTGCACATAGCGCCAGACGGATTGCGGAACCTGACCTACATCAAACAGGCGTCCTCCGGAAACCAGTTCGGCACGGCGGTGATCTGCAGCGCGATACATATTAACAATGTCCATGTCATCAGTAAGGGTATAGTTAAGGTGGTCGAACAGTTTTTCCAGACTTTCGAGCGAACTAATTTTGCGGAATTTTAATAGATAATCCTGAACAGTCATATAAAGTTGATCCATATTAAATATAATGCCAACGGAGTAGTCACTGATAAAAAATAAACAAAACCGCACCAGTGAGAGGTCAGGGGTGCAGGTAAAAAGGGAATATTCTTACCGGTAAAGAGTCAGGCGCCACATGGCGCCTGGGGCGAAAGGTTAACGCGCTTTCCTACAACAGGCAATAAACGTCAGACCAGATAGGACATATTTCGTTTTTTTTGCCGGTTTTTGACTTTTCTTTGCACCCCCCGGGGCGCCGCTTACCGTGCCACGCGAAAATGCCTTTACATTATCTGACGCTTACTTCTTCTGAACGGAAGCCGTGGGCTCTGGTGGTTGGTAATTGTCAATATGGTTGGCAATACCTAAAAGAATGACTGAGATAACGAGAACTATCCACCCAGTTAATTCAATAAGACGATTCATTATTGACGACATTTGCTTTGATTTATCCATAAACACAGGGGGTAAATGTTACTTTCCTGGCGAACGGTCGGCAAGAGGGAGGGAAACGTTTTCAGCCTCTGTTCTGTAACAAGTTAATCATTTGATGCTACGTTGATGGTCAGGACGCTATTGCGGCTAATCGCACGATGGTGTGGAATAGCGATATCTAAAACCGGAGGCAGTGAGATGAATGACAAAATCCGCGTTGGGTTAATCGGTTATGGCTACGCCAGTAAAACCTTTCATGCGCCCTTAATTATGGGAACGCCAGGGCTAGAGCTTGCGGCGGTATCCAGCAGCGATGAAACAAAAGTGAAAGCAGATTGGCCGGCGGTTTCCGTGGTCTCTGAGCCCCGACATTTATTTAACGATCCGCATATCGACCTTATCGTGATCCCGACGCCCAACGATACCCATTTCCCGCTGGCGAAAGCTGCGCTGGAAGCCGGTAAGCATGTGGTGGTTGATAAACCCTTTACCGTGACACTGTCACAGGCGCGAGAATTGGATGCGCTTGCGCGGAGCACTGGCCGGGTACTTTCCGTCTTCCACAACCGACGCTGGGACAGCGATTTTTTGACGCTGAAGGCCTTGCTGGCGGATGGCGTGCTCGGCGAGGTGTCCTTGTTTGAATCCCACTTTGATCGCTTCCGTCCCCAGGTGCGCGACCGCTGGCGCGAGCAAGGCGGGCCGGGAAGTGGTATCTGGTACGATCTGGCGCCGCACTTGTTGGATCAGGCCATTCAACTTTTTGGCCTGCCGGTCAGCATGACGGTGGATTTAGCGCAACTGCGTCCGGGCGCGCAATCTACAGATTATTTCCACGCGATTTTATCCTACCCCCAGCGCCGCGTGATTTTGCACGGTACGATGCTGGCCGCGGCGGAATCCGCGCGATACATCGTTCATGGTTCGCGCGGTAGCTATGTTAAATATGGCCTCGATCCCCAGGAAGAACGGTTAAAAAACGGCGAGCGTTTACCGCAGGAAGACTGGGGATACGACATGCGTGACGGCGTATTGACCCTGGTTGAGGGAGAGACGCGCAAAGAAGAGAACTGGCTTACGTTGCCGGGTAACTATCCGGCATATTATGCCGCTATCCGCGATGCGTTAAACGGTAACGGTGAAAATCCCGTGCCGGCAAGCCAGGCGATTCAAATTATGGAGTTGATTGAACTGGGCATGGAATCGGCAAAACATCGCGCGACGCTGTGTCTTGCCTGAGATGTCGCATTTCTCCGCCTGGGATAGCATTAAACCGCAGGCGGAGAAGAGCGTTAGTGTCAATAAAGCAATCTTACGCCGCGGCCACTTTTTCGCGCAGCGCACGTTTTTCGCCATCGCTCAGAAAGGCGATTTCCAGACCGTTAATCTGCGCCTGGCGAATCTGTTCGCGGCTCAATCCTGCCGCTGGCGCGGCGACGTGATATTCATGGATAATATCTACGCCCTGAACAGCCGGATCGTCCGTATTAAGACTGGCGAGAACGCCATGCTCAAGGAAGGTTTTGAGCGGATGGTCTGCCAGCGATGCGACGGTACTGGTCTGAATATTCGAAGTCAGACAGGATTCAATACCGATACGCTGCTGTGCAAGAAAATCCATTAACGCGCGATCTTCGACAGCTTTTACGCCATGTCCGATACGTTCGGCCCCCAGTTCGCGAATCGCCTGCCAGATACTTTCTGGCCCTGCGGCTTCGCCTGCGTGAACGGTAATATGCCAGCCCGCATCGCGCGCCCGATTAAAGTGCGACAAAAACAGACTGCCGGGAAAGCCCAGCTCATCACCGGCTAAATCCAGCGCGGTGATTTTTTCTCTGTGCGCCAGCAGCGCATCAAGCTCCTGTAAACATGCCGCCTCGCCGAAGGTACGGCTCATAATGCCAATGAGTCGTGCCTCGACGCCAAACGTGTTACAGCCGTCGCGTACACCGTCGATAACGGCTTCAACCACGCCTGCGATCGGTAACTGATGCGCCATCGCCATATAGCCGGGCGAAAAGCGAAGCTCGACGTAATGCAGGCCGTTACGTGCGGCATCTTCAATATTTTCAAAGGCCACACGGCGGCAGGCGTCAAGCGATGCCAGGACTTTTACCCCCCAATCGAGCTTAGTGAGAAAGCTTACTAAATCGGGTTCGGTTGAGGTGACCTGGACATGCGGAATCAGCGTTTCCAGCGTTTGGGCGGGAAGGGCGATGTTGAACTGCCGACCAAGATCCAGAATTGTTTGGGCGCGAATGTTGCCATCAAGGTGGCGGTGGATGTCAGTCAAAGGAAGCGTAATATCAATCATGGGCGCACTCAATTTTTAATAAAAGTGCGCACCATTATACTACAGATTGATAATGCTCTGGAAATTTTGCAAAAACGGAGTCATTACGTTGCAACTTCGCGAGAGCGCGGAAGAAATTTTGTATCATTCTCTTTAACGCGCCCCCGGTCAGCTCACGGGGGGGCGTCTCTGTTATCGCCTCTCAGGATAAAGGGTCAACCCCCCGCTTGTAGACGGTATCAGCGAACGGTGCGGTGGCAAAATCCATATCCGAGATCGTAAAGGGGAGCAGATCGGCTTCGCCAAAACGATCGGCGACATAATCCCACTACGTACACCATGTCCCGCGTCGGTCAACTTCCTGTGAAAAATCGAACATATCCCTTCTTTATGCCTGAACGGTATTCATCAGGCCAACCATTTCATCTTTTACCGACTGAACCTGCGGGCCGATAATTACCTGCAAATTATGCTGATTGAGCTATACGATGCCTGTCGCGTGATTGTCCTTCAATGCCTGGACATCGACAAACGACATATCTTTCACTGACAGGCGTAGGGGGGGATGCAGTTGTCCAGACTCACGATGTTTTCCGTGCCGCCTATTGCTCACGACGAGCACCATGTGCGGAGTCAAACGATAGCCGCTCGCCTGGTAACGCAAAAGTAGAGGCTGCGCGTCGTTCGGCGCAGACCGGGTGCAGCGTCGCGACACCCGGCAAGGCGATTATTGTTGAGGCAGCGCTGGAACGTCCGGAACGGAAAGCGCCGGCATCCCAAACAGGCCGACAAAGTCTTCCAACGGCATTTTTTGTCCGTTGAGCGTGATCTGGCCATTGGCGTACTGCAAACTGGAGGCGATAGTATTATCCTTCAGCGTTGTCAGTCGGAACATCTGACCCATTGCGGACAGCCCCTGCACCTGCTGTTTTGCCAGTTTTTCCGCATCATCCTGCTGATAGCCTTCCAGTTTTGCTATCTGCGTCATAAACTCGACCGCCATGTCCATTGGAATTGCCAGTTTCGCATCCAGCGATTTCACGGAGCGGTCGACTTCCTGCGCCAGCGTTTGTGGTTGTGCCGTTGTGGTTGCCGGATCTTTGAGGAACAGCGACAGATTCAGCGTGGTTTCCCCTTTGGCGTTTTTCCAGCTAAGCGGCGCCAGAGTCAGTACCGGATCGCCTTTTAACAGCACGGGGAGAGCGCTAAAGAACGCTTCGGTGACTTTTTGCTGATAAAGCTCAGGATTCTGCGCCACGTCCGGCTGATTCAGCAGCGCCTGCGTTTGCGCATGATATTGCTGACTAAACTGGTGCCAGGCTTCGCCGTCGATTTGGCCGACTTTCAGCGTTAATTTACCGCTGCCCAAATCCTGATTCTGCACTTTCAGGCTGTTAAGCGAGTAATCCAACTGGCTGTTAATGGTTTTTCCGTCGTTGACGAGATCGGACTTGCCGGCAATTTCCATCCCTTCCAGCACCGCCATCTCTTTACCCTCAATGGCGATGGACAGTTTATCCAGCGTTAACTTTTGGTCGCCCACACGTTCGCCAAAGCTTGCCAGTTTACTGGTACCGTCGGTTTTCAAATTATTAAAGGTGAGTTGGACCTTCTGGTTATATTCGTTAACGGCATCGACCAGGCCGCTCTGCGCTTCGCCCGACAGCGAAACCACATTACCGTCTTTATCGGCGTTAAGCTGGAACTCGCCGCCGCTAAAGGCGACCTTTTCACCGGCATTCTCGTAGTTTAACGGCTTGAGAGAGATATCAGAGCGGGTATCGCCGCCATAACCAATGCGGGTATTGATAACAAAGGGCGTGTCGCCTTTCGCGATATCAAAGAGGGGTTTTGCCGCATCGTTATTCACCAGGGTGGTTTTTACCGACGCCATAGAAGGGATCAGATTGAGCGTTTTGAGCTGGGCGAGCGGGAAGGGGCCATGTGAAACGGACTCGTCCAGCACAATGCTTTGCCCGGGTTTCAACCAGGTAGTGTCTGCGCCGGCAACCGGTTTGACAACAAGTTGCAGATGGCTACTGAACACGCCACGCTGGTAGTTTTGATAACTTAATTCGACACCGGCCTCCGGCGCAGTACGCTTGAGCTGTTCATTGGCCTGAGTCACCATTTCTGCAAGATGGTTCTCCAGCTTTTTCCCCGTATACCAGGCGCCGCCTGTCCAGACGATGCCAAGTGCAATCACTACACCTGCAGCTACCAGTGTTTTTTTCATATCAATTGTCCATAAAAATGAAACCAGGCGGATTAAACCGCCTGGAGGAGTTTTACGTCTGTTATAAGCTTAGCAAGAGTTGTTAAAAAATTCAGTACGTTGCTACAGCTTGTTATAAACACGCGCTAAACGGCCTGTGCCGCTGGCGTTAACCGGAGACTCATCCGCGCCGATAAAGGCAGATTCACCCGGCTTCAGTACCAGACGCTGTTCATCTTTACGTAACACCGCCTCACCCTCAACGCAGAACAGAATCGCGGCGCTGTGTTGGCCGATGCTCGTCTCCTGAAGCGCCAGGTCGTGCAGTGAAAAAGCAAAATCGTCAACCGGAATTGGGAAGTCCAGCTCCGCGCCGCTTTTCACCGGGGCAGTCAGCAACTCGCCGGCAGGCTTAGGTTCGAACTTCACGTTCGCGACCAGCTCAGGGATGTCGATATATTTTGGCGTAAGGCCAGCGCGCAGAACGTTATCGGAGTTCGCCATGACTTCCAGCGCAACGCCCTGCAGATAAGCATGAGGCGTTTCGGCAAACAGGAACATCGCCTCGCCGGGATTCAGTTTGACCACATTCAGCAACAAAGGAGAGAAAAGCCCGCTGTCGTCAGGATAATACTCTGAAATCACGCGGATCGTTTGCCACGGTTCGCCTTGCTGGCTGTTAAGCGCCGCTTTGAGTACGGCTAACGCGCGGGATTTTTCTTCGCCTTGCATATTCAACAGGCTGGCGAAAAGCTGGCTCAGACGTTCAGCGTTCGGCGCCTGCAAAAAGTGGGCGATAGCGGAATGCGCGCCGGCGATAGGTTGCAGTAAAGAGACAATGTCAGAAAATTCGCGGAACGCGTTCATCGCCAGGAAAGGCGTCAGGGCAAAAACCAGCTCTGGCTTATGGTTAGGATCTTTATAGTTCCGCTCTGCGGCATCCATGGGGATACCCGCCGCATTTTCTTTCGCGAAACCGATTTCGGAGTTGCGTTTATTCGGGTGCACCTGAATAGAGAGCGGCTGCGCGGCGCACAGTACTTTAAACAGAAACGGCAGTTCGCCGAAACGGTTGGCTACCGCTTCGCCCAGCATGGCGGTTTTATTCTTTTCGATGGCGTCACGCAGGGAGACGGTTTCGCCGTTGGCGGTGGTGATTCGCGAGCTGCTTTTGGGATGCGCGCCCATCCAGAGTTCAGCCATTGGCTGCTGCTGCGGATTGGCGATGCCATAAAGTTCCGTTAACGCAGTTTTACTTCCCCAGGCATAGTTTTGCACTGAGTTAATGAGTTTTTGCATTATCAAGCCCTGTTTCAATGTGGAGATCAATGGGAGGTATTAAACCAAGAAACCCGCATGAAGTAACCTCCGGGCGTAAAAAGTCGTACTTGTCTCAGTTTTTGTTAAAAAATTGTGTAGGATAGTGTTACTCGCTTTGAGTCGGGCAATGGAACACCTGCCCAGAGAATAACCATACCGAGCGGTAAGTGAGAGCACAATGTCAAACAAACCCTTCTTTTATCAAGACCCTTTTCCCCTCAAAAAGGACGATACCGAGTACTACTTGTTGACCAGCGAACATGTTTCCGTCGCCGAATTCGAAGGACAAGAGATCCTGAAAGTCGCGCCGGAAGCGCTAACGTTGTTGGCGCGTCAGGCCTTCCACGATGCGTCTTTTATGCTACGTCCCGCGCATCAGCAGCAGGTGGCGGATATTCTGCGCGATCCGCAGGCCAGTGAAAACGACAAATATGTCGCGCTGCAATTCCTGCGAAACTCCGATATCGCGGCCAAGGGCGTGTTGCCCACCTGCCAGGATACCGGTACGGCCATTATTGTCGGCAAAAAAGGCCAACGCGTCTGGACTGGCGGAGGTGATGAAGCGGCGCTGGCTCGCGGCGTATATAATACCTATATCGAAGATAACCTGCGCTATTCACAGAACGCGGCGCTGGATATGTACAAAGAGGTCAATACCGGTACTAACCTGCCGGCGCAGATCGATCTCTACAGCGTCGATGGCGATGAATATAAATTCCTCTGTATCGCTAAAGGCGGCGGATCGGCGAATAAAACCTACCTCTATCAGGAGACAAAAGCGCTTCTGACGCCGGGTAAGCTCAAAAATTATCTCGTCGATAAGATGCGTACGCTGGGCACCGCCGCCTGTCCGCCGTATCACATTGCGTTTGTCATTGGCGGCACCTCGGCGGAAGCGAACCTGAAGACCGTTAAGCTGGCCTCGGCAAAATACTATGATGCGCTACCGACCGAAGGCAATGAACACGGGCAGGCCTTCCGCGATATTGAACTGGAAAAAGAATTGTTGCTTGAGGCGCAAAATCTTGGCTTAGGCGCGCAGTTCGGCGGCAAATATTTCGCTCACGATATTCGTGTCATCCGATTGCCGCGCCACGGGGCATCGTGTCCGGTAGGTATGGGCGTGTCCTGCTCCGCGGATCGAAACATTAAAGCGAAGATCAACCGGGAAGGGATCTGGATCGAGAAGCTGGAGCACAATCCCGGTAAATATATTCCAGAGGCGCTGCGCCAGGCGGGAGAGGGCGAGGCGGTGCGCGTTGATCTTAACCGTCCCATGAGCGAGATACTGCAACAACTGTCGCAGTATCCGGTATCAACGCGCCTGTCGCTGAACGGCACGATTATTGTGGGCCGCGACATCGCGCACGCTAAACTGAAAGAACGGATGGACAGAGGCGAAGGTTTGCCGCAGTACATCAAAGATCATCCTATCTATTATGCGGGGCCGGCAAAAACGCCGGAAGGGTATGCCTCCGGGTCGCTTGGGCCGACTACCGCAGGACGAATGGACTCTTATGTTGATCAGCTCCAGTCGCAGGGCGGCAGTATGATCATGCTGGCGAAAGGCAACCGCAGCCAGCAGGTGACCGATGCCTGTAAGAAACATGGCGGCTTCTACCTGGGCAGTATCGGCGGCCCGGCAGCCGTTCTGGCGCAGGGTAGTATCAAGCGCCTGGAGTGCGTGGAATATCCTGAACTGGGTATGGAGGCTATCTGGAAAATTGAAGTGGAGGATTTTCCGGCCTTCATTCTGGTGGATGATAAAGGCAACGATTTCTTCCAGCAGATTCAGTCATCGCAGTGCGCGCGCTGCGTTAAGTAATGTCGCCGCCCTGCGGGGCGGTAACATGATTCGCTATTTTGCCGGAGAACGGCGCAAGCGCCTTATCCGGTCTACACCGTTGTGTTGTTATCGTTAATACTCATAAGACCGCAAACATGTGAGCAATGTCGACACATGATCTCATCAACTTGAGTAAGGAGCAGGTAATGGTAACGGTACGCCGCGAGAAAGATTCAATGGGCGCGATTGAAGTCCCGGCAGATAAACTGTGGGGGGCGCAGACTCAACGTTCGCTGGAGCATTTTCGGATTTCCACGGAGAAAATGCCCGTCTCGCTCATTCACGCTCTGGCGTTGACCAAGCGCGCTGCTGCGAAGGTCAACCAGGACTTAGGGTTGTTGGCGGCGGAAAAAGCCAGCGCGATTATCCAGGCGGCTGATGAAGTGCTGGCGGGAAAACATGCTGATGAGTTTCCGCTGGCGATTTGGCAGACCGGGTCCGGTACGCAAAGCAACATGAATATGAATGAAGTGTTAGCGAACCGCGCCAGTGAAATTTTGGGCGGCGTTCGCGGTATGGAACGCAAGGTGCATCCCAATGATGACGTCAATAAGAGTCAAAGCTCAAACGATGTGTTCCCAACCGCCATGCACGTGGCGGCGTTACTGGCGTTACGCGAACACCTTATCCCGCAATTATCCGCATTAACGGATACGCTTCGCGATAAATCCCACGCTTTCGCCGATATTGTCAAAATTGGCCGTACTCACCTGCAGGACGCGACGCCGCTCACCTTAGGCCAGGAGATTTCCGGTTGGGTAGCCATGCTGGAACATAACCTCAGACACATTGAGCACAGTTTACCGCACGTCGCGGAACTGGCGCTCGGCGGAACCGCAGTAGGGACAGGGCTTAATACCCACCCGGAATATGCCCGGCGCGTGGCCGAGGAACTGGCGACGATTACCGCGGCGCCGTTTGTTACCGCCCCGAATAAATTCGAAGCGCTGGCGACCTGTGACGCGTTGGTACAGGCGCATGGCGCATTAAAAGGACTGGCGGCCTCGCTGATGAAAATCGCCAACGATGTTCGCTGGCTGGCGTCCGGCCCGCGCTGCGGCATTGGCGAGATTGCTATCCCGGAGAATGAGCCAGGCAGTTCCATTATGCCTGGTAAAGTGAACCCGACCCAGTGTGAAGCGGTAACGATGCTATGTTGCCAGGTAATGGGTAACGATGTGGCCATCAATATGGGGGGCGCATCGGGCAACTTTGAGCTCAACGTCTATCGTCCGATGGTTATTCATAATTTTCTGCAAACGGTGCGCCTGCTGGCCGATGGCATGGAGAGTTTTAATAAACACTGTGCGTCAGGAATCGAGCCAAACCGCGAGCGTATTACGCAGTTGCTGAATGAGTCGCTGATGCTGGTCACTGCGCTCAATACGCACATCGGTTACGATAAAGCGGCGGAGATTGCGAAGAAGGCGCATAAAGAAGGGCTGACGCTAAAAGCCTCAGCCGTGGCATTAGGATACCTTAGCGACGAGGAGTTCGACGCCTGGGTACGTCCGGAGTTGATGGTTGGCAGTATGACGCCGGGACGTTAATCCGCCACATACAGGTGCAGTCGCGGAATAATCAGTCGCAGCGGCTGCGCCTGTGGTTTAAAACGGTGCTGAATATTATCGGCGTCATAGTTTTCCAGCCCGCCAATATCCGGCACGCCAGCGCCGTTGTCCGTGTTGATTAATGCGATAATCGGCGTGGGGCAGGCGTGTTGCACCTGTTTTTGCTGGCCTTTATACCAGATGCGGGCGATCGGCTGTACTTTAACCGGACGCTTAATCTTGAGTCGGGCCTGCTGCGGTAAGGCAGCGATATCCTGATATTCCCGTTCCAGCTTGAATTGCCATTGTTCGCGCGTCCACGGCGGGACGCTGCGCGGCGACGCGAGGCTTTTTTTCAACTGGCTCAGAACCTCATCCCGGCTTAAATTTTTAATAATATGTTTATTTGCCCAGCCGAAACGTATGGTGGCGGGGTTATTGATAAGCGTCAGCGTGCGGTAAGCGTTCAGCGTAATTAAGCCGGGGAGATGCCGATGCACCCACTCAAAACGTGCCGCTGAGGGAAGACCGGACTCTACCGTAACCATCTGCTCGAAGGTGGTTTTCAACTGGTTAATGCGCTGTATCTGATTTTCCAGATCTAACTGTATCGCATTATCCACTTGATAGCATAAAACGCCAGGCAGGCGGACGGCGGCTTTACTGCTGCGATTTTCGGACTGCTGTTGAATAAACAAATGGCGATAGTGACGTAGCGCCAGCGTTTCGGCCTCTTTCCCCAGATGTTGCGTTACCTCGATAGTATCCAGCGGCGCATGTTCCGCCTCTTTGGTCACCTGCGGCAGTGAAAAGACACGGGCGATAAGTAGCGAATGCTGCTGTAGATTATCCGTCAGCGCCGCCAGGTGTTGTTCTATCTGGCGAAAAGTGCCATTCAGGCGTTCAACGAGATCGTAGCGGGACATGGTATCACTCACTTTAGTTACAACATACTATCTGTATAGCACAGTTCCCGCCGCTCAACCAGCGTGCAAAATACGTCAGGCAGCGGTCACGTTGGGCATCGCGTGCCAGACCGGCCAGTGAAAGCTAAATTTTGCGCCGCCCAGTTCGCTCTCGTCACAGACGACGCTACCGCCCATCGCCAGGGCGATAGAGTGTACGATGGCGAGTCCAAGCCCGCAGCCGCCTGTCGCCCGGTCTCTACTGGGGTCGAGTCTGACAAAAGGTTCAAATACGCGCTCACGCGCATCCGCTTCAATGCCGGGGCCGTCATCTTCAACTATCAGCGTTGCCTGACTGCCGTCGAGTAACAGGCTGACTTGAACGGTGGTACGACTGTAGCGCAACGCATTATTCAGCAGGTTATCCAGCACTCGCGACATTAACCGCATATCAAGCGCGCCATAATCGCCGATTACACATGTGACAAGGTTTACGGCGCGTTCCGGGGTCACGCTTTGCACATCCTGCAAATGCGCGAGCAACCAGGCGGGGAGGTCGGGTTCGGTCAACATCAGTTCATTTTGCGGTCGGTCAAGGCGCGCATAGGTGAGCAGTTCTTCAATCAGCGCTTCCAGTTGACCAATATCGCGATTGAGCGCCTGTGATTCCGGCGGTGTCAGATTTTCACTCATTTCAAGCCGATAGCGTAAACGTACCAGCGGCGTGCGAAGCTCATGGGCGATACCGTCAATCAGCTGTTTTTTACTGGCGATCAGGGCATTAATGTTATCCGCCATCTGGTTGAACGCGACGCCCAGACGTTCGAAACTGGAGCCATTATCGAAGTGCAGGCGTTCAGTCAAATGACCCTCGCCAAAGCGCTGCGCGGCGGATTCGAGCCTGAGCATTTCTTGCCAGTGCGGGCGCATCCAGATAAACACAGGAAAGGCGAGAGAAAAGGCAATGAGCGCCATTAAGGCGATATCCAGCAGTCGCATTTGATGCAGGAAATAGAGATAGGGAACCGGGCCAACCGCCAGGACGTAATGGCTGCGCGGGATACGCTGAATAAAGGTGTATTGATCGTCAAGCGCGACAATATCGCCTTCACGCAGTCGCTGCGTGGTGGCGGCATCAAGCTTATAGTGATTTAACGGTTCAACGCGTAAATCGAAAGAGAGGTTCAGGTCCATCTCTTTTAACGTTTTCCCCCATTCACGCGGCGGAATTTCCCGCAGTTCGCTGCGCATCAGATAGAGCGAACTTTTCATCAGATCGTCGAGCGATTGCCTGCCCGCGCGTTCGGCGGTGAATTTGTACACCAGTCCGACCAATAAGGTCATGACCAGAAAACAGACGAACAGCAAAAGGTAAAACTGCACAAACAGCTTTTTCATCAACGCCCACCGGATCTCAATACATTAGCTCTATCGCGCGCTGACGAAAAAGATTTCCCGTCAGCGCCGCTGGTGGGTTATAAAAGCAGGCTTTGCGTCAACTGACAACCTCATTGTCCGGCGTTAAGGTCCGGACTTTCGTGAACAATGCGTCCATCGACAAGCGTCAAAACAGCGCGAATGGTATCAATTCTGTCTTCGGGCATCGTCATAAATGGCTGATTGAGTACCGCCAGATCGGCCTGTTTTCCGACGCTAAGCTGGCCCCGGTTTTGTTCGGCAAAGGCGAGCCAGGCGGCATGACGTGTATATAACGCTAGCGCTTCCAGACGCGTGAGCCGCTCGCTGGCGGGTTTACGCACGGAACCGCCTGACGCTATACCGGTGATATGATATTCGATAGCGTGCCAGACACCGGCAATGCCAATACGCGTCGAATCGGTACCGCCAGCTACGACAAGCCCTTTATCCAGTGCCAGTCGAACCGGCGGCGAATTGTCCGTCGCGCCGGGTGGATTGGCGTCACGGATGGCAAGCCCCTCAAAGTAAGGCCCCATTTGCACAGTGTATGCCAGACCCAGCTTACGCATTCGCTCAAGCGTCTGTGGCGAACCGGTATTCAGGTGCGCAATAGACCAGCGGAGAGGGCGCAGATCGTACTGCTGCGCTACCTGCTCAAAAATCGTCAATATCGCGTCGGCGCTGTCATCGGTATAGGCGTGGATCTCAAGCGGTATTCCCCGTTTTGCCGCAAACGTCGCGACCTGGCGAAGCGCGGTTTTGTCTTGCTCTGAGGAAGAAAAACCTGGGGCCATCCGCACGCCGTCATTCATTCCGGCCACCAGGCTTTCCCCCAGGCCAAGAAAAGCCAGTTGCCCGTCATCGGCACGCGCCGGGCGAAAGGCCATCAGGTTGCTGAACCACTGCGCTTCATGACCTTTCGCTTCTGGCTGTACCGGAATGCGATACCCCACGCGCAGCGGTAAATCCCCCTGGTTTCGCATTGCAAATAAAGGCTCATAAGCGGCGGCAGGCCCGGCAGAGGGGTCAATGATGCCGGTCACGCCGCGAGCGTTCATATCAGCGAAAAATTCCCGCAGACCGCCCTCGCGATCGGCGTTACTACTTATGCTGGCAAAAAGCTGGTTAAACGCGGCGATGTCACCAAATAATTTCCCCGTGGCGCTACCTTTTGCGTCGCGCTCTACGCGGATTCCCGCTAAATCAGGAGGAGGGGTGTCGTTAAGGCCAAGTACGTCTATACCGCGCTGATTCACTAACGCATAGTCGTAAAGATACTGAATATAAGCTGGATGATCGGGAAGGGCGTGGCTCAGTTCGGCTACCGTCGGCGCCCGGTTTTCTGCAAATTGCGCCGGTATCCACGATCCCACTACGGCTACCCATTGATCGTGGGGACGACGGTTCGCGTCGGCGCGTAATTTATCCAGCGCGTCTTTAAGCGAAGGGCTGTCGTACCAGTAGGTTTCGAATGTCCAGGTTTGTCCGCCGCGAATGGCGTGGATGTGGGTATCGGTCAGGCCGGGTATCACGGTTTTACCCTGTAAATCGATGGTACGGGTATGGTCGCCGCGCCATTCATTTGTCGCCGTATCATCGCCAATCGCCACAATCCGCGAGCCGGAAATCGCCAGCGCGCTGGCCTGCGGCTGGGCATCATTCAGAGTGATGATATTACCGTTATGTAAAATAATATCCGCTGCCGGGCGGGCGGCGGTGGCTGCGCCTGTGGCCGTGAGCAGAAAGAGAAGCGCGGTTCTGGAAAGCAGAGGCGGGACGAGACTGATCATTAGCATGTTCCTTTTGTCGGGCGATAAGCAAACCATAGAGAGCGAACAAGAATTGTTCAATCTGTGCCCAGGGAACAGTGCGTTCTGTTTTTAGAACGGTGGTGATAAAAAAAGAAAAGCCCGCCGAAACGGCGGGCTTGAGAAGAATTAATGAATAATTAGAACTGGTAAACCATACCCAGCGCGACGATATCATCAGTGCTGATACCGGCATCTTTATAGAACTGGTCGTCATCATCCAGCAGGTTGATTTTATAATCAACATAGGTGGAGAAGTTTTTGTTGAAATAGTAGGTAGTCCCAACAGAAACATATTTAACCAGGTCTTTATCGTCTTTGGTACCAGCAGGGCTTGCTGCTGTGCCAGGCATATTCAGATCCTTACCTTTAGACATCAGGAAAGAAACTTCAGGACGCAGACCGAAATCAAATTGGTACTGTGCAGTTACTTCATAGTTCTGAGTTTTATTCGCTACGCATGAGCTGCAATCGTCATTGCCGTAAGGCGTCATATTACGGGTTTCTGAATACATTGTGGCCAGATAGATATTATTGGCATCATATTTAGCACCAACAGTCCATGCATCCGCTTTATCACCGCCAGCGGTAGAGTAATTAACCTGCTCATTAGTACGATCGGAAGTGGTATATGCCGCGCCGAAACTTACGCCCATACCCAGATCATAAGTTGATGAGATACCGAAGCCGTCACCGTTAGCGTTCTTCACGTTACGATCGCCACCGTTATTAGTGCCTTCCTGCTCATGAGAAACCTGGTTTTCATTGGCACCCTGATATTGCAACGCGAAGTTCAGACCGTCTACCAGACCGAAGAAATCAGTGTTACGGTAGGTGGCCACACCGTTAGCACGACCGGTCATGTAGTTGTCAGCGTAAGTATAGGAGTCGCCGCCGAACTCAGGCAGCATATCGGTCCAGCCTTCCACGTCGTACAGGACGCCGTAGTTACGACCATAGTCGAATGAGCCGTAGTCGCCGAATTTCAGACCGGCGAATGCCAGACGAGTCCAGGAATTAGCGCCTTCGCCTTCGGTAGTGTTAGCCTGAACGTTATATTCCCACTGGCCGTAACCGGTCAGTTGGTCGTTAATCTGCGTTTCGCCTTTAAAGCCGACACGCATATAGGTCTGATCGCCATCTTTAGAAGAGTCATCAGAGAAATAGTGCAGGCCGTCTACTTTCCCGTAAAGGTCCAGTTTGTTGCCGTCTTTGTTATAAATTTCAGCGGCGTGTGCTGCGCCAGCAGCCAGCAGAGCCGGGATGACAAGTGCCAATACTTTTCTTTTCATTTTTTTATCCTTAAAAACTTAACTTATTTGCAAAAGATTGAACTTCTACAGATTCGTTGAATCAAAGGCATCCTAATCTGAATAATATTATTTCAGCAAATGCTAACTTTTCTTATATGTTATTAATTAATACAAAAGTTACTATCGGAAACGCATATATTTATGGTGAATATATTTGTTATTATGTATTCATGCCTGTGATTTGTTTTATTTCACAATTTGCGAAAAAAGATGGCAATATAGCGGCGGGCAGACATTCTGTTATCAATTTTGTGAACTGGCTTCGAGTTTTTTTAATTTAACTTTCTTGAGCGAAAAAGACGTAATCATGAACCACAACGCAGAGAAAACGGTAATAAAGGGGCCGTTTCGACTAATAAAAATAGCATTCATGTATACAATGTCTGTTTTTTGAACAGTGGCGGTGATGAGCATCGCCACTATGACTTGATAAAGGCAGGTAAAATTTGTCGGCTAACTTATCCCGTCGTTTCGTCCCAGGCATGAGGGGCAAAAAGATAGCCTTTATTGCGAATGGTCTTTATACGATAGGGCTCAGCAGCGCTATCCAGCAGTTTCTTACGCAGGCGGGAAATCGCCACATCCACGCTGCGATCCAGACCATCATAATTGACGCCGCGCAGCGTTTTTAGCAACGCGTCGCGATCCATAATTTGTCCGGCGTGTGTCGCCAGTTCCCAGAGCAATTCAAAATCGGCGGTGGAGAGCGATATGAAATCGCCATTGAGCTGGACCGCCCGGTTAAGGGGATCGATGGTTAACGCGCCAAAACGCAGCGCTTTATGCGGCGTAAGCGCGCTCTCCTGAAGACTTTTTGCCTGTTGCGTTTGTTCGCTTTGCCGCAGGTGTAAGCGCAGACGCGCCAGCAAAACGGCCGGAGGCGTGGTTTTGAGGATGTAGTCGCAGGCGCCCATCTCCAGCGCCAGAATATGATTCATATCACTGTCCAGCGAGGTGAGCAGGACAATCGGGCCTTGCCAGCGGTGGCGTAAATCGCGACATATCGTCATGCCATCTTTACCTGGAAGCATAATATCCAGTAAAACCAGATCGGGCTGAGTGGTGAGGATAAGATCCTCCGCCCGGTCACCACGCGGCTCAACAATGACATCAATATCATGTTTCGCCAGATAAGCGGCAATGAGAGAACCCACTTCAGCGTCGTCTTCAACAAATACAATGCGGTTCATATTATAAATGGAGAATAGAAAACGCCAACATACACCGCCTCTGTTTTCCCTTCCATAAATCTTTTCTAAACGAGAGCGGTTCCGTTATGCTACACGCTGTTGTTATTAGCGTGTTAAGGCAAGGTAATGGGACTCGTGATTAAAGCTGCCCTGGGGGCGCTGGTCGTCGTATTGATTGGTCTGCTGTCAAAAACGAAAAATTATTATATCGCCGGATTAATTCCTCTGTTTCCAACGTTTGCGCTTATCGCGCACTATATCGTGGCCAGCGAGCGGGGCATCGACGCGATGCGTACCACCATCGTCTTTAGCATGTGGTCGATCATTCCTTATTTCATTTATCTTGCAACGCTATGGTATTTCAGCGGCGTGATGCGCCTGCCCGTCGCGCTTGGCGGTGCGGTGGTCTGCTGGGGGCTAAGCGCGTGGCTGCTGATTTTTTGCTGGATTAAATGGCATTAATATTGGCAAAGACCGTGGTTTCCCCATCGTAATACAGACGGATATTACGATGGGGAGGTTGTCAACCCACCAGCATCCACGTAGCCGGAACCGCCGCGACCAGCAATAAACCAATCAGCACGACTTCCTGACGATTTAATACGTTGTCATGCTTGTGCGTCCGACGCGCATACAGGAAAACCAGTAATCCAGGCGCGTACAGTACGACGGACAGCAGCAGGTGCATGGGACCCGACGCGTATAACAACCATAAGCCATAAATACAGGCTCCGATACCGACCGCCCGATGGAGGGGACGTGTTGCAATCTTCAGCAGAAATGCGCCGACCAGAAAGTAGGGCACCAGAATCATTTCTGACGCAATCGTCAATAGCGTGTTGTAGTCCGAACCGGTCAGCCAGATCAGCACCAGACAGATTTGCACACAGATATTGGTGAGCCATAACGATGCAGAAGGCGCGCCTTGCGCATTTTGTCGCGCGAAGATGCCCGGGAAGGATTTATAGGCTGCCGCCAGAAATGGCACCTCCGCCGCCATAATAGTCCAGCTTAGATAAGCCCCGCAGACAGACACAATCAGTCCCGCTGCAATAATAATTTCTCCCCACGGCCCCATCATTTTTACCATTAGTCCGGCCATCGACGGGTTACGCATCTCCGCCAGTTCCGGACGCGCCAGAACGCCAAGAGAAAGCAGCGTGACCAGGAGATATATTCCCAGCGCCGCGAGGACCGCCAGTAGCGTGGCGCGGCCTACATCGCGTTTATTTTTCGCTCGGGCCGAGACGACGACGGCGCCTTCAACGCCAATAAACACCCACAGCGTAATAAGCATGGTGTTCTTGACCTGTTCCCATACGGGAATACCGAGTTCAACACCAGTGAAGTCCAGTGTGAAGGTATCCAGTTTGAACATCATGATAGCCAGCACAATAAACGCGCCGAGCGGCAACAGTTTCGCCAGAGTCGCGACCAGATTGATGCTGGCTGCCGTTTGTACGCCGCGCAGGATGAGGAAATGGACAATCCAGAGCAAGACTGAAGCGCCGACAATAGCCTGCCAGGTATTACCGTCACCAAACAGACGCAGGGCAGGCGTATCGGTAAAGAAACTCAGCGCTGAAAAGACGATAACCAAATAGGATACGTTGGCGATGACCGCGCACAGCCAATAGCCCCAGGCAGAACAAAAGCCAATCAGTTCGCCGAAGCCTTCGCGGGCGTAAGTAAAGATACCGCCGTCAAGCTCGGAGCGAATGCGCGTAAGGATTAACATGGCGAATGCCAGTAAGAGTATCCCCACGCCGGTAATGGCCCAGCCAATTAACAACGCAGCCGGACTGGCAACGGCGGCCATATTCTGGGGCAGACTGAAAACACCTGCGCCAAGCATTGAGCTTAAAACCAGCGCGGTCAGCGCGCTCAGTCCCAGTTTTTTTTCCATTGGTATCCAGCTATAAAAATGAAATTGGAAGAATAATTATTATGGCAAAACGCATAAAAATGGTGAAAGCCACTAAGGCGCGGGATTTTACGGAGAGAAGGGACCGCATGCAACGGCCTGGATAAGATTTATCGCCAAAAAAGCGAAAAGTGAGATTCATCGCGATATTTGACGGAACTGGCATCCCGCGAGAAAGTGCCGGATGGTGGCTTATCAGGCCTGCCGTTGAACGATCGTGTAGGCCTGATAAGGCAGGTATGCCGCCATCCGGCGAGAAAGCCTGATGGCGACGCGCGCCTTATTTATAGAGGTCGGCGCTGATGGTGATGTTATTACCGCGCTCCTGCCACTGACGCGTAATATGATAATACTTAGCGCCTTTCTTCGCCGCGCGTTTGGCGACCTGGTAGGAGATTTCTGTCATATTGCCGTAGTTGCCGGTGAACTTAACGCTGTCGAAAGGCACCATCATCGCAGCCGTCGCTTTATTCAGCTCCTCAACTTTTGTGCCATCCGGTAGTGTGACAGTGTAACGCCCGCCTTTGGAGGATTGCGTTTCGAAGAAACGGCCTACTTCGGCGCTCGGCGAGGCTGACGTGGCGACGCCTGGAATTTCGACTTTCTTCGCAGCTTCGCCGCCCTGAGCCAGCGCAGCGCGGCCAGCTTCAGAGTCTGCCGGAATAGCGTCCGGGCTCTGGACGATGCGTTTTTTCGCATCTTGTTTATAGATAAATGCAGTGATGCGCTGGTTTCCGCCCTGATTCGCATCTATCTGACGAACAATATAGAAAGCGTATGCGCCTTTTTGTTTCGCCGCTTTCGTAATGGCATCGTTAACTTCCGGCTGGCTACGGTAGAAGCCCTGAACGGTGACGGTGTCATACGGTTCTAATTGTACGGCCTGGTCTTTCGGTAATTCCACGATGCCATTAATGACACGATTTTTGGGCGCGTCGGCTTTCGGCGCGTCGGCTTTATACACGTCCGCCACAACACGCCAGTTACCACTGTTGCCGAACTCCGAGGTGTCGACAACATAGAAGGAGGCTGCGCCTTCTTTATCTGCGCGGCGGGACACGGCGGAGACCGCATCGCCAATAGCATTAAAACGACCGGTAATAACGATGCGATCATAAGGTTTTAGTGCAGCCGCTTGCTCCGGCGTCAGTTCTGTTGCTGCATGGACAGAAAAAGCAGCCGCAGAAAGCAGAGCCGACGCCAGGAGAGTGTTCTTAAGCTTCATAAAAATAATCCTTCGCCTTGCGCAAACCAGGTACTGGTATTGTTATTGACTAGAAACGTGGCTGATTATTGCATTTAAACCATATGGATGTCTGCGGGATTTTTCACGCATCGTGTCATGTATCCTATCTTTGATGATAACATTTGCCGATATGTCGAAAAAAACGGCGTCCGGGCGGCTAAGCTAATGAAGCGCATAAATTTAATAAGTTAATTTAATGTTAATTTCTTGATCGCGCCAGGGGTTTAATGATGTTTTGCTGTCAAATTTGAGCGAATTATCAGCCCTCGCAGGCCATTTTCAAGGCATTATGGCTGCTTAGCGGCTGAATCGTTCATGTTTTGCAAATTTGATAAAAAATTCTGTTTTTTGGCGCTAGATCACAGGCGTTATTTTCAGTAGGTTATAGAGAGTTTGTAACGGTTTTATTCTGCTGGGGTAACATTTACCTCAAACGCGGGCAGGCGTACGCTTCTCGCGCTTACTGACAAACCATCATCAAAAATATCGATGGAAGGGAACATTTATGCGAATTGGCATACCAAAAGAGCGGTTACCCAATGAAACCCGTGTCGCTGCGACGCCGAAAACGGTAGAGCAGCTACTGAAGCTGGGGTTTAGCGTCGCTATCGAAAGCGGGGCGGGTCAACTGGCAAGTTTTGACGACAAAGCGTTTGCGCAGGCTGGCGCGGATATTGTAGACGGCAATGCTATCTGGCAGTCGGAAATTATTCTCAAGGTTAATGCGCCTGAAGAAGAGGAAATCGCTTTACTGAACCCCGGGACTACGCTGGTCAGTTTTATCTGGCCTGCGCAAAATCCTGGGTTAATGGAGAAACTTGCCGAACGTAAGGTTACGGTGATGGCGATGGACTCCGTGCCGCGTATTTCCCGCGCGCAGTCGCTCGACGCGTTAAGCTCAATGGCGAATATCGCGGGTTATCGCGCCATTGTAGAGGCCGCGCATGAATTTGGGCGCTTCTTTACCGGGCAAATCACCGCCGCCGGGAAAGTGCCGCCGGCGAAGGTGATGGTGATTGGCGCGGGCGTAGCCGGTCTTGCGGCTATCGGCGCGGCAAACAGCCTGGGGGCGATTGTCCGCGCGTTTGACACTCGTCCTGAAGTCAAAGAGCAGGTCCAGAGTATGGGGGCTGAGTTCCTCGAACTGGATTTTAAAGAGGAAGCCGGTAGCGGCGATGGTTACGCCAAAGTGATGTCCGAGGCGTTTATCAAAGCGGAAATGGCGCTCTTTGCCGCCCAGGCCAAAGAAGTCGATATCATTGTTACCACCGCGTTGATTCCGGGCAAACCTGCGCCGAAGCTGATTACCCGCGATATGGTCGATTCTATGAAGGCTGGCAGCGTGATTGTCGACCTGGCCGCGCAGAATGGCGGTAACTGCGAATATACCGTCGCCAATCAGGTTGTGACGACGGACAATGGCGTAAAAGTGATTGGCTACACCGATCTACCGGGGCGTTTGCCGACGCAGTCATCCCAGCTTTATGGCACCAACCTGGTTAACCTGCTGAAGCTGCTGTGCAAAGAGAAAGACGGCAATATTGACGTGGATTTTGACGATGTCGTGATCCGTGGCGTGACGGTGATTCGCGACGGCGACATTACCTGGCCTGCGCCGCCAATCCAGGTTTCCGCGCAGCCACAGGCCGCGCCTAAAGCAGCACCTGCGCCAAAAGAGCCGGAAAAGCCCACTTCACCCTGGCGGAAGTATGCGTTAATGGCGCTGGCGATCATTCTTTTTGGCTGGCTGGCCGATGTCGCGCCAAAGGAGTTCCTCGGCCATTTTACCGTGTTTGCGCTCGCCTGCGTGGTTGGTTATTACGTGGTGTGGAACGTGTCTCATGCGCTTCATACGCCATTAATGTCGGTGACCAACGCAATTTCAGGGATTATTGTTGTCGGGGCATTATTGCAAATTGGTCAGGGCGGCTGGGTCAGCTTCCTGAGCTTTATCGCGGTGCTTATCGCCAGCATTAATATTTTCGGTGGCTTCACCGTGACTCAGCGTATGCTGAAAATGTTCCGGAAAAACTAAGGGGTAACACATGTCTGGAGGATTAGTTACAGCTGCATACATTGTTGCCGCGATCCTGTTTATTTTCAGTCTTGCCGGGCTTTCAAAGCATGAAACGTCCCGCCAGGGGAATAACTTCGGTATTGCCGGGATGGCGATCGCGTTGCTGGCGACCATTTTCGGGCCGGATACCGGCAACGTGGCATGGATTCTGGTCGCCATGATTATTGGCGGCGCGATTGGCATCCGCATGGCGAAAAAAGTTGAGATGACCGAGATGCCGGAGCTGGTCGCGATTCTGCACAGTTTCGTGGGCCTGGCAGCGGTACTGGTTGGTTTTAACAGCTATCTGTACCATGACGCCAGTCTGGCGCCGGTGCTGGTGAATATCCATCTGACCGAAGTCTTCCTCGGTATCTTTATTGGCGCAGTCACTTTCACTGGATCGATCGTAGCGTTTGGTAAACTGCGCGGCAAAATCTCTTCTAAGCCGTTGATGTTGCCTAACCGTCACAAAATGAACCTGGCGGCGCTGGTTGTTTCTTTCCTGTTGCTGCTGGTTTTTGTTCGTACCGAAAGCGTGGGTCTACAGGTTCTGGCGCTGCTGCTGATGACCATTATCGCGCTGGCGTTTGGTTGGCATCTGGTCGCTTCTATCGGCGGGGCGGACATGCCGGTGGTTGTTTCAATGCTGAACTCCTATTCCGGTTGGGCTGCCGCGGCGGCTGGCTTCATGTTGAGCAACGATTTGCTGATTGTGACCGGCGCGCTGGTCGGTTCGTCAGGCGCGATCCTGTCTTACATTATGTGTAAAGCGATGAACCGCTCTTTCATCAGCGTTATTGCCGGTGGGTTCGGTACTGACGGCTCCTCAACAGGCGACGATCAGGAAGCTGGCGAACATCGCGAAATTACGGCGGAAGAGACCGCTGAGATGCTGAAAAACTCCCACTCCGTCATTATTACGCCGGGGTACGGGATGGCGGTGGCGCAGGCGCAGTATCCGGTGGCGGAAATCACCGAAAAACTGCGTGCACGCGGTATCAACGTGCGTTTCGGCATTCATCCGGTGGCGGGTCGCCTGCCGGGGCATATGAACGTGCTGTTGGCGGAGGCGAAAGTGCCTTATGACATCGTGCTGGAAATGGACGAGATCAATGATGATTTCGCCGATACCGATACCGTGCTGGTGATTGGCGCGAACGATACGGTGAACCCGGCGGCGCAAGACGATCCCCGCAGCCCGATCGCCGGTATGCCGGTTCTCGAAGTGTGGAAAGCACAGAATGTCGTGGTCTTTAAGCGTTCAATGAATACTGGTTATGCTGGTGTGCAGAACCCGCTGTTCTTTAAAGAGAATACGCAAATGCTGTTTGGCGATGCCAAAGCCAGCGTGGATGCAATTCTGAAAGCGCTTTAATCTTTTAAACGTGCGGCGGCCTCTTCGGAGGCCGTTTTTATACACTTCATCCTTTAAACCGCCTCTTTGTTGGCTGCGCTCAGAAACCCCGGTCACATCGTTATCTATGCTCCCGGGGATTTCTTCCCTTGCCGCCGCGAGGCATCTTGAATGATTTTGTGTATGTATTGCATTTTATCTTTTGTTTAAATCGCTAAGCAGAACAGCGATACTCTGCCCGCCGGTGGTCTGTTCGAGGGCGATTTTGACAATGATGGTTAACGGAACGGAGAGCAACATACCCACCGGACCTAATAGCCAGCCCCAGAAAATTAACGACAAAAATACCACTAAGGTTGAAAGGCCTAAACCACGTCCCATGATACGTGGCTCAAGGATATTGCCGAAGACCAGATTAATCAGCAGATAGCCTGCCAGCACCAGCAGCGCATCATAAAACCCGTTAAATACCAGCACCTGAATAATGGGCGGCAGGGCAGCGAGCACCGATCCAATATTAGGAATATAGTTCAGCGCGAAGGCCAGTAGACCCCAGACAAAGGCGAAGCGGACATCCAGTGCGGCCAGCATGCCCCATGCGACCAACCCCGTCACGATACTGATCGCTGTTTTTAACACCAGATAATGGGAAACGCTATCAAGCGCGCGTTGAATTGCCGCCATGCCCTCCACCGGACGGCTCATCATCTGCTGCAGTTTTTCAGGCAATTGTGGAACCTCCAGCAGCATAAATACCACGGTCAATAACAATAAAAAGATGGACGACATGGCATTGGACAGCTGGGTGAGCAGGTTCGTTACCAGAGTCATGGCGGCGTTTGGATCGATATATTTCGCCAGCTCATCAACCGACACGCCAATGCCTGCTCGCTGTAACCACGGTTCAATACGTTGCAACGGTATCACCAATGAGGAGCGATATTGCGGTAGGGTACGAGCCAGTTCATTTAATGATGTCCCCAAATAGGCCAGTAGCAGTACCATTAACATAACAATAATCACAATGAGCAATGATACTGCGATAACGCGCGGAATTCGGCATCGGGTCATCCGTTGCACAACGGGATTGAGAACGACTGCAATAAATAACGCCAAAATAAAGGGAACAATGATATCTGCGGCGAAGCGGATACCGCTCAGAATAACTACCAGCATTCCCAGCATAATGACGATTTTTAGACCATTGAGCGTGATGATCGGTTTTGCCATATCAGTCCCTGTTTTCTGATGCCGACTCGAATAATAATGTGATGTCGGTCGACCTGTTCTGGTTAAAATCAAACACTTCAGGTAAAGAAGTGAAAATATTTTGAGTTAATTCCTGGCTTATGATACAAATCAGGCGTGTTCAACTACCGAGGACAATTATCATCCGCGATGACGAGAAGCAACACTGCGGATAATTGTAATATTATGGACAATATGTTCAGCGCTTTTTTCTCCACGCAAACGCATCTTCACTCTACCTCCTTTTTCCTGCTTATCGGCGAGCAGCACTGGCGTAACGCACTTTAGTCTCTCACTTCTGCCTGAGCTGGCGCAACGCGCTGTGCTAACTGATTTTATTTTTTAGTTTGCTGCGTGCAGCAGACTCGAAAGAGTATATTCTCATGCAGGAGAAGTGTCATGTTTTACTGGATTTTATTAGCTCTGGCTATCGCGACTGAAATTACCGGCACGCTCTCAATGAAATGGGCTAGCGTGGGTAATGGCAATGCGGGTTTTATTTTAATGCTGGTGATGATCACGCTGTCATATATATTTCTTTCTTTTGCGGTAAAAAAGATTGCCCTGGGTGTAGCGTATGCCTTATGGGAAGGGATCGGCATTTTATTTATTACCATTTTTAGCGTGCTGCTATTTGATGAAGCATTATCAACCATGAAGATTGCCGGCTTGCTGACGCTGGTCGCCGGCATCGTATTGATCAAATCAGGGACGCGTAAACCCGGCAAACCGGTGAAGGAGGCGACTCGTGCAACAATTTGAATGGATACACGGCGCCTGGCTTGGGTTGGCAATAATGCTGGAAATCGCGGCTAACGTACTGTTGAAATTTTCGGACGGCTTTCGCCGTAAATGCTATGGCATCTTATCGCTTGCCGCTGTTCTGGCCGCCTTCAGCGCGCTTTCCCAGGCGGTAAAAGGGATAGACCTGTCGGTGGCGTATGCGTTATGGGGCGGTTTTGGTATTGCCGCCACGCTGGCGGCGGGCTGGGTGCTCTTCGGCCAGCGCTTAAATCCCAAAGGCTGGGTTGGCGTGATATTGCTGCTCGCCGGAATGGTCATGATCAAATTTGCCTGAGACGATCGCTGCCGGTCAGGCAGCGATTCGCGTATTAGTCCTGCGCCAGGGCTTTCAGCTTATCGCGAAAGCCGGTGACGGATATAGCGCGGTTATCGGCGCGCCAGCGATCTTTAGCCGCAGGGGCGGAGCTTTGTACGCCAATGAGCTGCCATCCGCTATCCGTGTGCAATAAGAGCGGCGAGCCGCTGTCGCCAGGTAACGTGTCGCACTGGTGTGAGAGTACGGCATTCTGCGCCCAGCCGGTCACGACGCAATCCTGATGGGAATAGAGCGCATCCAGATGATCTTCCGGATAACCGGACTGCGTGACTTTTCGGTCTGCGGCTTTCAACGCCGCAGTGAGCGCCGCTTTATCGCCGGTAAATAAAGGCACTGGCGTGATACCGGAAGGTGGGTAGCGCAATATTACCAGACCAAAATCCCAGCTTGCCGCGGCAGGCGGCACAATCCAGCCATCGCCATCCGCTTTCAGACGTCGGCCCAGCGACGGTTCAACGCGGCCTTCAATGCCGTGGATTTCATAGCGCCATACTCCTTTTCGCGCCACAAAACGCAGCGCAACCGCCTTGTCTGGTTTTCCTTTCGGTGGCGTTAGCAGGCAGTGACCTGCTGTCAGGGCGATATGCGGGGAGATAAGCGTTGCCGTACACAAATTACCGCTGGCGGTCTCTAGTTGCCCGATGGCATCCCACGGCGATTGGGTAGGATCGGCGACGGGCACCCGATCGTCATGGTTAAAAAAAAGCGTTTTAACGTCGCTGGCATCCGTGGCGTCTGTTTCAGCCCCCCCGGCTTTCGCCATAACCGGTAAAAAACACACTATGCCCAGTAATACAGCAATGGTTTTATGCATATCACACTCTGGTGGGTAATTATGATTATTAACAACAAACCCTCAGTACTACTATAGACGTGACGGTAAGAAAGTGGGAGTAAAATCAGATAACTACACTCAGGAAAGATAGAAATGCGTGGCAATAACGGCGCATAAAATAAGCACGATAAGAATGAGCTCAAAGCGGTAGCGAGACACTTTTTTGCCCTCCCGGAAGGCGGCGCTAAACCAGAACAATTTAGCGCCGTAAAAACGGGCGCGGGGGCGCGCCGCAGCATGTTACGACTTACGCAGCCGGCTGCGAAGTTGTTTTTGACGTAGATTTGGCTGGGGCTTTTTTGCCATCTTTTTTCTGGTGCTTTTTAGCCGCTTGCGCTTTTTGCTCAACGGTTTTTTTATGCTGTTTTTTGTGGTGCTGGGTGTTCTGGGTTGTTTTGGCAGGCGTTGCGGTTTTCGCAGGCGTTGCAGTCTCAGCCGCGAATGCTGCGGAAGAGAGACCCATTGCAGCGGCAACAACCAGAGCTAATACTTTTTTCATTTTGATACCCTCGATTTGGTTTTCATTCAACCCCACTGCGGGGCCGGTGAAATGACTATATCGCTGTTATCAAAAGGCTTCCGTGAGTGATTGGTTTCGGCATGTAACGCTATGTACAATCCCCCGGTAACGTGATGTCAGCCCCCACCATAATAGGTAGCTTTACGTTACCGGCCGTTATTTTTGGTCGCAGAGTCGGTAATATCCGCCCTCCAGAATAACAGGCACACCGTATATGAATCCGATAATCTGGGTGGTATTTACGCTTCTGGCGCTGGATGCAATCAGAGAAGTTATGGGCGTATCAAGCCTGACAGGTCTATGGTGAACAGTGAGTCGTGGCGTGAAACCAGCCCGGCGATAGCGCACGTTGCTATCGCCGGATTATTTCTTTTCAGGCGTGAAGACGATGATGTAACCGCGTCCCGACCAGGATGGCCAGCACCAGCATTAGCGCGATAAAACCACCTACGCCGTTCCAGCCGTAGCTATGCCAGAATACGCCGCCTAGCGTCCCGGCGATACTGGACCCCAGATAATAGCTGAAAAGATAAAGTGACGAGGCCTGTCCCTTCGCCCGGCGCGCACGCGGGCCAATCCAACTACTGGCCACGGAGTGCGCGGCGAAAAAGCCGGCGGAAAAAAGCAGCATCCCGGCAAAAATCAGCCAAAGCGAGGTAAAAAGCGTCAGTAAAAGCCCACCCAGCATTACTGCGGTAGAGAACAGCATCACCGGCCCCCGGCCATAGCGTGAGGTCATTGCGCCAGCTTTCGGCGAGCTCCATGTGCCGGTGAGATAGGCTACGGATAACAGTCCGACCACGGCCTGGCTTAATTCCCAGGGGGAGAGCATCAGGCGATAGCCAATGTAGTTAAACAGGGTGACGAACGCGCCCATCAGTAAAAAGCCTTCCGCGAACAGCAGAGGTAACCCCCGATCGCGCCAGTGGAGACGGAAATTAATAAATAGCGTTTTAGGCCGTAGCGACGTGGGACGGAAATGTTGCGAGGCGGGTAAAATCTTCCAGAACATCAGTGCTGACGCCAGCGCAAAGCATCCGATGGCCGCCAGCGCGATGCGCCAGTTAAAAAAGTCGGTCATGACGCCGCTTAATAAACGCCCGCTCATCCCGCCGATGGAATTACCGCTAATATAGAGCCCCATGGAGAAAGCGACAAAGCTGGGATGGATTTCTTCACTCAGGTAGGTCATTCCCACCGCGGCGACGCCGCTTAACGACAGACCGATCAGCGCACGCATAATCAGAATACCATGCCAGCTGGTCATCATGGTTGATAACAATGTGCAGCAGGAGGCTAATAACAAGGCGGTGACCATCACCGGTTTACGGCCTATCGCATCAGAAAGCGGGCCGGTAAAAAGTAAGCCGATAGCCAGCATGGCGGTAGAAATAGAAAGTGAAACGCTGCTGCTGGCGGGGGAGACGCCAAACTCCTGGGAAAGTACCGGTAGTATAGGCTGAACGCAATAAAGGAGCGCGAAAGTCGCCAGGCCCGCGGAAAAAAGGGCCAGCGTGACGCGCATGAAAGGCGCTGTACCGCGTTTAATAAATTGAACCGGCTGAGAATGGCGTTGTTCATCGATATCGCTCGCCGTGGCGTCATCGAGAATAGTTGTACGACTCACGTTAAATCCTTGCTTTACATCTCCGTCAACAGGAGACGGGTATAACCGACATGTAAAGCATAGAAAAAGCAAAATATTCTGTCTAATATATTAATTGTCTCAAATAAGACGTTAAAAATATGAATATCGAATTACGTCATTTACGTTACTTTGTGGCGGTAGCAGAAGAGCTGCATTTTGGTCGCGCCGCCGCGCGCCTCAATATCTCGCAGCCGCCGCTCAGTCAGCAGATACAAATTCTGGAGCAGCAGGTCGGCGCGCGATTACTGGCGCGGACCAACCGCAGCGTAGCGTTAACGGCCGCCGGGCGACAGTTTCTGGTGGACAGCCGACACATCCTGAGTCTGGTAAACGACGCCGCCGCTCGCGCCGAGCGGCTGCATCAGGGCGAAGCGGGTGAAATCCGTATTGGCTTTACGTCTTCAGCGCCTTTTATTCGGGCGGTATCGCATACCTTTTCGTTGTTCCGCCAGTCCTATCCGGGAGTGCATATGCAAACGCGTGAAATGAATACGCGTGAGCAAATCGCGCCGCTCAACGAAGGCGTACTGGATATTGGCTTGCTGCGGAATACGCCGCTGCCCGACACACTTAATCGCGAGGTGATTTTGCATGAGCCGCTTATGGCCATGATCCCGCGCGAACATCGGCTGGCGCAAAAGCCGGTCGTCAGTCTGACAGAACTGGCGGAAGAACCTTTCGTCTTTTTCGATCCGCATGTCGGGACGGGCCTCTACGACGATATTCTCGGCCTGATGCGGCGCTATAACCTGTCGCCGACCATCACGCAGGAGGTTGGCGAGGCAATGACCATTATCGGTCTGGTGGCGGCGGGACTGGGTGTCTCGATTCTGCCGGCATCCTTTAAGCGTGTACAGATGAGCGAGATGCGCTGGGTTCCCCTGGCAGAAGAGGACGCCGTATCTGAAATGTGGCTGGTATGGCCGAAGCATCATGAACAGAGTCATGCCGTACAGCGGTTTTGCCAACTGCTATTACTGGCTGCCCGACGGGATTAATTACGCTTAAAAAGGGTGAAAATGTGCAGTTAATCACACGGCTAAGCAAAAAGTTGACGGCGAGTATTGAAGTGTTTCACCATAGCACACAGATTATTTCGGAGCGCGAAAATAAAGGGAGTGAGCGGTGGTTGCTGATAGTCAGCCTGGGCATATCGATCAAATTAAGCAGACCAATGCTGGCGCAGTGTATCGCCTGATTGATCAGCTCGGACCGGTATCGCGAATTGACCTGTCTCGTCTGGCGCAGTTGGCGCCTGCCAGTATTACGAAAATTGTTCGCGAAATGCTGGAAGCGCATTTGGTTCAGGAACTTGAAATTAAAGAGGCGGGCAGTCGTGGACGTCCCGCCGTCGGGCTGATGGTGGAAACGGAGGCCTGGCACTATTTATCTATTCGTATTAGCCGTGGCGAAATTTTCCTTGCGCTGCGCGATCTTAGCAGCAAACTGGTGGTAGAAGAGTGTCTGCCGCTGCCGTTAACCGAAGCCACGCCGTTGCTTGAGCGAATTATTACGCACGTTGATCGGTTTTTTACCCGCCATCAGCAGAAACTGGAGCGTCTGACCTCCATTGCCATTACGTTACCGGGCATTATCGATACCGAAAACGGCGTTGTGCACCGGATGCCGTATTATGAAGACGTCAAAGAGATGCCTTTGGGAGATGCGCTGGAGCGGCACACCGGCGTACCGGTTTACATTCAGCATGATATTAGCGCCTGGACGATGGCAGAGGCGCTTTTTGGCGCTTCACGCGGCGCGCGCGACGTTATCCAGGTGGTGATTGATCATAATGTGGGGGCGGGCGTTATCACCGACGGTCATTTGCTTCATGCGGGCAGTAGCAGTCTGGTAGAGATTGGGCATACCCAGGTCGATCCTTATGGTAAGCGCTGTTATTGCGGTAATCATGGCTGTCTGGAGACCATCGCCAGCGTCGATAGCGTGCTGGAACTTACGCAGCTTCGGCTTAATCAGTCGATGAGTTCAATGTTGCACGGCCAGCCGTTAACGGTAGATTCACTGTGTCAGGCGGCGATGCAGGGAGATCTATTAGCAAAAGATATTATTAGCGGCGTTGGCACGCATGTCGGACGCATTCTGGCTATCATGGTGAATTTATTTAATCCGCAAAAAATTCTTATTGGTTCGCCGCTAAGTAAAGCGGCTGATATCCTTTTTCCGGCCATTGCTGACAGTATCCGTCAGCAGGCGCTGCCCGCCTACAGTAGGAATACGGTAGTGGAAAGCACGCAGTTTACCAACCAGGGCACGATGGCCGGGGCGGCGTTGGTAAAAGACGCGATGTATAACGGCTCTTTGTTGATTCGTCTATTACAGGGTTAACATTTTTTAACTGTTGTACAAAAATTTGCGCTAACTCAAGCTGATTGCCCTTGCCATATCTTAGACTTTCTCCACTGTATTATTTTCCTGGCTTATATTTTCGAAGCATAACGGTGGAGTTAGTGATGCTGAAGCGTTTCTTTATTACAGGTACAGACACTTCTGTTGGGAAGACGGTGGTTTCCCGCGCATTACTACAAGCGTTAGCGTCGGGTGGTAAGAGCGTTGCAGGGTATAAACCTGTCGCTAAAGGGAGCAAAGAGACTGCAGAAGGGATGCGCAACAAAGACGCGCTGGTATTGCAAAGCGTCTCTTCGCTGGAGTTGCCGTATGAGGCGATTAATCCGATCGCGTTAAGCGAAGAAGAAAGCAGCGTCGCGCATAGCTGTCCTATAAATTACACCTTGCTGTCCAACGGTCTGGCGAGCCTGAGCGATAAAGTGGACCACGTGGTTGTGGAGGGTACTGGCGGCTGGCGTAGTTTGATGAATGATTTACGTCCATTGTCCGAATGGGTGGTACAGGAACAGTTACCGGTATTGATGGTGGTAGGGATTCAGGAGGGGTGCATTAATCATGCGCTACTGACTGCGCAAGCTGTCGCTAACGATGGACTGCCATTAATTGGCTGGGTGGCGAATCGTATCAATCCTGGCCTGGCGCATTATGCTGAAATTATTGATGTGCTTGGGAAAAAACTGCCAGCGCCGCTGATTGGCGAGTTGCCGTACCTGCCGCGCGCCGAGCAGCGTGAGCTGGGGCAGTATATTCGTTTGTCAATGCTCGGCAGCGTGCTGGCGGTAGATAGAATCATGGCGTAACGTTCGCGAGAGCACTGACGCGACTACACAGGCAATCAGCAGACCGGGGAGTAACTGATACTCGCCGGTCATTTCACAAATCATCAGGGTGGACATTATCGGCGCATGGGTTGTCGCCGCCAGTAGCGTCGCCATACCCGCCAGCCCCAATAAAATTGCTATTTCATCCGAGCCTGGCAGCCAGAATCCCCATATCCGACCCAGAAACATTCCAATTGATAATCCGACAAATAATGTTGGCGTAAAGACGCCGCCCGGCGCGCCAGACCCGCTGCTGGCGAGCACCGCCAGGATTTTGCACACAAAAATTCCGCCAATCAGCGAGAATAGCGGCGGAGAGAGCAAAAATGATTGTACGACGCTATAGCCGTTTCCCCATACCGTGGGCGTGAGTAACGACAGTAATCCGACAATAAGCCCGCCCAGCGCCAGTTGCCAGGGCGGGGACAATTTTAAGCGTAAGAAACTATTATGGCTGGCCGTCATCAGCCACATCAGCAACGGACCGCACAGACCGGCGACCAGGCCGGTACTGACTATCATGACGTACTCCCGCGCGTGGAGATCAACGGTCAGATGTACGGTATAGAGTAGTGAATCGCTACCGTTTAATACATGGGTGGTTAGTAGGGCGACGACGGCGGAAACGACAACCGGGCCGAGGGAAGCCAGCATTAAGGTACCGAACAGGATTTCCGCGATAAACAGGCTGCCCGCCAGCGGCGCATGGTAAGCGCCCGCCATGCCCGCAGCGGCGCCGCTGGCGATCCATAATTTCCATTCCTCACGCGGCGTGAAGCGTCGGGCAAAGCTGGATGCCGCCAGCGAGGCGAGGAGGATCATTGCGCCTTCGCGACCAATTGCGCTGCCGCTGACCACGACCAGCAGCGAGGCCAGCGATTTCACCAGACTGGCGCCAACGTCAAATTGCCCGTCGGTTTGCAATGCTTCCATATAGTCAGTGGGCGCATGGGGGCGCTGTTGGTTCATTTTTTGCCACCCCCACAGCAACAGACCAGCGGCCAGGCCGCCAAGCGCCGGCGTAATCAGCCGTCGCCAGGGCGAAAGCCCCTCAGCCGCATTCACCAGACTGCCGGTGTCATTACTCAGGAAAATCCACTCCAGCAATTGCATCGCATGACGGAAGGCGGCGACAGCCAGCGCCGCGAGAATACCGATGAGCGTAGCGATCAGCAGGCGACGAAACATCGCGCGCAGATCCGGGTAAGCGTGTAAACGATGCATGAGCGGGTAAACAGGGAGTTTCAGGATAGCCTATTCTGCGGGGAAATGGCGTCAGACGCAAAAGCACTATGTGCGATATAATATTGCGTACAATAATGATATTGCCGGATAGCGAGAGGCCATCCGGCGGCAGCGTTAGCTGTTTTCGTGAATATTTAGCGCCCGACGCGTGCGGCCTGAGCTGAGATAATCGGCGATGTAATCCTGAGAGATTTCACCGTTATAGCGTCCGTCTTCATCAACGATCGGCATCCAGCTGGTATTACTTTCGTACAATCTGGACAGCACAATACGCAGATTATCTTCCGCTTTGCCCGTAATACGGAAAGGATGGGTGATATCGGCGCAGATTCCGCTGGCGTTCCGAGCCTCCCGGCGCTTCACAAATCCCAGTGGCTTACCGTCGTTGTCAATGACGGTAATGGCGCGAATATCGTGATCATCCATAATGCCGAACGCCTCGCTTAACGGCATGGAAGGCCGCGCGGTAATGGTTGGCTGTTGGTCGGTCACATCGCCCGCGGAGACCAGTAGCAAACGCTTTAACGTTCTGTCCTGACCGACAAACGACCCGACAAACTCGTTAGCCGGTTTGGCCAGCAGTTCATCAGGACTGGCGCACTGTACAATTCGCCCCTGACGGAACACGGCGATACGGTCGCCGAGTTTTAGCGCTTCGTCGATATCATGGCTGACCAGCATCACGGTCTTTTTTAGCTTACGCTGCATATCCAGAAACTGGTTCTGGATCACTTCGCGGTTAATGGGGTCCACCGCGCCGAAGGGCTCATCCATCAGCAGTACCGGCGGATCGGCGGCCAGAGCGCGGATCACGCCAATGCGCTGCTGCTGTCCCCCGGACATCTCCTTTGGATAGCGATGCAGAAATTTTCTGGCATCCAGCGCCACCATGTCCATCAACTCTTCGGCGCGTTGCTTGCAGCGCGCTTTGTCCCAACCCAACATGCGCGGCACAACGGTAATATTTTCTTCAATCGTCATATTAGGAAACAGGCCGATTTGTTGGATAACATACCCGATATTGCGGCGTAGCGTTACCGTATCCATATCGTTGGTATTCTCGCCGTTGATAAGAATATTACCGCTGCTGGGCGCGATCAGCCGGTTGATCATCTTTAACGTGGTGGTTTTGCCGCAGCCGGAGGGACCGAGTAAGACGCACATTTCGCCTTCCGGCACGTTCAGGTTGACGTTGTCGACGGCTTTTAGCGGCTGACCCTTTTTCTGTACAAATTGTTTGGTGAGATTTTCCAGTTTTATCATTATCGTATCCCCTTAGGTGTCAGTACGACTTGCAGACGATGCAACAGCCAGTCAAGCACAATCGCCAGTAGACAGATCATCAGCGCGCCGGCAATTAACATGCGAATATCGCTGCCGCTAATGCCGTTTAACAGTAGCAGCCCCAGACCGCCAGCGCCGATCACCGCGGCAATCGCCATCACGCCGATATTCATCACTACCGCGGTGCGGATACCCCCGAAAATAACCGGTAGGGCCATTGGGATTTCGACCCAGCGCAGCCGTTGCCAGAAAGTCATACCGATGCCGCGTCCCGCTTCACGCAGACCGGGCGGCAAACTATCAAGCGCAGTATGGGTATTCCGGACAATCGGCAGTAAAGAGTAGAGAAAAACGGCCGTCACAGCGGGCAGAACGCCAATACCATGCCCGATCAGCGAAAAGAGCGGAATCATTAACCCAAACAGCGCGATAGACGGAATGGTAAGAAGTAGCGTGGCGGCGCCCAATACCGGCGTTGCCAGCCATTTGTGGCGTACAATCAAAACGCCTAACGGTACGCCGATGATAATCGCCAGACCGACGGCCAGCGCGACCAGCCAGAGATGCTGAAAGGTAAGGCTGGCGAGATAGCCTGCGTTATCCAGCATATAATGTATCGTATCCATAGGCGCTCCTTACAGCAGACCTTTGTCCTGCAAAAATTGATGGGCTACCTGTTGCGGCGTGCGATGCTCGATATCGACCTGGGCGTTTAGGGTCGATATCACATCGTTATTGAGCAGGCCGGAAAGGGTGTTTAAGGCGTCATCAAGGCCAGGATTGGCTTCCAGCACCTCTTTACGCACCACGGGCGTGACAGCGTAACTTGGAAAGAAGCCTTTATCATCTTCCAGCACTTTCAGATCAAACCCTTTCACCCGTCCGTCGGTGGTATAGACCAGCCCGGCGTCAACCAGCCCATCCCGAACGGCGTTATAGACCAGCCCTGGGTCCATCTGTCGTATTTGCGGGCGATCGAGCTGCATCTGGTAGGCTTGCTGAAGGGGCTTCATCCCGTCGCTGCGCCCGGCAAATTCCAGATCGAGGCCGAGCATCCAGTTGTGGTCAGGATCGTTCTGCCGGACTTGTTCGATTTTTGCCACCATTTGCGAGATGGTGGTGATATTTTCCGACTCGGCGCGTTTGCGTTGCATCGCGAACGCGTAAGTATTGTTCATGTCAGCCGGTTTGAGCCATACCAGGCCCAGCTTCGCATCCAGGCGTTTTACCGTGTCGTAGGTTTCCTGTGGACTCATGCGCTTGTCGATACGGTTGAAAATAATCAGCGATGTACCGGTGTATTCCCAGGTAATATCAATTTGTTTATTCACCATCGCATTACGTGAAATCACCGCGGCGATATTGGTTTGCGGCTGAACCTGAAAGCCTTTCTTCTGCAAATACTGAACGGTCATTGCGGAAAGAATATGCTGCTCGGTAAAGCTTTTGGTGGCGAGAACCAGCGGCGCGGCCTGCGTCTGGCTACTGAACAACAGCGTTGCGGCAAGCCATCCCAACAGGTGTTTTTTGAATCTCATTTAACGCTCCTTATTGTTATTTATGCGTTCAGACGGTATGAGGGCTAAGGCGTCGCCCAAACCAGGCAAGCAGAGTGTCAAGAATCAGCGCGAATAACGCCGTGGCCGTTGCGCCGAGGATCAACGTCGGAAAATCGTTGAGATAAATTCCCGGGAAAATCAGCTCGCCGTAGCTGCTGGCGCCGATCAGAAAGGCCAGCGGCGCGGTGCCGACATTGATGGCGGTCGCGATGCGAATACCGGACAGCATCACTGGCCACGCATTAGGTAGCTCTACCTGACGAAGCCGCTGCCATTTTGTCATCCCAATCCCGTTCGCCGCTTCAATCAGTGAGGCGGGAACGGAACAGAGGCCCGCATAGGTATTGCGGACGATAGGCAGAAGAGAAGCCAGAAATAGCGCGACAATGGCGGGCGTATCGCCGATCCCGATAATCACCATCGCTAAGGCCAGGACGGCCAGCGGCGGCAAGGTATTACCAACATTAAAGATTTGCATGACATATTCAGCAAATCCTTTTGCCGCAGGACGGCTGAGTAAAATCCCACTCGGGATACCGACCAGTAAAGCAAAAAACATGGACGTAAAGACCAGCATCAAATGCCGTTGTCCAAGATACAGCAGATCGACCTGACGCGCTTTCAGCGTCTCCAGACCGATTCCCCAGATAAACAGCGCCAGTAACAGCAGAATGACGATAGTGAACCCAAGTACGCGTTTTAGGGTGTGGGTGTGCATTGCGGTGTGTCTCCCTGTTTGCATGTGTTATGGCGACGTTAAGAGTCGCGTGTTGTTATGCCATGTTCCGGCAGGGTGCTTTGAGCTATAGCAACAGGTCGGGAAGGATTCCAGCGGAGCGTGATGTTTAACACTGTTAAACATCTATTAACAATTATGTTTTGCCCTTATGCGGCTTAGCGTGAACATTCACGATAAAGAATTATCTTAAAAATAGAAGCGTAGTGTGACGTTGTCACTTTTTGTAGATAAAAATAGGCCACAATGGGAGAAAAGGCAGGTAAAATCCTGCCTTTTGTGGGGATTAACGGAATAACGGTTTTACAGCGACGGGAATAATGAGTTGAGCTTGCCATTGCGCCAGAGTCAGACGCGCCAGTTGCCCCAACGCCTGATAAAACGGATGCCCGGCATGATCGATAAATACGTCCAGAAAGCGGGACGACCACGGAAACAGATGCCAGGCCAGGAGTTGTTCGCATTCATGATGACGGCCATTCTCGGCAAGCCAGGCCGCCAGCAGCAACAGCGACCCAAAATGATCTTCTGGCTCGTTTTGCTGCATTTCAAACTGAATCCCGTTTTCGCGCATCCACTGACGTAGCGCCAGCGTAGAATCACCAAATAATACGCTCTCACGATCCAGCCAGACGGAACCCCACGGCGGAGACGGCAGAGCGTAAGGGCCGATAAACAGGCGCTGCCAGGCCTGTGGCAACGACTCTTCGCTGTGGGTCTTAAACATAGCCGCCACAGGCGCAAGCGCCTCGGCATCAAGCGGCCACTGCGCCTGCCAGTCGTCGGTTAATAGCGCCTGAACCAGAGGAGCGGTTTCGTGGCTTTCCGGCGAATAATAAAACAACGCGCCAAGAACACGCGCCGTTACTGCAAAATCATCACGTTGTAAAAAAGTGGTCATTCAAACAATCCCGAAAGGTGCGGGTCGCCCCGCACGCATAAATTAACCTGCGACGGCCATACCTACGGTCATATGCAGGCCATAAAAAAGTCCGCGGCCAATAATTTCGCCTGCCAGCACCAGCACGACACCGAGCAGCAAACCAACGGTATGCGGTTCGCGGCGACGGATTAGCGGACATAGCCAGCAGCCTAATCCGGCAGCAAGCAAGACAATGCGCCAGACCTGTAGCATACCGTAATCCGGTGCGAGATGGCTGGCCTGTTGCACGGAACTGTGAATGGTTGAGAGAGACAGTCCTTGTAGTACGATGACCGTCACGCACACCACCAATGCCAGGCCGCTAATACTGGCAAACGTCACGCTGCAAAATGGGACGCGCGCGATGCGTAGCAGTAACGCCGCAAACACCGGGCCGCACAGGAATGCCGTGAGGAAAAAGGCCAGCGTGGTGTAGCCATTATACCAGGTTGGCACGGTATCTATCTGATAAACGAGCGTCATTGCCCAGATGAATGCAACGCCGAGCGCCATACTGACCAGCAGCCACACTTTACCCAGCGCCGGGGGCATTTTACCGAGTACCGCCACCAGCCACCAGATGCCGCCTACGGCAAAGAACACCGATCCTGCGGCGATTTCATTACTCAGTGCGGAAGCGCCTACGCGGTTAAGCGAGTTAAACGCGCGCATCGGCGAGCCGAGATGCATAATCGACGCGAGGAATCCCAGTCCCATCACCAGCCACAGAAAAAACATGCTGCGCACGATGCGTTGTTTTGCCACATCGTCTTTCGTGGTTAACCAGCCATATCCACTCACGATCAGCGCCCCGGCCACACATTGACCCAGCACCGTAAACAGGACCAGCGGCCATTCATGCCATCCACTTCCCATCTTATACCTCCTTCGGATTGGCCAGATAACCGGTAATGTCCCCGGTCGGGCGGCTGTTGGCGTTGGGTTTAATCACAATATTCGGCTTCGTGAAATGCGCGCGCGGCAACGGCGCGACGGCAGCCAGCTCTCCGTGTTTTTTACGCAGTTCGTCTATCGGGCCAAAGTCCAGCGCCCGCAGCGGACAGGATTCGACGCAGATCGGTTTCTTGCCTTCCGCCACCCGGTCATAACAGCCGTCGCACTTGGTCATATGACCTTTGGCGGCGTTGTACTGCGGCGCGCCGTACGGGCAGGCCATGTGGCAGTAGCGGCAGCCGATACAGACCTCTTCGTTCACCACCACAAAACCGTCATCGCGCTTGTGCATCGCGCCGCTCGGGCAGACTTTGGTACAGGCCGGGTCTTCGCAGTGGTTGCATGAAATGGAGAGATAATAGGCAAAGACGTTCTGGTGCCAGACGCCGTTATCTTCCTGCCAGTCGCCGCCCGCGTATTCATATATCCGCCGGAAACTGACGTCGGGAGTGAGATCTTTGTAGTCCTTGCAGGCCAGTTCGCAGGTTTTGCAACCGGTGCAACGACTGGAATCAATAAAAAATCCATACTGGGTTGTCATCGGTTACTCCTTACGCCTTTTCAACCTGAACAAGATTACTGTGTGACGGATTACCTTTCGCCAGTGGGGAAGGCCGGTGCGACGTCAGAATGTTAATGGAGCCGCCGCGATCGACTTTGTCGCCAAACATGTCGGCATTTAACCAGGCGCCCTGGCCGATAGCGGTGACGCCAGGCAATATGCGCGGCGTGACTTTTGCCGGAATGAGCATCTCTCCGTTCTGGTTAAAGACCCGCACGGTGTCGCCGTGCTGAATGCCGCGCGCTTGCGCATCAATCGGGTTGATCCAGATCTCCTGCGGACATGCCTGTTGCAGGACGTCGATATTGCCGTAGCTGGAGTGGGTACGCGCTTTATAGTGGAAGCCGGTTAGCTGTAGCGGGTAGCGCTGACGAAGCGGATCGTTCCAACCGTCAAAGCCTGGCGTATAGGCGGGTAAAGGATGGATAATCTCATCTTTCTTCAGCTCCCACGTGTCGGCGAGGGTTGCCAGACGCTCGGAATAGATTTCGATTTTACCGGACGGCGTTTTCAGTGGGTTGGCGGCAGGGTCTTCGCGGAAGGCGCGGAAAGCGACGTAGTGCTCCTCCGGGCATTTTTTCTTGAAAATCCCTGTCTGTTTCATCTCTTCGTAATCCGGCATTTCCGGGTTGCGCGCTTTGGTTTTTGCGTGTAGGTATTTGACCCACTCATGCTGCGTGCGGCCCTCTGTGAAGGTCTGGTATACGTCCGGACCAAGCCGTTTAGCCACTTCACTGAGCGTCCAGTAAATGGGCTTTCTTTCAAATTTCGGCGAGGTGGCGGGCTGACCAAGAATGACATAGCCCATATTGCCTGCGGATTCGTGGGAAATCAGATCTTCCTGCTCGGTCGGCATTAAATCAGGCAGCAGAATGTCGCAATATTTTGCCGACGCGGTCATAAAGTGCTCGATGCCGACGATCATTTCACATTTACTGTCGTCCTGAAGCACCTCGTGGGTGTGGGCGATATCGCCATGCTGATTGATCAGCGTATTACTGGCGTAGCACCACAAAAATTTGATCGGCACGTCGAGCTTGTCTTTTCCCCGCACGCCGTCGCGTGTGGCGGTCATTTCCGCGCCATGATCGATAGCGTCGGTCCAGGTAAAGACCGAAATCTGGGTTTTTACCGGGTTCTCCAGCATAGAAAACCATTCGACGCCCAGATCCCAGGTGCCTTCGCGCACGCCGGAATTACCGCCATTTATGCCGACGTTACCGGTGAGTACAGACAGCATGGCGATTGCGCGTGCGGTCTGCTCCCCGTTAGAGTGGCGTTGCGGTCCCCAGCCCTGGCAAATGTAAGCCGGTTTCGCCGAGCCGATTTCCCGCGCCAGTTGAATGATTTTTTCCGCCGGAATACTGGTAATCTGCGCGGCCCATTGCGGCGTTTTAGCAATACCGTCGTCGCCCTGACCCAAAATATAGGCTTTATAGTGCGCGTTACGCGGGGCCGAGGCGGGCAGAGTGGTTTCGTCGTAGCCGATGCAGTATTTATCCAGAAACGGTTTATCAATAAGATCTTCGGTAATCAGCACCCAGGCGATTGCCGCCGCCAGCGCGCCATCGGTACCCGGGCGAATCGGCAGCCACTCGTCTTCGCGGCCGGCGGCAGTGTCGTTATAACGCGGGTCAATGACGATCATCCGGGCGTTGGAGCGTTCGCGCGCCTGTTCGACATAGTATGTCACGCCGCCGCCGCTCATACGTGTTTCCGCGGGGTTATTGCCAAACATCACCACCAGTTTTGTATTGGCGATATCATCCGGACTATTGCCGTCGTTGCCGCCGAACATATAGCTCATGGCCGCGCTGATTTGGGCGGTGCTGTAGCTACCGTAACGGCTGAGATAGCCGCCGCAGGCGTTCATCAGGCGATACGGTACGTTAGAATTGGTAATATTGCCGCCGTCCACGCCGGTACCGTAAAGGACATGTACCGCTTCGTTGCCGTAATCCTTGAGGATACGTTTCAGGTTATCGCCGATGGTATCCAACGCTTCATCCCAACTGATACGTTCGAATTTGCCTTCTCCTCGTTTACCAACGCGTTTCATCGGATATTTCAGGCGATCGGGATGATTCATCCGGCGACGAATAGAACGACCGCGCAGGCAGGCGCGTACCTGATGGTTGCCATATTCATCGTTGCCCGTGGTATCTGATTCAACCCAATATACGGTGTCATCTTTTACGTGCAGGCGCAGCAGGCAGCGGCTGCCGCAGTTAACGGTACATGAACTCCAGACCGCTTTTTCTGCCACATTGCCGGATGCGAGGTCTGCTGCGGCGTGTGCGATGCGGGAGAACGGAAGGGTGAAAGCGCTACTGGCAAGCGCAAGGCTACCGATAGCGGAGGTTTTCACCAGGCTTCGTCGGCTGATACTGGCCGCCATTAATGCCTCAGGGTTGGTGATTTTCATAACAGCTCACTATGCTCATCCAAAAAAGAGTTTTAAATGTCGTTGTGTTCGCAAAACGGGGAGCGCCGGGCGCGTAAAAACGTCCCGGAGCAGGCGGCTTAGATTTTTTCGATTTCCACCAGATTTGTATGTTGAGGATTCCCTTTTGCCAGGGGGGAAGGACGCAGCGTCGTGAGCGTATTGATGCAGGCGCCATGGTCGATTTTATCGCCAGCCATATCCGCATTATGCCATGCGCCCTGACCCATCGCGCTGACGCCCGGCAGAATACGCGGCGTGACTTTGGCGGGTAGACGCACCTCTCCACGATCGTTAAAGACGCGAACCTTATCGCCATTCGCGATACCGCGTTTTTGCGCATCAAGCGGATTTATCCACACCTCCTGGCGACAGGCGGCCTGCAGAACATCAATATTGCCGTAGCTTGAATGGGTACGGGATTTATAGTGAAAGCCAAACAGCTGTAGCGGGAAGGTGCTCCGCTTCGGATCGTCCCATCCTTCAAAAGTAGGGGTATAAATCGGCAGTGGGCTTATCACGTCGCCTTCCGCCAGCTCCCAGGTACTGGCGATGTGAGCGAGTTGGCTCGAGTAGATTTCGATTTTACCGGACGGCGTTTTTAACGGATTGGCCTGCGGATCTTCACGAAATTTTTTATAGGCGACAAAGTGGCCGTTGGGATCTTTGCGTTTATAGATGCCCATTTTTTTCAGATCGTCATACGCGGGCAATGCCGGATCTCTTGCCTGCATTTTGGCGTACAGATATTGCAGCCATTGCGCCTGGGTACGGCCTTCGGTAAACCGCTGATACACATCGTCGCCGAGGCGTCTGGCGATTTCGCTGAGTACCCAGTGGATGGGCTTGCGCTCGAACTTAGGCGTCGTCGCCGGTTGGATAAAAATCAGATATCCCATATTGCCGGCGTAATCATTGGGGATGATATCCTCCTGTTCGACGGTCATGAGATCCGGCAGTAAAATATCAGCGTACTTCGCGGAAGAGGTCATAAAGTTGTCGATGACCACAATCATTTCGCATTTCGCTTCATCCTGAAGAATTTCATGGGTTTTATTAATATCCGAATGCTGATTAATCAGGGTGTTGCCAGCGTAGTTCCATAGAAATTTGATCGGGACATCCAGCTTATCTTTGCCGCGTACGCCGTCGCGCAGGGCGGTCATTTCCGGGCCGCGCGCAATGGCGTCCGTCCAGCTAAAGCAGGAGATGGCGGTTTTAACGGGATTCTCCAGGACCGGCAGACGTTCAATGGTAATGGTGTAAGTGGATTCGCGTGCGCCGCTATTACCGCCATGAATGCCGACGTTGCCGGTCAGAATCGGTAACATGGCGATGGCGCGAGCGGTTTGTTCGCCGTTCGCCTGACGCTGTGGGCCCCAACCCTGACAGATGTAGGCCGGCTTGACGCTGCCTATCTCGCGCGCCAGTTTGATAATCCGATCGGCGGGGATGCCGGTAATGTGTGATGCCCACTGCGGCGTTTTGGCGATACCGTCCTCGCCCTGGCCCAAAATATAAGCCTTATAATGGCCATTGGGGGGCGCGTCAGCCGGAAGGGTCTTTTCATCGTAGCCGATGCAATAGTTGTCGAGAAAAGGCTGGTCAACGAGATTTTCGTTAATTAATACCCAGGCAATTCCCGCCACCAGCGCGGCGTCGGTGCCGGGGCGAATCGGTATCCACTCGTCTTCACGTCCGGCAGCGGTATCGGTATAGCGCGGATCTATCACGATCATGCGCGCATTTGAGCGTTCACGCGCTTGCTCCAGAAACCAGGTAATGCCGCCGCCGCTCATGCGTGTTTCAGCCGGATTATTGCCGAACATGACCACCAGTTTACTGTTTTCGATATCAGACGTGCTGTTGCCGTCGTTGGAGCCATAGGTGTAGGGCATGGCGCAAGAAATTTGCGCGGTACTGTATGAGCCGTATTGATTCAACGAACCGCCGTAGCAGTTCATCAAACGCTTCACCGGCGAGGCGGCAGGCGACGAGCGGGTTATGTTGCCGCCTACGATGCCGGATGAATAGTGGATATAAACGGCTTCATTGCCGTAGGTCTCTACGGTCTTTTTCAGGCTGGCGCTAATGGTGTCCAGTGCTTCCTGCCAGCTAATGCGTTCAAATTTGCCTTCGCCGCGGCGGCCAACGCGTTTCATGGGATAGTTAAGGCGATCCGGATGGTTAATGCGCCGACGGATTGAACGGCCCCGCAGACAGGCGCGAACCTGATGATTGCCGTAGACATCGTCGCCAGTGTTATCAGTTTCAACCCACCAGACTTCATTATCTTTTACATGCAGACGCAGGGCGCAGCGACTGCCGCAGTTGACCGAACAGGCGCCCCAGACGATTTTATCTTCTTCGTTGCGCATGGCCTGCTGCACCGCCGCGGTCGCGGTACGCATCCCAAACGGTAAAGATACGCCTCCGGCAGCCAGCGCCAGTGAGCCAAGCGCCGCTGATTTCACTAACGTCCTGCGGCTAACGCCTGTTTGTTGCTTTTCTCCGGGCATCACTCACTCCATTGTCGTTATTATTTCGCTATATATTGATAACTATAACGAAATTATTAACATGCTAATGATGTAATGAGTTTACCCCTTTGGGAGTAAGGATTATTAATCCATGTCAAAGAGCGTTACCCTCCGGACCCGGAGGGCAGGAGGAGGTTATTGCGGTTCGGCGGATGAACCGTCCTGAGCGGGAGAGGTATTGGCTGGCGCATTGCCGCTGCTGGTGCGGGTATAAAGAATTTTATGCGTGTCGTTCGCGCAATGGCCCACCACCTGTGAGTCCGGCTGATCGGCCTGGTCGTTAGGAACGATAGTGAGCGTAAAATTATCCGCCGGCACGCCGTTATTGATGATACGTTGTTCGATATCGCTTTTTACTCTCTCGCACGATCCCGGTGCCGCCATTACCAGCGAGGGGGCGCTAACTAACGCCAGAGCGGCTATTGCAGTTGCGATTTTCATCATGAACTCCTGTGATTAAGACGATGTTCTAAGCTTAGCATTTTTCGTGTAAATAACTGTATTTGCTAATATGATGATAAATATCTTTTCATCCTGGTGATACGTGTGAAGAAACCCCTTTTACTGACGTTATTGTGCATGATACTGGCAGGTTGTGATAACCCGAAATCCCTTGAGTCTTTTACGCCAGAAATGGCCAGTTTTTCGAACGAATTTGATTTTGATCCATTACGTGGTCCGGTAAAGGATTTCAGCCAGACATTGATGAGTGAGAATGGCGAAGTGGCGAAGCAGGTCACCGGTACGCTTTCACAGGAAGGCTGCTTTGATACGCTTGAGTTACACGATCTGGAGAATAATACGGGGCTGGCGCTCGTGCTGGATGCCAATTATTACCGGGATGCTCAGACGCTGGAAAAAAAGGTGCAGTTACAGGGGAAGTGCCAGCTGGCGGCGTTGCCTTCGGCGGGCGTGACCTGGGAAACGGACGACAACGGTTTTGTGGTATCGGCGACGGGCAAAGAGATGAAGGTCGAGTACCGCTATGATAGCGAAGGCTATCCGTTAGGTAAGACAACCATAAACTCGCAGAATACGCTCTCTGTGACGGCAAAACCCTCCGCGGACCCGCGTAAAAAGCTGGATTACACGGCAGTCAGCCGGGTGGATGATCGACAGGTCGGCAACGTCACACAGAGCTGCGAATATGATGCGTACGCGAACCCTGTTGACTGCCGGCTTGTTATCGTCGATGAGAGCGTTAAGCCGGCAGTGTCCCACCATTACACCATTAAAAATCGTATCGATTACTACTAAACCGGGCGCGGTGCGACTCTCCGTGACTACCGCGCCGCGTTTACTGCGCGGTGGGTTTCAGGAGCGTAGAACCGGACGTTTTATGTTCATCCAGATACTGCTGCTGGAAGATACACATGCGGATGGTGTTACGGTATTCGCCGTTAATGAAGAACTCATGAATCAGCTCGCCTTCTACTCTAAACCCGAGTTTACGGTAGATGTGAATCGCTTTTTCATTCTCTTTATCGACGATCAAATACAATTTATAGAGATTGAGTACGGTAAATCCGTAATCCATCGCCAGTTTGGCCGCGCGTGACGCCAGGCCTTTTCCCTGGTACTCCGGCGAGATAATAATCTGAAATTCCGCCCGCCGATGCACATGGTTAATTTCCACCAGTTCTACCAGCCCGGCGTTTTCACCATCGCATTCGACGACAAAGCGCCGTTCGCTTTGGTCGTGGATGTGTTTGTCGTAGAGATCCGACAGTTCGACAAAAGCCTCATACGGCTCCTCAAACCAGTAACGCATAACGCTGGCATTATTATCAAGCTGGTGGACAAATCGTAAATCTTCACGCTCAAGCGGGCGCAGTCTGACCTTGTAGTCACTTGTCATACTGTATCCTTACACTTCCTTTTAGTTATCCTGCATCAGGGCGTAATAACGCGACCTGTACGACGATCCAGACACCGCAGCGTATTGGGCTCCCAATAGGCGTTGATGTTGGCACTTTGCTCGCATTTATCGCGGTTATCAAAGGCGGCATCGGCTTTGTCCCACTCTTTTTCTGCGCGGGTATTCACTTTCTGACGCAGACTGCGAGTGTCGTTCCATTGTTCCTTTTCCATCGCCGCTTCCTGACGACTTTGTGCGCTATCTCCCGATTCAATCACCAGTTTACTGGTTTCAGCGAATGCGGAAGTAGTATATACAACGGCCGCCAACGTAAGCATTGCCGTCAGGCACAGGCGTTTGCTCAGCGTATTGTTCATCACAACATCCTTTCATTAGAGGGGAAAAAGCGGTAAACCACCTGTAAATTCTACACCAATCCTTATGCCTGGCATATACACAAGAATGGCCGGATAACCGTAACGATATTCTGTTGTATTATCACTTATCATTTCGTAACCAAATGAATCTCATGCTAAAGACGACTCTGCTTTTCTTTGTCACCGCTCTCTGTGAAATCATTGGATGTTTTCTTCCCTGGCTATGGCTTAAGCGCGGCGCCAGCGTGTGGTGGCTTCTGCCCGCCGCTGCGTCACTTGCGTTATTCGTCTGGCTTTTGACCTTGCATCCGGCGGCGAGTGGGCGGGTTTATGCGGCTTACGGTGGGGTATATGTCTGTACTGCGCTCCTGTGGTTACGTGTTGTCGATGGCGTCCGGCTCACGGTTTATGACTGGTGCGGCGCGCTGATCGCGCTGTGTGGAATGCTGATTATCGTCGTCGGATGGGGACGTACGTAACATTGCCGCGCGACCAGAACATTTTGTGATCTGGCAGCGCTTTTTACATCAATATACTTGTATGGTAGTAGCTCAGTTGGGTAAATTTCCTGCATCCCATAATGCGATGTAAGGAATAAACATGAAGATTGTAGGGGCTGAAGTTTTTGTTACGTGTCCAGGGCGTAACTTCGTCACCTTAAAGATAACCACGGAAGACGGGATCACCGGTCTGGGGGATGCCACCCTGAACGGACGCGAGCTCCCGGTGGCCTCGTACCTTACCGATCACCTGTGCCCACAGCTCATCGGGCGGGATGCTCGCCGCATCGAAGATATCTGGCAGTTCTTCTACAAAGGCGCGTACTGGCGCCGTGGCCCTGTCACCATGTCCGCCATTTCCGCGGTTGATATGGCGCTATGGGATATTAAAGCCAAAGCCGCCAATATGCCGTTGTATCAGTTACTCGGCGGCGCTTCGCGTGAAGGCGTCATGGTGTATTGCCATACCACAGGCCACACCATCGACGATGTGCTGGAAGACTACGCGCGTCATAAAGAGCAAGGGTTCAAAGCAATCCGCGTGCAGTGCGGCGTTCCGGGGATGAAAACCACCTACGGCATGGCGAAAGGCAAGGGGCTGGCCTATGAGCCTGCGACAAAAGGCCAGTGGCCGGAAGAACAGTTGTGGTCAACGGAAAAGTATCTCGATTTTACGCCAAAGCTGTTTGACGCCGTGCGTAATACGTTCGGTTTTAATGAACATCTTCTGCACGATATGCATCACCGACTGACGCCTATTGAGGCTGCCCGCTTTGGCAAATGTATTGAAGACTATCGTTTGTTCTGGATGGAAGATCCGACGCCGGCTGAAAATCAGGCGTGCTTCCGCCTCATCCGCCAGCATACGGTCACGCCGATTGCGGTAGGCGAAGTCTTTAACAGTATCTGGGATTGCAAACAGCTCATTGAAGAGCAATTGATTGACTATATCCGCACCACGCTTACCCATGCTGGTGGTATTACCGGGATGCGCCGCATTGCCGATTTTGCCTCGCTCTACCAGGTGCGTACCGGTTCGCATGGGCCGTCCGATCTGTCGCCGGTTTGTATGGCCGCTGCATTACATTTCGACCTGTGGGTGCCTAACTTTGGCGTACAGGAGTATATGGGCTACTCCGAACAGATGCTGGAGGTTTTCCCGCATAACTGGACGTTCGAGGGCGGCTATATGCATCCGGGCGACAAGCCAGGACTGGGCATTGAGTTCGATGAAAAACTGGCGGCGAAATATCCGTACGATCCAGCCTATTTGCCGGTGGCCCGCCTGGAAGACGGCACACTGTGGAACTGGTAAGGAGCGAAAAATGAAAAGCATCGTAATCGAAAAACCGAATACATTAACTATCGAAACGCGCGCGCTTCCGCAGCCTGCGCCGGGTGAAGTTCGTATTAAAGTGAAACTGGCGGGTATCTGCGGTTCCGACAGTCATATTTATCGGGGACATAATCCCTTTGCAAAATATCCCCGTGTCATAGGCCATGAATTTTTCGGTGTCATCGACGCGGTAGGCGACAACGTCAATCGCGACCGGATAGGAGAACGGGTATCCGTCGATCCGGTGATCAGTTGCGGGCATTGTTACCCTTGTTCAGTCGGTAAACCCAATGTGTGTACCTCGCTGGTGGTGCTGGGCGTGCATCGTGACGGCGGTTTCAGCGAGTATGCGGTGGCGCCGGCCCGTAATGCTCATCGCATACCGGACAACATCGCAGACCATCATGCCGTCATGGTTGAGCCGTTTACCATTGCGGCAAATGTGACGGGGCAGGTGAATCCAACCGAACAGGACGTGGCGCTTATCTATGGCGCAGGCCCGATGGGACTGACGACCGTACAGGCGCTGAAAGGGGTTTATCAGGTTAAAACCGTCATAGTCGTTGATCGCATTGAAGAGCGTTTAGCGATGGCGAAGCAGAGCGGCGCTGACTGGACCCTCAATAATGGTCAACATTCACTGGCGGAATTTCTACAGCAGAAGGCGCTAAAACCGACCTTGATTGTCGATGCCGCCTGTCATCCCGCTATCCTGCAAGAGGCGATTACCCTTGCATCGCCTGCGGCACGCATTGTCCTGATGGGATTTTCCAGCGACCCGTGTGAGATTGTACAGCAGGGTATTACCGGAAAAGAGCTGGCTATTTATTCATCGCGTCTTAATGCCAATAAATTCCCGGTCGTGATTGACTGGCTGAATAAAGGGCTTATTGATCCGGATAAGCTGATAACGCATACATTTGATTATCAACATGTCACCGACGCGATTGAGCTTTTCGAGAAAGACCAGCGTCAATGCTGCAAAGTCTTACTCACGTTTGCGAAATAATATAAATAATTGCGAGTAAGTGGTACGCATCTTACCTCTTAGAGATTGCCTATATGACACAAATAAAGCATGAACGATCGACTCAGGATTTAGTGCGCGCTGCCGTATCTGGCTGGTTAGGCACCGCGCTTGAATTTATGGATTTTCAGTTATATTCACTAGGCGCGGATCTGGTCTTCCATGAGATATTTTTCCCGGAACAGTCTGCCGCGATGGCGCTTATTCTGGCAATGGGCACCTATGGTGCAGGTTATATAGCCAGAATCATCGGCGCCTTTGTTTTTGGTAAAATGGGCGACCGCATCGGACGAAAAAAAGTATTGTTTATTACCATCACCATGATGGGGATCTGCACCACGCTGATTGGCGTACTGCCGACGTATGCGCAAATCGGCATTTTTGCGCCAGTATTACTGGTAACATTGCGAATTATACAGGGGCTGGGCGCCGGGGCGGAAATTTCCGGCGCGGGTACTATGCTGGCCGAGTATGCGCCGAAAGGAAAGCGTGGCATCATTTCCTCGCTGGTCGCGATGGGCACCAACTGCGGTACGTTGAGCGCGACGGCGATCTGGGCGGTGATGTTCTTTGCGCTTGAACGCGAACAACTGATCGCCTGGGGATGGCGTATTCCTTTCCTGGCGAGCGTCGTTGTCATGATATTCGCGATCTGGCTGCGAATGAATTTGAAAGAAAGTCCGGTATTCGAAAAAGTAAGCGAAGGCGAAAAATCGCCAGCGTTAACGCCTGCGTCAGAAAATACATTGGGCGCGATGTTTACCAGCAAATCTTTCTGGCTGGCCACCGGTTTACGTTTTGGGCAGGCGGGGAATTCTGGGCTTATTCAAACCTTCCTTGCCGGATATTTAGTTCAGACGTTATTATTTAACAAATCTATCCCAACCGATGCGTTAATGATAAGTTCCGTAATTGGTTTTATCACTATCCCACTCTTGGGGTGGTTGTCCGATAAATACGGTCGTCGGCTGCCGTATATAATATTGAATATCTCCGCGATTATTCTCGCCTGGCCGATGCTGTCTATTGTGGTAGATAAAACGTATAGCCCTGGCGTAATTATGGCGGCGCTCATTGTTATTCATAACTTTGCCGTGCTGGGATTATTTGCGCTGGAAAACATCACCATGGCGGAAATTTTCGGATCGCGTAATCGCTTCACCCGGATGGCGATTTCAAAAGAGGCAGGGGGCCTGGTGGCGGTCGGTTTTGGCCCCGTCCTCGCAGGGATCTTTTGTAACATGACCGATTCCTGGCTGCCCATCTTAATTATGCTGGTGCTCTACTCGTGTATTGGTCTGATTTCTGCGCTGTTGATGCCGGAGGTCAGAGATCGCGACCTGAGTTTGCCTGAGGATGCGGCGGAAGCGACAGCGGCAGAGAAGTTACGCCACTCCGCAACCCAGACGAGTTAAATCGTGTCGACGGTATGGCCGGAACGCTAATGCGGTTTCGGCCATGCTGTCCGGTCACTTTTGTTTAATTAGCGTAAATCCAAATGCACCAGGGCAGGCGTTACCCTGCGACTGCTCCGCTTTCAGAATATAGAGGTTATAAAATGCAAAACAGGCTTTTATCGGCAAAGGCGACGCTTCCTGATTACGATCGCGCGGCGCTGGCGGCGCGGATGGTCCATCTCGGTTTTGGCGCGTTTCATCGCGCGCATCAGGGGGTTTATACAGATATTCTGGCTGCGGAGCAGCATAGCGACTGGGGCTATTATGAGGTTAATCTTATTGGCGGCGAACAGCAGATTGCCGATCTAAAGCAGCAGGATAACCTCTATACCGTGGCGGAGATGTCGGCGGAAGCCTGGACGGCGCGTGTGGTGGGCGTCGTCAAAGCGGCGTTGCATGTTCAGGTTGATGGTCTGGAACGTGTGCTGGCGGCGATGTGCGAACCGCAAATAGCGATTGTGTCTCTGACCATTACCGAGAAAGGGTATTGTCATTCGCCAGCCACGGGCCAACTTCTGCTGGAACATCCCATGATTGCCGCCGACCTGCAAAATCCGCATCAACCGCTAACGGCACCGGGTATTATTGTCGAAGCGTTAGCGCGTCGTAAAGCCGCAGGCTTACCGGCATTTACCGTGATGTCCTGCGACAACATGCCGGAAAATGGGCATGTGACGCGTCAGGTTGTGACGGCTTACGCCCGGGAGGTGGATGCGGAACTGGCGATATGGATCGAGCAAAACGTGACATTTCCGTCAACCATGGTTGATCGGATTGTCCCTGCGGTCACGCCGGAGACGCTGGATAAAATCGAACAACTGACCGGCGTGCGCGATCCGGCGGGCGTCGCCTGCGAACCGTTTCGTCAGTGGGTGATAGAAGATACGTTTGTGGCGGGGCGTCCGCAGTGGGAAAACGCGGGCGCGACGTTGGTCGCCGACGTGGTTCCGTTTGAAGAGATGAAACTGCGAATGCTTAACGGCAGTCATTCATTCCTGGCTTATCTGGGGTATCTTGCCGGCTATCAGCATATTAATGACTGCATGGCTGACGACAACTATCGTCTGACCGCGCAGGCGTTAATGTTACGCGAGCAGGCGCCCACGCTGAAAGTCCAGGGGGTAGATTTACAGCGTTATGCCGATCAGTTGATTGCGCGTTACCGTAATCCGGCGCTGCGTCATCGTACCTGGCAGATTGCGATGGATGGCAGCCAGAAACTTCCGCAGCGTATGCTGGACTCCGTTCGCTGGCATCTTGCTAATCATAGCGATTTTGATTTGCTGGCGCTGGGCGTGGCGGGGTGGATGCGTTACGTTGGCGGCGTGGATGAGCAGGGCAAGGCGATCGACGTCAGCGATCCGCTATTGCCGGTTATTCAGCGCGCCGTGGCAAACAGTGAAGAAGGCGCAAGTCGTGTTAAGGCGCTGCTGGGAATGGCAGAAATTTTCGGCAACGATTTGCCGCAGGCGGCGCGGTTTACGCAAAAAGTGCAAGAAGCCTATGACAGTTTACTGACATATGGCGCGAAAGCGAGCGTGGCGAAATATGCCGAGCGGTTGAAGTAGCGCAACAGAGACCCGGTAGCATTATGCTACCGGGAAGGCCGGAGCGGTTCTTAGCGGCCAGTAGTATCAGTTCATGCCAAGACGAATCAGTTCGACCGGCGCGAATTTACCTTCACAACCTTCGACAATCACCGTTTTGCCGCGGCGAATTTGACCTGCATCCAGACCTTCGCTCTCAATGGCTTTGATAATCCCGGTATGACCCGTGCCGCTTATCATGACCCGGCTACCGGTAGTGATTGCGTTACGGTTACGATCGTATGTCATCATGGTGTTTTCTCCTTTCAAACTTACTGCCAAAGCCCGCAGGTTTCCCCGCATGACGGGCGACATATAAATACGCTTATCGTTGCGAATTTTTTTTGTTTTTGATCAAGCTCACGGCTTTTTAGGCGGGAATGTGCAGGGTGAGAAAGCGGAGAAGGCGTCTCACCCCGACGTTAAAGGGGGTTAGTCTTCGCTAAACCAGCCGCTGTTTTCCTGACGGATAAGCTGAACGGATTCGCTAATTTCCTGCAAATGCTGGGTCATGGCGCTCTCAACCGCATTGCCGTCACGATTTTCCAGCGCGGAGAAAATATCATGGTGCTGGCGCAACAACATCTCCGGCGGAGAAACATGATCCAGACTCATATAGCGAACCCGGTCGATTGTCGCTTTGATATTTTCAATGGTATCCCACGCTAACTGGCAATCGGCGATCTGCGCCAGTTTTTGGTGGAAATCGTCATCAAGCTGGAAAAAATCATCAATCTGTTTGCGCTCGATGGCAATATGTTGCAGGTGCAGGTTTTGCGCCAGTTGATAGCACTGGTTGTCGGTGATCATCGCCGCCGCACGGCGGACCACCGCGCATTCGATCGCCTGCCGTACAAAACAGCCATTCTGTACCTGAGAAAGCGAAATCTTATTCACATAACTACCGCGCTGAGGGCGGATCTGAATCAACCCATTTTCCGCCAGCTTTATAAAAGCCTCGCGCACCGGTTGACGCGAAACGTTAAAACGGGTTGAGACCTCTTTTTCTGATAGCGGCGTGCCAGGCGGGATCAGGCAATGCACGATATCACGCCGAAGAATACGGTAAATTTGCTGGTTGACAGGCTGTGTAGGGTTAAGCTGCGTTTCGACGGTCATTCATTCTTACTTTTTAGGCGGTTGACCCGGATACTCTACCACTTTTCCGTGGCGGTCTATACCGATCATGTTTCTGGTTGCAGATACGTTTGCCAGGGATTACCCGGCCCGCAGACCGGGTATAACCCCTTAGCTACGGTGGACGCTGAGCCCTGCGAAGGATTGGGTAACAGGCATCATTTCAACGGTATTAATATTCACATGCGCGGGGAGTGTGGCCACCCACCATACCGCTTCGGTAATGTCTTCTGGCGTGAGCGCGGTGGTATTTTCGTAGGTTTTACCCGCTTTCTCATCGTCGCCTTTGAAACGGACGCTGGAAAACTCGGTACCGCCAACCAGACCCGGTTCAATGTCGGTCACGCGAACCGCCGTGCCGTGTAAATCCGTGCGCAAATTCAGGCTAAACTGGCGCACAAAGGCTTTCGTCGCGCCATAGACGTTGCCACCAGCATAAGGCCAACTGCCGGCGGTTGAACCGATGTTAATGATATGACCGCGATTACGTTCGACCATTCCTGGCAGCACGGCGCGGGTCATATAAATTAAGCCTTTATTATTAGTATCGATCATAGTTTCCCAGTCTTCTACGCTGGCTTTATGCGCCGGTTCAAGACCCAGCGCCAGACCGGCGTTATTGACCAGCACATCAATATCGCGCCACTGCGCAGGCAGAGAGGCCATCATCTCTTCGATGGCCGCGCGGTTGCGCACGTCCAGTTGGGCGGTCAATACGTTCTCGCCAAGCTCATCTTTTAACGCTTGCAGGCGTTCATGACGACGTCCCGTGGCAATGACTTTATGTCCATTCTCAACAAAACGGCGTGCAATGCACTCGCCAAACCCTGCGGTTGCTCCAGTTACTAAAACGATCATCACACAGTTCCTCAACGCTTTTTGTGTTGTATTACCATAGCACGCGGCGTTTATGAAAGGGTAATCCTGGTTAACACGGTTGCGGTCAGCATAGGGGGAAGCTTACTCTTATGATCAACCTATTTTCAGGAGTGAAAAATGTCGACGAATCCTTTGTTAGACCAGAGTATGTTGCCTTATCAGGCACCGCGTTTTGATCGGATCAAAGATTGCCATTATCGTCCTGCTTTTGATGAGGGCGTGCGGCAAAAACGCGTGGAAATCGAGGCCATCGTCAATCATCCGGCGGCCCCTGACTTTACGAATACGCTTCTGGCGCTGGAGCAAAGTGGGGCGCTTCTGTCACGCGTCACCAGCGTTTTTTTCGCGATGACGGCCGCGCACACTAACGATGAACTCCAGCGGTTGGATGAGGCCTTTTCTGCCGAGCTGGCGGCGCTCTCCAACGATATTTATCTGAATAGCGCGTTATTCGCTCGCGTGGACGCCGTCTGGCAACAGCGTCACTCACTGGGGCTGGATGATGAGTCGCTACGGTTGGTCGATGTTATCCATCAGCGTTTTGTGTTGGCAGGCGCGCAGCTTGCCGAAGAGGATAAAGCGCGACTGAAGGTATTGAATACTGAATCCGCGACCTTAATGAGTCAGTTTAATCAGCGTCTGCTGGCGGCAAGTAAAGCGGGCGGGCTGGCGGTAGATGACGCGCATTGCCTGGCAGGATTAAGCCCGGAAGAAATGACCGTCGCTGCTGAAGCGGCGCGTGAAAAAGGCCTGGAGGAGCGCTGGTTCATTCCGCTCCTTAATACGACGCAACAGCCTGCGCTTGCTACGCTGCGCGATCGCCAGACCCGCGAAAATTTATTCGCAGCGTCATGGACTCGGGCGGAAAAAGGAGATGTCCACGATACCCGCGCTATCGTTCAGCGTCTGGTAGAGATTCGTCGCTGTCAGGCAAAACTGCTGGGTTTCCCCAATTATGCCGCATGGAAAATGGCCGATCAGATGGCGAAAACGCCGCAAGCCGCACTGAGCTTTATGCGTGGCATTGTGCCGCCAGCGCGTCAGCGTGTACTCAATGAACAGGCGGAAATTCAGAACGTCATTGATGGTGAGCAGGGCGGCTACACCGTTCAGGCCTGGGACTGGATGTTCTATGCCGAACAGGTACGGCGGGAAAAATATGCGTTAGATGAAGCGCAACTGAAGCCCTATTTTGCCTTAAATACGGTGTTGCAAGAGGGGGTTTTCTGGACCGCCAACCAGCTATTCGGCATCACCTTCGTCGAGCGTTTTGACATTCCGGTGTATCACCCTGATGTTCGGGTGTGGGAGATTTTCGACTCCGATGGTGTCGGCATGGCGTTATTTTATGGCGACTTCTTCGCGCGGGACTCGAAAAGCGGCGGCGCGTGGATGGGGAATTTTGTCGAGCAATCCACACTCAATGAAACCCGGCCCGTTATATACAATGTATGTAACTATCAGAAACCGGTTGATGGGCAGCCTGCATTACTGCTTTGGGACGACGTTATTACGCTCTTCCATGAGTTTGGTCATACGTTACATGGTTTGTTTGCCGTTCAGCGCTATGCCACGCTTTCAGGTACCAATACGCCCCGCGACTTTGTCGAGTTTCCCTCCCAGATTAATGAGCATTGGGCGAGCCATCCACGTGTGTTCGAACGCTACGCGCGTCATGTCGACAGCGGTGAAAAAATGCCTGCTGATTTACAGGAAAAAATGCGCAAGGCGAGTTTATTTAATAAAGGTTACGATATGACTGAATTGCTCGGCGCCGCATTGCTGGATATGCGCTGGCATATGCTGGAGGAGAGCGTAGCAGAGCAGTCTGTCGCTGAGTTCGAGCAGCAGGCGCTGGCCGCCGAGCATCTTGATTTACCGGCAGTGCCGCCCCGCTATCGCAGTAGTTATTTTGCCCATATCTTCGGCGGCGGCTACGCAGCGGGATACTACGCCTACCTGTGGACGCAAATGTTAGCGGATGACGGTTATCAATGGTTTGTAGAGCAGGGCGGCCTGACGCGTGAAAACGGGCAGCGTTTTCGTGATGCTATCCTTTCCCGGGGGAATAGTACTGATTTAGAAACGCTTTATTCAGCCTGGCGTGGACATGAACCGCATATTGACCCCATGTTGCAATATCGTGGGCTCGATCGCTAAGCTGATACGGTTGTTCGGCACTGTCGAACAACCGCCTGAAAATGAATCCTGCACTTCTGATGACAGCCAGTTAAATTTATGGGGTTAAGTTGTCTGAATATAACAAGGGCGTGCATTCGGATTTTTCTACTTATTTTCCCGTGGTGGCTTGATTGCCAAAGATTTATTACCGCTTCGCTGTTGATGTTTTCAAAAAATATATTTTCCGCCACGCATCGGAATTATGTAAATAATGCAGAAATGAATTTGACACTGCGCACAGGGCGACTAGATTTAGAACTGTATCACATGATATGAGAAGACATATCATATTTAAAACGCAACATCATCATGAGGATTATATTATGGCAGAACATCGCGGCGGTTCCGGTAATTTTGCAGAAGATAAACAGAAAGCCTCAGAAGCAGGTCGTAAAGGCGGCCAGCATAGCGGTGGGAACTTTAAAAACGACCCACAGCGTGCATCTGAAGCGGGTAAAAAAGGTGGCCAGAACAGCCACAGTGGCGGACGGAAATCCGGCAATTAATTTTACTGCTGATATTTCGTAAATATATTCTGAAATATTGCACATACGATGCGGGCCATAGGCTCGCATTTTTTTATTCTGACCGGGAGTTATTCTGACCGGTCAGATGAAATTATTGTTTATGCTTTCTTCGTTAACAGAAAAAGCAATTCAGCGAGGGCGAAGCGTACGCATTTTTCCAATACTTCCTGACAATCTCCGTTGAAATGTTGTCGGCTTGTAAAAGTTGTATTGTTAATATTCCAGGCAAACCAAACGGTGCCCGCCGGCGTGCCATCTTCGCCGCCTTCCGGACCGCCATAGCCGCTGATCGCTATGCTGATATTGACCTCAGCCTGATCCTTAGCGCCCTGTGCCATTTCAGTAACGACCGCTTCGCTGACGGCGGTATGTTCGGCAAGACTGTGGCGTTGTACGCGTAAGATTTTTGCTTTGGCTTCATCAGTAAAGGTGACATAACCCACACCGTAAAATGAGGGCGTATCTTCTGCTGCGCACAATGCTGAAGCCAGTTTCCCGCCAGTGCAGGATTCTGCAGTGGTCAGACGGAGTTTCTGGTTAACCAGTAAATCACCAAGTTTTTTTGTCAGGCTATCGACGGATTCGGCTTCATCAAGGGTGACAATATCGTGCTGTTCTAATCTCATCGTTTATTTTTCCGTTACAGAGACAAATGAAATATGTTCGTTCTTCTCAAGTATGGCATATTTATTTTATGACATTGTCAGTGAATGATTGTTTTCCTGCGGCGATGACTGTCATTGATTATGCGTAAGGCCATTATCCTCAAAAAATAAAGCCGATTATTCTGAATTGCTATCCAGATGTTGATGCATATGACTTCAGCTATGTGGCAAGTTCTCTATTACGCCGTTACGCTTTTGCGCTCACCGGCGCTGATATCGGTTGCATATTAATCCGGATGGGTTGATTTTATTGCTTAATATTCTGCGGGTAAATTCATGTTTGTAAAAACTAAAAATAGCGGCCAGACTTAATACGTCAAATAGACGTTATTAAGGAGAGAGCATGAAACTACAGGTGGCTGCATTTCTAAGTTTTCTGATAATGCCTTACGCGCTAGCGGATGATCAAGGGGGATTAAAAAAAGACGTGGCACCGCCGCCGCCTCATGCTATTGAGGATGGTTATCGCGGTACGGATGATGCAGAAAAAATGACCATCGAACAGGCAAAAACTCTGCATGATGGCGCGACCGTTTCGCTGCGCGGCAACCTTATTGATCATAAAGGCGACGATCGCTATGTATTTCGTGATAAATCCGGCGAGATTAACGTGATAATTCCTTCCGCCGTATTTGATGGGCGGGAAGTTCAGCCGGATCAAATGATCAACATTAACGGTAGTCTGGACAAGAAAGCGAAGGAACCGCTTGTTCGCGTGAACCGACTGCAAAAATAACGCGCGCTAACCGGCAATCTCCAGGTCAGCCATACGGGGCATGCGGCTGGCCTGATACCATGGGTCTTGTAAAAGCGCCTGGGGGACAAAAGGTCCCATAATGTCTTATTCAGGTCTGGGTGCGTATCGTTTAAGCTTCATTGATATTGACGGTGCTACAGTCGTTAGCGATCCGTTATCCTCGCAAGAATTTGCCCGGTAGCGTATAAGCAAAACACAAATCTATCCATGCAAGCATTTACCGCTGGTGAACCGGCGGTTTTTTTTTGCCTGCCATCCAGACAAAAGCGGCCCCTTGCGCAACGATGCAGCAAGGGGCCGGCTCTGCGAGGGATTATCTCCGTTCATTAATCATCCCATTTGTGACTGAACCAGGCGGCCAGAAATCCGGAAAATAAAATAATTCCTAATACAACGATAAAAAGGTTAATACTGCCTAACATCTCGTTTCTCCTTATTTTAGCGTGCATCCTCTTTTTTAAAAAACCTCGTACAGACTATAGTACTAATTTATACTTAAGCAAAGTCTGAATTGCGTATTTATTTTACTGGAAGGGTAAAACATTAGAATATTTTCGTCAGCGCCCAGGAATATTCCTGAATTACCGCAGTGACAGCAGATAATTAGCCTGCAATATATAGGGTTAACCCGGTGCGCCAGAAACGGCGCACATCACTGGCTGCAGATAATTAGCAGGTGATAGCCTGTTGCGTAGGGGTAATCCGCATTCCTTTTAACATCAGTGCCCAGGCGAACACAATGGCGATTATCAGGACAACGAAAAGCGACCAGGCGGGAAGCGTCGTCAGGATGACGCCGCTGGCCAGCGGGTTTACTGCCGCACCCAGCCAGCCCAGCGATTGCGCTGAAAAATAGCTGGCTTTCATCCCGGCAGGCGCAATGTTGTCAATTAACATATATTCGCCGGGGGCATAAATAATTTCGCCAATCGTGAATACTGCCGCTGAAAGCCCCCAAAAAAACAGATTGTCGCCTGAAAAAATAAATCCGATGAGCCCGGCGATAAAAAAGACGGTGCCGGTCGTCATCATTGGTCGAATATTGACGGCGGTAAGTCGACGGCCCACGGCGTATTGCAAACTGACCACAATAACCGCATTAACCGGCAGGACGACGGCTACCACTTTTTCCGCGAAGCCGCTATCGGCAACGACCATAACGTACTGTGAAATACAGGACGCAAAGGCGCCCCCCACAAAGGAGGCCAGAAATGCCGAAAGCGTAAACCACAATAATGCTTTGTCGCGCAGCAGAACGGAGGGAGACCAGATAGCGGCATTTTTCCCCTCGCTGGCGGCAACCGAACGTGTCACCCATACCTGAATAAAGACCAGCGGAAATGCGGAGCAGATAGCGGCAAGCCAGAAGGGTAAATTGATGCTTTGCATCACCAGCAGCGTGCCGAGCGGCGGGCCAACCGTCCAGCCGATATTGAGTACGGTATAATTGAGCGAAAAAATCCGTGTTTTTGTTGTCGCGGTGAGGTTATCGGCGAACCAGGCCTTCAGGACGGTAGAAAAAACCGAATAGGCGCAGTTAATAAGCGCAAAAAGCAGGACAACCAGTACGACATTGTGCACCATTGGGATGGCGATAAATCCGCAGGCGAAGGCGATAATCGCGAGTAACATGTAGCGCTTTTTATCAAACTTGTCCGCCAGAATCCCAAAGCCAAGACTAAAGACGACGCCGATCGTTAACGCGCTGGTCAGCGCGTAGCCAATCAGATCCACGCCTAAACCGTACTGACGGTTAAGATAGATGGTCATAAAGGGGAGCGTGGCGCCGCGTCCAATTGTCAATAACAGCGATGCGGCGAGTAGAGCCAACGTCGAACGTCTCAATCCTGGATTCATTTTTCCTGCCTGAAATGGAGGTTACGTATCGGGACGTTTTAATCTACCGTGCCCGCAAAAGCATGATGTCTGTACGCTATAGCGTAGTCTTAACATACCATAACGCAGGATTTTGCCCATCGTGTGTTGTTCAATGCCATGCTCACGGTAAAAAGAAAAGTCCTGTTATGGCGCACTGATTTCCGATAACTTACCTTTTTACAAAATTTTAATAATGACAGGGGCCGATGATGTCGCGTAAAGACGGTTTTTTGGCGTTACTGGTGGTTGTCGTATGGGGGCTCAATTTTGTTGTCATCAAAGTAGGCCTGCACCATATGCCGCCATTATTGCTGGCAGGATTACGGTTTTTACTGGTGGCGTTTCCGGCAATTTTCTTTGTCGCCCGGCCTAAAGTCCCGCTTACGCTGTTGCTGGGCTATGGGCTGACGATAAGCTTTGGGCAGTTCGCCTTTCTCTTTTGCGCGATAAAGTTTGGTATGCCCGCAGGACTGGCGTCGTTGGTATTACAGGCGCAGGCCTTTTTTACCATGGCATTGGGGGCGTTTGTTTTTAGCGAGCGGTTACAACGTAAGCAGTTGGCGGGGATTGCCCTGGCGATTATAGGTGTACTGGTATTGATTGAAGCCAGTCTCAACGGACAGCATATAGCGATGTCGGGATTTATGCTGACTCTGGCGGCGGCATTTAGCTGGGCCTGCGGCAATATCTTTAATAAAAAAATTATGCAACATAGCCCGCGCCCGGCGGTGATGTCGCTGGTGGTCTGGAGCGCGCTGATCCCGATCCTGCCGTTCCTGCTGTCATCGCTGCTACTGGAGGGGGCGGATCACATTACGCAAAGCCTTATTACCATTGATATGACGACGATATTGTCGCTGCTGTATCTGGCTTTTGTCGCCACTATACTTGGCTACGGCATCTGGGGCGCGTTACTGGGACGTTATGAGACCTGGCGCGTAGCGCCGTTATCATTGCTGGTGCCGGTAGTCGGGCTGGCGAGCGCCGCGGTGTTACTCGGGGAAACGTTGACCGGGATGCAACTTGCGGGCGCAGTACTGATTATGGCTGGACTCTATATCAATGTGTTTGGATTTCGTGTGCGCCGTACTGCGCGTGTCAGGGGATGAGGCATTATGTTACTAAGAAGACAAACGCTAATTTCAGACCATGCCGCGGGGTAATAGCGGCGGACTTGTCATAGCCAGACGGTACTAAAAAAATGCCCCGCAAAACGGGGCAAAGAGGTTAAAGGTGTTGGTCGTTATAATAGGGCACGCCTAATTCATCTGACTTATCGCTGTTCACGCTCACGGGGTGAAGGTCATTTGGCGGATCGCCTACACAGGGCAGCAGCATCACATCGCGGCTATTTTGCGCCACAGGTAACAAAGTTTGTTCTGCAATGCCATATCCGGAGGCGATAAGTAACAGACCCGGCAGGGCGGGAAACAGCATTTTCATGGTGCTCTTCGCGTGGCGCATAAACAAACTAGTAGTTGCCATGGTTCAGCGGCAGCATATACCGTGATTCGCCATGCATATTGGTGATCCGGTATTTGTGTGGCGGCACATCAAAGTAGTTTTTGAACGTCCGGGTCAATGTTTGCTGTGACTCAAAGCCATAGCGTTCCGCCAGATAGAGAATGGGCTCGTTGCTCTCTTTTAATTTTTGCGCGATTTCCGTCATTTTACGGCTGCGGATGTATTGGCCTAATGAATGACCGGTCTCTTTTTTAAACATCCGTTGCAGGTGCCATTTGGAATATCCTGAACGCTCAGACACTTTTTCCAGTGAGAGCGGCGACTCCAGGTTATCCTCGATCCAGTCCAAAATGCTATGAATAGTAATAGCGTCAGTGTTGCGTCTGGACATCGTCATACCTCTTTTTTGTCTACGGCAGAATTTTCTTGAGCAAATACTCAAGCGTTGCCACTTCGTCCGCCGTTAAGTTTTTTGTTAATTCCTGATGCAGGTCTTGCCCTGGTCGTTGATGACATTGCTCACAAATTGCCGCGCCGTCCGGCGTTAGCTTCACCAGTACGCCGCGTTTGTCATTAGGATTCGGCAGTCTTTCGATCCAGCCTTTGCACAGCAGGCGGTCGAGCATTCGCGTCAATGCGCCGAGATCGACAGACAGCACTTTTTTAAGTTCAACCGGGGTAATACATCCCGCGCAGCGTATCGAGCACAGCACTTTAAACTGTGTTGCGGTGATATCCAGCGGAGATAAATAGTTATTTAACAGGCGATCTTTTTTTTGATTTACCATGTAGATCAAGCGACCCAGCGGAATGATTTCATTGAACAGATCACTGGTGCTTTTCAAAATGGTTGCCCCGGCAAGTAATTAATTTCGTCAGATACTATTGCCCAGGAAAGTATAAGTCAACTAAATGAATTGGCCGATGCCACGATTTGCTAAAAGGCGTCCGGGGTATTGTGCTGTGATAACTTGTAACTAATTGATAATTACAGGTTATAGGTTGTAGAGGATATTAACTTGCACACTGGCGAAATGGCGCGCCTGGGCAATTTCACTTTATACTTCCGGTTCATGAAACGCTGATGGGTAAGAGATAGTATTATGATGGATTTGTTTAAAGCGATTGGATTGGGGCTGGTCGTACTGCTCCCGTTAGCCAATCCGCTAACCACCGTGGCGCTGTTTCTTGGCCTTGCGGGCAATATGAATAGTGCGGAACGCAACCGGCAGTCCTATATGGCTTCGGTTTATGTCTTCGCTATTATGATGGTGGCGTACTACGCCGGGCAGTTAGTCATGAACACCTTCGGTATTTCGATTCCAGGGCTACGGATCGCCGGGGGGTTAATCGTGGCGTTTATCGGCTTCAGAATGCTTTTTCCGCAGCAGAAGGCGCATGAGTCGCCGGAAGCGAAAAGCAAATCGGAGGAGCTGGCAGACGAACCGACGGCCAATATTGCGTTTGTTCCACTGGCTATGCCAAGCACCGCAGGACCGGGGACCATCGCAATGATCATCAGTTCCGCTTCCACGGTGCGTCATGGCGGCGAGTTTCCCGACTGGGTCATTATGGTCGCGCCGCCGATTATTTTTCTTGCCGTGGCGGTGATCCTGTGGGGATGCTTACGCAGTTCTGGCGCTATTATGCGGCTGGTGGGTAAAGGGGGGATTGAAGCGATCTCCCGCTTAATGGGATTCCTGCTGGTGTGTATGGGCGTGCAATTTATTATCAACGGCGTGTTGGAAATTATTAAAACGTACCACTAAGGCGCATTGTCGTCTGCCGGAAACCTGTTCCCGGCAGACGAATGTCTTAATGCGGTTGTTCTTCCAGCGTCACTGGCCATTTGCGGAATATGAGCACAGCCCATACCAGCGCGGCACAGGCGGGTATGGCGCCAATATAGCCGATGGCCGACATTGACCAGTGCAAACTCACCTGATTGCCTACCAGCGCGCCAGCGCCAATACCAATATTAAAGATGCCTGAAAATAGCGCCATTGCGACATCGGTCGCGTCCGGGGCCAGCGACAGTACTTTTACCTGCATACCGAGCCCTATCACCATAATCGCGATGCCCCAGAAAATGCTCAGTATGGCCAGATGCGCTTCGCTATCCGCCGCAGGCAGCAGCAGAAGCAGACAGACAACCAGCAGGGCAATAGCGATACTGACGAGCGACGAGGCATGACGATTACCCAGTTTACCAAACACAAGGCTGCCGATGATCCCGGCGCCGCCGAGGATCAGTAACAGGACGGTAGCAAAATTCGCACTGAGCCCGGCGACATTCTGAACGAACGGTTCAATATAGCTATAAGCTGTGTAATGCGCAGTCACCACAACGACGGTTAGTACATAGAGGCTCATTAGCGCCGGGCGCCGGAATAGCAAAGGTAAACTTTTTAGTGAGCCGGAATGCTCGCTCGGCAATTTCGGTAGAAGCTTAATCAGACATAGCAGCGTAATTAATGCGCCCATGCCGATGGCAAAAAAGGTGGTGCGCCAGCCAAAATACTGACCAACAACGCGACCTATCGGCAGCCCAAGCACCATGGCCAACGCGGTGCCGGTCGCTATCAGACTTAATGCCTGCGCGCGTTTCCCGGCAGGGGCCAGGCGGATCGCCAGAGAGGCGGTTATCGACCAGAAAATAGCGTGGGCGAAAGCGATGCCAATACGGCTAATGACCAGCACGGTAAAGTTCCATGCCAGAAAGGAGAGCACATGGCTGGCAATAAACAAAACAAACAGACAAATGAGTAGCTTACGGCGCTCCATTTGACTGGTAAGAAGCATAAAAGGCAGCGACATGACGGCAACTACCCAGGCGTAAATGGTTAGCATGATGCCGACCTGCGCGGTTTGCATATGAAAGCTTTCAGCAATGTCTGACAGCAAACCAACTGGCACAAATTCTGTGGTATTGAAAATAAAAGCGGCAATAGCAAGCGTAACTACCCGTAGCCACGCGACCTTGCGGGAAACTGGATTGATTGTCATAAAAATATTTCGGGTTAGTTGCGAGAAGGTGAGGCCGCGATCTTAAAACGTTTACTGGCGAAAAGACAATCATTTTGTGACCTGCTTCTCATTTACTTCGCAGGCCGTTTCGTCTTCAGTCGGCGCTCGCCAGTTGGGCGTTAAGTAACTCGATAAAGGCCTCAAGCTGACGCGTCATCGCCCCGCGCCGCCACATTAGCCATGTGTTAAGCCAGCGCCACTTCTCCGCCAACGGCCAGGCTTCCACCTGATGATGTCCTGGCATACTGTTGAGCATACTTGCTGGCATCAGCGCAATACCTGCGCCGGCAATTACGCACGCCAACATTCCATGATATGACTCCATTTCGTGAATCGTACCGGGGGTCGCGCCATCGGCATGAAACCAGCTTTCGAAATGCCGTCGGTAAGAACAGTTGGCGCGAAAAGCATAGATGTTATAACCATTCACCTCGCTGGCCCGCGAAACGACGGAATGGCCGTGTGGCGCGACGATCATCATCTCTTCCTGGTAAGCCGGTATACCTTCCAGCCCCGGATGCATTAGCGGGCCATCAATAAAGGCGGCGTTCAGCTTTCCTTCGAGCACGCCATCCAGCATGGCGCCGGAAGGACCGGTCGTTAACGCGAACTGAATTTTAGGGTAACGCTGGTTATAACCCGCCAGCAGCGCGGGGATACGTACGGCGGCAGTACTTTCTAACGCGCCGAGTGAAAACAGTCCTTGCGGTTCCTCTCCGGCAACCACCATGCGGGCTTCATCGACCAGCGCCAGGATCTGCTGGCTGTAACGTAAAAAGTTATGCCCGGCTGGTGACAGCCTGAGTCGCTGGTTTTCGCGAATAAACAGAGAGACGCCCAGGTCGGCTTCAAGCTGGCGGATACGCGTGGTCAGGTTGGACGGAACGCGGTGTACTTTTGCCGCCGCCTGCGTAATGCTGCCCGTCAGAGCGACAGCGTTAAACATTTCCAGTTGCGTCAGGTCCATGGTTTTCTCAATTCGTGAATAGTCTGGTTAATATTATTCATTTTTCAGAAAGGGTAAAGGGCGTCATGATGGTACAACTCCCCTGATAACGAGAGAAAGAACATGACCATGATGACTGCAACACAGGCGTTATCCGTTAATCCTGCGACCGGCCAGACGCTGGCGGCAATGCCCTGGGCTAACGCGCAAGAGATTGAACATGCGCTGAGTCTGGCGGCGAGCGGTTTCAAAAAGTGGAAAATGACATCAGTAGCGCAACGGGCGCAAACATTACGCGATATTGGTCAGGCGCTTCGCGCTCATGCAGAAGAGATGGCGCAATGTATTACGCGTGAAATGGGTAAACCCATAAAGCAGGCGCGTGCGGAAGTGACGAAATCCGCCGCGTTATGCGACTGGTATGCGGAACATGGCCCGGCAATGCTGAATCCTGAGCCTACGCTGGTAGAAAATCAGCAGGCGGTGATTGAATACCGTCCGCTGGGCGTCATTCTGGCGATAATGCCGTGGAATTTTCCTTTATGGCAGGTGTTACGCGGGGCAGTGCCGATACTGTTGGCGGGGAATAGCTACTTGTTAAAACATGCGCCCAATGTCACGGGTTGCGCGCAGATGATAGCCCGAATCTTGACGGAAGCCGGTACTCCCGCTGGCGTCTATGGATGGGTGAACGCCAATAATGAGGGCGTGAGTCAGATGATTAACGATCCGCGAATCGCGGCGGTGACGGTGACCGGTAGCGTGCGCGCCGGCGCGGCGATTGGCGCTCAGGCTGGGGCGGCGCTGAAAAAGTGCGTACTGGAACTGGGGGGCTCGGATCCGTTTATTGTACTCAATGATGCCGATCTCGAGCTGGCGGTAAAAGCTGCGGTTGCAGGACGCTATCAAAACACCGGACAAGTCTGCGCCGCCGCCAAACGTTTCATTGTCGAAGAGGGCATTGCGCAGGCGTTTACCGATCGCTTTGTAGCGGCTGCCGCAGCATTAAAGATGGGTGATCCTCTGGTTGAAGAGAATGACCTGGGGCCGATGGCGCGCTTTGATCTGCGTGATGAACTCCATCAACAGGTGCAGGCTTCCGTCGCCGAAGGCGCACGGCTACTGTTGGGCGGCGAGAAAATCGCCGGGGAGGGCAACTATTATGCCGCGACCGTTCTGGCGGATGTCACACCTGACATGACGGCATTTCGTCAGGAACTTTTTGGGCCTGTTGCCGCCATTACCGTTGCAAAAGATGCGGCGCACGCCCTCGTGCTGGCGAATGACAGTGAGTTTGGCCTGTCGGCGACGATCTTTACCGCCGACGATACGCTGGCCGCGGAGATGGCGGCGCGTCTTGAGTGCGGTGGGGTATTCATTAATGGGTACAGCGCCAGCGATGCGCGTGTGGCATTCGGCGGGGTGAAGAAAAGCGGCTTCGGTCGCGAGCTTTCGCACTTTGGTTTACACGAATTTTGTAATGTGCAGACCGTCTGGAAGAACCGCGTCTAATCGCCCTGACGTCGCGTGGCGCCCTCTGCTATACTCGCAGGCCTTTTCAGACCTGCGAGCAAGGAGCATGTTGTGGCCAGGGCCATGGATAATGCAATTTTAGAGACGATTTTACAGCGCGTTCGCCCCCTCATTGGCCAGGGCAAAGTCGCTGACTATATTCCGGCATTAGCGTCCGTCGAGGGTTCAAAGCTGGGGATAGCGATTTGTACCGTGGACGGGCAGCATTATCAGGCGGGCGATGCGCACGAACGCTTCTCTATTCAGTCTATTTCGAAAGTGCTTAGTCTGGTGGTGGCGATGCGTCATTATCCGGAAGAGGAGATCTGGCTGCGCGTCGGAAAAGATCCTTCCGGCTCGCCGTTCAATTCGTTGGTTCAGTTAGAGATGGAACAAGGCATCCCGCGTAATCCATTTATTAATGCGGGCGCGCTGGTGGTATGCGACATGTTGCAAGGGCGGCTTAGCGCGCCGCGTCAGCGGATGCTGGAAGTTGTGCGCGCGCTTTGCGGCGTATCGGATATTACGTATGACGCTACGGTCGCGCGCTCTGAATTTGAGCATTCCGCCCGTAACGCCGCGATTGCCTGGCTGATGAAATCATTCGGTAATTTTCATCATGATGTGCCTACCGTGTTGCAAAATTACTTCCACTACTGTGCGTTGAAAATGAGCTGCATGGAACTGGCGAGGACGTTTGTCTTTCTGGCGAATCAGGGCGAGGCGTTTCATCTCGACGAGCCGGTAGTTACCCCCATGCAGGCCCGGCAGATTAATGCGCTAATGGCGACCAGCGGTATGTATCAGAATGCCGGAGAGTTTGCCTGGCGGGTGGGATTGCCCGCTAAATCCGGCGTGGGCGGCGGTATTGTCGCCATTGTGCCGCATGAAATGGCGATTGCCGTCTGGAGTCCGGAGCTGGATCCTGCGGGAAACTCTCTGGCAGGTATCGCCGCGCTTGAGCAATTAACACAAACGTTAGGACGTTCGGTATACTGATGAATGCGCTTGAACCGCTCTTTGCCCGCCTGGCGCGATCGACATTTCGTTCGCGTTTTCGTCTCGGGATAAAAGAAAGACAATATTGCTGGGATAAAGGCGCGGAGGTAATTGATAAACACGCCGCCGATTTTATCGCCCAGCGACTGGCGCCAGCTCACCCGGCGAATGATGGTAAGCAAACGCCGATGCGGGGCCATCCGGTATTTATCGCGCAACATGCGACGGCAACCTGCTGTCGCGGGTGCCTGGCGAAGTGGCACCAGATACCTCAGGGAGAACCGCTGAGCGAAGCGCAGCAACAGTATATTGTCAGCGTTATCCATTACTGGCTGGTCATACAAATGAATCAGCGGTAGAGCAGCGCGTCGTTGCTGACGCTTTCCCCGATAAATCACCCTATACCACTGATAGCAGCCGTTGACCGTCATATATCTCATGTGCTGAAGTGTCTTTTTAGTTACAACATACATTTGGTTGTTTTTTTTCAACGCCCGTCAGCACCGTGCAAAAAAATGTTCTACAGGGCAGGGGATCTGTGTATCACCAGAAGCTTGCAACCTTGATCTGGATCACGTTTAATGACAGTGCTTTTTTACCTGCTGAAGATAATCATGATCGTTAGACCACAACAGCACTGGATTCGCCTGATATTTGTCTGGCATGGTTCCGTGTTATCTAAAATCTTTTCACGACTGCTCCTTAACTTTCTTCTTTCTATCGCCGTTATTATCATGCTGCCCTGGTACACAATGCTGGGTATTAAGTTTACCCTTGCGCCGTTTAGCATACTGGGCGTCGCTATCGCCATTTTTCTTGGGTTTCGCAATAATGCCTGTTATGCGCGTTACGTCGAAGCGCGACATTTGTGGGGGCAGTTGATGATCGCTTCACGCTCAATACTGCGTGAGGTGAAAACAACCTTACCTGATGAACGCGGTATCGAGGATTTTATTCGGTTACAAATCGCTTTTGCCCACTGTTTGCGTATGACATTGCGTCGACAGCCTCAAACGCAAGTTCTGGGAAACTATCTTGACCAGGGCGCGTTACAGAAAGTTGTCGCTTCCCATTCGCCCGCTAATCGTATCTTATTGCTGATGGGAGAGTGGCTGGCGATTCGCCGCCGCAGCGGAAAGCTTTCCGATATTTTATTTCATAGCCTCAACAACCGTTTAAATGATATGTCGTCAGTGTTGGCCGGCTGTGAACGCATCGCCAACACGCCGGTGCCTTTTGCCTATACGTTAATTTTGCATCGTACGGTTTATCTTTTCTGCATTATGTTGCCATTTGCACTGGTGGTTGATCTGCACTATATGACGCCGTTTATTTCGGTGCTTATTTCTTATACGTTTATCGCGCTGGATGCGTTAGCGGAAGAGTTGGAGGATCCGTTCGGTACTGAAAATAATGATTTACCGCTGGATGCGATATGCAATGCGATAGAAATCGATTTACTGCAAATGAATGATGAAAGGGATATTCCGGCAAAACGGATACCGGATAAGCACTATCAACTGACCTGAGTTTGTCTTAACTGGCGCAGAATGTTCATCTGCGCCATAACCTGAAGAGCAAAGCTTAATAGCCTTCTCCAACGCCGGTTTTGGCTGGACCGGAGTAGTGGACATGAACGATTCGCCATCCTGTGTTTGGTATCTTCGCCCACACTTGGCTTTCGCGGCCTGTCGTGTGTTGAGTCTGCCCATTATCACGGCGTACCGCGGTAAAATGCCAGTCGAACTCTGCAACGGCGGCATTGCCATACACATGAATAGCAGGGGGAGCGTCCAGTTTTAATGTGCGTTTGCTGAAGGTTTTACCCATAGTGGCGCCATAAAAATTTTCAGCGATCTGCGACCATCCGCGTTCGTGACCGCGTGGATGAATAAAACTGGTTTCCGGTGAAACATAAAAGAGCTGCTTGCCTAACGTTGGGTCTGCCTTATCTATTGAATAAAGGTAGCGGTTAATACCTTCTGTAATTTTTTGTTTAACGGTCGACGTAGCTTCATTTTGTGCGGCGGTTGGCGTTGCCGCTGATGCCGATGACGCCATCAGAGTTAACGTTATCGCGGCGGCAGAAAACAATAGTGACGTTTTTTGCATAATAGTTATACCCATATGGTCTGTTTTTGAGACGCTTTATCTTTCCTGTTACGTTCACTTTTATACTAAAGGAGCATGGCTCACGAACAATAAAAAACATCCTTCTATAAAACTACCCCGAAAAGGGAGTAGTGCAATTAAGAATATCGTATTTGTTTGTAACGACATGACTCAAAATATCAACATTTAGAGTTTCAGTATTGTTGTTGTCCATTGACTTACTTTTATGTTTATTACCGCTGGTAAATAGTTAATCTTATGAATAGTGATATGCAAATGACCGTTTGCGCTATGTGATAATTAACCATAGTAAAAATACACGAAGCGAAGAAGTGCTATTTCAGTAGTACTGATATTTTCATAACGCTAATTTAGAAATAAATGTAAACGTAACAAATTATACACAAAAATAAGAAGGACTGTGGCCTCAACTGACTTGATTATGATTCCGTCTTAACGAATGTCAGCCGAGTGTTCAGTGCCATTCTCGCCCTGGCATCCCCGACCGTAAGCCAGTTCTCTACTGGTAACCCCCTTGTTATTACAGCAGAAAACAGGGCATATCATTGATGTAGTCATGCTTAACTTGCATTTTAACATCACTAATACATAGCAAGCTAATATTACACTTTGAAACTTAACGCACGGTAATTGTTAGTGATATTGTCCTGGACAGTTCCGCGAGCAGGTTTTGCGGAAAGTCCAAAAATAAGACAAATAAGGCATATAAAATGAAAAAAGTAGTGGTGTTATCTGCGGTAGCCGCAGCCGTAATGATGGCTGGAGCCGCCAACGCAGCAGAAATCTATAACAAGGATGGCAATAAGCTGGATTTGTATGGCAAGGTCGACGGCCTGCATTATTTTTCCAGTAATCATAGTACGGATGGCGATCAATCTTATATCCGTATGGGTATTAAAGGCGAGACTCAAATTACCGATCAACTAACCGGTTTTGGACAGTGGGAGTATCAGGTCAACGCCAATCGTCCGGAAGATGGTGACTCCAGCGGTTCCCCGCAAAGCTGGACGCGTCTCGGTTTTGCTGGTTTGGCATTTGCCGATATGGGGTCTGTTGATTATGGTCGTAACTATGGCGTGTTATACGACATTGGTTCATGGACTGACGTACTGCCTGAATTTGGTAATGATTCGTATGAAGCTTCCGATAATTTTATGACCGGACGCGCGAATGGCGTTCTGACTTATCGCAATAATGATTTCTTTGGTCTGGTTGATGGTCTGAATATTGCGTTGCAGTATCAGGGTAAAAATGACGGCCTGTCGAAAGAAGGCGATCCTTTAAGTAATAATGCCAGAAAAAGTATCGCGTACCAGAATGGCGATGGTTTCGGGGCATCAGCGACATATGATTTGGGCATGGGGGTGAGCCTGGGGGCAGCCTATACCAGTTCCAAACGCACGCTTGATCAGATGACGCAAGATAAATACGACAATGGCGACCGCGCTGAAGCCTGGACTGGCGGCGTGAAGTATGATGCCAATAATATTTACCTGGCGGCAAACTATACCCGTACTTATGATATGACCTATATGGGCGATACATTGGGCGGCTTTGCACATAAAACCGATAACTGGGAAATGGTAGGGCAATATCAATTTGATAATGGCTTACGCCCGTCACTGGCATTCCTGCAATCCAGAGCCAATGATGTTGATGGACTGGGTTCGTTCGACCTTGTGAAATATATTGATGTGGGTTCCTATTACTACTTCAATAAAAATATGTCCGCGTATGTTGACTACAAAATCAATCTGCTAAAAGATGGCAACCCATCGAATCCTAATACAGACAACACCGTGGCGCTCGGCTTAGTCTACGAGTTTTGATAAAACTTGCTGATTAAGACAGTTTAGGGATACCCTCCTTTTCCCAAAACTGGGTCACTGCTTAACCTTTATTATTGTTAATTTATTCTTTTATTATTTCAGGACGCTTCTGGCGTCCTTTTTTATTGCCTATTCGTTGACTATTCGACTTCGATCTCGCGAATGCGCATTCTGCTACTGTCATCTATCTGCACTTTGCCTGAATGACAAAAGGGACAACAGAGTGTGGATGTTTGAGAGGTGAAGGGTTGATTACAGGACAGACACCAACCTTGCGCCGGTGCGATAGTAATGTGGAAACGCGCATTGTCAGCAAGGGTATGACGAGCGGCGACGTCCAGGCCAAAATGCAGCGCCGGCACCTCAACACAGGCCATAACGCCAATCTCCAGCCAGACTTGCTTTACCTTGCTGAACTGGTGATTTACTGCCTGTTCCTCCAGCAATTCGATAATATTTTGCGCCAGGGCTAATTCATGCATGGGCCAGCTCCTTCATTCAACAATATTTACGGCGACACAAGGATCAATTACCTGTAACTGTTGCGACCACAATGAGAGTGGAATAGTGGCCAGTTCGCGAGCAATGACGCCGTCAGGTTGGGCGTGACGTGTGGTAGGCGAGATAATACGGTAATCAAGAATATTGCCTGACGTCGTCAGTCTGGCCTGATGAACTAACCATCCTCGCGCGGTTTCCACTACCGCTATTTTCCATTCGCCATCATCAAAACGATTCCAGCGCAGGGTGGGAAGGGCGCTCAAACTTCGGGCGAGCGTAATGCAGCGGGCCAGCAGACGTAGCGCAGTCGTTTTACCGCTAAGACAACAGGCTGACAGCAGCGGATATTCGATAGCCAGAGGCGAGACATCCAGGGGACCATGGGTTATTAACGTATGGTCCGGGGACGATGCCATCGGTAGTGTAGGTGTAATGATATTCTGTACTGCCGCCAGCCAGCGGGCGGTTTCAGAACGCTCTTGCAAAAACCAGGCTTCCCAGCCCTTTACGCCAGCGGCAAGCCAGGTCTGAGGATCATCGTCAAAAAAGATTGTGCTTGCCAGCGGGGATAACTCTCCGCGACGTAACAACGCCCATTCTTCAGCGGTTGCCTGTCGGTGGCTAAACAGGGGGAGCCAGTCTGTCAACGCGCGACGGAGCGTTTCTCGCGCCAGCTCTTGTTGTGCGGCCTGCATATCTGGCTTCTTTTCAGGAAACAACAGTAAAGCCGCCGCCGCGCTGTGCGCCTGAGCGCACAACGTAAACAAACGTGAAATTAGCGTTTTTGCGTATACCGGCGTTGCGCCCTGTAGCAAACGACCGATCGGCGCCTCCTGCCAGATAATCCGTAGCGGGTGAGAATAGACGGTCAATCTTTGCACGAATTATTACCTTCATCGATCACCATAAACCCGGACTTACTGGTTTCGCAAACCGGACAGCACCAGTAATCAGGTAACTGGTTGAAGGGCACGCCGGGTGGAATTTGCCATACATCATCGCCCAGCGCAGGGTCGTAAACCCACCAACATACTTTGCACTCCATGCGCACCACTGGCTCATTTTCTGTGACCGGGTATTCTTTCAACCATTCCAACGTATTTTTTAGCCCCGCGTAGGCATCTTCGATATCGTCGATGCCTGCAACGGCGATATCAGGAATGTCCGCTATCTCAATCATATCTTGCAGTAATGTGTTCATATCATTGAAATAATTGACCCGCCATACGCCGGGAAAATGCGTGCTTACAATCCGGCATTTACCATATCCGCGTGAAAAAATAGCGCTACAGCCTTCGCCTAAAAAATGATCCAGATACTCGCGATCGGCATCGTTTACTGGCAACAGCGTTAAGTTAATGATATGCGGCTCTTTTACCGGCTGTTTTACGCGCTCGGCTATTTCATGCGCGATAAAGGCGCCATTCATCAATCCCGCCGGTTGTGGCGGCAATTCTGGCGTAATCGGCGGCTGCGGATGCGTCTGCCAGATGCTCTCCGGGATCGGGCCAATGATAATTTCATCGGCAACCCGTTGCTGGTCAGCGTTATATTCACGCACACGCCAGACGCCCGTAAAAACCGTCTCCTGAATACGCTGTTCTTTTCCATCGGATAATAGTACCCGGGCGGAGATTTCACCTTCGCCGAGCAGTTGATCCAATAAACCGCTATTCTGTTGCTCAGTGGCATTCAGCTTATAGCTCAGGGGAAAGGGGAGCGTTGCCACTGGGTTATCCATATCGCGAATAAGCGTAGTCAGGATGTGTCTGGCAACACGGAGCTCAGCGGGCAGCGCCTGTTCCGGTAAAACCGGCGTCAGCGGGAGATTAATGCCGGCGGGGATAGGAAGAAAGTTAAAGTCTTCCTCTTCTGGCTGCGAGCCTGGTCCGGCAATATTAACGAGTGGAATAGTTCTGGAATAATTCACGTGTGTTACCTTTCATTCTATTGCGTGATAACGGGAATATCCTGACGATAGCCCGGTGTGGTCAGCAATGCGGCCACCCGCTGAGAGTATTCTTGCCAGCTATATAATCCCGCCAGACTGCCGACAAAACGGTGCTGGCGAAAGAAAAGCAGCGCCGGATATTTCAGAATGCGATACTCCCGGGCGATCAGTTCACTCTGTTCGCTATCCGCAAATGCCGCGGTATAAGACGTCGCCGGAAATTGCTTGAGGATCTCCGGGATGATGACCCAACTGTCGGCGACTTCCGGATGTTTGTTGGGGTCGCTTTGCAGCAAAACCAGCACAGTCGGATGCGCATTAATCAACGACGGGAGCGTTTGCGCATCGGTAACCAGAAAGCCTTTATCCGCCAGTGGACAAACAGGATTTTGGGGTGAGATAGTCATTTTTTTAAATGCTCCGGTAATTCAGGCGTGCGAGACAATAAATCGGCAAAACCGGTCAGCGGATCGCTTTGCGTGAGCATGGCCTGTTCCAGTGAGTCCAGCGCCGCCAGTACCTCAGCGGCTTCCGCTTCGTCCATTTCTCGTCGTGCTGCGCCGCCAAATGTCAGCAGCCATGCGCCTGCTAAGGGGGGAGCCACAAGCCGAATATCAACGTCGATAAGCTCGCCGTGTCGGTCGCGGCATTTGGCGAACCACTGACCGGGTGAAATAACCTGCACAGGAACGCCGATACACATTATGATTTCTCTCTCTGTAGCACCCGAATATCGCCGACCCGGCAAGCGCTTTGCGCATCTGGGCGTTCATCTTCGTAGCGTTCCATACACAGGCTGTAATGATTGAGTCTTTCAGTGGGCAAGGCCGCTGAAGAGGCGGTGATACCCCATTGCGCCAGCACTTCCTGCGCGAGATAGACCGCAGGCATCAGTTGCGCCTTTACCTGCGGCGTAAGACTCCCGCCATAGTCATCCAGACATTCCGGCTGCACGCCAATCAGCACAATCTCCGATAACTGGCCGCCGGTTAATTGCAGCAATGCCAGCACTTCAGAAAAACTGGTCTGATGTAAACTGAGTTTTTTCGCCGTCAGATAGGCGGGAACCTGTTCATCACGAAACATCGCCAGCGAACCTGGCGCCATACCAAAATCGATAGCATCCATGATTAACAGTTTTTCGGTCTGTTGCAGCCAGGGCAGCAGCGCCAGCCCCTGCGTACCGCCATCAACAACGTCAACTTTCTCGTTATCGGCATACTGTTCAAACAGCTTTTCCGCCGCTCTGACGCCGAACCCTTCATCTGCCCAAAGCAGGTTGCCAAGCCCTAAGATTGTTACTTCTGCCATTGTTATCACCTGAACCAGCGCCAGCCGCTTATCATGACGGAAATCACGCTTTGTCGGCTCATAATGTCTTCGCGGATAGCGGTATAAACATGCGCAATGACGAAGGCGATAATGAACCACATGCCCAGCCGGTGCCAGAAATGCAGCGCGAGGCTATCGTTGCCAGTCAGGCGAATCATCCAGCCAAACCATTGATACGCCCAACTGTCTGTTCCAAGTCCTTCGCCATAGAGCGCAAAGCCGCTACACACCATCAGTACGGACATCCAGAAATAGAACATTACCGCCAGTCCCGCTACCGGATTATGTCCATAGTAACGATGGGCCTCTTTTTCGAGGAAAAAATACCAGCGGATTTCGCTGATAACGCCTTTGCGCCAGGCGCGGCGCCAGAACGGAACCAGAAACATCTCCCTGGCGTACTCATTGCCGACACATGCCCAGTAAATACGAAACAGCAGCGCGACAGTAAAAATATACGCCGTGGTAAAATGGATCAGTCGTATCCAGCCCATCCAAAACATAAAGGTCGCTTCACCTTGAATCGATGGCAGGGGGCGGCCAATGAAATATCCTGTAACAGCCAGGACGACAATGGATAACGCCGTGATCCAGTGCCATAAACGGACCGGCGCTTCATAGATATAGTACCCCTGGCTGGTTATTTCTTTGAGATGCATTGAGACCTCCGAATCGTCGTCATCGTACCTGAACCCTGACCAGCTCCCCTCCATGATTATCAATAACATGGGTGGAGCAGGCCAGGCAGGGATCGAAGCTGTGCAGAGTACGTAAAATCTCCAATGGTTGATCGGGAACGGCGAGTTTAGTCCCCATTAACGCCGCTTCGTACGCGCCAATTTGACCTTTATCGTCACGCGGCCCGGCATTCCAGGTTGTCGGTACCACACACTGATAGCTGTCGATTTTCTGATTTTCAATTTTTATCCAGTGGCCCAGCGCGCCGCGCGGCGCCTCGCTGAAACCAACGCCTTTTGCCGATGTAGGCCAGGTATCGGGTTCCCAGAGCGTGACGTTTGCCGTCGCCGTATCGCCGGACTTGAGGTTACGCATCAGACGATCGAAGAAATATTGCAGCGTATTGCCTGCCCATACGGATTCCAGCGCACGCGCGGCAGTACGTCCTAATGTAGAAAAGAGCGCTTCTTTAGGCAGCTTTAATACGCTAAGCAGTTGATCCACGGGTTCTTTAAATTCCGGTTTATTTTGATGATATCCAATCAGATAACGCGCCAGCGGACCTACCTCCATCGCATGTCCCTTCCAGCGCGGCGATTTAATCCATGAATATTTAGCGGACTCATCCACCTGTTCGATAAAGGTTTTTGTGCCTTTATAGTGTTCGCCCATGACCAGTTGCGGTTCGGTCAGACCATCCCACGGATGCAGGCCCTTATCGTTATTGCCGTTACCATAGGTATACCAGGAGTGAGTGACAAACTCCTGAATCTCATCGGGGGCGGTTAAATCGACAGGATGAATTTCGTCGAAACGACCGTTAATGATAGCCCCACGCGGAAGCAGAAGATTACTGGCGGAATAATCGTTAGGGTTATCCGGAAACTCGCCATAAGCCAGCAGGTTCATGCTCGATAACCCGCCGCCGATTTTTGCCCAGTCTTTGTAATAACTGGCAATCAGCAAGACGTCCGGAAGATAAACCTGTTCGCAGAACTGGCGAGCTTTTTGGATGATGGAACTGACAAGGTTCAGGCGTTCCATATTCACTGCGCCGACCGCGCCCGTTTCGTCAAGGTTGATGGCGCAAGGAACGCCGCCCACCAGCCAGTTAGGATGCGGGTTTTTACCACCGAAAACGGTGTGAATTTTTACGATCTCTTTTTGAAAATCGAGCGCTTCAAGATAGTGGGCGACCGCCAGCAAATTGGCTTCCGGCGGAAGTTTCATCGCCGGATGTCCCCAGTAGCCATTACGGAAAGGGCCAAGTTGACCGGACTCGATAAACCGCTTCAGTCGATTTTGCAAATCGCGGAAATATCCCGGCGAGGATAGCGGCCATGCGGAAAGGCTTTGCGCGATGGCGGAGGTCTGATGCGGGTCGGCTTTCAGGGCGGCAACCACATCAACCCAGTCCAGCGCGTGCAGATGATAAAAATGCACCAAGTGATCGTGAACGTGTAGCGTAGCCTGCATCATATTACGGATACAGTTTGCGTTGTCCGGAATCGCGATTCCCAGCGCATTTTCTACGGCACGGATTGAGGTCAGAGCGTGTGTACCGGTGCAGACGCCGCAAATGCGTTCAACAAATGCCCAGGCGTCTCGCGGATCGCGACCTTTCAGGATAACCTCCAGGCCGCGCCACATGGTGCCGGTCGACACGGCGTTAGTAATAACATTATTACTGTCGATATTCACTTCGCAACGCATATGCCCTTCGATGCGAGTAACCGGATCGACCACAATTCGCCGTCCGCTATTGTCCAGCGTAAAACCCTGAGTCTGATAAGGATATGCCATAATTATTTTTTCTCTTCCGGAGCGTTTTCTGATGACGTGTTGTTTTTATTGCGGGCGTGTTTTATGGCGCTCACCGTGGCGTGAGCGATGGCGGCAGCGCCCGCGACGCCGGCAACGCCCAGTCCGATTTTATCGGCGGTAGCTTCAATGCCGGTTTGCGGAATGCCCGTTGCCCGGCTGTAAAAAGAACCGTAATCCCAGAATCCATCTTCCGAACATCCGAGGCATCCATGACCCGACTGGATAGGAAAAGACACGCCATCATTCCAGCGAACGGTTGAACAGGCGTTATAGGTGGTCGGGCCTTTACAGCCCATCTTGTACAGGCAATACCCTTTTCTGGCGCCTTCGTCATCCCACGCTTCCACAAACTGACCGGCATCGAAATGCGCGCGTCGGTAACATTTGTCATGAATTCGCTGGCCATAAAACATTTTTGGTCGTCCAAGACGATCAAGGGGAGGGATGCGATCAAATGCCAGCATATAGGTGATAACGGCGGACATCACTTCAGGTATAGGCGGGCAGCCTGGCACTTTAATAATGGGTTTATCGGTAATTAATTTGTGAACCGGCGTAGCTTTAGTTGGGTTGGGACGGGCTGCCTGCACGCAGCCCCATGATGCGCAGGACCCCCAGGCGATAATCGCTTTAGCATCCGCGCTGACGCGTTTTAACTTCTCCAGGAACGGCTCGCCAGCCAGTATGCAAAACATCCCATCTTCATTCAGCGGCGCGTTACCTTCCACGGCAACGATATAATTTCCTTTGTACTCACGCATCACATCCGCCAACGCCTGCTCAGCTTGTTGCCCTGCGGCGGCCATAATGGTGTCGTCATAATCCAGGGAAATGAGCGACAAAATGGCATCTTTTGCCAACGGGTGCGCAGAGCGAATGAAAGATTCGGTACAGCAGGTACATTCAAGACCATGCAGCCATATCACTGGCGTACGCGGTTTATTCTCCAGGGCATAAGCTATCTGAGGAATCATCGAACTGCTCAGGCCTAAAGACGTTGCGGTAAGGCTGCAAAACTTGAGGAAGCTACGCCTTGTCACGCCGTGTCTACGCATAACTTGATAAAATGTATCTTGTGTTTGCATAACGTTTATCCCAAACCACTATAGTTAGTGTGGGCATCATATGTTGCATTTCTTGTCTTTCTCAACGTGTTTTAGTAGCAATTATGTTTCTAATTCGTAACAACTGATTACATGTGTGCTACTCACATTACTCAAAAACATAAATTAATTTAATGTTATTGGTGATGTGGAGTAAATATAGCGTTGTGAAGATATCTCTTAATGTTGATAAGAAACCGTGTTTTTTATTTATAACATGATGGGATTTTTTTAAATGGTCACACGGATAACGCGTTTCATGTTAGTTCGCTGTGTTTAACTCTCCTTTAAACCCGTCAGTTAAATTTATTAGCTTGTAAAATAAGATCACAATTAATTACGTGCTGCATAACCATTGATAGGTTTAATTTAATATATTCATCCAATCCATTTTACAAACAAGGAGAGCATGATGAAAAAAAGTAAAGCAATTTTATTTATCGCTCCGGCGCTGTTTTCATACGCCATGGCTGCACAGGCCTGCACAACCCTTGCTATTCAGGATAAACAAGGCGATATTTTTCATGGGCGTACGCTGGAATATATGCAGGATTTACCCTCATGGTTAACGTATTACCCGGCGGGAACACAGTTTGATAAAAAAACGCCGGATGGCAGCCAGGGGATAAGCTATCAGGCGAAGTATCCGATACTGGCCATTACTTCCACCATTACTGATGGCGATAGCAGAGACATACTTGAAGGCATGAATAGCGCGGGATTGTCATTTAGTGAAAACATGATCATGAATGCGCAGTTGCCGCCATTGCCTGCGAGTGAATATAAACAGGCAATTCCTGTCACCTCGTTGGGAGAATGGGCGCTGGCCCGTTTTGCTACTGTCGGCGAGGTAAAACAGGCAATAAAAGAGGGCAAATTCTGGTCACCGGAACTGCATCGGTTTGGCGATCTGAAATCGCCATTTCATTATGCGTTTTACGACAAGAAAGGAGGAAGCATTGTCGTTGAAGTGGAAAATAGCAAATTCCATGTCTATGACAATCCCACTCGCGTGATGACAAATGGTCCCGCATTCCCCTGGCATCTGACAAATCTGAATAATTATACGCAATTAACCAATGTGGACCGCTCTTCAGGCACACTGGGCGGGATAAAAGTGATGCAGCCTGATAGCGGGATTGCTATTGCAGACTTGCCATCGTCCGATACGTCGGTTTCCCGTTTTATACGCGGCGTTTATTACACCACATATGCGCCGCAAGCGACATCCGCCCACGATGCAATGAATACGCTTGCGCATATTATGAGCCGTTTCGATCGTCCGAAAAATATTACGGTTGATTATATGGGGAGTGAAGGGGAAGGCAACGCCACCCGCAAACCGGTCTCAGAATATACGGTCTGGACAACGCTGTCTGACTTAACGCACGGTGAGATGATGGTGCGCGGCTACAATGATATCAACTATAAAACTTGGTCTCTTTCTCAGTTTAAGAACGCGACAGCGCCCGTGTTCGAGAAAATCAACGTCAAAGGATAAATAGCTCATCTCGGTTTAGTTTCCCCGGTAGTCTCGGCGAAGGTAATGGAGGCTACCGGCGGTTGCTTCTCTTTATCATGCACGGTAATTAATTATCACGATCACCAGCGCCAGGATGGTATGCTAAATCCATTCAAAATCCCCTGGATATGGATTGGAGGGCGCATGGTTATACCTGAGGTCAGGCAGGAGAGGCTCTATCAGAAGATAGCCAACCTCATCATTAAGCTGATCAATGATAATATTTTTCCACCGGGAACTTTTTTACCGCCAGAACGCGAACTGGCAAAACAGCTTGGCGTGAGCCGCGCCTCCTTGCGAGAAGCCCTTATTGTACTGGAGATCTCGGGATGGATCGTGATTCAGTCCGGTAATGGGGTTATCGTTTCAGATAAAAAACACCTTGCCAGCGACTATACCATTGAAGAAATTCTCTCTACTCGCGAGCTGGTCGATAGCCATTGTGCGCGCTTAGCCGCACAAAACGATAACGTTGACGTCATCAACCAAATAGAGGCGATTTATCATCGTATGGATCAAGCCATTAACGATAATAACGTCCACGGCTTTTACTCGCTGGATAAAGAGTTTCACCTTGCGATCTCTGAGGCCAGCCGTAACCGGGTGTTGTTCGATATGTCCCGTATGTTATGGGAACAACGGATTAATATCCCTTATGCCGGGCTTGATGAGCAGTCTGGAGACAGAAATGTTTTACTTAATCTCAACAAACAACATAAAGCGATAGTGGATGCGATGCGCCAGTCTGATGCTGACAGCGCCTATGAGGGATCTCTGGAACATTTACGCTATGTGAGAAAGATTGTCGGCGGCTAAGTTTGTCGGTAAATAACACCGCATGGCGGATATGCCATGCGGTGGAGCTTGCCGTAAATCAATGGAAAACAGCATTAATCTTTAAGTAGCGCTCCGGATAGCGATCAAGTTCTTTAACTGCATCAGGGATCTCATCAAGATTGACGACCTTACTGACAACATCTTGCGGATTAATCTCCAGCGTTGACAGCATGCGTAATGCCTCATCAAATTCACCGGCACTGGTGCGGGAACCGCGTAAATCCAGTTCTTTGTAGGTGATCAGGTTCGTCGGCAGCGACGTTTCCTGTTTTGGCCATCCGGTAAACGAAATACGACCAGCAAACGATGCTAAATCAAGCGTATTTCGAATAGCGCTATTTGCGCCGGAAGCTTCTATCACGACCTGCGCCATGGTGCCGTGGGTGATATTTTTAATAGCGTCGATAACCTGATCGTCAGCGGCGTTCAGAACATAAGGAACGCCAAGCTTTTGCGCATAGCGTAGCCTTTCTTCCACAATATCGATCAGAATAGGCGTTGCCTTGTAATGACGCGCGCTTAATGCCGCCATAAGACCAATGGCCCCCGCGCCGATGATGGCAACATATTCCCCAGCCTTAACGTTTGCCCGATGCAGCGCGTGCAGAGCGATGGTCAGCGGTTCTGCCAGCGGCGCCATTTCAGAAGGCACATTATCTGGTATTTTATGAATTAAATGTGCGGGATGAGTAACCACCTCCTGCATTGCGCCATCGACATGCACGCCAATGACGTTTAAATTTTCACAACAATTAGTTCTGCCGACAGAGCAAGGGTAGCAGTGACCACAATAAATATAGGGGTCAACAATTACGCGGTCACCTTCTTTAATATTGTCCGGCATTCCGGCGCCTTCCTGAAGAACAATTCCGGTCACTTCATGCCCAATAATTCTTGGGTAAGTAACCAGTGGGTTCGTTCCACGAAAAGCCCCGATATCCGATCCGCAAATGCCTGCAGCATCAACCTTAATTAATACTTCATTTTTTTTCTTATGGGGATAATCCACCCAGCGGGTTTCAACTTCACCAGGCTTATTAATGAACACAGCTTTGACTTTCATTGGCTTTGAATCCTTTACTTTTTACAAACACGAAGACCAACAGGCTTGAAACGATAGCGATAGCACCAGCCAGATAGAACGCATAGTCATATTTACCGCTAAATTGAACGATAAAACCGGTGACAAGCGGACCGATAATACCGGATATATTAGCCAGGCCATGCATGGCTCCTCCGACGCTCCCTACCTTATCTTTATGAACAACATCCTGAATAACCGCCCAATAAATTGGGCCTGTTAAATAGAGCAGAAAGAGTGAAACTGACATGAGCGTAATTGCGCTACCAATAGTGCTAACGGTACCGGAAACGGCAACACATACCGCCGCGCCTGCCAGACATACGCCCAGAATAAGTCGACGTGAGAGCAGAGCATTACCGGTAATCCGATAAATTACATCAGAACAGACGCCGCCGAGTACCATACCAATGGCGCCGATGACCCAGGGAATTACCGTGGCGATACTAATTTCTTTAATATCGAGATGTAACGAATGGTTCAGGTAACTTGGGAACCAGGTCAGGAAGAAAAAAAGAATATAGTTGTAGCTGAAAAAAGCCAGAGTTGTCGCCCATACCATTGGTTGTTTCATGTAATAGCCGAGTGAAGGCGTAGCCCGGCCATCATCAGATAAAATAACGTCCTCATGATTTTCAAAATCAATGCGTTCTTCCGGCGCCAGGCGTTTACTCATTGTTGGCTTATCGCTAACGATAAAGTACCACAGTAGTACCCAGACCAGGCCAAATAAGAAAATAATGCCAAATGCGGGGCGCCAGCCTAAGGATAACGCCAGCAGGCCCACTATCGGCCCGGACACCGCGCCGCCGAGCGGGGAACCGGCGCTAAAAATTCCGATCGCCGTGGCAGACTCCTTTCGGGAAATCCAGTTATTGATGATTTTATTTCCGGCAGCGCTGACCGGTCCTTCAGCCATACCGAAAAGAACGCGCACGATAAGCATTGTCCACAATCCGGTGACTAAACCAGTTAAGCCACAGAATACAGACCATAGTAACGCTGCGATGAGAAAAACCGTTTTTGGCCCAACTTTATCGCTGGCCCAGCCACCAATAAAATTAAACAGGGCGTATCCGATAAAAAATGCGCTGAAGATCATCCCCATCTCCGCGGCGTTAAATCCTAACTCCTTTTCGATCAAGGGGGCAGTTATCGACAATGCTGAACGATCCATATAGTTGAGCATGTAAACTATAAATAGAAGAAAAACGATAAACCATCCCATTGTTTTTCTTTTCATGATTAATCCTCTTATTGTGGTCTAGCGGCCTGACCACAATATTTTAAGGTTATTTTCAAATCACCTCTCTTGTGGTTAGAACGTGATCAATATAACAAAAATTTATCGCAGAGGATTTTTATCCATCGCAAGTGCGATGGATAAAGTTCTTTAAAATCATACAATTAATTGAAAATTCAATCGAGACTATCGTTTTCCCCTAATCCACGCCCCGGTAACGTTTGACATGCAGCGTTAACAGAAGGTGGCGCTGTCTGTGGGTATTTTTCATCGGGCGTAATATAAACCTGACTCGTGGCGACATAGCCATCATTAAAAGTGGCTTCGATATAGGTAGCTTCCCAACCTGTCTTCGGTTCATTTAACGTAATACTGATCTTATTGTTGGCGGGAATATCTATTGTAAGCGGCTGATAGCGGATGCCACAGGCATAACGAAAATCACGCGCATTTGGATTGTTGGCTGTCCAGCGAACGACTTTTACCGGCGCTTCTGAGAAATAGACCGTAAGAAGATGGTGGTGAATAAGGCCGATCAACTGTGGTAATGTTTTTTTACTTTGAAACCTATTAATAAATGGAACGAGGCTTTCTTCAGCGAACTGGTTAATTGAGTAGTGGTTCATATTAGGCACTATACGTAATGATTTTACGCCAGGAAGTTTGCTATAATAAAAGCGAGTGTTGTCTGGTACGAAAAAATCATCGCCACTTGCATTAATAATATATTTCGGTATTGCAAGGCGGGGTTGATAAATAGTATTGAGATATCTTAACGGATCTATTATTTGCCTTAGTTGGGTAAATGTGGGGGATTTTATTTTCTCATCTATGCCTTGCTGGTAGTAGGGGTAGAATGTAATGGGCCAATTTCCACCGTATGATTGATAAATATGCTCAAGTGAAGCATCAATATCAAGTAGATCAATGGCGAAGGGAACAATTGCTTCAACATCAGGATCGGCGATAGCTGACAACCAGGTGGTCCACCCACGCTTTGAAATACCTGTAATGATAAAGGAATTTATATTCCATTGCGTTAACTCCTTTTTTGCTAATCTCATCGCTTGCGATAGGGCAGTGACCATAGGAATATTTAAAGGCATTAACTTACGTTGCTCCGGCGCTTCCATAAATAATGCCCAGCTTCGGGAAACGCTTTCGTCCTCTTTCAGTGGTTTTTTATCATCCTGAAAGGTTAAATATTGGTTAGGTATATCACTCACTGATATTACGATGGTATTCGTATCACGGGAGATGCTTGCCAGTGTTTCCTGGGGGAAATCACCGGGTTTACCAGTGATTTGTACGCCTTTATCATAATTAATTCCGTTGTTTACAACCACCAAAGCATGGTGCTCTTTTGCCGTTTCAGGGATATAAATATCAACGTTATGTCGCCATTGCGCAGGGGTTACCATGTCATCTGGCGACCAGTGTTGCGATAATAATTCATAGTGTCTGACTACCACCTGTGCTAATGGAGCTGTATTAATCAAGGTATATTTTAGCGATGTGCCTGAAATCTGCTCCCGGTAGTCGGGGAGAACATGAGACAAATCACACTCCGGGCTGTTTCGACAAAAGAAGATGTTGTTATGAAGTAGTGTATAAACTTTTGTAGAAATGAAAAACAGTACGATAACAACGAGATATGTTTTTTTCATGCTTTCCCCGCGCTTTACAAGGGCAAATGCCAGCCAGCATAATTTCCATAAATACCTCTTAAACATTCAATATAAGTACAATACTTTTGATAAATAAGGGAAGAAGTGAACAATAATGTTTGTGACGTTGTCACATTATTCTGTTTCTGGTTTCACTATTAGCACTGAACTTTTTGAAAGGTAAATCATTGCCGTCACCAGACCAATAATGGCGACAGAGATAGCTATACCGATCCAGACGCCATACAGAGCATAACCCAGGACAAATCCGCCCAATACGGGGGATATAAAATCAGCGATTGCGATTAATGCCTGCGCCGTTCCGATGACGATACCTTGTCGGGCAGGCGATACATGGACGGACAAGGCGGCAAGATAAGTGGGTTTGGCTAGCGCATCAGCGATGCTAATACAAACGATAGCAAAAACAAGCACAGGTATGGTCGTGGCGATACCCGCAGTGAGAAATCCAGTACAAAGAAGGGCGAAGATGAGGATAATTAGCTTTCGCTCCGAAAAATATTGGCTCACCCAACCTAACAGAAATAGCTGAACGAAAATATTAATAACCCCGTCCGCCATTAACAGATAGCTTAACGCTTTTGGCCCAAAGGGAAGCCCATTCCAGATGAAGGTGTCAGAAAGAAAAACAGGTAATTGTGAAGAGTACATGCCATAGGCGAAGAAATGACAAAGCATTACGATGATTAAGACGCGAAGGACAGGCATCTTTAAAATAGCGCGGGCAGAGAACGCCGCTATTTTATCTGTGGTACGTGATGTTGTGGAAGGGTCTTTTAACCCCCAAATCGCGACCAGGGCAGACCCAAGGACAAGTATAAAGGCGGCGTAGATCGGCGCGCTCAGACTGATACGCGATAACCACCCGGAAACGCCTGCCCCGACAATACCGCCTAAACCAATGCAGCCTGTGAGGATACCGATTGCCTGACGCCGATTTCTGACGTGCGTACAATCGGCAATATAGGCTGCGGCGGCTGACAAATTCCCGGCGCTAATGCCAAAAAGCGTGCGGGCGAGCAGGATAAACAGGATACATTGCGCGTTGGCGAGTAATAGTAAACTTATCGCCGCAATAGCCAGCGTGACAATCAATATTCGCTTGCGGCCAACGCGATCGGAAAGGTGGCCAATCAGGGGCGCCGCACAAAATTGGCTAAAAGCTTCAGTGGCGATGATGATTCCAATGATAAGCGGCGAACCGCCCATCTCGCGGATATAAAAAGGCAGTACCGACATTACAGCCGCTGTACTGGCGGCGTAAAGGCCGACAAGCAGGAAAACAGGCAAAATACGCCGCTTGTTGAGCGGGGTGATAGTTTCGCTGTCGGTGTTCTCATAGACATTAGTATTCATCTTTAATCCCTATGGCAAAACGAGAGAGATAATTTTCAATATCGTTGCTCTGTTTGCCGTGAAAGAATGCGCCGACATAGCCATCGGGTCGAATCACCACGCATTGACCCGGCGCCAGATGATAGGATTCCCGGAAGTGCCCCAGGGTATCGATGAGCTCGTCCTGCTCGCCAATGTGATGAATACGCAGTCCTCGCCGCGCATCGATGACCTTACCGTGGGTTTCGTAGGCCAACAGATTCCAGTCCGGACCTTGTAGTAACTGAAATAATCGTAATGATTGGCCGCCGGCGCCCAAAAGAGGAGCATCCGGAGCTCTTTCTCCCGCTTGTAACCCATGCTGACGTTCGGGCAACGTGTGGGCTAAGGGGGAGTCGGTATACTGGATGTCAAGTTGTTGAACGTCGCGTTCTCGTTTGATGCCACCCTGTTTTTGAGAGTCAAGTAATCGGGTCGAAAGGTGGAGCAGTGATTCGGCTACCGGGCGGCGTTCCTGTTCATAGCTATCGAGAAGCTCTTCTCCTGCGCCCCGCAGCGAGGCTGCCATTTTCCACCCCAGGTTATAGGCATCCTGGATGCTGGTATTTAATCCTTGCCCACCCGTCGGCGGATGCACATGAGCGGCATCACCGGCTAAAAATACCTTACCCACACGGTAATGTTCCGCTATGCGCGCATTCATCTGGTACTTCGATACCCAGGGAATCGAATGGATGCGAACATCCGTCCGCCCGATTCGTTCAGTAAGAAAAGCCGTGAGCACGTCGGCTGAGAAATTCTGCGAGTCGTCCGGGGCCAACAACGCCTGGATTTGAAAGAGCTGCGTGCCGGCGAGAGGGCAAATCGTTATCATCCGCGCCATATCGCCATCGTTAAAATGGTGCCATATATCCCGGTTCAGACCGGAAAGCGAAGCGTCAGCCACAAGCGCATGGATTCCCAACGTACGGCCGGGGAAGCTGACGCCTAATTTTTTTCTGACAAAGCTTCCGCCGCCATCCGCGCCTATCAAATAATGCGCGATGATGACCTCTTCTCCAGCCGGCCCGGCAACATACGCGGTGACCGTGCGTGAGGTTTGCGCAAAATGTCGTAATTCGCAGCCGAACTCCACCCGATGTCCCCATGCTTTTAATTGCTCCCGCATAATCGTTTCTGTCACGTTCTGTGGAACCATCAATGGCAGATGGTAGGGTTCGGCGTGGGTCGGTTTTGTATGATGCGCAATATCTGAATCTACATAGCTTCCGTCATGACGGTAGGTTCGTAATCGGGGATAGAGCCCGCCGGCGGCGACCACTTTATTGAGTATCCCAATATCCTCGAAGATTTCTTGCGTTCGCGGCTGAATACCTTTACCGCGGGAACCGGTAAAAGGCGTCGTTCTTTTCTCAATCAGGCGAAATGAGACCCCGTGACGCGCCAGTTCGATGGCTAAAGTAAGCCCGGTAACGCCAGCGCCGCAGATCAGTACATCTGTAGTGGTGTATGTTGTCATCGTCTCTCCAATATGTGTATTATGCACATAAGAGGAGACATGCTATGTCAGAAAATAAAAATGTGCAAGATACACATATTTCCGAGCAAATGAAGGCGCTTCACGGTGCGTTGATTCGCGTGGTGAGCGCGCTCAACCGGCCTCGTAATGATGAGAAATTAATTGCAGAGGCGGGCATTCAACTCGATCGCGCGCTATTTTCGATCCTTATTAGTATCGAACGTTTAGGGCCGATTGGCGTTGTTGAGTTAGCCGAACGTGCCGGTCGTGATTATACGACGGTAAGCCGACAGATCGCCAAACTGGAGAAGCTGGGGTTGATAATACGGCAGCATAATGCCATCGATCGTCGTATACGCGAGGCCGTTATCTCCCGTACAGGAAAGGCGATGACGGAGCGTATAGACGCTGCGCGAGAGCAAATGGGCAAAGTTGTTTTTAAAGACTGGCCTCAGGATGAACTTGATGTCTTTGTTCGGCTAATGCAAAAGTTTGCCGATGCAATGGATAGCGATGCTTCAATGCCGGAATAAGCAAAAGAAAAGGGCGGTCAAATCCGATCGTCCAGGCTAATATCGGTATCTGACATTGATTAAATAGCCAGCAAAGTAAATATAACAACAACATTTATCGAGTTAATTTTCACCCTTTGAAAGGCCAACGTATACTGCAGAATACGGCTATATAACAATCGCCGTATCAATGGTTTTTCAAAGGGTAAATATATGCTTACCGAAAAATATGATTTTCGCATTACCGATCAGATGACTATCCCACTCAGACCTCATTGGATAGCCAATGATTCATACAGGGAAAAGTGTAAAATGCTTGTCCTCAACCGGAGTAAAGGGGAAATTCATAAGGTAGACTTTAGTAAATTAACAGATTATATCAAAGAAGGTGATGTAATCTGTTTTAACGACAGTACTATAATAAACCATATGTTTATCTGTAAAACAAGACAGAATAGGTTAATTAAAATTGTTTTAGAGGGATTTTTACCAAATAATAGAGTAATTATTTCCGGACTTTTAAAAGAAAGGCTTAACGCGAATGATGTTTTCTATTTGGTTGATAACCCTGAAATTTCCATTAAGATAGAGCAAAGGTTTAGCGAGGAGAGCCAGTACCGGGCCGTCGTGGAAAATCATGAGGCCTTAATTTGCTATTTAGCCAGTCATGGTGAGCGTCTTGATGAGTATGTGGACTCCAGCTTGTTTTATAAATATCCAGATGCTTACCGTTCCGTTTTTTCTAAAAAGTATGGTTCTTTGGAAATACCTTCTGCCGGCATTCATTTTACCTGGGATCTTATCCAAAGAATCAAAGATAAAGGTGGGTTAATATCCTTCATCACTTTACATGTTGCATCAACAGAAATGTTGTCCAACAGAAAAATACAAACAAAATGTGTAGAGGAAGTGACTATCCACGAAGAATACTACGAGGTTCCGCAAGCAACAGCGGATATCATTAATACTGCGAAGCAAAATGGCGGACGTATTTTTGCCGTAGGAACTACCGTTACACGATGCCTGGAGTCCGCGTATTCGAGGGAGCACAATTGCCTCAAAGCAAGTTCTGGCTGGACTGCGCTTTATATACATCCAGGTTATCAACTGAAAGTGGTTGACTGCCTGCTAACGAACTTACATCAGCCAAAAACGACGCATATGGTGTTAACCGGTCAGTTTGCTGGGGTTGATCTACTCATGAAGGCCTATGCCTCAGAAGATATCCAGTCATGTCAGTTCGATATGTTTGGTGATTGCATGTTAATCATACAGGATGAAGGGCAGGGATGAATAAAATAAAACCGGTACACATAATGCTACCGGTTTTACCGAGAATAAGCATCAGGGGATTCGGGCAATAACCTTTATTTCAAAATCAAAGCCGGCCAGCCAGGTAACGCCAACAGCGGTCCAGTTAGGATAAGGGGGAAGGGCAAATATCTCCTGTTTCACCGCCATCACGTCGTTAAGTTGTTGCTCTGGATCGGTATGGAATGTGGTGACATCCACTATGTCATCGAATGTGCACATAAAAGAACTGAGCCTGTTTGTCGTATCGCTTGACGGGAAAGAGAGCATTTCCTGAGTGATTAGCTTCTGTGCCGTGTCATTTTGTAGACGGCATCATTTTCACGCTTTCCAACACCAATGACAGTTACCGTGATAATTTCATCTTCGACGCTGTACACCAGCCTGTATCCTGCACCACGCAGCTTAATTTTGTACTGATCCTTTCTTCCATGTAATTGCGAAGCAGGAACCCGAGGGTTTTCGAGCCGTTCCCGTAGCTTTTTTTTAAACTGTTCCTGTATGGTATGACCCAGTTTTTTCCACTCTTTTAGTGCAGATTCGTTAAATGCCAGCTTATAAGTCATCAATGTTGACCTCAATGACGCGTTCATTCGCACGCTCATCGATAATACGACCGAGTTCTTCATCCTCAAGAATATCCATAAGATGAGCATAAAGTGCCGGAGGCACACAGTAGAAAGCCGGTTCATTACGGTTAAGAATGGCAACTGGAGCGCCATCTCCGGCATTGAAAGTTCCCATTGGATCACGTTTCAGTTCTGTAATGCTTGCTGCAGTAGTCGTTAAAATTTGAAATGCCATAATTTACCTCCTGGTTGATGACTAAATATAGCACCTTTAATAGTACTAATAAAAGCATCCTTCACGAAGGGGATTCAGCTCCAGCCCGGTCAGTGATGCGGGCAGCTGACGGTTTTTTCAAGGCTAAGTTCAGATGTCCAGAACCTAACTTATGACCACTGAAACCGGCGTCAATAACTCGCCAACCCTTATCAAGCGTGATGTAACAACCGAAGTCAGCCTTGCAGATGGTGATATTATTTTACTTGGTGGCCTTGCTGAACAGTCGGATGGATTATTCTGGCCTCTGACGTGTCGCAGATTGCAGATCGTACAGTCAGGGATTACAACCGTATTGCCAGAGGAAGCGATAAAATATGGTAAGTGATACTCTTGAACAGCGGATTTATGAACTGGTAAGAAGCCATGATGGAATTTACCTTTTTAAGAAAAAAGAACTGACACCGTCAACAGATTTGGATTCAGATCTACAGCTGGAAGATGATGAAGTACTGGCATTGATGGATGATTTTTTTACGACATTCAATGTAGATAAAGGGAATTTCTCGATCACAACATACTATCCGCCAGAACCACCGCTAAAACATTTGCTTAATCCGTTTCGCAAAAACGATATTCCTCAGGTGCCGGATTTCACGATAGGTATGCTCATTGCGTCTGCCAGGGCTGGTTGCTGGTTGTATGACTGATTCACGCTGGGGGCTGCTTTCCGCCCTCCGTCATTATTGTCAAGGCTAAGTAGAAATGTCCGCCTGCCAGCAAAGTTCAAATGTCCTCTAACAATCTTGGGAGCAGAATCACACAGGCGACAGTAGCTTGACGCTTATGTTCTGCTAGGGAAATATGTTAGTAAGTTATATTGTTAATATGCCCTAACAAGTTATAGAGCCTTACGCTCTATAAAGATATATATTGAACGCTAAAATAATGGACTATTAGGTGACACCATGCCCACTTATAAACAAGTTGTGAACCATGTTAAGAAACATGTACTGTGGAAAGATGAGTATTTTGAACGCTATTATCGGCTCAATCCTGAACTGGTTCAGAAGCGTTTGGATAAAATTTATCAAGCTGAAGATGATCTAATGGTGCTTATCAGTACTCAATTATTTTGTTTCTTGCAGGCTAATGACGCGCTCAATTTTGATGGTTGCTATAAAACAGGGAAAGCAGATAACTCATTGCTTTGTACTAATCTTGCTCTATGGAGTATCGGGCTAGCTTGTGATCATTTTGATATTCGGGAAGAGCGGGGACATACCACGAAGTTTAGCGAGCAGGGAGAGAGTTGGTTAACACTATTCGCCTGCAATCAATTCTCTTTAGTTCCCTATTGCTATCCGGCCATTCAGCGCGGGTTTCAAAGCGGCGTATTGAAAGAAATTGTTCCGTTTTATCGTGAACAGAAATTGGGCATCCTGGCGATGGAGATAATGGCGCGTGAACGGGGGGATACAATCAACTGGGAAGCAATGCAAGTGCGTGTTGATCCTGTCTATCTGGACTTTTGCCAAAACATTTTATTGTCATCAGATGATGAACTAGTCCGCACCGGATTGATTACGCTATGTGATAAGCATCTTGAGTGGACTGATTTTCATAATAGCGATAAGCGTTGTTGCTTGACTGGCTATGAAATTCAGCGTCAGGATCTATTACTCTGGCCATTTGAATATCAGGCGGTAAAAAACTGGCGAGCACGTCAAGGGTTAAGTACACCAATGATTGAACATCCATTAATGAATAGCCCGATGACGACAGCGAATTGTCCTGACTTTTCGCAGTGGCAGCGTCCAGAGTGGTTCAATCCGTTAGTTGATTTTTTGGCGCAGCGCAGGCCTGAGCTGGCATTTTTACGACATCTCTTTATTTAAGTGAGCGATTATTGTCCAGTTTTCTCTGGGCCTGGCGCACAACTCCAAGCACATGACCCAGTCTTTTATTATCAACAACTGCGACGGGGTCCACCTCCGACAACCGGTCGAAGGTGGAATAGGGGAGCAGAACGCCATTCAGCCGCAGTTCCTTATGCCCGTCAGGATAATGCCAGACTTCGATATATTTACCGATGGCCCGGCGACTGTGCTCGCTGTCCTCAATCTGTGGATTCAGATTTCACAAACAGCAGGTGCATCAGGCGACTGGTGGCATAGTCAACATAGACCAAAGCAGTACAGGGTCGACCCCGGCTTTCAAACCAGTGGTGGTCGCAGCCATCAATTTGTATCAGCTCGCCAGTACAAGGCCGCCTGTAACTAGGCTGATGAATTTTCGGCGCGCGTTATCTGCGAGGGATCCAGATTCCGGCTTTTATCATGAGGCGTCGGATAGTTTCCTTGCCAAGAACCAGACCGTGAACTTCCTCCAGATTTTCCAGCGCCAGCGTGGGGCCAAAATCACGGTAGTGCTCCCGGATTATACAGAGTGCCTGATCTATCAGTGAAGTTGGCAACAGACGGTTACCAACGCGGCCACGACTATGGTTGTTCATGCCAAGTGGTCCGAGTTGGCGATAACGTTTCAGCAGCCGTCTGCAATGGCGTGGCGTAATGCCGAGCATCTCAGCAGCCTGACCGGGATGTAAATTGCGGTCGATGGCATCCTGAAGGATTTTGAGGCGGTTGATTCCTTTCACGGTGAACATCCCGGCGTCATGTATAGCCATAGAAAACGCCTCATCAGGAAAATGCGAGTCGTTGTCTAGACATGCAGATCTGAGAACTATAGCCTGGACATTCCTATAAATGAGCCACAAATAGACATTAGCATTGAGCCTCTACAATGTTGATGCGCATAATGTATATTATGTTAAATACACCAGAACAATTAAAAGACATGTTAAGCCGGCTGGATTCGTGCATGTCAAAAAACTTCTGGCCCATAAGTTTGATCCCTTCCCTGCCGTGACGCTGCGCGAATTCTGTTGATTTGCACCCGCTATCCTGCACACTATTTCACGCAGCACACGCCGCGCAGGCATAAAAAAACCGGCCATTGTGTTCGGTTCGTCATTGTCAGTGTGTCAGTCCAGGATGAAATCGTCGCGCAGCGCATCAGCGAGCGCCCACGGCATTTCAGACGGAAAACTCTTTTCACGCGCTGCAGATAACACGGCATCGCCGTAGGACTCATTAGCGTCGCGCCTGGCATGACCTACACATGCGTAACCGTATCGCCTAGCCTGTTTGTTTTTGTATACGACGCCGCCGAACATCCAAAAAGGTTGCGAAGAATTAGTTCGCGTATTCATCGACTGGCTGTGCGAGGTTTTTGGTCCGGATGCACATCTCTGATAACGCTCTTTCGTGCATATCCGACCTGACTATTGTTACTTTATCAGTAATTCTGTTTTAAAGATTGGATGGTTTTTCGTAACAATAAAGAGGCTTAAGATCTTCTTCAGATTAATTAACTACCACAGTCGCCTAAAAGGCTGGCTGAAAATTTGTTCGAAGGAGATCACGTCATGAAGTACAACCGTATCTGCCAGATCCTGGGTATTGAAAAACCTGTTATACAAGGCCCATTGTCCTGGCTTACCGATGCAAGACTGGTTGCAGCCGTAAGCAACGCCGGTGGTTTGGGTGTGCTTGGCCCAAATGCGGGCTTAACAGCGGAAACTGCTGTATCAACGCCTGAAGAAACAGCAGAAAAGCTGCCTACTGCCCTACGCTTCTCTCCATAGAACACTTGTCTTCAGTATTTGGGCGCGAAAACTATATGATATTTACAGTTCCATCGGGTGTGCGCTAAGCTCTTTTCGTCCCCCATTGGGACCCCCTTTTGATTTCTTGTTGAACTTTTGCAGTTGCCAGACCGCAAGATGTTTTAACAAATCAAAAGGGGTTTTAATAACTGGCTAAAAGCTGAAAGCTTTCCAGAACCCCCAGCCTGGCTGGGGGGGTTCCATAGACAATAAAAAAGCCGCATGAGCGGCTTCTATCGTACGTACAGTCCAGTACTATGTCAGATCAGGATGAGGATTTAATTTTATTAAATTGCGTCTGGATACTGGTAACGACCCGATCCATCTGTTCTCTGAAATAGTCTGCTTCTTTCTTACTGCTGCTTTTATCCCGCACATAGGTCCTTGTTTCAAAGCTGCAACTCAGGTAATTATCCGCCTTACTCTTCCAGGGAGGGAGGCTTTCCCGCGTAAGATATAGCTTGATCCTTCTGTCATAACCCTCTCCCTCTATGCCTGTTTGAAGATAGAGCGGTGCCCAGTCTGTTGTGAAGTGCTTGTCATTACTCTCCACGAATTTTGCGTTGAGTCCGGCTTTCTTCAGCGCTGCCGGCAGATATGTCACATAAAGGTTATCGATAAACCCTATTTTTCCGACAATAATGATGTCGCTTATCTCCTTACGCTGGAGGTCCACCGTCTCCGGCTCAAAATCAGACGGGTGAAACAGCAGCCCCATCAGGGTGGTAAAGTCGGATGTAGTTTCGTACAGGATACCCTCCGGTTTTTGCTCCCGAGGAAGATAGGTCTTTTCCTTGAGCAGCCCCGCGTTCTGCAAGGCCCGTACTGCCTGCATCGCCATGCCGCTGTCCAGACCGGTCAGTGCCAGCTCCGCCTCCTCAAATGAGGCGGTACCGCGCACTGGTACCGTTTTTCGGATTTTAAGCTCCCGGGCAAACGCTATCTGATAGCAAGTTAGCGAGCTCACCAGACGGATAAAGTGGTAGCGCAGATCGTCCGGCATGACACTGAGGGGAGTACGGCCCAGTGATACGGTCAGGCGGGTATAGTATTCGGTTTTAGCGGTCTCATCGTCGGCCGCAAGTTTACGAATCACCGGGATCACGTCCTCCTCCCGGAATTCCACGGTGTCGTTGTACTGTTCGTCCCGGACCACACCCAGTACGTAATCCTGAAGGCGTCGCTGCCGTTCTCTGTTCTCACGATCTATCAATCCCTGCGACAGTTCCTTCGCCGCGTCGATGACAGGGCCAACAACAGGAATACCTTTTACCGCCAGCATGCCTAGCTTCCCGAATGCTTTCGTTACCGTCATCTCATGGCCAATAGTTCTTAACTCGCCAGTGCCGCGCTGTATAGCTGTGGCTAGTTCCCCGCGCTTTGCAGAGGGTAATTGATTGTCAGACGTTGTCATATATTTCCCCCGGAAAAACTGTCTTCCTTGTTTTCATCATGTTACTCCTCAGATAATTCGCCGGCGTCCAGGTCGTTATGATACTGACAATACACTGGAAAATCTGACGGTCAAAGCAGCAACCGGGGAAAAACAGTGGCCAGTTAGCACAGCGTTTGCATGAACTGGTGGATAGTTCGGGGAATCAGCGGAAGACCCCCTATTCTCAACCATCTCCTCATAGGCTTTCCTGAACAATGTGATTGTTTGAGTAACTTTACGACAATTGCTTCAAAAACTATCAAATGCCAGACTTCCGCTACCAGACGGTATACACAGTATTACTATTTCTTTTTATATGCCCCATACAAAAGCGATACGGGTGTTTTTTCTAATATCTGGATTTCATTTTTATGTGCTTTATGTTCACTAAAAATATCTGCCAGACTTTTACCTCCAAAGGCCAGGCCAATTCCCGTTGCTGCTGCTGAAAGTAATGTCAATTGCGGCATGGCAAGTGAAGCTATACCTAACGTGGCTGTTCCTGCAAAAATTAATCCAGATGAGATCTTTTTTTTCTTTGAATTCTTAATGGCTGATTCATGCGACTTTCCATACTCTTCGACCACATTGATTAAATGTTTTGAAAAATTATTTGCCGCATCTTGCATTTGATCTGGTGTTTTTCCTTGCAAGTCATGCCTTGAGATTCTTAGTTCATGCCTTAAGGATTCCAGTTGACCTCTTTCTCTAATCTTTTTTAATTCCAGATCGGAAAGCGCAGTAAGGAATTTTACTTCCGCGGCTGAAAGGCCCATTGTAATCGCTTGCTCTTCAGAAGAAAGAGGATTTAATTTACCATAATCCTTGACCAACTGCTCCGTAGTCCATTCATGTAAAAACATATGGTTACTATAAATAACCGGATCAATGCCTAATAGTGTTGCCGATAATTGAGTTGATCGTTGTGCATAAATTGCACCTTCAACCTTACCCAGTAAGGTTGCTATAGCTGACGGCAGATCGTAATCCAGAAGATCTACCTCTCTTGTTGTAAAACTCTTTAAATCTGTATCGTAAACCCAGACTTCTTTTTCGATGTTATTGAAATTATTAAGCAATGTTTTTAATAATTCTTTATTTGTTAGGATCTTCTGGAATGTTTCTTCATTTCTCCCAAAGTGCTCAAGAAACGCTAAATAAGTAGCGTAATCCATTTTTCTATCTTTAAAAAAGAGCTGGCTTAGAAAAGCGGCAGATTGTTCATGATTGCGTTCTTTATCAAAATCCAGTAATTCAGGAACGATTAGAAAAATTGGATAATCATCATCAATAGTCATAAACGGGATGGCGCGAAATAGATTAGAAACATGTTCAAGTAATACCAACCTGCGCATGCGGACATAACTATTATCTGGTGGCAATGACAAAAATGAATGCAGAGAGCTAAGAGAAGGAAAATGTAATGGATCAACCATTATGATGCTATCAAAATAAATCCCCAGAGATCTAAGGTGATTAGATATGTTATAACCAAAGCGTTGAATCGGAAGTAATAATCGATAACTTTTAGACGCCCGCACTTCTGTTATAAGCGCCGCGGCGTGAGTATCCCAAAATTTATTTAGCAACACGATTAGGTTTGTAAGTTGATTATCTAACTCGGGAGAGCTAATTAGCTCTTTCAGGATGAATCTACGTAATTCTTTTAGTTCTAAATTTCTAAATGCATATTTATATTTTTCAGAAAAAGCGTTTTCCATCAGTAAAACATATTCATTCTGTATGCTTTTTGTAATACTACTCATCATCTATCTCCGAACCACCACGCAACGATTTCCCAGTGTAGTGGTTCTTATCATGTGTATATTGTTAGCCATGTTATCGTAGAAAATTCAGTGGTCAATAACTCATTGAGGTAGCTACTAAAATTTGCAGTTACCAGGATTTAGGATGATTTTAAAAATGTTTATAAATTCAGGCTGCGCCGCAGTGATTGCACTGATTTCCACGTAACATGATAATCAATGGCTTTGATACCCTTTAAACGAACAAATATGAGCTTAACATGGCGACAATAAAGGATGTTGCATCCATGGCCGGTGTATCAACCGCGACTGTATCACGCGTCATTAACCAGACCGCGTGGGTTGAACCCGTCACGCGCGAACGTGTAGAGAAAGCCATGCGCGATCTCAATTATCGCCGGAATGCCGCCGCTATCGCGCTGGCGAAACGCAGCGGCGATATGCTCGGATTGTTAACCGGCAATCTGGCTGATCCTTTTTTTGCCCGCCTTGCTCGCGGCGTAGAAGATGTTTCTCGTAAGCAGCAGTATCGCTTGATGGTATGTAGCGGCGGCCACGACGAAGAAATGGAAAAAGCGGGACTGGATTTTCTGGTTAATCAAGGTTGTGAGGCTATTGTTGTACACGCCAGCCGATTACCGGATAAAGAGCTGCTGCGCTACGCAGCCCACTTTCCAGCGCTGGTTGTTGTGAATCGTTATATCGCCGGTATGGCCAACCGGTGTATCTGGCTGGAAAATCGCAGCGCCGCCAGGGAAGCGACCCGATATCTCCTGGCGAACGGGCATCGGCGCATTGCCTGTGTGACATCTGACTTGCCAATTATCGATCGTCAGGAACGCCTTGATGGTTACCGTGAAGCGCTGGAAGAATATGGTATTTCTCCAGACCCTCGCTGGGTGATTAGCGTTCCGTTTAACGAAGAAGGCGGCGAGCGGGCCGCGCATCAACTTATTAATAGCGGGCTTCCCCTTACGGCAGCGGTCACGTTTAACGATGTGATGGCCGCTGGCATTATGCGTATTCTTCATCAACGCGGCGTTCAGCTTCCGCAACAGCTCTCTATTGTCGGCTTTGATGATGTGGTGCTGGCCCGGTATCTTTATCCGGCGTTAACAACAATGCATTATCCGGTCGAACAAATGGCGCGTTGTGCCGCGCAACTGGCGATACAGTTATACTAGGGCATTACGCCGCCGCCCAGCAGCAATCATTTCAATGCCGAACTGGTGATCCGCGATTCTGTCGCGCCCTATTTTTCACGATGAATGCGTCGTCAACAGTAAAAACTGTGATGACTATCAAATTAACCCTTCTCATGTAATCGGTTACATGGACGAAAGTAATGGATCACAGTAGTGAGAAGCGTATCCCCCTACCCTTGAGCTACCTTACTGACCGGAGCTCCATTATGAGTGCATCACAAAACAAGAAGAAAACGCTGTCATTGGGTTTAGCGCTAATCCCAGTCATCTCCATGTTGTTATTGTTGATTATCGGTTACGGCATCATGGGGCTACGTATCGAACCGCTCCTTCTGTGCTCTGCGGCGGTAGCGGCAGGCATTGCATGGTGGCAAGGATACTGTTGGGAAGACATCATCAACTCAGTGGTGGATAAGCTGGCTAAAGCAATGCCGGTTATCATGATCCTGATCTGCGTGGGCGGTTTGATTGGCACTTGGATGTTTAGCGGCACCATTCCCTACATGGTGTACTGGGGGCTAAAACTCATAAGCCCGGAATATATTTTGATTGCAGCCTTCTTTTTAACCAGCGTGGTCTCCGTCTGTACCGGTACATCGTGGGGGTCCGCCGGGACGGTTGGCGTTGCGTTAATGGGGGTTGCCGCCGGGCTGGACGTGTCTCTTGCAGCAGCAGCTGGCGCCGTCGTTTCTGGCGCTTATTTCGGCGACAAAATCTCACCGTTGTCCGACTCGACTAACTTTGCCGCGATTGTCGCAGACACTACTCTGTTTGAGCATATTCAGCATTTACTTTGGACGACCCTGCCAAGTTTCCTGCTTGCCGCCGTGGTTTATCTTATCGCCGGACACAGTAATATGCTGGGCGAGGTGGCTACGCCGCAGCGCGTTACGGACATCATCCACTCGCTGGAGTCGCTATACCATTTTAATATTGTTCTTATTTTGCCGCCGGTGATCGTACTGTGGGGCGCAATTCGCAAGAAGCCTGTCATCCCATTAATGTTAAGCGCCTGCGTACTTGCCTTGTTCCTCGGCGTCATCATGCAGGGACTGAGCATCAAACAGGGACTGGACGCTTTCATTGATGGATTTGATATCGCCATGTTCCCACAAGGCGCAGAAGGTGTCGTGGCCGATGTTCCGCACCTGCTAAACCGGGGCGGAATGTTCTCGATGATGGGAACGATACTGTTAGTTTTCTGCGCTTTTTCATTTGCCGGAGCGCTAACGTTAACCGGCGCGTTAACGATCATCATTAACCGATTGCTGACCATTATTCATAGCGTTGGTCAACTCATTGCCGCCACTATCGGCACCACAATTTTGGTCACAGGAGCGACCAGCGACGGTAAACTGGCATTGTTAGTTCCCGCCGAACTGTTTAAAGATGCCTATCGTCGTATGGGGCTGGATACTAAAAACCTTTCACGGACGATAGAAGATGCCGGTACCGTTATCGAACCTCTCCTGCCGTGGACCTCGGCTGGCGTCTACATGGCAACCACGCTGGGCGTTAGCACGCTTGATCTTCTGCCCTGGGCTATCCAATGCTATGCGGCAATCTTCTTCGCATTAATTTATGGTTTTAGCGGAATTGGTATTGCCAGAACTGCCTCCGCCTCAGAAAAGTCGCCGCAATCGTCAGTGACGGAATAATAAGGAAACAAGATGGATTTTAACCAGATTATCAATCGCAACAATACTGGTTCGGTAAAGTGGGATTTTATTGAGCGTCACTTTGGCGATGGCGCAGGGAAACTGCTGCCGATGTGGGTTTCTGATTTTGATTTTGCCTGCCCGCCTGAGGTTCAGGCGGCATTGCATCAGCGAATCGAGCACGGCGTATTTGGCTATAGCGATCGTGATGAAGCCTATTTTAACGCCCTGCTTCACTGGTTTTCGTCACGCCACCAGCTCACGTTAAAACAGGAATGGGTATGCAGCGTGGAAGGCGTCGTACCAGGGTTGGCACTCTTGGTGCAAATGTTGACGCATCCAGGCGACGGCGTAGTGGTACAGGGACCATACTATGGCTCCTTCGCCAAAATAATCACGCTTAATGGTAGAAAACTGCTGGAGAATCCCCTTAGCGAGTCGCCGGACGACGGCTACCAGATGGATTTTTGCCAACTGGAAAGGCTGTTTCGCCATGAGCGCCCTCCGCTGATGATTTTGTGTAATCCACATAATCCAACCGGGCGTTGCTGGTCGGCCAACGAGCTGGAGCAACTGCTTTTATTATGTGAAGCTTATGATGTCACTCTCATCTCGGATGAAATATGGGCCGATCTATTGCTGCCCGGCGAAACCTTTACCTCGGTACTGCATTTAGGGGAGCGCTGGCATAAACGGGTCATCTCCGCCACTGCGGCCAGCAAAACGTTTGGCTTATCGTCGTTGCGAATTTCTAATTTTCTCATTCCCGATCCTACGCTTCGCCAGCGATTCCTGTCTCGTCTGGACGCTCATGGGCTGGACGTCTTTAACGCCCTCTCCGTTCAGGCGGCGACTATCGCATGGAATGAAAGCAGACAGTGGCTGGATTCGCTACTGGATTACCTGGCGGAAAACCGCCGCTGGTTTGTTGAACAGGCGACAGTGCACCTTCCCTGGGCAAGAATTGTCCCGGCGCAGGGAACCTATTTATTATGGATGGATTGTAAAAAACTGGGACTGGATGACGAACAGCTAAAATGGGTAATGGCGGATGTCGCGGGTATTGCTCCTTCAATGGGCAGCGGCTTTGGCCCGGCGGGCAGCGGATTTATCCGTTTAAATCTGGGATGTCCACGTACCTACCTTGAAATGGCAATAGACGGCCTGAAGCGAATATCGGTGAAGACAATCAAAGGAATACCAACAGGCGGATGAATTTTTCGGGCGGTAAACTGACAACGGTGTTATTTCTGCGACATGATATCGCCTGAGCGCCAGTAAAAAAACCGGCCATCAAGGCCGGTTGGGTCCGGAGCGCAGTTTTACTATCAGGGGCGTCTGAATAATACGATGCTGCGCCCGGCCAGATCGAAATCCATTTCTTCGGTAATCCGCATTCCCTGCTGCGCGTTATCGGCAGTCGTCAGTTCAAGTACCCAGCCGCCTTCTCCCCACATCGGAATACGGAACGGTACGCTGCCTTCAAACGGATTGAAAAGCAGTAAGGCGTCATGCCAGATCCCCGCTTCCGGCTGTAGATCGGGTCGACTAATGCATACGCCTATCGTCGATCCCTCATCCCATTGTTCGGATTGCTGCGCCCCTCCGCCGGCGTTAAACCAGCGGATCTCCAGACCGTCACGCCAGCTCTCCCGGCGCAGCAACGGTTGCGTGGCGCGCAGTTGAATCAGATGACGGGTAAACTCTCGTAGCGCATTGGCGGTTTCCGGCAAATTATCCCAGTGGACCCACGATATTTCACTGTCCTGACAGTAGCCATTGTTATTGCCCATCTGACTGCGGCCAAACTCATCGCCCGCTAATAACATCGGCGTGCCGTGCGAGAAAAGCAAGGTGGTCAGGAAATTGCGTTTCTGTTGCTCGCGTATCGCATTGATGCCCTCGTCGTCGGTTGGCCCTTCTGCGCCATAGTTACAGGAGCGGTTATCATTATGCCCGTCATTATTATCTTCGCCATTGGCTTCATTATGTTTGTCGTTATAAGACACCAGATCGTTCAGCGTGAAGCCGTCATGGGCTGTAATAAAGTTAACGCTTGACCAGGGGCGACGGCCGCGCAAATCATAGAGATCGCCGGAACCCAGCAGGCGTGCGGCGAAATCATTTGTGACGTTGTCACCTTTCCAGTATTCGCGTACCGTATCGCGGTATTTATCATTCCATTCGCCCCACCCTGGTGGAAAGCCGCCAACCTGATAGCCGCCCGGTCCGATATCCCAGGGTTCGCCAATCAGTTTCAGTTTTGCCAGCACCGGGTCTTGCGTTACCGCATCAAAAAAGCCGCCTCTCTGATCAAAGCCTTCCGGCTCACGACCAAGAATGGTGCCCAAATCAAAACGAAAGCCGTCGACATGCATTGACTCCGCCCAATAGCGAAGGGAATCCATCACCATTTGCAGTACCCGTGGATGAGAGGTATTGACGGTATTACCTGTCCCTGTATCGTTAATGTAATAGCGATGCTGATCGGGCATGGTGCGATAGTAAGAGAAGTTATCGATACCTTTAAATGACAGCGTGGGGCCAAGCTCATTCCCTTCTGCCGTATGGTTATAGACCACGTCCAGTATCACTTCGACGCCGGCATCATGGAAAGCGCGCACCATATCGCGGAATCCCTGAATACCTTTTGGACCATAGTAGCGCGTCGCCGGCGCAAAAAAGCCCAGCGAGTTGTATCCCCAGAAATTTTTCAGTCCTTTATCGAGCAGATGCTGATCGTCCGGGAACCAGTGAACGGGTAAAAGCTCGACGGAGGTAATACCCAGACTTTTAATGTAATCCACGCTGGCTTTATGTCCCATGCCCTCAAACGTACCGCGTAGAGGCTCAGGGATCGCGGAATTAAGCTGGGTAAAGCCTTTTACATGCGTTTCATAAATAATGGCGTTCGACCACGGTATGGAAGGCCGTTGTCTATCCTCCCAGTTAGCCTCAGCCGGATCAATCACCCGGCATTTAGGCGTAAATGGCGCGCTATCCTGGTCATCAAAGGTCAAATCTTTATCGTCATGAAGTAATTGATACGCGAAATGCGCATCGTTCCACTGAATATCGCCCACCAGCTCACGGGCATAAGGGTCAATAAGCAGCTTATTGGGGTTAAAACGATGACCATTTTCCGGGTCATAAGGACCGTAAACGCGGTACCCATACAGCGCGCCGGGCTGCAACTTCGGGACATAGCCGTGCCATATTTCGTCGGTATATTCCGGTAACTCCAGACGAGCGATTTCATGCTCCCCGCTCGGATCGTAAAGACAAAGCTCGACGCGTTCCGCATGGGCGGAAAAAATAGCGAAATTCACGCCTTCGCCGTCATAATTTGCGCCAAGCGTATGGCTGTATCCTGATCTGATTTCAAAAGCCCTGTTTGTTGTCATTCTCTTTCTCCACCCACGGTAAACGTTGTCCTGTCACGGCACATCAACACATAAACTCAGTCGCTCATTAAAACCAGTACGCCGCCCTGATGTGAGGCCAACGACAGGCGTTCACCAGGCATTAACCTCTCCTGGGTAAGCACATTGCGATAACGATGCTGATTAAGCTGTCCGGGTATAATAATGTCGGTTCCTGCCCAGAAACCGCTATGCGATTGTGGCAATAAGCCGTCACATTCGGCGAACACCAGTCGGGGCGCAACAACAATCAGCGCATCATCATGATTGACTCTGGCGTAAGCGATGACCTTGTCGGCACGCTGACCAACAGCCCGCAGCGGTATATAGTCGCCAAAACGGAAGAGCTCATGATTCTGCTGACGCAAACGCAGTAATGCAGCGGTGACATACTGATTCACCTGCCCGTTCAGCCAACTCTCTTCGCGCGAGAAAACTCCCGGCGTCAGTTGGTCTAACTGCTGCGCCAGCGTGGCGAAATCCGGTTCGCGGCGGTTGTCGGGATCGACAAGACTAAAATTCAACGCCTCGCTTCCCTGATAGATATCAGGTACTCCCGGCGCGGTTAATTTGATAACGGTCTGCGTCAGGCTGTTAACCAGCCCTGCGCGGATGAAGGGTTGCAAGGAACGATAAAAATCCTGCAAAAATGTCTGGTTATCCGGCGCCAGTAAATAACGGGCGTAATCAAGCATTGCCGTTTCGTAAGCCTCATTACTGTCCACCCAATCGGTACGCAGCTTCGCTTCGCGTAGCGCTTTCTCCACAAAGGCTTCAAAGCGTGTTTTCAGCGCGTTTAAACCTGTTTCGTCCTGTGGTTGTAGCGTCGGGGGCCAGACGCCGGTCAGCGCCTGATATAACATCCACGTATCCGCCGATTTTGGCGCAGTGCCATCATTCAAAAATTTGACATGGGTCTGGTTCATCTGCCGCCAGCGGGCAAGGCATTCGCTCCACTGCTCCGGCGCTTCGGTAAGCGTATACAGCCGTGCTCGCGCATCCTCGCCTCGCTTGGTATCGTGGGTCGACGTACCGGATAACGCATCAGGCTGTCGCGCCTGTCGGGTTTTCATCTCATGGTGAAAGCGTTCGATGGAGAAGTGATGCGTGACGGGCTCGGCGCCGACTTCATTTAACGCCAGTCCCATGTTTTGACGAAAGAAAAGCGTATCCTCTACCGATTTCGCCATCAGCGGACCGGTGAGTTGCTGGAACCGAACGCGAAACTGTGTCGCCTCCTCCTGGCTGGAGGCGGGAACATCGCCGGTAAGAAGACGGCTCAGAAATGTAAGCGCTTCTGGCTGCGGAGGGTTTTCAAGCGTTTTTACCCGTTCCACAATACGGTGTAACAGGCAAATATCGGTCGGCGGTAGCCCTTCTGCCGTGCCGTAAGTGCGATATACGGGAAAGGCAATTAATAACTCGCGTAACGCCTGCCGAACGACGCTCTCTTCCTGTGCGATCTGTAGCTCGCTGGCAATCGACAGCGCAAGCGCGAGCAGCCGGGTAAATTCCCCCTCGAAATTGCGATCGACCATCAGCAATTTAGCCGCCCGTAATTCCGCCCGCATATCCACTGGCGCGCCTTTAACGGTCTCGTAAGCCTGGCGCAGATTGTCTATCTGCTCATCGTCAACCAGCACCTCCGCCAGCGAGGCGATAAATTCATAGCCTGTGGTGCCGGAAACCGGCCAGTCATCAGGAAGTTGCTCGCCTTTAGCGAGAATTTTTTCCACGGTGATATAGCACGCCGGCCCCACTTCCTGACGTAAACGCGCAAGATAGGCTTTCGGATCGGCAAGGCCGTCGATATGATCGATACGTAAACCGTCAACCGCCCCCGTTCTGACCAGCTCCAGAATCAGCCGATGTGTATCGTCGAAGACGGTTTTATCTTCCACCCGCATTCCTACCAGCCCTGTGACCTCAAAGAAACGCCGATATGAAAGCGAGCGAGCGGCATCGCGCCAGGACATTAATTTCCACGGCTGGCGCTCATGCAAATCAGCAATAGCGGCTTTATCGGTAAGCGCCAGTATTTCGGCCTCGCGCCCCTGCCATGTCGCCGGCGCAAGCGGATAATAGTTATCATAATAGGCGAACGCGGGTTTACCCGTAGCGGGATCGGGCTTGATCGCAATTTCTCCGTTTTCCAGCACGGCGTCAAACGTGTCGCCTAAAAAAGGCAGCGTCAGTCGGCGCGACCAGTCAATATCGAAATGGCGCGCGTAACGGCTCTCCTTGCCATATTCAAGCACGTCGCGCCACCAGGCGTTTTCCAGCGAGCTGGCCATGTGATTAGGCACAATATCGATGATCAATCCCAGCCCTTGCGCTTTAAGTTCGGCCACCAGTCTTTCAAATCCTTCGCGCCCGCCAATAGAAGGCTCAATCTCATTCGCATCGGTGACATCATAACCATGCGTTGACGCTTTGGTGGCGGTAAAGATAGGTGAGGCATAAAGATGGCTGATACCCAGATTTTTAAGGTAAGGCACCAGCGCCGCAGCGCGGTCGAAGGTCATGCCATTGCGAAACTGAAGGCGATATGTTGCAGTTGGGATCATGATGCAGACTCTCCCTGGGCTAAGCGGACAATAAGAGAATGTTGGGAAAGCGACCCGGTGGATTCATTCGGCCAGGCGAAGAGAGTCTTACCCGGTAAATCGGGCAGCAATACCGTCGTGGCGCTAATATTCAGCGCCAGTGACAGTGTTCCTCCCGGAAAACGCCAGCTAACGGCAATAAACCCGGGCGCGGTTTGCAATACCGTTCCTGAGCTCTCACGGGCAGCGGACAACAGCGGCACGATATGCTTCTGGCGCAAAAGCAGTAGTTCGCGGGTAAATGCCAGCCACGCTTTACCCTCTTCACTGTGCTGTTGCTTCCAGTTAAGTTTTGAGCGTTGAAAGGTCTCTGGCGCATTCGGGTCCGGAACATTTTCCCCTGCATGATCGGCAAACTCTTTTGCGCGACCTTCACGAACGGCGCGGGCTAAATCCCCATGGAAATCGGTAAAAAAAAGAAAAGGACGGCTTTCGCCATACTCTTCGCCCATAAAAAGCAGCGGAATATGCGGTGAAAGCAGCAACGTGGCGAGCAATACTTTTGTTCGTTCAGCGCCCGCCAGGGTTATCAGTCTGTCGCCCTGGGCGCGGTTACCGACCTGATCGTGATTCTGAATAAAATCCACAAAGGTGACCGGGGGTTGTCCGGTACTTTTTACGCCGCGAGGTTCGCCGGTTTGCGGTGAAATTTCTCCCTGATAAGCGAATCCTTCGGCCAGCGCTCTTGCGAGGTGTTTTTCCGGGGCATCAGCAAAATCGTTGTAGTAGGCCTGGGTCTCTCCGGTCGCAAAAACGTGGACGGCATTATGAAAATCGTCATTCCATTCGGCGGTAAACAGCGGCGCATTGCCATCCTGATCTCGGGGATGCAGAGAAATAATATTGCGGCTATCTTCGGTGGTCAGATGAATGGGTCTGTCGGTAATGTCTTCCCGAATACGTTGTGCGATTTCAACCAGCACATGCCTGGCGCTACTGTCCTCAATCTGATCGATAGCGTCAAAGCGTAAGCCGTCGAGATGGTATTCTGTCAGCCAGTATAACGGCGCCTCGATGATATAGCGCCGCACGGCGTCGACATCATAGGCGATACCATTTCCCCACGGCGTCATGCGCTCTTTGTGGAAAAACGCCGGTGCCAATAGCGGTAAATAATTTCCTTCCGGGCCGAAATGGTTCAGCACAATATCCAGGACGACGGAAAGACCATACCCATGCGCGGCGTCAATAAACGCCTTGAAATCATCCGGCGTCCCATAGGCAGAATGCGGCGCGTAAAGCAGTACGCCGTCATAGCCCCAGCCACGCTCGCCGCCAAATTGCGCAACGGGCATCACTTCAATAACGGTAACGCCGAGTTCAGCGAGATAAGGCAGCTTCGCTATTGCGGCGCGGAAGGTGCCTTCCGGAGTGAACGTGCCTGTATGCATCTCATACACCACGGCCTGCTCCCAACGGCTACCTTTCCACCCGGTGTTGCGCCACGTGTAGCTGCCTGGATCAACCACATATGACGGACCGTTGACGTCAGTTTTTTGGGCGCGGGAAGCCGGATCGGGGACCACCATGCCATCGCTGAGTACAAAGTTATACTCCGTACCTGGCATCACCCCGGAGACGTCCAGCGTAAACCAGCCGTCACCGCTCGCCTGCATTTCCTGGTCTTTACCCGCAAGCCTGAGCATAACCTTTTGCTGACCGGTGGCCCAAAGACGAAAGCGGACAACATCAGCGGCGATATATTCAGCCCCCCAGCTTTTGCAAAAAATTTTTGAACTCATTTGTCGCTCCGTTTAACCCATAACCTCTACAACATCCGAAGAACAAGCATAGACTATGGGGCTAATCTTTACGTGACACTGTCACTTAACAGGCATTCTTTTTCGTATCTGCGTGTAAAATCGTGGAATTATTGTCGGGATTGCTCAGATGTACCGAAGTGCGCGGTATCGCCTCGCCCGTGTTCGCCAGAGCCCTGAACACGCTGTAGCTGGATAACCTCCCCCTGCTCCCAGGCGTTAGCCCCCTTAACAACGGGATGTTCAGGCAGATCCTGCCGCTCGCGTTTAATGGCCCGGGTATCAATTCCCAGACGGCGATCCCGATCGGCCAGCAGCGCGGGGTCAAGCTGCCCGTCGCCAGTAAAGCCCATCATCAGCGCAGGGATACCCATTGGCAGGGTTTTATCCCGGTCGGTATGCCAGGTGTGCCAGGTCTTGCCATAAGTATTAACAATCTTACTCATCAACGCCTTATCAGCGACCTGCGGTAAGCCAGGCGCCACCAGGCTACCGGATTTCACCTCGTACTGGTGGCTGTGCCACAGTTTTTTCTCCTCGGGAGGAAGCGTTTTAAATAAACGTTCGCTGATAATGTACTCCACCCCCATCAGGCGCGCGTTTTTCGTGTTGCCGTCGTAAATCACCGCCTGCATGACATCTTCGTTCAGGACGGTAACGTAATGGTGCGCTTCCATCTGTCCGTTTTTATCACCGCTATAAAAATGGAACCCGTCAAGGTAGGTACTGATGGCATCGACAGGTGGTCTGGATTGAATAGCCGCCGCGCCTGTTTCCAGGGTACGTAATTTGGCAGAGGTTTTTTCCCCAGGAATAGGCGTTTGCGGCGGCGTATTATTGGCGCCACATCCGGCCAGAAAAGGAATGATAAAGAGTGCCAGCGGTAAAATTTTCATTAGGTCTCCATATAGTGAAAGGGCTCTAATGAAAATAGTGCAATACCACGTGATTGGTAGAAGAAATGGAAGATGTTATTTGTGACGGTGTCACAAATAGTAAAACCCGACACACAGGCCGGGTTTTGATATCAGTTTACTCTTATTTTGAGAGTTCTTTCTTGATTTCGTCTTTTATTTTGCTTAATTCACTCTGCGGGTTTTTCTTACAAAGCTCAACGGCTAGCGGCACTGCTGTCGTCTCAGTTTCCTGGAAATCTACGTAGTCCCCGCCTTTAAAATCTTCATCTTCATTCAGCACCCAGAAAGCGACTGGCGCCATCGTCTGCGGATTGAGGTCAACAAACTCCTGGCAGCTCATACCTTTAGGCGTAACGTTTGTTTTAGTAGTATCTGTTGCCGCATTCACGCTAACACTGGTTACCAGCGCTGCCACGATAATACCTGCTGTAGCAAGGGAGAATTTATTCATTGTTGTTGCTCCAATAATTATATAAATAACCTCTACATCTGCGCGTTAACCCGTTAATGTAGAACACAGAAAATAATACCCCTCCTCTCTCAGGAATAAAGATCACCCTCCGTGATATGGCTATTATTGATATTTACGTTGACTGATTTTGATGTTTGATGAATAAAGCAACATGGCGAGCAGATTTTAGGGCGAAAAAGTAGGCCACGACAATAGCCACTGACGTGGTCTACGGCGCGTTGAGGTGATAGAAATGCGGCAGGCATTCAGATAGACCGGGAGCGGGCCCTCCGTCTGAATGTATATTCATCAGCCCGATCAACCCATCGTTACCGGGCTGGAGAGGTTATCAGGCGTTAAGCTGGTAGTCGAGGGTGATTTCCGCATTCAGAACCTGCGATACCGGGCACCCGGCTTTTGCTTTCTGGATGATTTGATCGAAAGTTGAAGCATCAATATCTGCTACCGCGACTTTGCTTTGTAGCGCAATTTTGGTAATGGCGAAGCCCGCCTCCACCTTATCAAGCGATACGTCAGCGGTGGTGTCAATGGATGTCGGCGTAAATCCAGCCTCTCCCAGCATGAGTGATAGCGCCATGGAGAAACAGGCCGCATGTGCGGCGCCAATTAACTCTTCCGGGTTGGTTCCCTGCGCGCCTTCGAACCGGGTATTGAATCCATACGGTTGTTGATTAAGCACGCCGCTTTCTGTTGATACAGTACCTTTACCCCGTTTGATGTCGCCTTCCCAGTGTGCCTGACCTTTCTTATGGATTGTCATTTTTGCTCTCCTGTTGGCTCAAAAAATAAAGTATAGACCATGCTGCTAATCTGCGTTGTCCATGCCGATGGAGGTAGCATGTAGTCGATTACCCGCACTTCAGATATAGAAAATAGTTGTATGCTTTTTCAGTGATGAATATTAAACCAACAGGGCTCCCTTTCTTTAAAGAATATATCCCTCCTTTTGTCCTTACTTTTTCTTCTGGAGGCGTATTCCATTATGTATATTTTATATGTATATTGAGATTTATCCTATCCCATTGTAATAAAGGATAAAAATCACAATAAGTAGCCTTTTAAATGTATATTAATTGACCACTATTTGTATGAGGATATGTAATTGGCAAACGTAATATATTTTCTTCAGGGGTAAACAATTAGAGTTCCGCCTTGCGTTAAAATAACTCCAGGACTAATCTTAACCACAGCCGCAAAAATATTTGCCATGCTGAATACGAATTAATTTTCTGCGAGCCGTACTAAATAAATACATGTTCACGGAGGCATTATATGTTTACTTATCACTCAGCAAATACCTCAGCAGCACAACCGGCCCTGGTCAACGCGATTGAACAAGGATTACGCGCGGAGTTAGGCGTTGTCACTGAAGATGATATTTTAATGGAGCTGACCAAATGGGTTGAGGCTTCCGACAATGACATCCTCAGTGACATCTACCAGCAGACCATCAACTATGTGGTAAGCGGGCAGCACCCGACTCTGTAGAACCTGCTATGCTGTATCGGCAACCTTAGGGGTTACGTTTCTTTCGCGTAAGCGAATTTGTCCTTAAAACTAGCAACAGGATTGAGGAGTTAACATGAAATCGAACCGTCAGGCTCGTCATATACTTGGACTGGATTACAGAATTTCCAACCAGCGTAAGGTTGTTACTGAAGGCGACACCAGCAGCGTGGTGAATAACCCAACCGGCAGAAAGCGCCGCGCCGACAGCCAAAAGTAATCGTACAGTCCTGAAATGACGTTAAACACCATTGCATCTGCAATGGTGTTTTTGTTTATAGGAATGACCTTAACGTCTCACAATGCTTTATACTCAGGGTCGGTTCCCTGGTGGAAGGCAATATATGATGATAAACGACGGTGCCAGGGACAGTTATTCGAAAAAGAGTGAGTAACATGGAAACTACAACCAAGAAAGCACGTTCCCTTTATATCCCTTACGCTGGCCCTGTATTGCTGGAATTCCCCCTGTTAAACAAAGGCAGCGCTTTTAGCGTAGAAGAGCGCCGCAACTTCAATTTGTCAGGGCTGCTGCCAGAGGTCGTCGAGTCGATTGAAGAACAGGCCGAACGCGCCTGGCTCCAGTATCAGGGGTTTAAAACAGAAATCGATAAGCATATTTACCTGCGTAACATCCAGGATACCAACGAAACGCTCTTTTATCGACTGGTGCAAAACCATCTTGAAGAGATGATGCCGGTTATCTATACCCCGACCGTGGGCGCGGCCTGTGAGCGCTTCTCTGAGATTTATCGCCGGGCGCGCGGCGTATTTATCTCTTATCCGAACCGTCACAATATGGACGACATTTTGCAGAATGTGCCTAACCACAACATTAAAGTTATTGTGGTGACGGATGGCGAGCGGATTCTGGGGCTTGGCGATCAGGGCATCGGCGGGATGGGGATCCCTATCGGTAAGCTGTCATTATACACCGCCTGCGGCGGCATTAGTCCGGCCTATACCCTTCCCGTTGTGCTGGATGTCGGCACCAACAATCAACAGTTACTCAACGATCCGCTTTACATGGGCTGGCGTCATCCGCGCATTACCGACGATGAGTATTATGCGTTTGTCGATGAGTTTATTCAGGCCGTTAAGCAGCGCTGGCCAGATATCCTGCTACAGTTTGAAGATTTCGCGCAGAAAAACGCAATGCCGCTGTTGACGCGCTATCGTGATGAGATTTGCTCCTTTAACGATGATATTCAGGGCACCGCAGCCGTGACCGTCGGTACGTTGATCGCCGCCAGCCGCGCTGCCGGCAGTCAGCTTAGCGAGCAGAAAATCGTTTTCCTCGGCGCGGGTTCCGCCGGATGTGGGATTGCTGAACAAATCATCGCGCAGACTCAGCGTGAAGGTTTAAGCGAAGATGCCGCTCGACAGAACGTTTTTATGGTCGATCGCTTCGGCCTGTTGACGGACCGGATGCCTAATTTATTGCCGTTCCAGGCAAAACTGGTGCAGAAATGCGACAATCTCCAGCACTGGGATACCGAAAATGACGTGTTGTCGCTGCTGGATGTGGTGCGTAACGTGAAGCCGGATATTCTGATCGGGGTTTCCGGCCAGACCGGGCTCTTTACTGAAGAGATCATCCGCGAGATGCATAAGCATTGCCCTCGCCCGATCGTCATGCCGCTCTCTAATCCCACCTCTCGCGTGGAGGCCACGCCACAGGACATTATCGCCTGGACGGAAGGCAACGCGCTGGTGGCAACCGGCAGCCCATTCTCGCCGGTCATCTGGAAAGATAAGGTTTATCCGATCGCACAATGTAATAACGCCTATATTTTCCCCGGCATCGGACTTGGGGTTATCGCTTCCGGCGCATCGCGCATTACTGATGAAATGCTGATGTCAGCCAGTGAGACGCTGGCGAAACATTCTCCGCTGGTGAATAACGGCGAAGGATTAGTGTTGCCAGCGCTTAAAGACATCCAGGTCGTGTCGCGCGCTATCGCTTTTGCCGTAGGTAAAATGGCGCAGCAACAAGGCGTAGCGGTGAAAACCTCTGCGGAAGCGCTGCAACAGGCGATTGACGATAACTTCTGGAAACCGGAATACCGCGACTACCGTCGGACTTCCATTTAATACGTACCCGGCGGTGAATGCCGCCGGATATCACTTTCTTCTTTAGTTTTGGTGAGTCTGTCGACACACCTGAATTCCTTTCCCTGCTTATTTGTCAAGCTACTAATATTAGCCACCTTTATGTATTGAACGGGGATTTATCAGGATAATCCTGGCTAAACTATTACATTGTATTTCTGCCGCCTTGCATAACTCATCAGAAATATTAATCCTAAAGAGGTAATAGCGCCTTACCTGCTATTACTTACCTGCTATGCAGTTCACTATTAATAAAAGGAGAAGGTTATGAAAGCTGCTGTTGTCACACAAGATCATCAGGTTGATGTTACTGAGAAAACGCTGCGTCCCCTTCGCCACGGTGAAGCTTTGCTAAAAATGGAGTGCTGCGGCGTATGCCATACCGATCTACACGTGAAAAACGGCGATTTCGGTGACAAAACCGGCGTTATTCTGGGACACGAAGGCATTGGCGTCGTGGCGGAAGTCGGTCCTGGTGTCACCTCGCTGAAACCCGGCGATCGCGCGAGTGTCGCGTGGTTTTATGAAGGATGCGGACACTGTGAGTATTGCAATACGGGCAATGAAACCTTATGCCGCAACGTGAAAAATGCCGGTTACACGGTAGATGGCGGCATGGCCGAAGAGTGTATTGTCGTCGCGGATTATGCGGTGAAAGTACCGGAAGGCTTGGACTCTGCGGCGGCAAGTAGTATTACCTGCGCGGGCGTTACCACCTATAAAGCGGTGAAGATTTCTCATATTAAACCTGGCCAGTGGATTGCCATCTACGGTCTGGGCGGTCTGGGTAATCTGGCCTTGCAGTACGCGAAAAACGTTTTCAATGCGAAAGTGATCGCCATTGATGTCAATGATGGACAGCTGAAACTGGCCGAGGAAATGGGCGCAGATCTGACCATTAATTCACGTACGGAAGATGCGGCTAAAATTGTGCAGGAAAAAACCGGTGGCGCGCACGCAGCGGTGGTTACCGCGGTCGCTAAGGCGGCGTTTAATTCCGCAGTAGATGCCGTTCGCGCCGGAGGCCGCGTGGTGGCAGTCGGGCTGCCGCCAGAAGCCATGAACCTTGATATCCCTCGCTTGGTGCTGGATGGCATTCAGGTTGTCGGTTCGTTGGTGGGGACACGCCAGGATCTGACCGAAGCCTTCCAGTTCGCGGCGGAAGGAAAAGTCGTACCAAAAGTCGCTTTACGTCCGCTTGAAGATATCAATGTTATTTTTAAAGAGATGGAACAGGGACAAATTCGTGGCCGTATGGTCATCGATTTCCGTCGTTAAACGATTTGCTGTGGTCGTCTGAGTATACAGACAGCAGATGAAAACAAGGCGCTACGAGGATAGCGCCTTGTTTATCAGATTGCGAAAGAATTACTGAATACCTTCTTCGCTCTCTTTTTTTGCTTCCGCCTTCTCGATTTCACGATACCAGCGTGGATGATGTTTCTTCGCCCAGCGACGGCTGACCTTCCCTTCGATCATGCCTTTAATCGAGCCCTTCACCCAAAACGCCATATACATATGGATGAGGATCGCGTGCATTAAAATAATGCCCGCCGCCGCATGAATTAACAGGCTATAACGCACCACCTGCATGGGGAAATACTGCGCGAAATACGGACGCCAGATAATCACGCCAGTCACCAGCAGCACAAAAATCATGCTCATAATGGACCAGAACATCATCTTCTGTCCGGCATTGTATTTGCCGACATCCGCCACCTTATGCTCATTGCCTTTCAATACTTCGACAATATTTTTCAGCCACGGAATGTCTTTTTTATCCGGGATGTTGTGGTGGACGAAACGCACGAACATAAACATCAGCGCGATGAAGATGGCAATACCGAAGAACGGGTGCAAAATACGTCCCATCTGCGGCGTGCCGAAAGTTTGCGTCAACCATTGTAGCGTCGGGAAGAAAAACGAAATCCCCGACAGCGCTACCAGGAAGAAGCAGATCACCACCGTCCAGTGACAGGCGCGGTCGACAAATTTCGTGCGCACAATCATTTTCGACTTACTCATGATGATCCTCCTCATCGTCGTCCGTTTCTTTATTCGGGCCAATACCGATGTAGTGGTAAATCAGACCGGCGAAAGTGGCGATAAAGCCCGCTGCGGCCAGCGGTTTTAGCGCCCCTTTCCACAGATTGATTGAGGTATCGATCTGCGGATCTTTCGGCAAGCCGTGGTACAACTCCGGCTGATTGGCATGGTGCAGCACATACATGACGTGCGTACCGCCAACGCCCTGCGGGTTGTAGATACCGGCATGTTCAAAGCCGCGCGCCTTTAACTTCTCCACGCGTTGCTCACCCAGTTCCAGCATCTCTTTTTTGGTGCCGAAGTGAATAGCCCCGGTCGGACAAGTTTTGACGCAGGCCGGTTCCTGGCCCACGCTGACGCGATCGACGCAGAGCGTACATTTATAAACGCGGTTGTCCTCTTTGTTGAGGCGCGGAATATTAAACGGACACCCGGCGATACAGTAACCACAGCCGATACAGTGTTCAGATTGAAAATCAACAATCCCGTTCGCGTACTGGATGATAGCCCCGGCAGATGGACAGGCTTTAAGACAGCCTGGATCTTCACAGTGCATACAACCATCTTTACGGATCAGCCACTCCAGCTTGCCGTTCTGCTCGGTTTCGGTAAAGCGCATCACCGTCCAGGACTTGGCGCTGAGATCGGCAGGGTTATCGTACACCCCGACACAATGGCCAACGTTATCGCGAATATCGTTCCATTCAGAACAGGCTACCTGGCAGGCTTTACAGCCGACACAGGAGGAGACGTCGATCAGTTTCGCGACTTCAGCTTTGTAATCACGCGCCTGCGGAGGCGGCGTGATGGCGTTTGTTGCGGACCGTTTAATAATGTCCTGCGTTTCCATAGACATATGTTCGCCTCCCTTACGCCTTCTCGATGTTAACTAAAAACGCTTTGTATTCCGGCGTTTGCGAGTTGGCATCACCGACATTTGGCGTCAGAGTATTGGCGATATAGCCTTTGCGCGCGACACCCTCAAAGCCCCAGTGAATCGGGATCCCCACCGTTTCAACCTGCTGACCGTTGACATGCAGGGTGCGAAGACGACGAGTTACCACCGCGACCGCGCGAATAAACCCGCGTTTACTGCTCACCTTCACATAGTCGCCGTTAGCGATACCTTTCGCTGCCGCCAGCGTCTCACTGATCTCCACAAACTGTTCCGGCTGAGCGATAGCGTTAAGTAGCGCATGTTTGGTCCAGGTATGGAAATGCTCTGTGAGACGGTAAGTCGTGCCCACGTACGGAAACTGCTCCTTCTTACCCATGCGCAGCGCATCTTCTTCATACAGACGCGCCGCCGGGTTCGAGACCACATTCGGGTGCAGCGGGTTAGTGCCCAGCGGCGTTTCCATCGGCTCGTAGTGTTCAGGGAACGGCCCTTCCGCCATTTTATCAATAGCAAACAGACGTCCCAGCCCTTCCGGCTGCATGATAAACGGATTGGTCCCGCTCCCCGGCGCCGCGTTGTTAAAGTCCGGAATATCGTTCCCTGTCCACTTCGCGCCGTTCCACTGGATCAGCATCCGTTTTGGATCCCACGGTTTACCCTGCGGATCCGCCGAAGCGCGGTTATACAATACGCGACGGTTTAGCGGCCACGCCCACGCCCAACCCAGTGTATTGCCAAGCCCTGACGGGTCGGCGTTATCACGTCTGGACATCTGGTTGCCCTGCTCCGTCCAGCTACCGGTATAAATCCAGCAGGAGGAGGATGTCGTACCGTCATCGCGCAGTAATGCAAAACTGCTCAACAACTGGCCTTTCCTGGCAAGCAGTGTACCGTTGGCGTCATAGAGATCTTCCAGCGCATAGCCGTTGTTCTCTTTCGCCACTTCTTCCGAATGCGGTTCATCCGGCTGCTTGTAGTTCCAGCTCATCTTCAATAGTGGTTCGGCGCCTTTACCGCCTTCTGCGCGATACATTTCACGCAGACGATGGTAAATACCGGCCAGAATCTCGCCGTCGTTACGCGCTTCGCCCGGCGCGTCCTGACCTTTCCAGTGCCACTGTAACCAGCGACCGGAGTTAGCGATAGAGCCATCCTCTTCCGCAAAACAGGTAGACGGCAGACGGAAGACTTCGGTCTGGATCGTTGTCGGATCGACATCATTAGATTCGCCGTGGTTCTGCCAGAACGTTGACGTTTCAGTCACCAGCGGATCGATAACGACCAGATACTTCAGTTTGCTTAAGCTTTGCACCACTTTGTTTTTGTCCGGGAAGGACGCCACCGGGTTAAAGCCCTGACAGAAATAGCCGGTGACTTTCCCGCTATCCATCATGTTGAAATATTTGATCACGTCATAGGACTGATCCCACTTAGGCAGCCAGGCAAAGCCCCAGTCATTCTCTTTCTGCGCCGCATCGCCATAGAAAGATTTCATCAGACTGACGAAGAACTTAGGATAATTACCCCAGTAGTTGACCTGATCGGCCAGCGTCGCTTTGGGGGTATTCGCTGCCAGATAAGTTTGCAGATCGGCCTGTTTTTCCGATGGCAGCGTCAGGTAGCCCGGCAGGCTGGTGGAGAGCAGTCCTAAATCCGTTAAACCCTGAATATTAGAGTGGCCGCGCAAGGCGTTCACACCGCCGCCAGCCATCCCCATATTGCCGAGCAGCAACTGGATCATCGCCATAGTACGGATGTTCTGCGCCCCGACGGTATGTTGCGTCCAGCCCAGCGCATACAGGAAGGTGGTAGTGCGATCCGGCGCGCTGGTAGAGGCCAACACCTCACACACCTTCAGGAAATCCGCTTTCGGCGTACCGCAGATGTTTTCCACGACGTCCGGCGTGTAGCGCGAAACGTGCTGCTTCAGCAGATTCCACACACAGCGTGGGTGCGTCAACGTTTCATCACGTTTGGCATAGCCGTTTTCATCGAACTGGTAGTTCCAGGAGGATTTATCGTACTGACGCTTTTGGGCGTCATAGCCGCTGAAAAGACCGTCTTCGAACGTAAAGTCTTCCCGCACCAGCAGGCTGGCGTTGGTGTAATGCTTAACGTATTCAGCGTTGATTTTGTTATTTTCGATCAGGTACAGCAAAACGCCGGACAGAAAGGTAATGTCTGTACCGGAACGTATTGGCGCATAGATATCCGCCACCGACGCCGTACGCGTAAAGCGTGGATCAACGACGATCAGCGTCGCATCGTTGTTGTTTTTCGCTTCCATCGCCCAGCGGAAACCCACCGGATGCGCTTCTGCGGCATTGCCGCCCATCACCATCACGACGTTGGCGTTTTTAATATCCACCCAGTGGTTGGTCATCGCACCGCGACCAAATGTTGGAGCAAGACTTGCTACCGTTGGTCCGTGTCAGACGCGCGCCTGGTTATCTACCGCCAGCATACCGAGAGAACGCGCAAACTTCTGCGTCAGCATACCCGTTTCATTGCTGGCCGCCGAGGCGCACAGCATTCCGGTAGAGAGCCAGCGGTTAACCGTGACGCCCTGCTCATTCTTTTCAATAAAGTTGGCGTCGCGGTCGGCTTTCATTAATTTAGCAATACGAGTGAAAGCGTCATCCCAGCTAATGCGCTGCCACTTGTCGGAACCCGGCGCGCGGTATTCCGGATAGCGTAGGCGATCTTCACTGTGAACATAGTCCAGCAAACCGGCCCCTTTCGGGCACAGCGCGCCACGGCTTACCGGATGATCCGGGTCGCCTTCAATATGGTAAATCGCTTCTTTCGCGTTTTTTGCCCCATCACCCAGGCTATACATTAATAGCCCGCAACCTACGGAACAGTATGTGCAGGAGTTACGGATCTCTTTTGCGCGCAACAGCTTATAGTTTCGCGCCTGAGCCAGGGCCATTTTAGGGGTAAAACCCAGTGCGGCCACCGTTGTTCCCGCCATACCGCCCGCGCAGATTTTAAAAAATTGTCTGCGGCTGACGTCCATTGCTTTCCTCTTTTTTCCACGGATGCACGCCTCCTTCGAACTGCAGCAAAACCTCAGCCCAGGATGCGTGTATAACTTCGCGAGGAAACTAACAGCAAAATCGATAACTTTTTTGCGTCAAATCAATATTGAAACGGTTCCGCTATTAAATAGCCCTATTTTTAAACCGCAATAACTCCAGGGAGGTACTAAAAAATGACACTGCATGGCATCGCCCTCGGAAAAAGTGCTATAAGTGGCAGTTTATTTTGCGCGGTATTCAGGACAGTCACAAAGCATGACATCACAAAAAGCAACGCTAATAGGGCTTGTTGCCATCGTTCTGTGGAGCACGATGGTTGGGTTAATTCGCGGCGTCAGCGAAGGTCTTGGACCGGTAGGCGGCGCAGCCATGATCTATTCATTAAGCGGCCTGCTGCTAATTTTTACCGTCGGATTACCTGATATCCGCCGTTTCCCGGGGCGATACCTCATCGCAGGCAGCGTACTGTTTGTCAGTTATGAAATATGCCTGGCGCTTTCTCTCGGTTATGCCGCCACTCGCCATCAGGCTATCGAAGTCGGCATGGTTAACTATTTATGGCCCAGCCTGACTATTCTGTTTGCCATTCTTTTTAATGGGCAAAAAACTAACTGGCTTATTGTTCCTGGATTGCTTATTGCACTTACTGGCGTTTGCTGGGTTCTGGGGGGCGAGAATGGTCTTAATCCCGGAGAAATTATCAGCAATGTCGCCACCAGTCCGCTAAGTTATTTCCTGGAATTTCTTGGGGCGTTTATATGGGCGACATACTGCACCGTCACAAATAAATATGCGCGTGGTTTTAACGGTATCACCGTCTTTGTGTTACTCACCGCCGTGGCGCTGTGGTTCCACTATTTTCTTACGCCGCAACCTGCCATGATATTTAGCCTACCGGTGATTGCTAAACTTTTTACCGCGGCATTAACGTTGGGGTTTGCCTACGCCGCATGGAATGTGGGCATACTTCATGGCAATGTGACTATCATGGCCGTAGGGTCTTATTTTACCCCCGTCATGTCCTCTGCTCTGGCAGCGCTGTTACTCAGCTCACCACTGTCATTCTCCTTCTGGCAAGGCGCAGTCATGGTTTGCGTAGGTTCACTACTTTGTTGGCTGGCAACGCGGCGGCGCTAATAGCGACGGGCGGGCCGATGTTGATATTAAATCGACCCGCTGCACCTTGACACTCTTCATAACACAACTACGCTTTTATCTATCGCCTGTGTGTATTTGACGATTTTTCATTTTCACGTGCTCCCCCTGCGCCATACCAGGATTGCGCTGATAAAAATGGATTTTATAAAATCGTTAAATATGTTAATGCAATGATATAATCATATTAACAAATATATAATTAACGCTAGCTGGCAACTGTATTAGTGCATATAATAATCAGTCGTTACTACCAAAAATAAAACCATAAACAGCCCAATAGTCCCCTCCGAAAATATATCTTATTAGACAGTCCCTATTTGAATTAATACTCTCAAATGTATTAAGGAGATCTCGATCACACAAATTAAAATAATTTGTAATCTTATGAAACTTATTATTGAACTTATGCCACTCCGTCATTTAAAAATAGTCTGCCATTGACAAACGCCTCGTTTAACAATGGTTGAGGAAACACGCTAAGAAAATTATAAGGATTATTAAAATGAAACTTAAGTTAGTGGCAGTGGCAGTGACTTCCCTGTTGGCAGCAGGCGTTGTAAATGCAGCCGAGGTATATAACAAAGACGGCAATAAACTGGATCTGTACGGTAAAGTTCACGCTCAGCATTATTTCTCTGATGATAACGGAAGTGATGGTGACAAAACTTACGCGCGTCTGGGCTTTAAAGGCGAAACGCAGATCAACGATCAGTTAACCGGTTTTGGCCAGTGGGAATATGAATTCAAAGGCAACCGTACTGAAAGCCAGGGCGCTGACAAAGACAAAACCCGTCTGGCGTTTGCTGGTCTGAAATTCGCTGACTACGGTTCTTTCGACTACGGTCGTAACTACGGCGTTGCTTACGACATCGGCGCATGGACCGACGTTCTGCCAGAGTTCGGTGGCGATACCTGGACTCAGACTGACGTCTTCATGACTGGCCGTACTACTGGTGTTGCCACCTACCGTAACACTGACTTCTTTGGCCTGGTTGAAGGTCTGAACTTTGCCGCGCAGTACCAGGGCAAAAACGACCGTGAAGGCGCGTACGAGTCTAACGGCGACGGTTTCGGTCTGTCCGCAACGTATGAGTACGAAGGTTTTGGCGTAGGTGCGGCCTATGCGAAGTCTGACCGTACTAACAACCAGGTGAAAGCAGCGAGCAACCTGAATGCTGCGGGTAAAAACGCTGAAGTCTGGGCTGCTGGTCTGAAATATGATGCGAACAACATCTACCTGGCGACCACCTACTCCGAAACGCTGAACATGACCACCTTTGGTGAAGATGCAGCGGGTGATGCGTTTATCGCGAATAAAACCCAGAACTTTGAAGCAGTTGCTCAGTATCAGTTCGACTTCGGTCTGCGTCCGTCCATCGCTTACCTGAAATCCAAAGGTAAAAACCTGGGTACTTACGGTGACCAGGATCTGGTTGAGTACATCGATGTCGGTGCTACCTACTACTTCAACAAAAACATGTCCACCTTCGTTGATTACAAAATCAACCTGCTGGACGACAGCGACTTCACCAAAGCGGCTAAAGTGTCTACCGACAACATCGTTGCTGTTGGTCTGAACTACCAGTTCTAATTTTGTTGTAGTCTGAATACAAAGCCAGTCCTTTCAGGGCTGGCTTTTTCTCTTGATGTAGACTCGGTCATAAGGAGTATGCCGTGCAGACGTTCACTGGTCGTTGTCTTTGCGGACAGAGCCATTTTACCGTTGACGTCGAAATGCTGGATGTCTATGCCTGCCATTGTACGCTGTGTCAAAAATGGTCGGGTGGAATAGCCATGTATCTGGAAGCCTGCGGGCAACCACAGCTAGCCCCCCTTGCCCCGGAACCGCCATACTTTTCATCCTCTTCGCGCGGCGAACGCTACTTCTGTTCCGGCTGCGGGTGTCCGCTGTGGTTTCGGCTTACCGATACCGATCGCTATTTTATTCCCTGGACCTTACTGGAACTGAACGAAGTTGATCGCCGTCGGCTGATTCTGGCTGCGGAAATCTATACCGAAACCCAGCCTGCCTTCTGGCGACTGACGGGGCAATACGCACGCCTCAGCGGTAAAGAGGTTGAGGAAATGGACTCCCCCTGCCAGCTAGCGCATTAAGCGCTTATCTCATCAGGCGTTATGTTATCGGCGTTGGGCTTTTGCCAGGCTGAACCACATCCCGTGCAGTTGGCGAATAGCCTGCCGCCCACGCAGGGGCAGGCAATACTGGACGCCGCCAGACATGCCTTTATCTGGTCGCATAGCGTGGCGTTAAGCAGCGCCGGGAGTATGCTTCTTTTGCTGGCGGTAGGGATCTCCCATTGAAGATGACGCTCTGGCAATCTCTTGCGCCTCAAGCCCGGCAGGCAGACGGATAGACGCGGAGAAGCTACGGCTTAACAACAGACCGAAAATGGCAATGCCCAGTCCCGCGCCCAGTTCATAAGCCATCGTTTCTATCGCGCCGGCCGCCGCCGCTTTTTCTGCCGGCGCAGCGGCCATAATTGCCGACGTGGAAGCCAGCAATGCGCTGGCGGCGCTAAATCCCAGCAGCGCCATCAGCCCCCAGGCCTGCCATTGCTGGGTGCTGAAATCCGTCATCGCCAGGCCATAAAAACTCAGCGCGCTTAACGCCATGCCGCCCGTCGCGACCAGCCGTAGTCCCAGACGCGAGACCAGCGCGCCCGCAATTGGCCCGCTGAATCCACTGGCGACCATCACCGGCAGCATAAATACCCCGGCCTCATAAGGCGATAGCCCGTGAACAAACTGTAGCTCTTGCGCCATCAGCAGCTCAAAGCCCACCAGAGTGATCATCGCGGTCATCGCCATCACGACGCCGCTCAGGATAATGCGATGGGTAAATAGTCGCATATCAATCATCGGACGCGATGTCGCAAGCTGTGTGCGGATAAAGAGTCCCAGGAGCAGCGCGCCGGTAAGCAGGGTAAGCGAGATGACCCACAGCGACAGATGCCCTTTCAGCGCGGTTTTAGCGCTATAGACCAACAGCAAAATGGCAATAATCAGCATCACCGCATGGCCAAGATTGAGCGGTTGATCGCGACGGCCCGCCTGGCGAGGAACATAGCGGGCGGTTAAGCCCATGACGACCAGCACAATCGGCACGTTGATCAGGAAAACCGATCCCCAGTAAAAATGCTCTAATAATATGCCGCCGATGAGCGGCCCAAACGCCGCTCCGCCCGAACCTACCGCTGCCCAGACGCCCAGCGCCATGTTGCGATGCTTCTCTTCACAAAAGGTAGCGCGTATTCCGGCCAGCGTCGCCGGTACAATCATCGCCGCGCCAATAGCCAGTAATACCCTGGTGGCGATAAGCCAACTGGCGGTATGCGAAAACGCTGCCGCCAATGACGCCAGGCCAAAGAGCGTCCCGCCCAGCATCAGCAGGCGTTTAAAACCGATACGATCGCCAAGTGCGCCCATCGGCAACACCATGCCAGCCATGACCAAAGAATAAATATCAATGATCCACAGCAGCTCGTTGCCGCTGGCCCCCAGTGTCATACTCAGTGTCGGCGCGGCGACATGCAAGACCGTGGCATCAATGGCGACAGGAATATAGACCAGCACAATAATGACTAACGTTAACCACTGACGAAACATAACTCTCCCTTCAAAAACTCAAATTTGGACGCTTGTCCAGTTTCAGGATCCTACGGTAAGTTGAACGAATGTCCAGCTTTTTGTTACACTGCGCGCATTGGCTAATGTGGGGAAAATATGAGTTACCTTAACCGGGATGAACGCCGCGAAGTGATCCTGCAAGCGGCGATGCGCGTGGCGCTGGCAGAGGGGTTTGCCGCCATGACGGTGCGACGAATCGCATCAGAAGCCGATGTCGCCGCCGGACAGGTGCATCACCACTTCAGCTCGGCGGGTGAGCTCAAAGCGCTGGCCTTTGTCCATTTGATCCGTACCCTGCTTGATGCCGGGCAAGTTCCGCCGCCTGCCACCTGGCGTGCACGGCTTCACGCTATGTTGGGTAGCGAAGACGGCGGCTTTGAGCCTTACATAAAATTGTGGCGAGAGGCGCAAATTCTGGCCGATCGGGATCCGCACATCAGAGATGCTTATCTCCTCACGATGCAGATGTGGCATGAGGAAACGGTCACAATTATCGAGCAGGGCAAACAGGCAGGAGAATTTACGTTTACTGCTAACGCCACGGATATCGCCTGGCGGCTTATCGCACTGGTGTGCGGGCTGGACGGTATGTATGTGCTGGGTATTCCGGAAATGGCCGATCCCGCGTTTAAATACCATCTGGATCGTATGATTACGCTTGAACTCTTTGCGTAAAGTTACAAATAATTTAATAAAAATCACTTTTAGTTTACAAATAGTAACAATTAAGAAACATTATATCTCCTCTTCGCGCCGCGCTGGCCTGGTTTTTTATCTATTCTTTCACTCAATATTCTAAAAAAACTTCAATAAGTTCTCAAAAGAGCGCGTGACGCTCTGTCTCTTTTTTGTGTTTTTTTCAAATGATATGCGCATGTGAGGGGTAAAATGACACGACAAAACGAGAATTATAACCGTTATCTCTTGAGTGACTGGCGACCCGAAAATCCAGCCTTCTGGGAGAATAAAGGGAAAGGCATCGCCAGAAGAAACTTATGGATTTCAGTAAGTTGTTTGCTCCTGGCATTTTGCGTCTGGATGTTGTTTAGCGCTGTTGCCGTCAACCTCAATAAAATTGGATTTAATTTTACCACCGACCAACTCTTTTTATTAACCGCATTACCTTCTCTTTCCGGCGCAATATTACGCGTCCCCTACTCCTTTATGGTGCCACTGTTTGGTGGCCGTAAATGGACCATATTAAGTACCGTAATATTGATTATTCCCTGCGCCTGGCTGGGATTCGCCGTGCAAAATCCCGCCACCCCTTTCGGGGTATTTATGCTCATCGCTCTGTTGTGCGGTTTTGCGGGGGCAAACTTCGCGTCCAGTATGGGCAACATCAGTTTTTTCTTTCCAAAAGCCAGACAAGGTAGCGCGTTGGGTATTAACGGCGGACTGGGAAATCTTGGCGTCAGTGTGATGCAGTTGATTGCGCCGCTGGTTATTTTTCTGCCGATATTTACTTTTTTAGGCGTCCAGGGCGTGCCGCAGCCTGATGGCTCCCTGCTCGCCCTCACTAACGCCGCCTGGATCTGGGTGCCGTTACTGGCTGTCGCGACGCTTGCCGCCTGGTTTGGTATGAACGATATCGGCAGTTCAAAAGCGTCTGTCGCCTCGCAATTGCCGGTGCTAAAACGTCTGCACCTGTGGCTGCTTAGCCTGCTGTACCTGGCGACATTCGGGTCATTCATCGGCTTTTCCGCAGGTTTCGCCATGCTCGCCAAAACGCAATTTCCCGACGTAAACATTCTGCAACTGGCGTTCTTTGGCCCCTTTATCGGCGCGCTGGCGCGATCGGCAGGCGGCGTGATCTCCGATAAATTCGGCGGCGTTCGCGTAACGCTCATTAATTTTATCTTTATGGCGCTGTTTACCGCCCTGCTATTCCTCACGCTGCCAGGCTCCGGCGCAGGCAGCTTTAGCGCGTTCTATCTTGTTTTTATGGGCCTGTTTTTGACAGCGGGTCTCGGCAGCGGTTCTACCTTCCAGATGATTGCGGTGATCTTCCGTCAGATCACGCTCTACAACGTCAAACTGCGCGGCGGGAGCGATGAGCAGGCGCAGCGCGAAGCGGTGACGGATACCGCCGCCGCGCTCGGTTTTATCTCCGCTATTGGCGCTGTGGGCGGCTTCTTTATTCCAAAAGCGTTTGGCACCTCTTTGGCCTTGACCGGCTCGCCGGTGGGCGCCATGAAAATCTTTTTGCTGTTTTACCTCGCTTGCGTCCTGCTGACCTGGCTGGTCTACGGGCGTCGTAAGCCTAAACAACAATAACAACATACACACCTGTAGGACGGCCATCCGGCAATGGTTTAACGCCAAATAGACAGGATGGTGGAAAATTTATCGAAGCAGGAGAAATGTCATGAGTAAACTGTTGGATCGCTTTCGTTACTTTAAACAAAAAGGCGATACCTTTGCCGACGGCCATGGTCAGGTGATGTATACCAACCGCGACTGGGAAGACAGTTATCGCCAGCGCTGGCAGTTTGATAAGATCGTGCGCTCAACCCACGGCGTCAACTGCACGGGCTCCTGTAGCTGGAAAATTTATGTCAAAAACGGTCTGGTGACGTGGGAAACCCAGCAAACCGACTACCCGCGCACGCGTCCCGATTTACCGAACCATGAACCGCGCGGCTGCCCGCGCGGCGCCAGCTACTCCTGGTATCTCTATAGCGCCAATCGTCTGAAATACCCTCTGGTGCGTAAGCGGCTGATAGAACTGTGGCGCGAGGCTCTTTCCCGGCACAGCGATCCGGTGCTGGCATGGGAATCTATAATGAACGACCCGCAAAAATGCCAAAGTTACAAACAGGTGCGCGGACATGGCGGCTTTATTCGTTCGAACTGGAAAGAGCTGAATCAGCTCATTGCCGCCGCTAACGTCTGGACAATCAAAACCTATGGTCCGGATCGTGTGGCGGGGTTTTCACCTATTCCGGCGATGTCGATGGTTTCTTACGCCGCCGGAACACGTTATCTGTCATTGCTTGGCGGTACTTGTCTGAGCTTCTATGACTGGTATTGCGATCTTCCGCCCGCGTCGCCAATGACCTGGGGCGAGCAGACTGATGTGCCGGAGTCCGCCGACTGGTATAACTCAGCCTACATTATTGCCTGGGGCTCTAACGTGCCGCAGACGCGTACCCCGGACGCCCACTTCTTTACTGAAGTGCGCTACAAAGGCACTAAGACGATCGCCATCACCCCGGACTATTCCGAAGTCGCTAAACTGTGCGATCAGTGGCTGGCGCCAAAGCAAGGTACCGACAGCGCGCTGGCGATGGCCATGGGTCACGTTATTTTAAAAGAGTTTCATCTCGATAATCCCAGCGACTATTTCCTTAACTATTGCCGCCGTTATACCGACATGCCAATGCTGGTCCTGTTGGATGAGCGCGCAGACGGCAGTTATGTACCGGGGCGTATGATGCGCGCGTCGGATCTGGTGGATGGACTGGGAGAAGCCAATAATCCGGAATGGAAAACCGTCGCGCTCAACAGTACGGGCGAACTGGTCGCGCCCAACGGTTCTATCGGTTTTCGCTGGGGCGAAAAGGGAAAATGGAACCTGGAACCGGTGGCGGCGGGCGTCGAAACTGAACTGTCGCTCTCTTTACTCGGTCAGCATGATGACGTGGCGGGTGTCGCCTTCCCCTATTTTGGCGGTAACGAAAACCCACATTTTCGCAGCGTACGGCAGGAACCGGTGCTGGTACGTCAGTTACCGGTGAAATGCCTGGATCTGGCGGACGGTAGCGAGCGGATGGTCGTCAGCGTTTACGATCTGGTGCTGGCTAATTATGGGCTGGATCGTGGTCTGGATGACTGCCATAGCGCCAATAATTATAACGACGTAAAAGCCTACACGCCGGCCTGGGGCGAACAGATTACCGGCGTGCCGCGTCGACATATCGAAACTATTGCACGTGAATTTGCCGAGACCGCCCATAAAACTCACGGTCGTTCGATGATCATCCTCGGCGCGGGAGTGAATCACTGGTATCACATGGATATGAATTACCGTGGGATGATTAACATGCTGGTGTTCTGCGGCTGTGTTGGACAAACTGGCGGCGGCTGGGCGCACTATGTCGGCCAGGAGAAGCTGCGGCCGCAAACCGGCTGGCTGCCGCTGGCCTTCGCGCTGGACTGGAATCGCCCGCCGCGTCAGATGAACAGTACCTCGTTTTTCTACAACCATGCCAGCCAGTGGCGCTATGAAAAACTGACTGCGCAAGAGTTGCTGTCGCCGTTGGCCGATCCGGCTAAATTTTCCGGACACCTGATCGATTTCAACGTGCGCGCGGAACGTATGGGCTGGCTACCCTCGGCGCCGCAGCTTAATCTTAACCCGCTCAGCGTGAAAGCGAGCGCCGATAAAGTCGGGCTGTCTGCGGCGGATTATACCGTGCAGGCATTGAAATCAGGCGCTATCCGTTTTGCCTGCGAACAGCCTGACAGTGGTCATAATCACCCGCGAAATTTATTTGTCTGGCGCTCTAACCTGCTCGGCTCCTCCGGGAAAGGTCATGAGTACATGCTCAAATATCTGCTGGGCACCGACAGCGGTATCCAGGGCGAAGCGCTGGGTTCCAGCGAAGGAATTAAGCCTGAAGAGGTGGAATGGCAGTCCGCCGCGATTGAGGGCAAGCTCGATCTGTTGGTCACGCTTGATTTCCGTATGTCCAGTACCTGTCTGTTTTCCGATATCGTTTTGCCGACCGCCACCTGGTATGAAAAAGACGATATGAATACCTCGGATATGCATCCGTTTATCCACCCCCTTTCCGCCGCGGTCGATCCTGCCTGGGAATCCAAAAGCGACTGGGAGATCTACAAAGGTATCGCCAGCGTCTTTTCTGAGGTGTGTGTCGGACATCTCGGACAGGAAACCGATGTGGTGTTACACCCGCTCCAGCATGATTCCCCGGCGGAACTGGCGCAGCCATTTGATATTCTCGACTGGCGTAAAGGCGAGTGCGAACTTATTCCGGGCAAAACCGCCCCCAATATCGTCGTGATTGAACGCGATTATCCGGCCATCTATGAACGGTTTACCTCGCTGGGTCCCCTGCTGGATAAATTAGGCAACGGCGGTAAGGGTATTGCCTGGAATACGCAAGATGAAGTCGATTTCCTCGGTAAGCTCAATTACACCAAACACGATGGTCCGGCGAAAGGACGTCCGCGAATAGACACCGCGCTGGATGCTTCGGAAGTGATTCTTGCCTTAGCGCCGGAAACCAACGGCCAGGTGGCGGTGAAAGCCTGGCAGGCGTTGGGCGAGATGACCGGGCGCGAGCACACCCATCTGGCCATCAATAAAGAAGATGAGAAAATTCGCTTTCGTGATATCCAGGCGCAACCGCGCAAAATTATCTCCAGCCCGACCTGGTCAGGGCTGGAAAGCGAGCATGTCTCTTATAACGCCGGCTATACCAACGTACATGAACTGATCCCGTGGCGCACGTTGTCGGGGCGGCAACAACTCTATCAGGATCATGCGTGGATGCGCGCTTTTGGCGAAAGCCTGGTGGCATATCGTCCGCCGATTGATACCCGCAGCGTCAGCGAAATGCGAGAAATTCCGCCCAACGGTTTTCCGGAAAAAGCGCTTAACTTCCTGACGCCGCACCAGAAATGGGGAATTCACTCCACCTACAGCGAAAACCTGCTGATGCTGACCTTGTCGCGCGGCGGGCCGATTGTCTGGATCAGCGAAGCCGATGCCCGTGAACTGGGTATTGAAGATAACGACTGGATTGAAGCCTTCAACGCTAATGGCGCCCTTACCGCTCGTGCGGTGGTCAGCCAGCGCGTCCCGCCGGGTATGACCATGATGTACCACGCCCAGGAGCGGATTATGAACATTCCGGGTTCGGAAGTCACCGGGATGCGCGGCGGGATCCATAACTCCGTGACCCGGGTCTGTCCAAAACCGACGCATATGATCGGCGGCTATGCGCAACTGGCTTACGGCTTCAACTATTACGGAACCGTGGGTTCGAATCGCGATGAATTCATCATGATCAGGAAGATGAAAAACATTAACTGGCTGGATGATGAGGGCCGGGATCAGGTACAGGAGGCGAAAAAATGAAAATACGCTCACAGGTTGGGATGGTACTGAATCTCGATAAATGTATTGGCTGTCACACCTGCTCCGTCACCTGTAAAAACGTCTGGACCGGACGTGAAGGGATGGAATACGCATGGTTCAATAACGTCGAAACTAAACCGGGTATCGGCTATCCCAAAAACTGGGAAGACCAGCAGGAGTGGCAAGGCGGTTGGGTTCGTGATGTTAATGGCAAGATAAGGCCCCGTCTGGGCGGCAAAATGGGGGTAATTAGCAAAATTTTCGCCAACCCGGTGATTCCGCAAATCGATGATTACTATGAACCCTTTACCTTCGATTATCAGCATTTACATAATGCGCCGGAGAGTAAGCATCAGCCCACTGCCCGTCCGCGTTCACTGATCGACGGAAAACGGATGGACAAGGTGATCTGGGGGCCAAACTGGGAAGAGCCGCTCGGCGGCGAGTTTGAAAAACGCGCCCGCGACCGCAACTTCGACAACATACAAAAGGAGATGTACGGTCAGTTCGAAAACACCTTCATGATGTACCTGCCGCGCCTGTGCGAACACTGCCTCAACCCCAGTTGTGTCGCCACCTGCCCAAGTGGCGCTATTTATAAGCGTGAAGAAGACGGCATCGTGCTAATCGACCAGGATAAATGCCGGGGCTGGCGTTTGTGTATCAGCGGCTGCCCGTACAAAAAAATCTACTTTAACTGGAAAAGCGGCAAGTCTGAGAAATGCATATTTTGCTATCCGCGTATTGAATCCGGCCAGCCGACCGTTTGCTCGGAAACCTGCGTCGGGCGCATTCGTTATCTTGGCGTTCTGCTCTACGACGCCGACAGGATTGAAGAAGCGGCCAGTACCGAACACGAGACAGATTTGTATGAACGTCAGTGCGATGTGTTTCTCAATCCGCACGATCCGGCGGTCATCGAAGAGGCGCTTAAACAAGGCATCCCGCAAAACGTCATCGACGCCGCCCAACGGTCGCCGGTGTACAAAATGGCGATGGACTGGAAGCTGGCGCTTCCGCTGCACCCGGAATATCGTACCCTGCCGATGGTCTGGTACGTACCGCCGCTGTCGCCCATCCAGTCATACGCCGACGCGGGCGGGTTACCGCACAATGGCAATATTCTGCCGGCGGTGGAGACGCTGCGTATTCCGGTCCAGTACCTGGCCAATATGCTCAGCGCGGGCGATACCGGTCCGGTCATTCGGGCTCTAAAGCGGATGATGGCGATGCGCCACTACATGCGCTCGCAGACGGTTGAAGGCGTGACGGATACCCGCGCGATTGACGAAGTCGGTCTGAGCGTACAACAGGTTGAAGAGATGTATCGCTACCTGGCGATTGCCAATTATGAAGATCGTTTTGTCATTCCCACCAGCCACCGGGAAATGGCGCGCGATGCCTTTCCGGAGCGCAACGGCTGCGGCTTTACTTTTGGCGACGGTTGTCACGGCTCGGATACCAAATTCAACCTGTTCAACAGTAGCCGTATTGATGCCATCAATATCACCGAAGTACGTGATAAAGCGGAGGGGGAATAATGCAAATCCTCAAAGCGATTGGCCTGTTGATGGAGTATCCGGACGACGAGTTGTGGGAATGTCGGGATGAAGCGCTTGCCCTAATCCAACACGATGCGCCAATGCTGGCCAACTTCACTCGCGAGCTGCTTTATGCGCCGTTACTGGATAAACAAGCAGAATGGTGTGAAGTGTTTGACCGAGGGCGCGCCACTTCATTGCTGTTATTCGAGCATGTTCATGCGGAGTCCCGCGATCGCGGCCAGGCGATGGTCAATTTGTTAAGCCAGTATGAAACCGTGGGCCTCCAGCTCAACTGCCGCGAACTGCCGGATCACCTGCCGCTCTATCTGGAGTACTTAAGCGTGTTGCCGGAAGCGGAAGCTCGCGAGGGATTACAGAATATTGCCCCTATTCTGGCGCTGCTGGGCGGTCGTCTGAAACAGCGAGGAGCGCCGTGGTATCAACTGTTTGACGCCCTGCTGACGCTGGCGGGCAGTACGCTTACAAGTGACAGTGTCACCAAGCAAATTATTCAGGAGTCGCGGGATGATACCCGTCAGGCACTGGATGCCGTCTGGGAAGAAGAACAGGTGAAGTTTATCGAAGATAACGCCACGACCTGTGACAGTTCACCGTTACACCATTATCAACGACGCTTTAGCCAGGACGCGGCGCCGCAGTACGTCGACGTCAGCGCGGGAGGCCCGAAATGATACAGTACCTGAACGTCTTTTTTTACGACATCTACCCCTATATTTGCGCCACGGTATTCTTCCTCGGCAGTTGGCTGCGCTATGACTACGGACAATATACCTGGCGCGCGTCGTCCAGCCAGATGCTGGATAAGCGTGGGATGGTGATATGGTCGAATCTGTTCCATATTGGCATTCTGGGGATCTTTTTTGGCCATCTGTTCGGGATGCTGACGCCACACTGGATGTATGCCTGGTTCCTGCCGATTGCGGTAAAACAGCAGATGGCGATGATCCTCGGCGGCGTGTGCGGCGTATTAACGTTGATCGGCGGCGCGGGATTGCTGTGGCGTCGTCTGACCAATCAGCGTGTGCGGGCGACATCCACTACACCTGATATTATCATCATGAGCATTTTGCTGATTCAGTGCCTGCTTGGCCTGAGCACCATTCCGTTTTCGGCGCAATATCCGGATGGCAGCGAAATGATGAAGTTGGTGGGCTGGGCGCAAAGTATTGTCACCTTCCGCGGCGGGTCTTCGGAAATGCTGAGCGGTGTGGCGTTTGTTTTCCGCGTTCATCTGGTGCTGGGAATGACTATTTTCCTGCTCTTCCCGTTCACCCGTCTGGTTCATGTCTGGAGCGCGCCGTTTGAGTATTTCACCCGTCGCTACCAGATTGTTCGTACCCGCCGCTAATTCTCTTTGCCCGGGGGTACGCTTACCGGGCAAAGAAAAACGCCTGGGCGTCGTCATTCGGCAACGCACAGGCTATGATGATTCTTCAGCCAAAGGAGAACATCAATGAAACCGCAGATTTACCATGTTGACGCCTTCACCAGCGAACCTTTTCGCGGCAACTCTGCTGGCGTTGTCTTACATGCGGATACGCTAAGCGACGCACAGATGCAGCTGATTGCCCGTGAACTTCGTCACTCGGAAACCGCCTTTTTGCTAAAAAGCGAAGAAAGTGATGTGCGCATACGCTACTTTACACCGACAGTAGAAGTCCCCATCTGTGGTCATGCCACCGTGGCCGCGCATTATGTTCGGGCAACGGTACTGGGGTTGGGAAACACCACCGTCTGGCAAACCTCGTTAGCGGGCCGTCATCGCGTTGAAATTCATGCCGAACACAACGACTATCGCATCACGCTGGAACAAGGTCAGCCCTCTTTTGAACCACCGCTAGTCGGAGAGATTCGGGCTGCCATCATCACCGCACTGAACCTGACTGAAGATGATATCGTGCCGGGAGCGCCAATTCAGGTGGCTTCAACAGGACATGCAAAAGTGATGATCCTGCTCAAACCAGACGTTGATATTGATGCCCTTTCTCCTAATCTGGCAGCCCTGACGGCAATCAGCCAGCAAATTGGCTGTAACGGCTTTTTTCCTTTCCAGATTCGTCCGGGAAAAAACGAAACCGATGGGCGAATGTTTTCCCCGGCGATAGGGATTGTGGAAGATCCGGTAACGGGAAACGCCAATGGCCCGATGGGTGCATGGCTCGTCCATCATGGTCTGATGGCGCATGACGGTAAAACGCTGCAGATTCAAGGCCATCAGGGGCGCGCTTTAGGCAAAGAGGGTACTGTTGATGTTACCGTCACCATTCGCGATAACCAGCCGGAAAACGTCACCATCTCCGGCCAGGCGGTCATTCTGTTTCATGCCGAATGGGCCATTACTTTTTAATCTTTGTCAGGCCCGCAAATCCTCGCGGCAAAAAATTATTTTCCCGCCTCCGGATGGGTATCAAATGCAGCCATTACCGCGGCCAGCTCCGCCTCGGTAAAACCGTGCTTTACATCATTTACGCCGAGACCAAACTGCTGCTGAAGTAACTGATACAACGACGGTACATCCGGTACATTGACCTGTTCAACGGCATGTCCCTGGTGGTAACGCGTAAAGTGGAAATTCGTTAATGTCAGCTTGCCGCCATCAGGCAAATGGCGGCACATCAACAAATGATGACGAAAATGGGATTGCGGCCAGTGAGCCGACCAGAAATTGCCCATTACATGATCGCTCTGCTGCTGCACCCCCAGATCAAAACAGTACATCGACTGCCAGTGCTCATGGTGGCGGAATTGTAAAATCCATGTGCTCCCCTCCTGCATCAGGCGGTATTCGCCATGCGGCGTTTGCTGAGCAATTTCAGCCTGCAGACGAAGCGGCGCGGTTAGCGTTTGGCCGCCAAACCCCACGTCAGCGATCCACTGCTCATCCTCAACATCAACCAGCAGCAAACGGTGCGTGCGCGGCGGTAAACTGGCGGGATGAGACAGAATGACCCGCCCCAATAAGCTTCGGACGTTAAAACCGATGTCGCGTAACGCGCGTTCAAACAGGCCATTCAGTTCAAAACAGTATCCACCGCGTCGGGCATAAAGCAGTTTCTCCTCTAATGCCGTCTCATCGAGCTGTATTTCACGAGGCAGTAGCACATCCAGATTTTCAAAAGGAATCGCGCAGTTGTGCGCTAAGTGAAGCGTTCTGAGCGCTTCAACCGTAGGAACCCCCAACGGCTGACAATGTAATCGCGTAAAATAAGCATGTAAAAAAGAGGTCATCTGAGGCTTCCATTAACATTAATGCTTGCGTTCGGCACACAGGCTGAGGCGGATATCGCTGCGCAACAGGATACCCTATCCGTGGAATAGCGTTGGATACTTTTGAAAAAAATAAGACAGGCCGACTGTCGCGCCGGAGGTACGTGGAATTTTGGCGTACAAACGGAAATCGGGTTCTGAGAATCTCTTTGTAACACGCCGCCAAAATAGCGGCGTGTTAAAATTTTTAACGCCAGCTCAGCGAGTCTGATTTCTAACAAAACTGGCTAAACATAAACGCTTTTTAATAAGTGTCCAAATAGTTACGGTAACGCTCTTTTATGTCGGCCGCCCGTTGTGCTTCCGCCTCCTGCATGTTGCTGGCCCGAGCGATATAATGTTCTAAACTCGGAATGGCGCCTAATGCCTGAGGTAAGGCATTATATGCTGCTATTCGTTCTCTAACGGTTTTATGGTCTTTATCAATACTATAATTATAGTACGCTGGCGCCTCAAAAAAGCCCTCTTCCAGTCTCATACAAATCTCTTCAAAGGACCCCTCAACCTCAACGGTATGCTTGCCATCCGATATCCTGACGATTGGCTCACGTCCAGCCATCAGCGAGAGTTGTTCGAATGTTAACCTCCGACCATCAGGAAGCTCGACATCTATAGTATACAGCCCATCACACACAGCATCAGCAAGGTGATTATGGATATGCCCTGCATTAGCACAGAACTCCTCAACTTTAGGCGTAACATTGCAATAATGTTCAATTACTCGCGTAAATCCGTAGGCCAGTCCTGCGGTAAGCACCCACAAGATGCCTTTCATGATTTTTGTTGATAATTTATTTTCATAATCTCCTGCTGCAACATGAGGTAGCTTATTTCCTGATAAAGCTCTGGCATAGGTAGAAACTGATGTATGTGGCATATCCTGCTCCTTCAAATTTTGCTCAATAGCTTTATATGTCCTACTCCTCCCTCATTATGACGATATGTCAATCAACAAAATTGCTCAAAGGCATACATTTTCAGGAGAAAAGGAGAATAACAGGCGCAACGGCCTTATCTTATGCTGCTTCAATATCGTCAGGTAGTTTACCGTTCGAGGTTATATATATGACCATAAATCCCACCAGTGATTAGCACTGGTTAATTATTGCGCAACGCAATCACTGAAGATTTGTGCTGGCGTCTTATCTGGCTGAATCGTGACCACGCCGCACCACATCTGACCACACAAATAAACTCGACATCCTCATTTTGTTCTTTCCGTATGTTTTGCGTCATTTAACAATTGCAGGTAGGATGCTCCGCCGGCGGTTTTATCCCTGTCACAGAATCAGGGAAAAGCGGCATTCGCCATTGCAGGCAATCGATTGGTGAGCGCCCGTCGCGGCATAAGGAATTTTTCTGTCAGGACAGGCTATAACAGGTAACGTAATGAAAACACAGACTACGCACGCCGCAGAACAACATGCGGCGAAACGACGCTGGCTGAACGCCCATGAAGAGGGGTATCACAAAGCGATGGGGAATCGTCAGGTTCAGATGATTGCTATCGGCGGCGCGATTGGCACCGGTTTATTTTTAGGTGCAGGCGCCCGATTGCAAATGGCCGGACCGGCACTGGCGCTGGTCTATCTGATATGCGGCATTTTTTCTTTTTTCATTTTACGCGCGCTGGGCGAACTGGTATTGCACCGTCCTTCCAGCGGGAGTTTCGTCTCCTACGCCCGTGAATTTTTGGGTGAAAAAGCGGCCTACGTCGCAGGCTGGATGTACTTTATTAACTGGGCGATGACCGGGATCGTCGATATCACCGCAGTGGCGTTATATATGCACTACTGGGGCGCATTTGGCGACGTTCCGCAATGGGTGTTCGCGCTCGGCGCGTTAACCATTGTCGGTACCATGAACATGATCGGCGTAAAATGGTTTGCCGAAATGGAGTTCTGGTTCGCGCTGATAAAAGTACTCGCCATTGTTATCTTCCTGGTGGTAGGCACGATTTTTCTCGGTACCGGTCAACCGCTTGAGGGTAATGCCACCGGTTTTCACCTGATTACAGATAATGGCGGCTTTTTCCCGCACGGCCTGTTGCCCGCGCTGGTACTGATTCAGGGCGTGGTGTTCGCTTTTGCTTCGATTGAACTGGTCGGTACCGCCGCTGGGGAGTGCAAAGATCCACAGACGATGGTGCCAAAAGCCATCAATAGCGTGATCTGGCGTATTGGTCTTTTCTATGTAGGATCGGTCGTATTGCTGGTTTTGCTGCTGCCGTGGAACGCCTACCAGGCGGGGCAAAGTCCGTTTGTCACCTTCTTTTCTAAACTTGGCGTGCCTTATATCGGCAGTATTATGAATATCGTGGTGTTAACCGCCGCGCTTTCCAGCCTGAACTCCGGGCTTTACTGTACGGGGAGAATTTTACGTTCAATGTCGATGGGGGGTTCCGCGCCGAAATTCATGGCGAAAATGAGCCGTCAGCATGTGCCCTATGCGGGTATTCTGGCGACTCTGGTGGTTTACGTGGTCGGCGTGTTCCTGAATTACCTGGTCCCCTCCCGCGTGTTTGAGATCGTTCTTAATTTTGCCTCGCTCGGCATTATCGCGTCGTGGGCGTTTATCATGGTGTGCCAGATGCGTTTACGCCAGGCGATAAAAGAAGGCAAAGCCGCAGACGTCAGTTTTAAACTGCCCGGCGCGCCTTTTACCTCCTGGCTAACGCTGCTGTTTTTACTAAGCGTGCTGGTACTCATGGCGTTTGACTACCCGAATGGAACTTACACTATCGCCTCGTTGCCGCTGATCGCCATTCTGCTGGTTGCCGGCTGGTTTGGCGTGCGACGTCGCGTGGCGGAGATCCATCGAACTGCGCCAGTGACGGCGGATTCGACAGAGAGTGTCGTATTGAAAGAAGAAGCAGCGACATAACATTCCCCTTCCCCGGCAGCCCCAGGCCTGCCGGGTTTAATGCGCGTTACCGCCAACACCGCATCGCGCCCAATGCTTAGTCAGCCTTAATCAACTGCGCCACATCATTGCTGTTAATTTCCCGCTGGTTGCCTTCCTGATCGGTATAACTGGTCATCCCCGTCTCTTTATCTAACTGCGGCTTACCCTGAGTTACGATCGTTTGCCCATTCTTCGTCGTCATCACATAGTTGGTTGTACAACCCGCAAGCATAAAAAACATCATGCCCAAACCTGAGCATATAAATAACTTTTTCATATTTTCCCCGTGAATATAATGAGTTAACTACAGCAAAAAGGTAGTGTAATTCTCACAGAATCATCAGGCTATCGGCGGGATGTAACGAGGCGTATCGGTGCGTTTAAAGAGATGACTGGAGGGGTTTCCCCCTCCATACCCTATTTACAGAGCAATGCGAATAACATCATCCGGCTGCGTCGCTTCCTGTTCACGTGTCGATTTCTGCTTCACGCTGACGTAGAGCGTTTTACCGTCTGCCGATAGCGCCAGACTATTCGGGTACGTCGGCGTATCGAACGTTTTAACAACGTTATAGGTCTTCGCATCGATCACGCTGACCTGCCCTGCCTGACGGTGCGTCACATACGCCTCGTTACGTGTCGGGTTAAACAGGACGGCCAAAGAAGCAGGCGCCGCGATTTTGGCAAGAATATTGCCATTACGGGTATCGACAACCAGAACCTCAGTCGCCTTCGAGTCGGTGATAAACGCGCGATGACCTGCGGTATCGAGACTCAGGTTAATAAAGAAGTGTTCTTTACCGTCATCCAGCAACTTCTTACGACTGAGAATTTTATTGCTGGCGGTATCGATAGTGATAAATTCGCCATCCGCATTGGTGGTGTACAGGCGTTGCGCTTTACTGTCGAGCGCCAGACCCGTACTCATTTTGCCGGTATTTTCGATCGTCGTTTTCAGTTTGATGGTTTCGCCATCCACTACCCAAATAGCACTCTCTTTACCAACACCGCTAATGTAGATCGTGTTGGTAGACGCATCGGCAACCAGCTCACGGGGCTGTAACGGACGAACCTCTTCAGTACGTTTGCGCGCATCAAGTACCAGACGACCTTTTACATCACCCGTTTTGGCATCAATCGCGGTAACAGCGCTGTTAATGGTATTGCCAAACCACAGCGTTTGGGTCGCGGCATTGATGGTGGCGCCGAACGGCTTGAGATCGTTATGAATCGCTTGCGTGATTTCCAGCGTCACCGGGTCGAGACGATAAACTACGCCGCCTTTATCCAGTTTACGGCTTTGCGATGTAGCCAGCCAGAGCGCGTTTTCTTGCTGACTCCAGGCCATCTCATAAGCGCCTTTGCCTACCGCTTTACGCAGCATGTCTTCCGCCGCCAGCGTGCTAAATGAGGATGCGACGAGGAGCGAACCTAACAATAAAGAACCACGCAGGCGCGGCGAAAAAAGATGACGTAAGTGCATGACGACTCCCTTTGATAAAAACGTGTATAGCTGCTTCACACTACTTCGCTGCGCGGGATCTTCGTTCCGCACTTATTATAAGTTGAGAATAATAATCATTATTTATCAGAAAGTGGAGCTTTTCCTCGCCTGCGAATGTCATGGCTCTTAAATACCGCACATTTTCTTAACTTAATGTGCGATTAAAATTTCAAAACTTTACATATTGACTACCCTTAATGTCACGTTTTCCGTTGATACGCTTACATTTATCCGGCATTTTCATGAAAATTATTTCCGTTAGACAGCGACTTTATCCCGCCCTCTTATTGCCTCTGACCTTCTCCCCGGTCCTTCAGGCCGCCAGCGCGCCCAATGAACAAACCATGATAGTCACCGCAACGCCGCAAACCGTATCCGAACTGGATACACCTGCCGCCGTTAGCGTCATTGAGGGAGAAGACATGCGTCTGGCGACGCCGCGCGTCAATTTATCTGAGTCTTTAACCAGCGTCCCGGGATTGCAGGTGCAGAACCGGCAGAACTACGCGCAGGATCTGCAAATCTCTATCCGTGGATTTGGCTCGCGTTCCGCCTTTGGCGTGCGCGGCATTCGTCTGTATGTTGATGGCATTCCCGCCACCATGCCGGATGGACAAGGCCAAATTTCGAATATTGATATTAACAGCATACAAGACGTTGAAGTGTTACGCGGCCCCTTCTCAGCACTATACGGCAATGCTTCCGGCGGCGTAATAAATGTCACCACCGAAACCGGGAGACAGCCGCCAACCCTTGAGGCCAGCAGCTACTACGGCAGTTATGGAAGCTGGCGCTATGGGCTAAAAGCCACGGGCGCGATGGGTGACGGCACACAGCCAGGCGACGTGGATTACACGGTATCGACTACCCGTTTCACCACCCACGGCTACCGCGATCACAGCGGCGCGCGAAAAAATCTGGCTAATGCCAAACTGGGCGTGCGCCTTGACGATGTCAGTAAACTCTCGCTGATTTTTAATAGTGTGGACATTAAGGCGGACGATCCCGGCGGACTTACCGAATCTGAATGGAAAGCCGATCCGCAACAGGCGCCGCGCGCTGAACAGTACAATACGCGTAAAACCATCAAACAAACTCAGGCAGGATTGCGTTATGAACGTCAGCTCAGCGCGCAGGATGATATCAGCGTGATGGCCTACGCCGGAGAGCGGGAAACCACGCAATACCAGTCTATTCCCCTGGTGGCACAGCTAAAACCAGCCCAGGCTGGCGGCGTAATTACACTGCAACGCCACTATCAGGGCATTGATTCCCGCTGGACTCACCGGGGAGAATTAGGTGTGCCGGTCACCTTCACTGGCGGAGTAAACTATGAAAACATGAGCGAAAACCGCAAGGGTTACAATAACTTCCGCCTCAACAACGGCACCCCTGAGTTTGGGCATAAAGGCGATTTACGGCGGGATGAGCGTAACCTGATGTGGAATGTCGATCCTTATCTGCAAACCCAGTGGCAGCTTACGCAAAAACTCTCGCTGGATGCTGGCGTGCGCTACAGTTCCGTGTGGTTCGATTCTAACGATCACTATATCGCGCCCGGCAATGGCGATGACAGCGGCGACGCCAGCTATCACCACTGGCTACCCGCCGGATCGCTAAAATATGCGTTAACTGACGCCTGGAATCTCTATCTTGCTGCCGGTCGCGGATTTGAAACTCCCACAATCAATGAGCTTTCTTATCGCGCTGACGGCCAAAGCGGGTTCAACTTTGACCTCAAACCGTCGACCAATGATACGGTGGAAGTCGGCAGTAAAACGCGGATTGGCAACGGCTTGTTGACCGCCGCGTTATTTCAAACCGATACCGATGATGAAATTGTCGTCGCCAGTAGTATGGGAGGACGCACTACCTACAAAAACGCGGGCAAAACTCGCCGCCAGGGCGCAGAACTCGCGTTGGACCAGCGCTTCGCCGGCGACTGGCGGGTGAAAGCATCATGGACCTGGCTGGATGCGACCTATCGCAGTAACGTTTGTCAGGGGCAAAACTGTGATGGAAACCGAATGCCCGGCATCGCCCGTAATATGGGATTCGCCTCATTAGGTTTTATCCCGGATGAGGGGTGGTACGCCGGAACAGATGTTCGGTATATGGGCGATATCATGGCCAATGATGAAAATACCGCCAAAGCGCCTTCGTATACCGTTGTTGGACTAAATACAGGGTATAAATTTAATTACAGCCAGCTTACCGTCGATATTTTTGGGCGGGTAGATAATCTATTTGATAAAGAATATATCGGTTCGGTGATCGTTAATGAATCTAATGGCCGATATTATGAGCCAGCGCCAGGGCGTAACTATGGCGTGGGGATTAATCTGACATGGCGATTTGAATAAATATCCGGCAATAGCGGGGAATCCCCGCTATTGATAAGCCATAGTTACATGAAGGTTACATGAAATACTGATTTTTAATCGTCGCTACGTTTTGTTGCAAAACGTTCTGTAGGCAGTGGCGACTGGCTTCTTTATCACCAGTCACTAACGCATTAAGCAATTTTCTGTACAGATTAACGCCATTTTGATAATCATCAAGTTTAAAATTATCATATAAAAAATGCAGGCTTGGCCCCAGGCGTACCCATAATTGCTCGATCATGGCATACAGCGTTGGCATATCCGCGTAGTGGTAGATCTCAAAGCGGAATGCGCGGTTGGCCAAAAGAATTTTCTCCATAACGCCACTTTCCAGCGCCTGTTGAAATTCATCTAATAGCGCATTCAGCGTCTGCTCGCGATCCGGGGTAATCTTACCCGCAGCGGCGACCACCGCCATCTCCTCCAGGGCAGTACGAATCGTATTAATTTCCAGCAAACTTTCCAGCGAGATCTCCGGCACCATAAACGCCTGTGCTGGCGCCACCGCCAAAGCACTGGAAGAGACCAGCCTTAACAGGGCCTCACGCACCGGCGTAATACTGACGCCTAACTCTTGAGCGATATTTTTAGTGATAAGCCTTGCGCCTGGTTTTAATGCGCCAATAGACAATTGATGCTTTAACCGATTTTCAACCTGTGTGGTCAGGCTTATATGTTGTGTTTTTTCCGTACCCGGCATTTTCCTTCCTTCACCTCTTGGCAGAACAACATCGCAATCGAGTCCCGAAGAAGTTTCGGAACTTAATTGTAAAAAAGATAATCCAGGCCTGAACGGCCAAATAAATAAAAGTGATAATTTACTTGCGTGATATTCTCATCTTTTACAACAATACAGGTTTCTTTATGGCAACCGTTTTATCTCCGTCATTCCTTCATGTATCGAGATTTTTGACCGGTTCAGGCCGCTGAGGGAGATAAGCTGCCCCACCGCGATCTGAATGATGAATATAAGTAAAGCCGGAATTTTAAAATTTGCACATTTTTATGGCGACATAATGCCGCCATTTTTTCTTTACGCATCGTCCGCTAAACGTATCACGACTTTGCCAAAGTTCTTCCCCGCCAGCAGCCCCATAAACGCTTCTGGCGCATTTTCCAGCCCATCAGTAATCTGCTCCCGGTAATGTATTTTCCCTTCTTTGATCCAACGCCCCATTTCTTGCTGAAACTCATGTATCCGGTGACCATAGTCCTGGTTGATGATAAAACCTTGCAGGCGAATACGCTTTTTAAGTAATGTTGCCATCAGCAGAGGCAGTCTGTCTGGACCGTCCGGCAACGCTGTCGCATTGTAGCCGCTGACCAGACCGCAGAGCGGAATCCGCGCCGACGTATTCAGTAGCGGTAAGACGGCGTCAAAGACTTTACCACCGACATTCTCATAATAGATATCGATACCCTGCGGGCAGGCCTGCGCAAGCTGTTGTGGGAAATTATCAGCGTGATGATCAAGGCACAGATCAAATCCCAAAACGTCTGTCGCATGACGGCATTTTTCCGCGCCGCCAGCAATACCCACGACCCGGCAGCCCTTCAGCTTGCCAATTTGCCCAACCGTTGCGCCTACGGGGCCGGTGGCGGCGGCGACAACCAGCGTTTCGCCCTCTTTCGGCTGGCCGATATCCAGTAACCCCATATAGGCGGTAAACCCCGGCATTCCTAAAATACCCAGCGACCAGGAAGGATGTTGCGGATTATCACCCAGCTTTACCAACCCTTCGCCATCTGAAATGTCATAATCCTGCCAACCATTGTAACTCAACACCCATTCGTCTGGTCGGTAATCAGGATGGTTTGACGCGACAACGCGACTGACCGTACCGCCAACCATAACGCAGTCAGGTTCAACAGGCGGCGCATAAGAGGGTTCATCGCTCATGCGGCCACGCATATAAGGGTCGAGTGATAAAAAAACGGTACGCAATAGCACCTGCCCTTCACCGGGCGTCGCGATGTCATCTTCTTCGAGGCGGAAGTTATCCATCTGCGGCGCGCCGTGGGGACGCGAGGCCAAAACCCAACGACGATTTCGGTTGGTCTGTTGCTTCATTCTATTCTCCTCATGCCTGGCATAATCCATCAATAATAGTCGAACATTAGCTTTCTGAGGGAGTTAAACACTCTCAGATATCAGGCTGTGCGCTTTTGTGAACGACTTTCTTTCCCCTCTCGCTAAATATGAATTCTTGCGCTAATTCGTTGATTTATGCCGCCTTCAATAGTATTTCTAACACTATCGTAAACATTCCCTGGGGTTCCCTATGACGATTCGCTTTGCCGATAAAGCAGACTGCGCCGCGATTACCGAAATCTATAACCATGCGGTATTACATACTGCGGCCATCTGGAACGATCGGACGGTCGATACGGATAATCGCCTTGCCTGGTATGAGGCCCGTCAATTACTGGGCTATCCGGTGCTGGTAAGCGAAGAAAATGGCGTGGTGACTGGCTATGCATCATTTGGCGACTGGCGCAGTTTCGACGGTTTTCGCTATACCGTCGAGCACTCGGTTTATGTTCATCCGGCGCACCAGGGGAAAGGACTGGGGCGAAAACTGCTCAGCAGACTGATCGACGAAGCCCGACGCTGCGGCAAGCATGTGATGGTGGCCGGTATTGAGTCACAGAATGCCGCCTCGATACGCCTGCATCATTCGCTGGGATTTACCGTTACCGCGCAAATGCCGCAGGTCGGCGTAAAATTTGGCCGTTGGTTAGATCTTACGTTTATGCAGCTCCAGCTTGATGAACACGCCGCGCCGGACGCCTGCTGATGAACCAGTCGCTGACGCTTATCTTTTTGATCGCCGCCGGCGTCGGGCTGGTGGTACAGAACAGTATTATGGTGCGTATTACGCAGACATCATCGACGATTCTGATCGCTATGCTGTTGAACTCGCTGGTAGGGATCGTTTTATTTGTGACGATATTGTGGTTTAAGCAAGGCGCTACGGGCTTCGGCGAGCTGGTCGCCAGCGTTCGCTGGTGGACATTGATCCCCGGTCTGCTGGGGTCATTTTTTGTATTTGCCAGCATTAGCGGGTATCAGAACGTTGGCGCCGCGACGACTATCGCGGTACTGGTCGCCAGCCAGTTAATCGGCGGACTGGCGCTGGATATCGCGCGTAGCCACGGCGTCACGTTACGCGCAATGGTCGGGCCGGCGTTTGGCGCGCTGTTGCTGGTCATTGGCGCATGGCTGATTGCGAAGCGCCAGTTTTAATGGGTTACAGGATCGTGCCGCCTTTTGTGAGCTGTTCGCGGCGCGCGTCCCGATCTTCTTGATATTGCCTGCCGTGATGCGCGATAGCCGTGCGTAAGCGCTGCTGCTGCGCATAACGATCTTCGCGACGTAATTCAGCGTCATCGCTCAAGGCAATCAGCAATTCATTCATATGGGCAATTACGCTCTCCGCGATGGCGGCATCCACGCGAGCGCTCACTTCCTCCAGGTGCGACATAAGCTCTCCTACTCTTTATTCTGTAACAGCATGATTCGCCTATTATACGCGTTATTGTCGCCCGATGCGGTAATTCGCCGCCGCCCCCCTGATTTAACTTACGTCAAGTGAAAACACGGGGCTTAATAGACCGAGAATTCGCGCCTTTTTGCCTTTCTTCCGCCGTTTGCTTGCGTATAGACCCCGTAAAGTAGACGCGTGAAGAAGTCTAAGGGATAACAACGTGGCAAAATCTCTCTTGCGCAGCGGCAATCTGGATGATTATCAGGCCGTGGGTGGCGGCGGTCAGGCCGTATTTGAATCAGCATTGCAAATTCGCGAAACGCTTCGTCTGCGTAAACAGCAGGCGATGGTTGACTGTCTGGCGATTCCGCAACTTAACGATAATGGCGATCGGGTTGACTGGTATTCGCCGATTGAAGGTCAGGCGATAGCGTGGAAAGCGGCTGACGAAGAGACACGTTCTCGGGCTTTACGTTATTTAGCCAGCACTTTTGAAAGCGCGGCTGCACTCAGTCGCAAAAGTCTGCAATCCGGTAAAACAGCGCTTCAGCTATTTGGTTCGCTACTTGAGAAAGCGACGCAATTTCCCGGCGAAAATCATGTTTTCCTGGTTAACGGCAAACCGGTTATAACCTTCTGGGGATTCGTTAATCTCAACGAAAATACACGCAATGATGTGCTGGACTGCCTGCGGATAACCGAGGCAATCCCCGACATCCCTCTGGTCGAGCCGGAGCCGGAGCCCGAAGAAAAGCCGCTGGTAGAGGCGGCGTTTAGTCAGGCGGATGAACCTTTGTTAACGTCTGTCATTGAGCCGCCGAAAATGCCGGAGGAACCTGTTGCGCCACCCGTTATCGTTAGCGAGCCGAAGCCGGCCACACCCATCCCGGTTGCTGAGGCGAAAAGAGCTCGCCGTCTACCGCTGTGGAGCTTACCTGTCGCTGCCGTGGTTATCGCCGCCGTCGCCACGCCTTTTTTCTGGCCATCTTCATCCGTTGACGGGGCCTCTCCTGTTCGCGCCGCGCCTGTCGCTACCGCGAAAACCGACGTTACCCCATTGCCTGAACTCACCGCGCATTTGCCGCTGCATCGCGCTGAGGTGACGCCCGCCCCCAAAGCGGCGCCGCTGCCGGAAGCGCCTGTTATCATTGCCGCTATCCCCAAAGACGCGCTGGTGATGGACAGTACGCAGATGAAGCTTGGAACCACGCGCTTTTTAAACGGTAGCTGGCGGGTCAGCGTGGATGTCAAAGATCCGATTACCGGCAAGCCGCCCTCTCTGCGTTATCAGATCCAAAATAACAAAGGTATCGCGCGCGTAGTACATGGCGATAACGTGGTTTGTCGGGCGGAAATTTTCTCTGGTCTGCATCAAACGGGCGAGCTGATGATTAAAAGTCGCGGCAATGCGCGCTGCACCGACGGCTCACGTTATCCGATGCCGGAAATTACCTGTAAAGCAGGCGTCAATGACGTCGCAACCTGTACCGCCCGTTATGGCGATCACGCGGCAATTCCGTTGACGTTTAAAAAGATAGGTGCCTGATTTTATGTTGGTCAATCTGTGTGATTACAAACAGAGCGTCACGCTCATTGCAAACAGCGGCGTCCAGTTTCTTGATTTTGGCTTAACGCCGCAAGAGTCGGCCCACTACGGACGTTTTGTGCGCAAAACGGCAAACGGCCCGCTACTGCGCCTCGATTTTGATCTGACCAGCGGGCGCTACACGTTGCCTGGACGTGCTGGCGGCCAACCCGAAGTCGTGAAACCGGAAAGCACTCAGACGCTGCACTATTCTCTGGATGTACTCGACGGAATCTGGCTCCCCCTGCCGTTCCTGCGTTTTAATCCGCCGCGTACCTTTATTGACGGGCCGGATAACTGGGCGCGCATTCAGGTACGTAAACTCAGCGAGCCAGATAGCGTCGGAAACACACACCGCATCACCCTCGCCTTCGACAGTCAACTGGCCAAAAATATGCCTGCGGCGTTGGCGCCTTGCGAAAACGATCTGCTCAATGGCACACGTTTTGCGCTCGCCTGGCGCGATGAAGAAGTTGCCGATTTTCTTGACCAGACATGGATTGACGGCTGGCTGCGCGAGTCGTTTCTTCAGTATGCCTCACAGGTGGAAAACCGTCCGGAACAGGCCATACAACAAGCGCTGCGTAGCTTTGAGTATCAGGCGCACTGGTTGAATTTACTGACGCTGTTAGGCGAACAGCTTACGGTGCCGGAAGTGAAGTTTGTGACACATACGTTAAGCACGCCCGCAATCCCGGTCGATCTGATTCTGGATGTCGGCAATACGCATACCTGCGGCGTCTTGATCGAGGATCATGGCGACGCGAATGACGGCTTACGCCAGACGGCAGAGCTTCAGGTGCGTTCTTTAAGCGAGCCGCAGTATCTGAACGATCCTTTATTTACCAGCCGGGTAGAATTCTCGGAAGCACGCTTTGGCAAGCAACACTTTTCTGTCGAAAGCGGACGAGACGACGCCTTTGTCTGGCCTTCCATTGTGCGTGTGGGCGACGAGGCTCGCGCCCTTGCTATGCAGCGTGTGGGCACCGAAGGCAGCAGCGGTATCTCCAGCCCGCGCCGCTACCTGTGGGATGAAACCCCCGCCTTGCAGGACTGGCGTTTTAGCCAGATCCACGGTAAAACGCAGCGCGAACCGCTTGCCACCGCGTTTCCGCTGATGAATCTGATGAACGACGACGGACAGCCGTTATTCCGCCTGCCGCATGAAGAAAGGCTACCGGTTTTTTCGCCGCAATACAGCCGTAGCACCTTGATGACACATATGTTGTGCGAAATTCTGGCTCAGGCGCTGGGGCAAATTAACAGCGTCGCCACCCGGCTGCGGCTCGGCTTTCCCGCCTCGCCGCGCCAGCTACGCACCCTGATTTTAACGCTGCCTTCCGCCATGCCGAAACAGGAGCGAGAAATTTTCCGCCAGCGAATGTTTGAAGCGCTGGCGCTGGTCTGGAAAGCCATGGGCTGGCATCCGCAGGATGAGGATTTCACCACGCCTAAGCAGCGTGAAAAAAGCGTGGTGCCGGTACCAGAAATACAGATGGAATGGGACGAAGCAAGTTGCGGCCAACTGGTATGGCTTTATAACGAAGCCATTTCGCATTACGCCGGGCGTACCGAATCCTTTTTTAATGCACTCGCCAGACCGGATCGCCAGCCTGAACCCGGAGTCGTCCCCGGACGCGCGTTGCGCGTGGCATCGATTGATATCGGCGGCGGCACGACGGATATGGCGATCGTTCACTATCAGTTAGATGACGGCGTGGGGGCCAATGTAAAAATTACGCCTCATCTCCTGTTTCGCGAAGGTTTTAAAGTCGCCGGGGACGATCTGCTATTGGATATCATTCAGCGCTGTGTACTCCCTTCCCTGCAAACGGCGTTGCAACGGGCAGGCGTTACGGATGCCGCCGCCCTGCTGGCGACCTTATTTGGCGATTCGGGACGAATTGATACTCAGGCCATTTTGCGCCAGCAAACGGCGCTGCAATTATTTATGCCGCTGGGCCATGCGGTACTTTCCGCCTGGGAGCAAAGCGACATTAACGATCCGTTTGCCGGTTTACATGCGACATTTGGCGATCTGCTGATCCGCCGCCCAACGAGCAACGTGATGAACTATATCCAGCAGGCGATCGATCATGCCTTACCGTCTGGTTCGCCGACATTTGATATATTCAATGTGCCGTTGCAAATCCAGTTTAGCCAGCTTCAGGAGGCGCTGCTGGCCGGCCAGTTTACGCTGACAACGCCGCTTCATGCGGTCTGCGAAGCGATATCCCACTATCACTGCGATATCTTGCTGGTGACGGGGAGACCGACCTGCTTACCCGGCGTACAGGCGCTCATCCGGCACTTACAACCGGTGCCGGTTAATCGCATTGTGTGGATGGATAAGTATCAGGTACATGAATGGTATCCCTTCAGTCAACAAGGGCGTATCGGTAATCCAAAATCCACTGCTGCGGTGGGTGCGATGTTATGCAGCCTGGCGCTGGACTTACGTCTGCCGCGTTTCAATTTTAAAGCGGCTGATATCGGCGCGTATTCGACTGTGCGTTATCTCGGCGTACTGGATAATACCGTTAATACCCTTCGCGATGAAAATATCTGGTATCACGAGATCGATTTGGATAAACCCGGCGCAACGCTGGACGCACGCCTGCATTTTCCGCTACGCGGCAACGTGACGTTGGGCTTTCGTCAACTGGCGAACAGTCGCTGGCCGGCAACCCCACTCTATTGCCTGAGCATTAATTCCGCCGAACTGGCGAAAACCATCGCTGGCGACGGCGTACTGAATGTGCGACTGAAATTACGCGGCAGTAGCAAAGATAGCGCCCCGGAATCGTTCATATTAAGTGATGCCTGGCTCCAGGACGGGACGCCGGTCGCCGCCGATGCGCTGACATTAAAATTGAATACGCTGGCTGACCGCCGCCACAGCGGCAGCCACTACTGGATAGATAGCGGGAGTGTATACCTGAAATGACAAAACCGTTAAACGCCACCCAGGCTGTTATCGAGTGGGTTAACAACACGCGCCGTTACGCAACGCGACTGGATGACGAAGCCGACGCTCTGCTGGCGCAACTTACGCTTGCCGCGGCGGATGAGTCAGCGCTCAACGCCGCCTGCGCGTCACATGGCTGCGTTGGTCTGTACGGGTATGCGCAATCCGCAAAAGCGCATCTGTTAACGACGCTATGCGGTAACGAGAATGGCAAGCTGGAAATTATCACGCCGGACCGTGACTATGATTATTTCAGCCACATCAATCCGGGTCATGCGCCAGCGAATATGGCTATTCGCTTTACGCGCGACATTTTTTCAAACGAGAACGGCTGGCCGTTGCGCCTGCGCTTGATCAGTGAAGCCGAACTGGTGCAGATCTTTATTGCCTGGACCAGCGCGTCCCCCGTTTGTCGCCAGGTCGAAAAATCCATTATCACATCACGCCTGGAGAAATGGCAATCGCTTCGCCAACCGCAGCCCGTCCCCGGCGTTACCGCTGAAGAGGTAGCGACCATCGCGAGTTTCTGGCGCTCTTGCCTGCCGTCCGCCAGACAACATATTGATGATGCGACATGGCAACACTTTGCCTCGCTCTTGCCTGCACTGGATCTCACGACACGGGCGCACGCCTGGGCATTACTGTGGGGAGAGCAGCCGGAGATCACCCAGCAATGGCTGGCGCTGGCGCATATGTTGCAACAAACCGGCCATGCCGGGGAACTGGCGGCGCCGCTCAGCCTGCTGGTCGATCATTTTGGCTTACCGGCGGAAAACTTCCTGACGCAAATGGCGCTAACCGCCAGCGATACGCAAAGCGATGTGGTGGTGCATCCGGTTAAGGAAGGCCGACTGCTCAATGCGGTCAGCCTTTCGCTTGATTCTCTGGCGCTGCTTACCCGCGAACTGGTGCTAAGCGTTGAAAACAGCGTACTGGATAACGTTGATTTACTGGATATTCCGGTCGCGCCAGACAGTCATCCTCATCCGTTATGGCGGGCGAAATTAGGCTGGATGCTGGCCCATTACCGTCAGCAGATACAGCCCGATGTTCTGGTGATTTGCAATGCTCTGGCATCTCGCTCGCAAACGTCCACTGCCGCCCGTCACTTACTGGAGTGGGTTAACGCCACGCAGCCGCAGCATGAATCAGCGTTACCCGGCGTCGTCTGGGCTATTACTCCACAGGATGCCCGTTTTGCCACCCAGCAAAATCTGGATGAAGCCGTCCAGCAGTTGATGGGTAAACCTGGCGTGCATTGGGGAACGTTGCAGGCGCTGGATAAACACAGTATGCAGCGTTTGGTGGAGTGGTTATCGCAGGCGACATCGGCACCACAGCGACAGGCGCGCTTACAGGCGTTACGCGCACAACTGCGAGGCCGCGTGCGCGATCTGTTACCGATGTTTGATGACGCCCGGCTACCGGTTGAAACCGTGATCCGGCGTCTTCAGGCCCAGGCCGCCAGACATGGCGACCTGCTGGCCGGGCTGTTACCGCCGGTACAGAACTTCGAAGCGTTGCTGCGCACCCGACAGTCGCGAGAAGAACAGGTCAGCGGTTTATTTAATGACGCGATCGATCTCTTTGCCGACGAACCAACGCGCGCTTCAGCGTCAGAAGGTCATGAAACAGGCTACCAGGCGCACAAAATGTGGATCAATCATCTGCGCCAGTGGGCCCATTGCCGGGATAATGCGCAGCGTCTGGGACTGGAACCGCAGATGCTCAACGCCGTGGCGGAGATTTTAATTACCGCCAGCTATCGCCTCGGTTTACCTCAGCAGTTACAGAAAACCATGCAGCGCGAGGAGGTGAGCGGCGCGCAGCTTCATGCCATCATTGGTAACTTCATCGCCTGGCTCGGCTACGCCAATATCGAGGAGGCCCAACGCCCGGCCAGCCGCGTTCAGAAAGGCGCAGCCATTTTCGCCGCAACGCCGCGTTCGACAATGTTGCGTCTAACAAAGCTTGACGAACAGCCCGTTCACGCCGCCAGCCGCTATGTCTATGACTGGCTTGTTGCGCTGTATACCCTGGCCAATGAGAACGCAGGATATCGGCATCCGCAGGACGTTACCGACGTAGACAGAGCGCAATTAATTGCCCTGATAGCCTGACCTGGCGGAAAAACCATGCCCGGTAACCTGTATCGGGCTTGAGGTCAGAAAAGCGAAAACAGCAATGCGACGGGGAAACTTATCGGCCATGTCGCGCCAACCAAAAAGGCGCTCAGGAAACGAATTCGTTTTTTGTCATGAGTCAAAAACCAGGTGATCAGGGATGATATCACCGCCATGACGGCGTAAAAAATTAATATCTTTTGAAAGAGGGTCATATCAGGCATCCGCGCCAACCAGAGGAAAAAACGCGCGCAATATGCTCTTTTTATTTGACACACATCAAGGTTTATCAGCCTTAACAGCAAAACGTTCTCAATGCACGGCTCCGCTCACAGAATATCCTGTTTACGTATTATTGCGGATCTCGCCAACCCGTACTATACCCATAGGGGTTATGATGAAAGGTGGCGAAAATGAATGTTTCCAGTAAAACCGTCGTGCTGATTAATGTCTTTGCTGCTGCAGGACTTTTGGGTCTGATCTCGTTGAGATTCGGCTGGTTTGCTTGAGGTGTTCAACCTTTGAGTACTTGCTGCGCATGTTGGCGGGGAGGTCCCCCTCTCCGCCGACACCCGCCTATTTTTTCACGATTTTTCTGAACAGTAAATGATCCTTAATGCTTAACCATGATGTGGCGGACAAGGGTGTAGTCTTCCAGACCATACAATGACATATCTTTGCCGTATCCCGACTGTTTTTGCCCTCCATGCGGCATTTCGCTAACCAACATGAAATGGGTATTAATCCAGGTACAGCCATACTGCAATCTGGCGCTAAGCCGGTGCGCCCGCCCGACGTCCTGAGTCCAGACGGAGGATGCCAGACCATAGCGAGAATCGTTGGCCCACCTCAGAACCTGATCTTCATCATCAAAGACGGTTATACTGACCACCGGGCCGAAGACCTCGCGTTGCACGATGGCATCTTCCTGTTTTGCGTCTGCCAGCAACGTCGGAGCGAAATAGTAACCTTTACCTTCCGTTTGACTTCCACCAGTAATCACACGGATATGGCTGAGGGCCTTCGCCTCCTCTACAGCCGCTGTGACGCGCTTCAGGTGCGCCAGCGAACTTAACGGCCCCAGCTCTGTCGACTCATCCTCCGGCGCGCCCATTTTCAGGCTGCTCACCGCGTTCCCCAGCTTTTCGACCAGCGCATCATAGATACCGCGCTGCGCGTATATACGGCACGCCGCAGTACAATCCTGTCCGGCATTATAGAAACCGAAAGTCCGGACGCCCTGCGCCACCGCATCCAGATCGGCGTCATCAAAAACAATCACCGGGGCTTTACCACCGAGTTCCATATGCGTACGTTTTATCGCTGGCGCAGTATGGCGCAGAATATGCTCCCCGGTCGCGATAGAACCGGTTAAAGAGACCATGCGTACTTTTTCATGACCGGTCAATACATCGCCAACAGTCTGCCCTAGTCCGAACAGGACATTGAGCACCCCCGGCGGAAAGATATCCTTCGCCAGCGCGGCAAGTTTAAGCGCCGTCAGCGGCGTGATTTCAGAAGGCTTAATCACCACGCAGTTACCTGCCGCCAGCGCTGGCGCCAGCTTCCAGGCCGCCATCATGAGCGGATAATTCCACGGCGCGATAGAGGCAACCACGCCAATCGGATCCCGGCGGATCATCGACGTATGTCCTTCCAGATATTCGCCCGCCGCCAGCCCACTCAAACAACGGGCCGCGCCGGCAAAAAAGCGAAAGACATCCACGATTGCCGGAATTTCATCATTAATTACGCAGTGCAAAGGCTTACCGCAGTTTTGCGATTCAAGCCGGGCGAACTCAAGGGCGTTTTGCTCGATGCTGTCCGCCAGTTTTAACAGACATTCCGCCCGTGCTTTGGGTGTGGTCTGCCCCCATTCGGCAAACGCGCTATCGGCGGCCAGCACTGCGGCGTCAACCTGCGCGGGCGACGCTTCCGCAATCTCAAGTATGACCTCGCCTGTCGCCGGGTTATAAACAGACTGCCTTTCTCCCTCGCCGTCCACCAGCACGCCATTAATCAGTAATTGATATTGCATAGCATTTTCCCATATCGTCATTAATCGATTTCCGGCGAACGGGCCGCCGCTTTCCTAAAAATAGACGGCGCGCCAGATGCTCACCCGGCACACTCGGGAAATTTAGTCAGGTTGTGAGCTGACACGCATTCCACCTCACACAAGGCTTTTAGCGCTCAGCATCTCGCGAATCAGGCTGCCAAGCTGTTTTACGGCCTGTTCTTCCCGTTCTCCCCAATGCCATGCGGTGTTAAAACGAAAGAAACGCGTCCAGGCGCCGGACGTTGAAAACATTTTCCCCGGCGCGATACTGATAAGGTGTTCAAGCGCTTTGGCGCTAAGTTCACCGGCATCAAGCTGCTCAGGTAGCTCCAGCCAAAGAAAATAACCGCTATCGTTATGGTGAATTTTTACTTCCGCCGGGAGATGGCGCAAAAGGGTTTGCCAGGCTTGCTGTTTACGTTCGGCAAGCTGCCTTCGCAATCGACGCAGATGCGCGTCATATCGACGTGTCGAGAGATAATCCACTAACGCCAATTGCATGGGGGAACTGGTGGATAATGTGCTCATTAACTGCAAACGCTGAATTTGTCTGGCATGGCTTCCTCCCGCAACCCAGCCAATGCGAAAACCGGGAACCAGACATTTGGAAAAAGACGAACAATGCAACACGGTATCGTCACGATCCCATGCTTTGGCAGGCAGAGGTTTCTCGCGGCCAAAGTAGAGTTCGCTATAAACATCGTCTTCAATTAGCGTCACGTTATGGTGCGTGAGTAACGCGACCAGCCGCGCTTTTTTCTCAGCACTCAGCGTGAATCCTAGCGGATTCTGGCTGTTGGTCATTAACCAGCACGCTTTCACCGGATATTCCTGTAACGCCTGTTCCAGCGCCATAAGATCGATACCTTCTTTAACATCGGTGGGTATCGACAACGCTTTCAGGCGCAATCGCTCCAGGGCCTGTAGCGCACCGTAGAAACAGGGGTTCTCCACCACCACCCAGTCTCCCGGCACCGTCACTGCCTGTAAACTAAGATTCAACGCTTCCAGCGCGCCGGCGGTAATGACAATCTCGTCAGGAGAAACGGTAATCCCCTGCTGCGCGTAACGGCGTGCTATCGCATAGCGCAATTCTGCATTACCTGGCGGCAAGTTTTCGATGACGCTCATTGCCGTCGCGGTTTTACTGACCTGCGCCAGAGAGCGGTTCAATTGCGGCAAGGGAAACAGGCGCGGATCGGGAAACGCTGAAGCAAAAGGCACCACTGAGGTATCACGGCTGGCCTGCAGCATCTCAAAAATATAGGTATTGATATCTACGGCTTCATCCCGAATAACGTGCGCTGCCGTCGCGACTGACCGACAAACCGGATGCGGCGCGACATAATAACCGGATTGCGGACGGGCGATAATCCGTCCCTGACTTTCCAGCAACTGGTACGCATGACCGACAGTCATAAAACTCATGCCGCTACTGGCGACCTGCTCCCTCAGCGAGGGTAATCGATCGCCGGGCTGCCAAACGCCAGAGGCGATTTGTTCTCTAATTTGCTCCGCCAGACGTTGATATTTTTTCATTATTCGTTCTCATTGAGCGCTGCTTGCAGGTGGCAACCGCAGTGTATATCAGTTGTTAAAATTAACAATGATTTGCTAACTGTTATGGTGCTTTCCAACAGGCGTAATGATTAGATTTCGCAACAAAACGCCGTTTCAGGGTCTCTGCTTAACGGGAAAGTCAAACCAGGTGTTCGGGTATGGTTCATGAGTAAGGGAGAAGTGCCACCATTCGGTATCCAGTGGCGTAAAGCCAGCATCACGCATCAACGTTTGTAATAACAACCTATTTGCGCGTTGCTGAGCGGTAAGCATGACATTATCGGGATGGGATAACGGACTAAAACAGTCAAAGCCGGTACCAAAATCCAGACTATTATCTGGCGAGCGTTGCGCCGCGGACGCAGTACAATTCACCAGTGGTCGTCCGGGATCGTATATTGGTATTTTACTGTCGAGTGGAACAATCGTTAGATCAAGCGTACTTCCCCGACTGTGGCCGGATCTGGCGGCAAGATAACCTTCCTCAAACAGACGATTTTTCTCTACCTGCGGATAAAATTCGTTTTTCATTTGGTTTTGAGAAGGATCTTTGGCCCAGGCGATAAAGTCGTTCACTGCGCTTTGCGGACGGTAGCAATCATATATTTTTAAGGTAAGTCCGAAGGGGCGTAAACGATCGGCGACCTGCTTTAGTGCGTTCGCGGCTGGTCGTGTTAACAGGCAAACAGGCGCGTTATAGCCTTTAATGGGGCGACCAATAAAGTTATGGGAAGTGAAGTATCGCATGTCTACCTGTACGTCGGGGGCGACCGTAGTAATATCGACAAAGTCTTTTGGCTGGTGGAGATCAATATGGTTTTCAGCTGACATTGCCTGAACGGACAACAGGCTGAACAGGAGGAAAGAAAATACGCATTTTACCATATGTTACACCTCGCGAGAGTCACAGGGGCGATTATGTATTTGAGCAGGTAAAGATTAGCGGACAGCGCTTAAACAGATGGTTAAAATAAACATCATTCCCCCTGTAATCTGTGCCTTATCACAAACGGAGAGTTTATATTTTGCTTATACGACCATGACGCCGCCTGTTCTATACCCAAAATAATTCGAGTTGCTTAAAGGCGGCAAGGGAGTGTGTCCCAGGAACACAGATAACGATGTGTTTTCACAAAGGCGAGTCTACCTGACCAGAAAGGTTATTTGATAATCAGTAGTACAGTTGTTGTCGCCTTCCATAACTAAATAACATTGTTTCGCCAAAGATAAGACCACTATATAGTCAGGAAGGCAATTAGTGAGGAACGCGTCAATTGTCGGCGATAATGCATCTGAAATTACGATTCACCGCAGTTGTGCAAACACATAGAATCCCCCTCGAACCGAGATAATTCGGTCTGCTGGTCATAGCCATTATTCAGTAAGACCGCAGGTTGCAGCGGCGGATCACGGGCGTGAAGAAAAATCCTGTGCCCCAAATTTTTTGGACAAGCGCTGAACCTGCCGTATACTTTTACTTAACGTACACTCCGCCATAAAAATAAACCCTGCGATGATACCGTAATGCCATAGGCATAACTTAAGGATATGCCATAAATCAAGCGAAGCATGATTTAACTTCTCAGTAATTGCGATAGTCTGTACAAATATTATGGGATGAAATAATAAGATGCCTAACAAAAATATCCCTGCCACGATCATGGCAAGTAACTGAAAAAAAGCCCATCCGATAACGAAACGGTAAAGTAACAGCAATAATAGCCGTCCACATTTCCTTAGCCATTCTGACTGCAAAATGCCCCAGGATGCTGTCTTTTCGTGAATTTCACCATCTGATTTCTTCATTTTGAGCCTCCTCGCAGGTTTTTATAATTTTATCGCCCAATTGGAAATAAAGCCGTCAGCTAATCGTTACAACAAATATAATTAAGACAAAAACTAAAGAGTAAGGTATTTATATCATAAGCACTATCAGTATTGGCCTTCTGCCCTACCGCTAAACATCTCATTGTTGTTAGCCTAATAATACTTTTAGTTTAACTTCTTATAAGACAATTTCTACACGGTTGAGCAACTATTTACTTTCTCTAAAAATAATATAGTGCGTAATTAATCATTACTCATAGTACATGATGATGTGAGAATTAAGAAAACCGTTTTACTTTCATTCGTTTTATCTGACATATTTCATGGCCAGGAGGCGTGGGCATGACTAAAGCTACGGGTCGATTTGAACAATTGAACAATAATGTTGACGGTTCAGGACAAAGCAAAAATCAGGTGTTTCACCGATAGGCAAACCGATGGGCAACATGGGATAATATTTCGAATACCACCTATTCCAGTAATGAAGTATCATATAATCACTTGTGGTCTACATTATGCCAATTACTATCGGGAGAGGATTTTTAAAGAGTGAGATGTTTTCTCAAAGTGCCATCTCTCAACGCTCTTTCTTTACGTTACTATGGGAAAAGATTAAAGATTTTTTTTGTGACACGCGAAGATCCGCTGCCGATCAATATATAAAGGAATTATGTGATGTTGCCTCTCCGCCTGACGCGCAACGTTTATTTGATTTATTTTGCAAGTTATATGAATTATCATCACCGTCATGCAGAGGAAATTTCCATTTTCAGCACTATAAAGATGCTGAGTGTCAATATACAAATCTCTGTATTAAAGATGGCGAAGATATTCCGTTATGCATTATGATACGTCAGGATCACTACTATTATGAGATAATGAATAGAACAGTGCTCTGTGTTGATACTCAGTCTGCCCACCTGAAAAGATATTCTGATATTAATATAAAAGCTAGCACTTATGTTTGTGAACCGCTATGTTGCTTGTTCCCTGAGCGGTTACAACTCTCGCTATCCGGCGGTATAACATTTCCCGTTGACCTGAAAAATATAGAAGAGACGCTTATCGCCATGGCAGAAAAGGGTAATTTATGTGACTGGAAGGAACAGGAAAGAAAAGCCGCCATCTCCTCCAGGATTAATCTGGGCATCGCCCAGGCAGGTGTAACAGCTATTGACGACGCTATCAAAAACAAAATAGCCGCAAAGGTTATTGAGAATACTAACTTAAAGAATGCAGCGTTTGAACCAAATTATGCACAAAGCTCAGTTACTCAAATTGTTTATTCATGTTTGTTTAAGAATGAGATACTAATGAATATGCTGGAAGAAAGTTCCTCTCATGGCCTGCTATGTTTAAACGAGCTTACTGAATATGTAGCGCTACAAGTTCATAACAGCCTTTTTTCTGAAGATTTATCTTCACTCGTTGAAACAACAAAAAATGAGGCTCATCACCAGAGTTGATCACACCATAAATAGTATGGATTTACAATCCCCTGGCAATACCAAAACCATCTAATACAATAACTTTAAATATATACTCCCAGGGAATAATGGATTTACTATGGAACGAATTGGCTCGTTATTTTTATAATTGACATACTGAGTATAAGTATATTTTCTCATACAACTTATCGCACTTATTGACAAACCGTTTTCGCTAATTTGAAGTGTGGAATAATAACTCAAAGAAATTATTGGCATCATAGCCTCACGACGTAACTGGAAGGTGGCATGATGCTTACAAAAACGTTATCAGTAGTTTTACTGACCTGTGCGCTGTTTTCAGGCCAGTTACTGGCGAAACAGCAAGACCACGCGTTCGTATGGTTTGCGACGGGAGGGCACCAGCTTAGACACGAAGCCGACAGCGATGAATTACGGGCGGCAGCGGAAGAATCAGCGGAAGGCTTGCGCGAGCACCACAACTGGCAGAAATCGCGCAAACCAGAGAGCTATTTTCGTTAATTAAACGCCCCTACGCTTCGGCAGCGTTTTCATCAGCGCTTCAGGGCTCACTGAAGCGACAACGCTGCCGGGCTGGGGCATTTTTAAGATGTGGTTTTTAATTTTGCCAATGACATGCATTTCGCAAGGGCGGCAGTCGAATTTTAGCGTCAGTACTTCATCGCCATGCACCAACTGCATCGGCGTGGCTTTCCAGCTCTTAATATTTCCTTTCGCCTGCTTAGGACAAAGGTTGAACGCAAAACGCAGGCAGTGTTTGGTGATCATGACCGGTACCTCGCCCTTCTCCTGATGCGCCTCATAGGCCGCATCAATCAATTGTACGCCGTAACGGTGATAAAATTCCCGCGCTTTGTGGTTGTAGACATTAGCGAGAAAGCTGAGATGCGTTTGCGGATAGACCGGCGCAGGCTGCGCCACGGGTTTCCGACGACCTCGTTGATAATGGGCCAGCCGCGCCGCGTCAAGCATATCAATCGCCTCCCGACGGAACTGATTGAGCAGGCTATTTGGCACGAACAACGCCGCCGGTAATGTCACCTGCATATCACGCGCGTAGTAAGGCGTCTGTCCCAGCTTCGCCAGTCCGGCTTTTAGGTTATTCAACGCTTTTTCAGAGTTGTTGGCTTCCTCAAATACCCCGTCAAGCGTATGCGTGATGCAGACACCGTCTTCACTGGTCAGCGTCAGAATAAGCTGTTCCTGCCAGCCGCCCAGCATGATATCAACCGCCACACGGCGCTCACTGGAGGTTTTTGTCAGCGCTTGCTGCCAGTTATGATCCAGATTACGATTCAACGGATGATGCGGACGGACTTTATGCAGGTCGGCAGGCATATCATTTGGCCAAACGCGGTAGCGGTTATGACCGGTTTTCTCCACCGTATTGGCGCGAAAACCTACCACTTCACGCTTAATCAACACGTTCAGACCATCGCCATTCGCCAACGGCTCCGTAGCTTCTACGTCGAGATAATCCTTCGCCACATTCAGCACCTCACCTACCGGCAAGCCAATAAATTTTGGTGAATCAAATGCGCCAATATCACCTTTACGCGCGTTAACAAAATAGTCGGTGCTGCCGCGATGGAAGGTTTTCTCCGTGGAGGGAACAAAAAAGTGTTCGGTCCGACCAACCGACGCACGCGCCAGATCGCCACGTTGCTCGATAATCGCGTCCAGCATCTGACGATAATGCGCGGTGATGTTTTTGACATAGCTCATGTCTTTATAGCGCCCTTCAATCTTGAAGGAACGTACGCCTGCATCGATCAACGCGCCGAGGTTAGCCGTTTGGTCGTTATCTTTCATCGATAGCAAATGTTTTTCGTAAGAGACCACCCGCCCCTGATCGTCTTTTAACGTATACGGTAAACGACAGGCCTGCGAACAGTCGCCCCGATTGGCGCTGCGCCCGGTTTGCGCATGAGAGATATAACACTGCCCAGAATAAGCGACACACAGCGCGCCATGAATGAAGAACTCAATCGTGGCGTCAGTAGCCTGATGAATAGCCGCTATCTGACTCAAAGTAAGCTCGCGCGCCAGTACAATCTGTGAAAAACCGACATCGGCAAGAAACTTCGCTTTTTCCACGCTGCGAATATCACACTGTGTACTGGCGTGAAGCTCAATCGGCGGGATATCCAGTTCCAGAATGCCCATATCCTGCACAATCAGCGCATCTACCCCGGTGTTGTACAAATCGGTGATTAACCGCTGCGCGGGCTCCAGCTCATCATCATGCAGGATAGTATTCAGCGTGACAAAAATCCTGGCGCCGTAACGGTGAGCAAACGGGACCAGATCGGCGATATCGCGCAGACTGTTACTGGCGTTATGACGTGCGCCAAAACCGGGTCCGCCGATGTAGACGGCATCTGCGCCATGCAAAATCGCTTCGCGAGCAATTGCGGCGTCACGGGCCGGACTTAACAATTCGAGATAGTGAGGTTGCTGGCGCATACAGTCTTTCTTATCCAATAGCAGCGAAATGGCGGCTATTGTAGTCAGAAGCGCAAACTAACGAAATAGTTTTCCCGCTTAATCACGCGGGTAATGGATCAGCGAGTGAAAATGAACCGTCTGGTCACTGCTGTTGCGATAGGTATGCGCCATATCACCGGCAAAACGCAATCCTTTACCGGCGTCTATGGTTTGCCATACCCCACCAGTACACATGTCCAGCCGACCCTGAATCACCACCACATGTTCGACAACGCCGGCTTTATGCGGCGTTGATTCGCTGACCGCGCCAGGCGCCAGCAATAGAGAAAAATAGTCAAAACAGAGTTCAGGGTCCCACGGAAACAGCGGTGTGATTACCATCGCTTGCTGCTGGGGATCGAAGGTCGGAGGAAATTCGGCCTGCGGAGGCGAAATAAACACTGAGAATGGAACGTTCAGGCCCGTCGCAATTTTCCACAGCGTTGCGACTGTCGGGCTGGATTCATTACGCTCTATCTGCCCCAACATGGCTTTTGAGACGCCGGAGATCTCCGCCAGACGCGATAAACTCCAGCCTCGCTGATGGCGTAACATTCTTAACGTGGTCGCCAGATAGTGTGTCAGGTTATCCATTTTCCCCCCCTGTAAGACCATAGCGTATCACTTGTACGCTATAACGCACAATGCTACATTGACTGACCGTTATAACGCACAAGAGGCGATCATGCGTCTGTTATCACTGCCGTTACCTACTGTATTATCTGGTCTGGTCGCCGTTTTGGTCGGCTATGCAAGTTCCGCCGCCATTATCTGGCAGGCGGCGATTGCCGCTGGCGCAACACCCGCAGAGATCGCCGGCTGGATGACTGCCCTCGGTATAGCCATGGGCATAAGCACACTAACGTTAACCTTGTGGTATCGTGCGCCGGTTTTAACCGCCTGGTCAACGCCTGGCGCCGCTCTGTTGGTGACAGGGCTTCAGGGATTATCGTTGCCAGACGCCGTGGGCATATTCATTGTCGCCAATGCCCTGATTGTGCTGTGCGGCGTCACGGGATTGTTTGCGCGTTTGATGCGGATAATCCCCCATTCTCTTGCCGCCGCAATGCTGGCGGGAATACTGCTACGCTTCGGCCTGCAGGCGTTCGGGACGCTCAACGGAGAGTTTGTCATGTGCGGCGGTATGCTATTGGCGTGGCTACTCTTTAAAGTATTCGCGCCCCGCTATGCCATTATTGCTGCCATGGTGATGGGAATAACGGTGGCGCTCATCCAGGGTAAGGTGGCGATGAGCGGTATTCATTTCGCGCCGGTGTGGCCCACCTTCGTTCCCCCCCACTTTTCATTCGCTCAAAGCCTGAGCGTCGCGGTACCGCTCTTCCTGGTGACGATGGCATCGCAAAACGCCCCCGGCGTCGCCACAATGAAGGCGTCTGGCTATCAGCTTCCTGTCTCTCCGTTAATGATTTTTACCGGGTTGCTGGCGCTGCTGCTTTCGCCATTTGGCGTTTATTCTATCTGCATTGCCGCCATTACAGCCGCCATTTGTCAAAGCCCGGACGCACACCCCGATCCAACGCGTCGCTGGTTAGCGGCCGCCGCCGCAGGCGTTTTTTATTTACTTGCCGGGTGGTTTGGCGGTTCGATAACCGCGCTGATGGTCGCCCTGCCGGTTAGCTGGGTGCAAATGCTGGCTGGTCTGGCACTGTTAAGTACGATTAGCGGTAGCCTGTATCAGGCGCTTACCCACGAAAGTGAGCGTGACGCGGCAGTTATCGCATTTCTCGTCACCGCCAGCGGGCTAACGCTGATGGGCATCGGATCGGCATTCTGGGGGTTGATCGTTGGCGGAATAGGCTACGCAGTATTAACGAGAACGCGCCGCCCATCGTTGTCTGGCTGATGGTGACCGCTAATCTGCCGGGGTTTGCGCCATCTTGCGATGGCGCCGCAGAATTATTTTTTGTTAACGTCAAACATAGAGGTATCCGTCGCCATATCATCCACGACCTGTTTCAACGTCTCAAACGCCATTGGCGTACTGGAATTGCTCAGGTCTTTACCTTCACCCTGACGTACTACCTTGACGACCGGCTTGTTGGTCACGGCATCTATCAGCTCACCCTCAAAATAGAGGTGGGTATCCATGGTCCGGTGGCCTGTCGCCATTTGCGTGCCCGCCACAATCAGCGCTACAGGGATCACCTCATAGAATTGCAGCCCTTCTTTGCTGGTATCCACGCCCGTAATCGCCCCGCGGAAAATCAAACTGCGCGGCCCTGGCGTCGTGACCAGCGGTTTGCGCTGTTCAATTGCTGATTTTACTTTAGTGTTCGTATAAGCCAGCAGTTTATCAAGAACTTGCTGCCCGACCTGGGTCGTTGGTTTGGGGACGGGATAGTATGTTATCGGATTGTAAACAATACTATCATAGTTAGAGTCATTGAAATGTGGATCTACCCAGCGCAACACCGGTTTTCCCGTGGCGGAGGTAGTTTCCTGCAGGTCCGAATAATTTTTTAAGAATCCAGAATACTTATCCGGCTGTGTGACTTTAGACGCACAGCCGGATAACGCCAGCAAGCCAGTAAGCACTGCAACTTTAAATAAAGTATGAGTACGCATGAAACGATCCCTTTAGTCTTCGCAATGATGCAAAGGAAATAATAGCAAAACGAAATCATTCTGGATGCACTAAAAATGGTAACGACAGCACAATTTGAACGCGGCGCCCGACAAAAAAATGCCGAACGCTGCGAGACTTACAGAACTTGCATCGCTCAGGCCGTTTTTCTCGCCAGCATCGTAGCAAAGCGCAGTTTGATACGGTTGCCGTTTTCGTCCGTGCGGTGAAGCTCGCCGACATCTTCGTTGTATTTCAGCATGTCCCATCCTTCGTAATAGCGGCGTAATTCGCCTTCTTTAAAAGCGAACGGGAATCCCACCGTACAGGGAAAGTCCGGCGTATCCATTGCCGCAACAATCAAATTATACCCGCCGGTTTTTGTGCAGCGTTGCATATTGGCAATTAAACCGGGAATGGTTTGCGCCTCAAGAAACATCATAACCACCGTCGAGAGAATAAAATCGTACTCGCCGTCAAAGGTCAATGTATTCAGATCGACAATGTCGGTTTGCAGATTATCCAGCCCCTCTGCCGCTTTAATACGCTCAAGGTTAGCCATACTGGCCGGATTTTTATCCCACGCGGTAACGTCATAACCGTTCGCGGCCAGATACAGACTATTGCGGCCATTGCCACATCCCAAATCCAGCGTTCGGCCCGGCGCGACAACCTTTGCCGCCGCCAGCACATCCGAATGCGTGCGGGTTAATCCGTATTTCTCAGTAAAATAATTTTCGTCACGAACGGTCATTTTTTTCCTCCGTTTTCAACAGTGCAGCGCGCTCAGTGCGAATAAGCAACGTCCCCTGCACCAGCAATAGAAATGTACGAACCAGCAATAAGGCGATAATAGCGTTAGTGAAAATAAACAGCGGGACGGCCAGAATATGGAAAAGCCCTGATTCACTACCGTGACCAAGATGTAACCCCGTGGTCGCCAGCGCGGAAACGCCGAACGAAAAACTCCAGAAGGAAGCATTAAACGGTTGTGATAAATACCAGGGCATTAATCGCAGCATAAATAAAAGTTGTAACAGACCGTAGCCGAATAGCATTTTCGCCAGCGTGTCGCCCTCCCCGCCATTGACGCTCAGCCAGGCGCTACAGGCGACCAGCGCGGGCGCCAGTTGGATACCCAGCGACGTACGCAGCACCGCCGGTAATTCGCCGCAGCTACGCAGTCGCTGCAAAATAACCGGCTCCAGACTTAACCACGAAAAGACGCCTGCGCCTAAAAACACCAGTCCGGCATCATTGTAACCGAGCGCTCCACAGGCCATAGCGCTGATAAAATTATTCGCTACCGTGGGCAGATAAAGTCCTGGGGTTGTCGCTTCTTCCGGATGCGCTCCGCGCCAAAGCCCCGCCGTCTGCCAGGCGGCATACGCCAGTTGTATGACGACCCCCACGCTGAATAGCGCAACGGCCAACGGGCGATACCAGGGAACGAAACCGATCGAGACCAGCATCGTGGTGGCGGGAAACAGGCTGACAAAACTGCTCATTACCGGATGTCGCACTTCAGCCATCACGCTATGGGGAAAGCGCACCAGACGGCTAAGGAACGCCAGGGTCAAGAGTGCCCAAATAATCATCGCCAGGATCACCATGATGTCGCCGGGCCAGTGGCTTATTGCCCATATCTGGCTGGCATAACGCCAGGCGAATCCCATACCGATAGTGCCAAGGACGATGCCAAAATAGCCCGCAGGCAAATTGAGCACGCGATCGCTCTGCTTGTGATTACGCATTTTGTTTAATTTATAAAGTATATTTGAAATGCATTTTATGGAATTTCTGGTTGTTTCGCCAGTACCTTTGCTACGGTTATCTTAATCGTTCACACGGAATTTCCCTATGACCAAATATCGACTGAGTGAAGAACCTTGTGCTTTTACTTATCAGGTAGACGGTGAGAAGAAAAGCGTCTTATTACGACAAGTTATTGCCGTAACGGATTTTAACGATGTTAAAGCCGGAACCTCCGGCGGCTGGGTTGATGCCGATAATGTGCTGTCACAACAGGGGGATTGCTGGATTTATGATGAAAACACGATGGCCTTTGCGGGCACGGAAATTACGGGTAACGCGCGTATCACGCAGCCATGCACGCTCTACAATAACGTGCGAATAGGCGATAACGTCTGGATTGATCGCGCTGATATAAGCGATGGCGCGCGGATAAGTGACAACGTCACCATTCAGTCCTCTTCCGTGCGCGGAGAGTGTGCGATTTATGGCGATGCCCGCGTGTTAAACCAGTCAGAAATTCTCGCCATTCAGGGACTAACGCATGAACATGCGCAGATTTTACAAATTTACGATCGCGCCACTGTGAACCATTCGCGGATTGTCCATCAGGTACAGCTTTATGGCGACGCCACTATCACACACGCTTTTATTGAGCACCGGGCGGAGGTCTTTGATTTCGCGCTCATCGAAGGCAACAAAGACAATAATGTCTGGATCTGTGACTGCGCCAAAGTCTATGGCCATGCGCGGGTTATCGCCGGTACAGAGGAAGATGCGATCCCTACCCTTCGCTACAGCTCGCAGGTAGCGGAACATGCGTTAATCGAAGGCAACTGTGTGTTAAAACATCATGTGCTGGTAGGCGGACATGCTGAGGTACGCGGAGGCCCGATTTTACTGGACGACCGCGTGCTGATTGAAGGCCATGCCTGTATACAGGGCGAAATTCTGATTGAGCACCAGGTCGAGATTAGCGGACGGGCGGCGGTGATAGCGTTTGACGGCAATACTATTCACCTGCGCGGCCCAAAAGTGATCAATGGCGAGGATCGTATTACGCGTACCCCCTTAGTCGGTTCCCTTTAATCCGCATCAATAATGCGGGCATACATATTAACGTCGTGATAGTCGCCGTTAAGATACTCGGCCTGTTTCATACAGCCTTCCAGCGTAAAATGGTTGCGCCGTGCGACCGCATTACTGGCTTGATTATCAACGCGGCATTTAATGACGAAGCGCCGAATATCGCCGCGCCGGGCATAATGTGTCATCAGCGCCTGTAATGATTGCGACATTATCCCTTGTCCCTGGAGGGACTCATCCAGCCAGTAACCGATATAGGCGGCTTTGTTTACCGGTTCGATGGCATTAAATGAGAGTACGCCCGCCATCTCATTCTGGCAGAAAATCAGGTACATTTTGGCGTAACCACGCTGGTGCAACAGTATATTACCCTGCACATGCTTACGCGTTTCCTCCTGCGACGTGACATATTGCGGCCAGTCGAGCGACTGTTGTAGCCACGTTTTGTTTTTGAGTACCAGTTGGTGCAGCGCCGGAACATGACTTTCATCTGCCGCTTGCAGTTCCAGCGTCGTGCTAACAGGAATAATTTCCACCATCGCGTTGCCCTTCTTCGTTGTTGGTCGTGATCACATAAATAGCCTGGTTTACCGATAACCCGCAGGTGATATGAGCGTTTTTATTGTATCGCCATCACATTATTTTTTATTGGCCCTATTTAGCGTATTTCCGCGTGACACATTTCACACTTATCCAACCATTCTCCGCCTATAAAACGCTCAACGACTGATTGTTTTATCACCACGGAGACGCCAATGACCTTTTCTGTGCAGGAAACGCTTTTTTCTTTACTGCGGCTAAACGGGATTTCAGGACATGAAAGCAGTATTGCAAACGTTATGCAGCACGCGTTTGAACAGCAGGCCAAAGACGTCTGGCGGGATCGCCTGGGCAATGTCGTCGCCCGTTATGGCAGCGATAAATCCGACGCGCTTCGCCTGATGATTTTTGCGCATATGGATGAAGTGGGTTTTATGGTACGCAAGATCGAACCCTCCGGTTTTTTACGTTTTGAACGCGTGGGCGGCCCGGCGCAAATTACTATGCCCGGTTCGATTGTGACGCTTGCCGGACGTTCAGGCGATATCATGGGCTGTATCGGTATTAAAGCATATCACTTCGCGAAGGGTGACGAGCGCACCCAGCCACCCGCGCTCGATAAACTCTGGATTGATATCGGCGCAAAAGATAAAGCGGATGCCGAACGAATGGGTATTCAGGTGGGGACGCCAGTAACCCTTTACAACCCGCCGCACTGTCTGGGCAACGACCTGGTATGCAGTAAGGCGCTGGATGACAGGCTGGGGTGTACGGCGCTACTGGGCGTCGCCGAGGCCCTCGCCTCCACACCGCTTGATATCGCGGTATTCCTGGTCGCGTCGGTACAGGAAGAGTTCAATATTCGCGGTATTATTCCCGTTTTACGACGCGTGCGCCCCGACCTGGCGATTGGTATTGATATCACCCCATCCTGCGACACGCCTGACCTGCAGGATTACTCAGATGTGCGGGTCAACCACGGCGTCGGCATCACCTGTCTGAACTATCACGGACGCGGTACGTTGGCGGGACTGATTACGCCGCCGCGTTTGCTGCGGATGCTGGAGACCACCGCGCACGAAAATAATATTCCCGTACAGCGAGAAGTCGCGCCAGGCGTCATCACCGAAACCGGCTACATTCAGGTTGAACTGGACGGTATTCCCTGCGCCAGTCTTTCTATTCCCTGCCGCTATACCCACTCGCCAGCCGAAGTCGCCAGCCTGCGCGACCTGGCTGATTGTATCCGTTTACTGACTGCGCTGGCCAATATGTCGCCAGAACAGTTTCCCATTGAGCCTGAAACAGGCGCTACACAAGAGGCACGACCATGATGAAAAAGATCCTTGTGGCATGTGGTACCGGCATGTCGACATCAACCATGATTGCACAAAAACTGCAGGACTTTCTTGCGGAGCAAGGCATTGCGGCAACCACGGCGCAATGTTGTCTGAATGAGATCCCGTTGAACTGTAACGGTATGGATCTCATCGTAACGTCCATGCGTACGCACAGTGACTATGGCATCCCGACGCTCAACGGCGCCGCCCTGCTGACAGGCATCAACGACGACGCATTAAAACAAGAAATCAAGGCGCTGTTAACACAATAAAGGGGGCATTATGTTTGATTACATCCTGTCTCTCGGCGGCACCGTCTTTGTGCCCATCATTATGATTATCATCGGCTTAATCTTTCGTATTCCCTGGCTGCAGGCGGTGAAAGCCGGGGTGACGGTCGGCATCGGTTTTGTCGGCATGGGGTTGGTGATCGTCATGGCGATCGACAGTCTCAGTCCGCCGATTAAAGTGATGATTGAGCGTTTTGGCCTGACGCTGCATGTGTTTGACGTCGGCGCCGGGCCCGCGTCCGGCGTCGGCTATGCGACGGCCATCGGCGCTATGATCATTCCCGTTATCTTTCTGCTCAACGTCGGTATGTTGGTGACTCGTCTGACCAAAACCATGAACGTTGATATTTATAACTACTGGCACTACGCCATTACCGGAACGGTCGTCCAGTTGATGACCGGCAGTCTGATTTATGGCGTACTGGGCGCGATTTGTCACGCCGCCTTGTCGTTGAAAATGGCCGACTGGACGGCGAAACGAGTACAGAACATTGTGGGTCTGGAAGGGATTTCTATTCCGCAAGGGTATGGCTCCAGTTCCGTGCCGTTGTTCGTATTGCTGGATGCGATATACGAAAAAATACCGTTTATGAAAGGACGCAATATTGACGCTCAGGAGATCCAAAAACGGTATGGGATGGTCGGCGACCCGGTGATCATTGGCGTTGTTCTCGGTCTGATCTTCGGACTTGCCGCAGGCGAAGGCTTTAAAGGGTGCGCAACCTTAATGATTACCGTGGCGGCGATTATGGTGCTGTTTCCGCGCATGATTCGCCTTATCGTTGAGGGGTTAATGCCCATTTCCGACGGCGCGCGTAAGTTCTTCCAGAAACACTTTAAAGGGCGCGAAGTCTTTATCGGTCTGGATACCGCAGTGACGTTAGGCCACCCGACCACCATCGCGGTTGGGCTGCTGTTAATTCCCATCATGTTAATTCTGGCGAGCATACTGCCGGGCAATAAAGTCCTGCCGCTGGCTGATTTACCGGTCGCGCCATTTTTTATCTGCATGGCCACGGTTATTCATCGCGGCGATCTGATTCGTACTCTGCTCAGCGGCATCATTGTCATGATTACCGTTTTGCTGATCGCCACCCAGTTCGCACCGTACTTTACCGACATGGCGCTCAAAGGCGGCTTTAGTTTCGCCACTGAAAACGCGCAAATTACCGCGCTGTCGGTGGGAAATATGTTTGGCTGGTCAATATCTGAATTGATGTCGCTGGGCATGATTGGCGTGGTTATTGTGGTCGGCATTGTCGCCAGCATCATACTTGTCTTACGTAAACGTGAACTACCGGAATAAGGAGCAACCCAGAATGAGTTGGCTAAAAGAGGTAATAGGAACAGAAAAAGCCGTTATCGCCATGTGCCATTTACGGGCGTTGCCGGGCGATCCCGGGTTCGATACCAGGAAAGGCATGAACTGGGTAATTGACCGCGCCCATGACGATTTAATGGCGCTACAAAATGGCGGCGTGGATGCGGTGATGTTCTCCAACGAATTTAGTCTGCCTTATTTAACGAAAGTCAGACCGGAAACGACCACCGCGATGGCAAGAATCATCGGTCAGTTAATGAGTGAAATCCGCGTACCGTTTGGGGTAAACGTGTTGTGGGACCCTGTGGCCTCGTTTGATTTGGCGATGGCGACCGACGCAAAATTTATCCGCGAAATTTTCACCGGCGCTTACGCCAGCGATTTTGGCGTCTGGGATACGAATGTCGGCGAAACCATTCGCCATCAGCATCGCATCGGCGCAGGCCACGTGAAAACGTTGTTTAACATCGTGCCGGAAGCGGCGGTGTATCTGGGAAACCGCGATGTCTGTTCAATTGCGAAATCGACCGTATTTAATAATAACCCCGATGCTCTGTGCGTCTCAGGGCTGACGGCGGGCGCTCGCACGGATAGCGCCATACTGAAGCGGGTAAAAGAGACCGTCCCCGACACGGTCGTGCTGGCGAATACCGGGGTGTGTCTGGAAAACGTCGAGGAGCAGCTCTGCATTGCCGACGGATGCGTAACGGCAACCACGTTTAAAAAAGACGGCGTCTTCGCCAACTTTGTTGACCAGGCGCGCGTGGCGAAGTTTATGGAGAAAGTACGCCATATCCGACAATAAAATGGGGATAAGCAAAACGCTTATCCCCTGCAGAGAGCGATAACTCTTCTGCCGATCTCCGTCGCCTTCGCCAAAAGACACGCCGGGGATCGGTTTCAGAGTAACCCGAACCGGCAAGGAGTCAACGATCGATGATTAATGATGTTAAGTGGGTTCAGGCGCAACGCCATGCCAGCGACTGGCGACACGCGCTGGATATCGCCGTTCGTCCGCTGATTACCTTCGGCGCGGCGGCCCCCTGCTACCTGGACGGTATTATTGAGAACACCCTTAAATGGGGGCCATATTATCTTATCGCGCCGGGGATTGCGCTGCCCCATGCCAGACCGGAGCAAGGCGCTAACCATAATCAAATCAGCGTCACTACGTTAGCAACGCCGGTCGCTTTCGGCAATGCGGATTGCGATCCCATCTGGCTGTTGCTTTGCGCCAGCGCCACGGATGCCGAAGCACATATTCGCACCATTCAACGCATCAGCCAGTGGCTCGACTCGCCGGAAAGCGTCGCGATGCTGCAAGATGCGCCAAATGACGCCGCGCTTTTCGCGCAATTAACCGCATTGCGCTGATGGAGGTTCCGATGATCCTGCACCCTTCACTGGCCTCCGCCGATCCGCTGCGCTATGCCGAGGCGTTGACCGCTTTACACGATGCGCCTCTCGGCTCGCTGCATCTGGATATCGAAGATACCAGTTTCATCAACAATATTACCTTCGGTATGAAAACCATTCAGGCAGTCGCACAACACACTCGCCATCCGCTCTCATTTCACCTGATGGTCTCATCACCGCAACGCTGGCTACCCTGGCTTGCAGCTATCCGCCCCGGCTGGATTTTCATTCATGCCGAAAGCGTGCAAAACCCCTCGGAGATTCTGGCGGATATTCGCGCTATCGGGGCGAAAGCAGGACTGGCGCTTAACCCGGCAACGCCGCTATTGCCTTATCGTTATCTGGCATTGCAACTGGATGCGCTGATGATCATGACCAGCGAACCCGACGGGCGCGGGCAGCAATTTATCGCCGCGATGTGTGAAAAAGTGAGTCAGAGCAGAGAGCATTTCCCTGCTGCGGAATGCTGGGCGGACGGCGGTATTACACTTCGCGCCGCACGGCTGCTTGCCGCCGCAGGCGCACAGCATCTGGTGATTGGCCGGGCGTTGTTCACGACGGCGAACTATGATGTGACGTTGTCACAATTCACCGCGCTATAAAGGAGTCATATGCTGATGAGCCAACAGCGCCCCGACCGTATCAAACAGATGTTGCATTACCTTTGGCAACACAGGCACCTCTCAACACAACAAGCTATTGAACTTTTTGGCTATGCAGAGGCAACCGTGCGCCGGGATTTTCACTATATCGCCAGCCGTTATCCCGGTATGGTTCGCGGCCATGGTTGTATTGACTTCGACGACAGTACGGAAGATAAAGAATATGTTTTCGACGTTAAGCGAACGTTACAAAGTGAGGCGAAACGCGAAATCGCCGCCCTCGCCCGCACGTTCATCAAAGATGGAGACTGCTTTTTTCTCGACTCCGGCTCCACCTGTCTGGAACTGGCAAAATGTCTGGTTGACGCCAAAGTAAAAGTCATTTGCAATGACATCAAAATCGCTAATGAACTGGGTGGCTTCCCACACGTAGAGAGCTACATTATCGGCGGACTGATCCGCCCCGGTTACTTTTCGGTGGGCGAGAGTCTGGCGCTGGAGATGATTAACGCCTTTGCCGTTGAACGCGCCTTTATCTCCTGCGATGCGCTGTCGATTGAAACGGGCATCACCAACGCTACCATGTTTGAAGTGGGCGTTAAAACGCGCATTATTCAGCGCTCACGCGAGGTCATATTGATGGCCGATCACTCAAAGTTTGATACTGTAGAACCCCATGCGGTGGCGACGCTGTCCTGTATTACTACCATTCTTAGCGACAGTGCGCTCCCGTCTGCTATCGCCCGACGTTATCAGCAAGCGGGATGCCGTCTCATCATGTCAGACCCCTCATCAGGAGCGCGTTAATGGACATCAGGCAAATGAACAAAACCCATCTGGAGCACTGGCGCGGATTGCGAAAACAGCTCTGGCCTGGTCACCCGGACGACGCCCATCTGGCGGACGGCGAAGAAATTCTGCAAGCCGATCATCTGGCATCATTTATTGCGATGGCAGACGGGGTGGCGATTGGCTTTGCGGATGCCTCAATCCGCCACGATTATGTCAATGGCTGTGACAGTTCGCCCGTGGCTTTCCTTGAAGGTATTTTTGTTCTCCCCTCATTCCGTCAACGCGGCGTAGCGAAACAATTGATTGCAGCGGTGCAACGATGGGGAACGAATAAAGGGTGTCGGGAAATGGCCTCTGATACCACGCCGGAAAATACAATTTCCCAGAAAGTTCACCAGGCGTTAGGATTTGAGGAAACAGAGCGCGTCATTTTCTACCGAAAGCGTTGTTGAGGGAAAAATTCAGGCTCTTTATAGAGAAGTAGTCACTGATTAAAAAGCAGCCTCAGTATACAATAATTCCTGTTTCTAAAACGGAGTCCATCAGGACGGCGGAAATACGACCCGGCAGATGCAAGCCGGGCCTTCATTGCTTACGGTCTTGAGGCTGTACCGTCTGGTGTGCGCGCCATTGTCCAGGATGGGATTCCCCCCTCGCACGGATATTTCGCCGCTTTGGCTTCATCAATGTCAATACCCAGACCCGGCTTATCGTTCAGATAGGCATAACCGTGGTCAATCTCAGGGCAGCCCGGGAAAACATCACGCAGCGCGTCGTTCATTGGCGTGTATTCCTGAATGCCAAAGTTCGGTGAACTCAAATCCAAATGCATATTGGCGCAAACCCCGACTGGAGAAATGTCGCCCGGCCCGTGCCATGCGGTGCGCACACCGTTCAGTTCGCTGTAGACAGCAAGTTTCTTCGCCGGCGTAATGCCGCCGATGGTACTCACGTGGCAGCGAATGTAGTCGATGAGCCTGTTGTCGATGAGCGGCTTCCACTCATTCACATTCACAAACAGCTCACCCATGGATATCGGAGTGGAAGACTGCTGGCGCAGCATTTTCAGCCAGTCGATGTTTTCCGGTGCCACCGGATCCTCAAGATAAAATAGTTGATACTGTTCAAGCGTTTTGGCCAGATTAATGGCAGTCACCGGGGTCACGCGCTCATGTACATCATGAATAAATTCGATGCCAAAACCGAGCTTGTTACGCAGGTGGTCGAACAGACGCGGAACGCTTTTGGCGTAGGCGTCCGGGTCAAAGTAGATGCCGGGCGTTTTGCTGCGCGGTGAACGTTTCGGCTGAATGTTCTTCGCACGTGCCAGCTGCGTGGCGATCAGTTTAAGGTCATCGGTCCCCGCACCGCCATACATTCCCATCTGGCAGCGAACGTACTGGTAACCCTCTTCCATTCTGGCTCGGATGTTATCTTCCACTTCAACTTCATCACCACCATCGGTGTGGCAGTACAGTGGGATCCCATCACGACATTTGCCGCCCAGCAGATCATAAACTGGCATCCCCGCTAGCTTACCTTTGATATCCCACAGTGCCATGTCCACGCCGGACAATGCATTGTTCATGATCGGGCCATTGCGCCAGTAGCCGCTCACCACGCCTGACTGCCAGATGTCCTCAATACGGGTCGGATCTTTGCCAACCAGAAAAGGCGCCATGTACTCATCGATCGCGCTTTTTACCGCGAAGATACGCTGGGTAAATGTCGCACATCCCAGCCCATACAGCCCTGGCTCGTTGGTTTCTATCTTAACGACTGCCAAATCAATGCCGCCCGGCGCCGTCAGAATCGTTTTCACGTTGGTAATTTTCAGGTTACTCACTTTCACTCCTTAACTCAGCGAATTTACCGCATGTCATACCGTTGTGGATGATACAACAGATATACGTAAGTTGTCCTACAACTTTACACTGTTATATCACGCTTCTTTTACAGCGGATCGCTGCGAGTGCCATTCTGTGACAGCGATCAAACTGCGTTAAATTTAAACCAAATATATACATATAATTCAATTAATTAATATTAATTACGCGGTCGGAATGTGGAGCTGTTTGTGATCCTTGTTGCAAATTCATGGGTGAACTGTTGATTTTATCAGGGCGAAAATCCAACCTAAAAAAAGGATAGTCGTCATACAAATTAAACAAGTGAGGAAACAACATGACCGCTTTATTTGATTTAACTGGGAAAACGGCGCTGGTAACGGGTTCTGCACGAGGACTGGGCTTTGCCTACGCAGAGGGTCTTGCCGCTGCGGGTGCACGGGTTATCCTGAATGATATTCGCGCCACGCTGTTGGCCGAATCAGTGGATACGCTGACCAGAAAAGGCTACGACGCGCATGGCGTGGCTTTTGACGTCACCGATGAACTGGCGATTGAGGCAGCTTTTAGCAAACTTGATGCAGAAGGGATTCATGTTGATATCCTGATCAATAACGCCGGTATTCAGTACCGCAAACCAATGGTCGAGCTGGAGCTGGAAAACTGGCAGAAGGTGATCGACACTAACCTGACCAGCGCATTTTTAGTCTCCCGCTCGGCGGCAAAACGGATGATCGCCCGCAACAGCGGCGGCAAAATTATTAATATCGGCTCGCTTACCAGCCAGGCGGCCCGCCCGACTGTTGCCCCGTACACGGCAGCAAAAGGCGGCATCAAAATGCTCACCTGCTCGATGGCTGCTGAATGGGCGCAGTTTAATATCCAGACCAACGCCATTGGACCTGGCTACATTCTGACCGACATGAACACCGCGCTTATTGAAGACAAGCAGTTCGATAGCTGGGTGAAAAGCAGCACCCCTTCTCAACGTTGGGGTCGTCCGGAAGAGCTCATCGGCACCGCCATCTTCTTATCATCCAGAGCATCAGATTATATCAACGGGCAGATTATTTACGTCGATGGTGGCTGGCTCGCAGTTTTATAAGTCGCCCGCACTCTACCTACTCGCCTTTAAAATTGATGGCATGTGTTTACCCCGATGCATGCCGATATAACACAGGTATTATTATGAAGGCTTCAAGACAACGACTCTTTATTCTCACATTGCTGTTTATTGTGACTGCAATTAATTATATGGATCGCGCCAATCTTGCCGTTGCTGGTTCGAATATCCAGAATGATTTCAGTCTGACGCCAACACAACTGGGTTTGCTTTTCTCCATGTTTACCTGGGCCTACGCTGCCAGTCAAATTCCTGTCGGCTATGTTCTTGATCGCATTGGCTCACGTATTCTTTATGGTGGTGCGATTATTCTGTGGAGTATTTTTACCTTTATGATGGGGTTCGCCTCACACCATTTATTCGCGACGGCAACCGCTTCATTTGCAATGCTTCTGGCCTGCCGCGCATTAATTGGTGTTGCCGAAGCGCCATCCTTCCCGTCTAACACAAAAATAATCGCCACCTGGTTCCCGGACCATGAACGTGCCCGTGCGACCGCGATTTATTCCAGTGCACAATATATCGGTCTCGCGCTGCTGACGCCTGCCCTCGCCTTTATTGTGGCTAACTACGGTTGGGAAATGTCGTTTTATCTGTCCGGTGGCGCCGGTATTCTGTTTGGCATCTACTGGCTTATGTATTACCGCGATCCACAGCACAGCACTGCTGTGAACCAGGCCGAACTGGATTATATCAAAGCAGGCGGCGGCTATGGCTCGGAGAACCAATCCTCCGTGAGTGCAAAAATCAGCTGGCAAAATATTAAATTCTTCCTCAGCAAAAAAACGATTTGGGGTTTGTTCATCACCCAGTTTGCCTGCTCGTCTACGCTCTATTTTTTCCTGACCTGGTTTATTGTTTACCTGGAAAAAGGACTGCATCTCTCTATTTCCAAAGCCGGGATAGGCGCCATGCTGCCCTATATTATGGCGATGCTTGGGGTGCTCTGTGGCGGTACGCTAAGCGACATGCTGCTGAAAAAAGGAAAATCCCGAACGCTGGCAAGAAAATTACCCGTTATGACTGGCCTGTGCGTCACCATGATTATTGGCCTGGTCAATTTCTTTGAAAACCAGCCGGTTATTGCGATTGTCATTCTGTCTGTTGCGTTCTTTGCCAACGCCTTTTCAAACCTGGGCTGGGTGGTCTGGAGCGATGTAATTCCCCGTAATTTTCTTGGCACTATGGGTGGCTTTTTAAATATTTGCGGCAACCTTTCGGGGATCGTTAGCCCAATTGTTATTGGGGTTATTCTCCAGCGCACGCAAAACTTCCAGTATGCCATGTGGTATATCGCAGGCGTCGCCGGACTGGGCTTATTAGCCTACATATTCCTGGTGGGCAAAATTGAAGTGATCCTGCCTGAAAAAAAGAATGCCGACACTGTGGATAAGAATGCCATTAACCCGGCAACTGCCAACAAATAATGAGGTCATTATCAAAATGGAAAAAATAACCTGTAACGCTTGTCTGGCCCATGCGGAAAAAGACGTACGCTTTGAATCACGTGAAATCGAGCACAGTGAACATGACGTCGTCGTGAAGGTCGCCTGCGGCGGCATCTGTGGCTCTGATATTCACTACTATCAGCATGGCCGCGCGGGGATGTCTGTCCTCAAGCATCCGATGGTGATTGGCCATGAGTTTGTTGGCGTGATCAGCAAAGTGCCAGCAGGCAGCGACCTGGAAGTGGGCCAGACGGTTGCGGTGAACCCGTCCAGCCCCTGCAATCAGTGTGAGATGTGCCTTTCCGGCCATCAAAATCTGTGCGGCTCCATGCGCTTTATGGGCAGCGCGCAGTTCAATCCGCATGTGAATGGCGGTTTTTCTGAATACGTGGTGGTAAAACCGGAGCAATGCATTCCTTATGACAGGCGCGTGCCCGCAAACGTAATGGCCTTTTCGGAACCGCTAGCGGTCGCCATTCATGCAGTAAAAAAGGCGGGCCAGTTGACCGGCAAACGCGTACTGGTGATTGGCGCAGGCCCCATTGGTTGTCTGATCCTCGCGGCGGCACGCAGTGCCGGAGCATCTGAACTGGTGGCATCCGATCTCAGCCCACGCTGTCTGGAACTGGCACGCCAGATGGGGGCCACAGCGGTGATGGATCCGCGCGATGAAGAACAGGTTGCCCATTATCAGCAGCATAAAGGCTACTTTGATGTCGTGTTTGAGGCCTCCGGCGCGCCGATTGCCGTGGCATCCAGCGTCGACTTCACCCGCCCTGCCGGCACTATCGTTCAGGTGGGGATGGGCGCCAGCCCGGTAAGCTGGCCGGTGTCAACGATGCTGGTTAAAGAACTCAACTGGGTCGGCTCATTCCGTTTTATCGGTGAGTTCATCACCGCGGTACGCTGGCTGGAAGATGGGCGTGTCGATCCTCACCCGCTTATCAGCGCCGAGTTCCCGCCCCAGCAAATTGAAGACGCGCTGATTACCGCCACAGACAAAAATGTCTCTGCTAAGGTACTCATTCGTTTCGATTAACAGTGTAAAGCGCCCGGCCGGGCGCTTTGTTCTTAAAAGAGAATTGTTATATAATAAAGCACTTCGGCGACATCTTAACGGATACCCATCTTGAGCATAAAATCCATTCAAAAACAGAATGTTGTAAATGAAATTTATGATCAGATAAGCAGCAAACTGCTGGACGGCAGTTGGGCGCCGGGTAGCCGTTTGCCCTCAGAAGCGGAACTGACCGCCTCATTTAACGTCAGCCGGGTCAGCGTTCGCAGCGCAGTACAGCGTTTTCGTGACCTGGGGATTGTGGTGACGCGTCAGGGCAGCGGCAGCTACGTGAGCGAAAACTTCACCCCGCAGATGTTGAGTAACGATCCCCGCCCAATCATGCACCTTAGCCGCGAAGAGTTTCACGATATGATGATTTTTCGTCAGACCGTGGAGTTCAAATGCGTGGAGCTCGCCGTCACACACGCCACCGATGATGACATTCGCCAGCTCGAGGAAGCATTGAACAACATGCTGATCCACAAAGGTGATTATAAAAAATACTCGGAAGCGGACTACGAGTTCCATCTGGCGATTGTCAGGGCATCGCACAACAGCGTGTTCTACAACGTGATGAGCTCGATTAAAGACATCTATTACTACTATCTTGAAGAGCTTAACCGTGCGCTGGGTATTACCCTTGAAAGTGTGGAAGCCCATATCAAGGTCTACATGTCGATAAAGAATCGCGATGCCAGCACGGCCGTCGAAGTGCTCAATGAAGCGATGTCAGGCAATATTATTGCGATCGAAAAAATCAAATCTACAGAGACATCAGGGACAAAATAACCGTTGGTTACAAGCTCAAGTAGTAGAACAATTTAACATATCTGAATCCGAAATAGTTGCCATCAACTATTTAGTGACATAGTCCCACTTTAAAATCGTGGCAGTGCGGCCTGAAATCAGCGAAGCTTCAAATAGCCAATCCCCCTTAACATACAATAATTTTCATCATCATTCCCTTTATTGCTTAACCGCTTCTGCCTGGATTTTTATATCGACAACTTTCGTCATCCCCATATCGACCAGATAATCTACCCCCCACTGGGTGCGATCTATTTGCGTGACAAAATCACCGCCGCAAACCTGCGCCTTGAATATCGGGCTCATATAACAGCCAAACTTGGTGGTGGTTAAGGTGACGGGCTTAGTTACCCCCTTCATTGTTAACAAACCGTCAATAGAAACCGGTTTATTATCTTCAAAATGCCATTTTGTCGATTTAAATACTATTTCTGGATATTTTTCCGCATCCAGAATATCGCTACTGCGGATATGGTTATCAAACGCATCCACCCCGGTATTTAAGGCGCTTACGGGAATCGTCACGCGCATCTCTGCGACTTGCTTTTCCGGCTGATATTTCAGTTCGCCGCTAATAGCATAAAACCCGCCATGATTGGTTGAGGTCTGGAAATGATCGATATTAAATACCGCATTGGTATGCGTATTATCAAATTTATATACATCTGCATGAGCAGCACTTAATAAACCCAGAGACAGGACAGCACCAAGAAAACTCTTTTTCATTATATTCACTTTATATCTTAAATAAGGTGAAGCTATCTTAATGTTCCCTGTCCGCAGGATCGAGAGGGATAAACAGGAAGGACTGTTGCAAAAATAGAACGATGAAAAGGCCGTGTTACAAAAACAGCGGCTCACGAATGGGTTTATGCCAGGGCAATTTCCGCAACCTGTACCGCCTTTGTGGCGGTACAGAAGGCAAACTGACTAACGCATGATACGATCGTCGACATAACGGCGCTTATCCGGCGCGGGCGGGAAATACTGATACAGCCAGGTTTCGCTGATAGCCTCCCCCTGGCAGCGCAGGAACATACGCATATCCACCGGTGCCGTAGAATCCGAGGTCGGATACCAGTCAAACTGGATACGATAACCGTCGAAAGGCTCAACGTAGAGGATCTCAATCTGCTTCGCCTCACCGCTGGAGAGCGTAATTACCGGTTCAATGCCTTTTGGCGCGGCCGCTTTCAGATCGCCGCCGACAAAATCAATAGCAAAACGGCGCGCCCATTTATCCGGGTAATGTTCGCCCGGCGCCCAACCTTCGGGAAAGCCGCCCATCCCTGTACGGGTCGCCATGACCCGCGCAAGCGGCGATTGTACCGGCGGCTGCGCGCTCCAGTACAAACGATAATTGAACACCAGCGTATCCCCGGCTTTGATCGCTTTTTCCGGCTGCCAGAAACAGACCACATTATCCAGAGTTTCACCAGTGGTTGGGATCTCCATCAGGCTAACCGCGCCTTTCCCCCACTTACTGCGCGGCTCCACCCACAGGCTCGGACGTTTGTTGTACCAGCCCATCACATCCTGATAATGCGAGAAATCGCGATCGAGTTGCAGCAGGCCGAACCCTTTTGGGTTATCGTCCATATATGCATTGAACTGCAATTTCTGCGGATTATTCAGCGGGCGGCAAATCCACTCGCCGTTACCCCGCCACATCGCCAGCCGATCGGAATCGTGAATTTGTGGATGAATGGTGTCGCATACCCGGCGTTCATTATTCCCACAGCTAAACATACTGGTCATCGGCGCAATGCCAAGTTGCTTAATATCTTTACGGGCGTAGAGATGGTTTTCTACATCCATGATCACCTGCGTTTTTTCGCAATGGATCACAAACTTATACGCGCCCGTCACGCTGGCGCTGTCCAGCAGAGCGTAAACGGTAAACGTAGTATCGCCCGGCTTCGCGGTGTCAAACCAGAATGCGGTGAAGTCAGGGAACTCTTCCTGACCGTCAGTATAGGTATCTATCGCCAGCCCGCGAGCCGACAGGCCATACTGATAAGTATCATCTACCGCCCGGAAATAACTGGCGCCCAGGAAGGAGACGACATCGCGCCGCGCCAGTTCCGGCGCTTTAAAGACACGGAAACCGGCGAAACCGAGATCGCTCTGCCCTTCCAGTTGCGTCGTATCGACGCCGGCATCGTTGTATTTAAACAGTTCCGGGCGAAAATGAATCTCGCGAGCAAGATGCGTCGTCGTATCAACGGAAAACATGCGTACGCGACGACGAAAGCCCATCCCTACGTGGAAAAACTGAATATCGAGCTGCCGGTTGGCAACACCGTTCCAGAGTGAATGCGCCGCGTCATACTGAATGCTGTTATAGGCCTGCGGCGTCAGATTGGCGAGCGTATCCGGCAAGGGTCCCGGCGCGCCGCCCCAGGGCTTTTTCGCTAACGCCAGGGCCATTGATTGCAGACCAGCAAAATCAAAACGGACAATTTTACCATCCGCAATATCGGATTCCGCGGCAAACGCCGCCTGAGAAAAGAGGGAAGCAATACCGCTGGAACCGCACACGGCGGCCATTGCCATTGAACCTTTAATAAATCGTCTACGATTCATACCTGAAAATGAGTCCTTCTGGTCTTGTGAATGGTCCCGCGCTGGTTTTTTCAGCAGCAAGAATGTGCCCGTTTCTGACCGCTCACTCTAGACAAAATTCATTAATAATCCAATTGTTGGTCGCCTGGAAACTGTGCAAAAGCGTAAATATTTTATGTCGATAAGAACCGACCTAATCGGATGTAAACCTCACGCAGCATTCTTCAGGTTATGAAAAGTTTATTCCAGACTAACGTGATGTTTCATGACTCGTTTAAACAGCGCCAGACGCGCACGCATAAAGCGGTTTTCCACTTTAAAACCGGCAAGTTTGTTCAGTCCAATCCGCAACAGACGATCTCGCCCCCGAATGCTGGCGGGCCAGCGAACCGGGCCGTGCAGCACGTCGCGCGTGCGGCTGGCATGACGAGCGAAATTCACCCAGTAATCCGCCACCTGCGAGGCAAAGGCCAGGTCATTCTCATTCACATAATGGCATGTGGGCTCAGCCCGCGTTAACGTATCGAATACATACGGTATTTCATTGCCATGACAGGCACCATTCGCGTAGGTGTTATGCTCCGCTTCGGCGACATAATCAAACCAGTAACGCCAGCACGGTTCGCCGATCCGCTGCTGCGCTTGCATGACGACATAACCCAACGTGGTAAATACCATATCCCGACAGACCTGCCGCCCTAGCGCTTCGTCGCCTTTCACTCCAGGATAAAGCAGCCGGATTAACCCCAGGCCAACACGCCGCTCACGGCGCATTTTTTGAATTTGACCGGCAATATCGACGCCAAAAACTGCCAATACGCTGGCTTCATCGCTATTCGAGCCGATCATCACCGGTATCGGATGCTGTTTCGCCGCAAAGAAGGTTTCCAGCATCGGATGCGGCAGCACGACGTCGCCGGAAATCGGCGTCGGCGCAATTTTAAAAGGCGCGTCCAACGGCCAAAACGTCTCTGCCGGTAAAGCGCGTAGCTGCTCGGCAGTGGCATGGGCTAAGCCAAGATGTTCCGCCAGCGCAACGCCTTTTTTTAGCGCCACCTCGCGGGGCGTATCCGGCAGCGTATAACCACTCTGAATAATCGCTTTATGAAAAAGCCCCTTCGCCAACGGCGAAGCCATCAACGACAGCACGCTGCGGGCGCCGGCGGATTCGCCAAATAACGTCACATTCTGCGTATCGCCGCCAAATGCGGCAATATTGTCCTGCACCCAACGCAGCGCAGCGATTTGATCGAGTAAAGCGAAATTATGAATACACTCCGCCTCTTCGCCTTCCAGCGCCGGATGCGCGAAAAAGCCCAGATGGCCAAGCCGATAATTGACCGTCACCACGATCGCGCCGCGCTTCGCCAGCGCTTGACCGTCATAGGGCGGCAAACTTCCCGCGCCAATAGTGTAACCGCCGCCGTGTAGCCAGACCATGACCGGCAACGGTTCATGACGTACGGCGGGAGCCCAGACGTTCAGATAGAGACAGTCTTCGGAAAAATTTCCCGGATCACCGCCGCCGAGTTCACGACACCAGGTAATATCCTGCCAACTGGCGCAGGAGAAACAATCCGCCTGGCGCACATCCTGCCAGGGCGTAACAGGCTGCGGCGCACGCCAGCGTAGCTCCCCTGTTGGCGGCGCGGCATAAGGTATACCGCGCCAGATATGGATTTCTTCCTGTACGACGCCCACGATTTTACCGTGACGCGTCGCCACCAGCGGGATGGAGGGATTCAACATAACGCCTTCCTTTTACAGTATCCTCACAGCCTGTGAAGCTTACCGCTTTTAAAGCAGACCGCAACGGCGTTTACTGCGTTCTTCCGCTTCCTGATATAACGAAAATTCATCCCGTACTGCACATCCCAGCGCCTGTTCAAAGGCGTCGCGGCTGGCATTGCCGTGGCTTCTGGCCAGCATTTCATTTCCCAAATTCGACTGAAAAATGCCGGCTGCGCTGACCGGAAGAAAATCTTCATAGATAATCGGCTGCGCGATTACCCAACCGCGCTCAATAAGCGGCTGCGGATCGTCGCCAGGATGGATCGCCTGACGATGCGCCTCGCCGGAAGGCGTTAAGCGATAGCGGAACCAGGCAAGCCCCTGCTGGCGAAGCAGAAATTCGCTATCCGGAAAGGCGTTAAAGACCTCCCGCAAATGGAGTTGATGCGTGAAGTTATCCTTACCCGTTCCCGCCTTGTGCAACAGTTCGTCATATAATCGACGACCTTTTGGCGTCAGCGCGACGCCACGTTGCTCAATTTCGCCGAAGCGCGCCGTGTGCGTACCCTGCTTTTCATCAACGAAGAGCACCTGCTCTTCCAGGGCTTTGAAACTGGTTTGCCGCAACAGAATAGGCACTTCGCGGCGAGGCGGACCTTCGATAAGAATTTTAGGCGTAATGCCGCACTCCGGCATCATGGCCTGTACCCGGTCGATATCCAGAGTACGCGGCGTCAGATGGTTAATGTGACATCCCGGAAAACAGACCACGTCGGCAATTAAACGATGCTCACGATGCAGGCTGCGGTACGTTTCTTCATCAACGGTAGCCTGACGATGCCAGCGAAAAGTCTCCAGCGTTTCACGGACGAACTCTTCGGCCTGAGCAGCACTAAAACCGCCCTGCTCGTCGTACTCATCCAGCAATTGTCGGCAGCGCGATGTAAAAATATCCCGCTGCGATAAGATTTCCGCCGCCCGCTGGCGTAATGCCGCGTTTTCAATGAGCTCCAGGCGTAATAGCGAAGTGAACATGCGAAAGGGATTACGCGAGAGCGAAGCCTCGTCAATGGGACGAAATGCCGTGGAGTGCACAGGCACGCCCGCCTGAGAGAGATCGTAATAACTTACTGGGTACATCCCCATGATGGCGAATATCCGACGCAAGGTAGAAAGTTCTTCTGCGGTGCCAACACGAATGGCGCCATGTCGTTCCACGTTCAATCGCGCCAGTTCATCGGCATTAGCCAACTGCTCATGCAGTTTGGGATTATTTTCCAGCACCGCCAGATTCACGTCAGCCACAAGTTCCAGTAACGTACCGTACTGCGGAACTTCCTGCTGGTACATTGCCGACATTGCCTGCGAAAAGTGTTCCCGAATCTCATCTGCCGTGATGGTGTTCGCCATAATGTCATGCCTCCAGTGAATGTTACCTGGAGTGTAGAAAACCTCATCCATTCCGGGGAGAAGAATTTATAAAGTGTGATCCGGTCTGAATTCATTATGCAGAACGGATTGACATGAGCTGGCATATCCCCGACCACATCGCGGCTTAACACGCTTAACGGCAGTTGAATCATCAGTAAAATAAAATAGTTGTAACTTGAAATGGTAAAATGTTAATAATATTTTGCTATCAGGTTATCAAAAACAAACAACTTTACTTGTCACCCGCACGGCTCTGTTTTTAACATCGCTTATGGAAAAAAATGGTCTGTTTAGTCAGCGCATTCGGTTGCGCCACCTTCATACATTTGTCGCCGTTGCGCAACAGGGAACTCTGGGGCGCGCGGCTGAAACCCTTAACCTGAGCCAGCCAGCGCTTTCTAAAACGCTGAACGAACTGGAACAACTCACCGGAACCCGGCTGTTTGAACGCGGGCGACTGGGCGCGCAATTAACGGTTCCTGGCGAACAATTTTTGACTCATGCGGTAAAAGTATTAGATGCATTAAATACCGCCGGGCAGGCGCTGAATCGCAAAGAGGACGCCAGCGCCGATGTGGTACGTATTGGCGCGCTCCCCACCGCTGCGCTGGGTATACTCCCGGCGGCTATTGGGCGGTTCCATCAACAGCAAAAATCGACCTCGTTACAGGTCGCGACCATGAACAATACGATGTTGCTTGCAGGTCTGAAATCAGGCGAGATCGATCTGGGTATTGGCCGTATGTCGGACCCGGAATTAATGGGCGGTTTAAATTACGAACTGCTGTTTTTAGAATCGCTTAAATTAGTGGTACGCCCCGGCCATCCCCTGTTACAGGAGACGATCACGCTCAGTCGGGTTATGGAGTGGCCGGTAGTCGTCTCGCCAAAAGGCACGGTACCGCGCCAGAATGCGGAAGCCCTGTTGCAAAGCCAGGGGTGTAAAATGCCTGCCGGATGTATCGAAACGCTATCCGCATCGTTATCACGACAACTGACCGTAGATTACGATTACGTCTGGTTCGTCCCCTCTGGCGCGGTTAAAGAAGATCTTCGCCAGGCGACGCTGGTCTCATTACCCGTGCCGACCCAGAGCGCGGGCGAGCCGATAGGTATTCTTACGCGAGTTGATATCCCGCTCTCAACCGGGGCGCAAATGCTGATTGCGGCGATCCGTAAATCGATGCCGCTGTGATAGCGGCTGTCGGAGAATAAACGCGCCCGCGGCTAAAATAGCCCGCTGGCGCGACGCTTACTAAAGGAAGGATGATCGCATCGTCGCGCCAGTATCCTGTAAATGAAACGCATCAACGGCTTGCGTCAAGCGGGCGGCCTGTTCTTCAAGCGAAGCCGCCGCCGCGGACGCCTCTTCGACCAGCGACGCGTTTTGTTGCGTAACCTTGTCCATCTCAGAAATCGCCTGACTGACCTGAACAATACCGCGACTTTGCTCATCAGAGGCTGCCGCGATATCGAGCATAATATCGGTGACGCGTTTGACGGCATCCACAATCTCATTCATGGTGCTCCCCGCAGCGATAACCTCTTCAGATCCTTGTTCAATCAGGCTGACCGATGCGCCGATCAAGCCTTCAATCTCTTTTGCCGCCTGCGCGCTGCGACTGGCGAGGGTACGAACCTCACTGGCGACCACCGCAAAACCGCGTCCTTGTTCCCCGGCGCGTGCCGCCTCGACCGCCGCGTTTAGCGCCAGGATGTTGGTCTGGAAAGCGATACTGTTAATGACGGCGGTAATTTCCGAGATTTTTTTCGAGCTGGTGGAAATATTCCCCATCGTTTGTACGACCCCGGAAACCATCTGGCCTCCGCGACTGGCTTTACCGGAAGCATCTTCCGCTAGTTTGCTGGCGTGATGCGCATTATCCGCATTCTGTTTAACGGTTGCCGTCAACTGTTCCATACTGGCCGCAGTTTGTTCAATGGCGGCAGCCTGCTGTTCAGTACGAGAAGATAAATCCGTATTACCAGCAGTAATTTCGCTGGTGCCTCGATAAATTTCCTCCGCCCCCTGACGCACCGCCCCTACCGTTTGTTGCAACGCATGCTGCATCTGCTGAAGATGATGACTCAGGCGACCAATTTCACTGCGTCCTGTGGGCTCGTCAGCCATGGTCAGATCGCCGGCCGCAATGCGTTCGATACGTGACGCAGACTGCTGCAAGGGTTGTATCACCGTGCGACGCAGCACCATGAAGGTCATTAACGTCAATACCAGCGCCAACGTAAATGCGCCAATCATAAACATCATACCGAGCCGGGTACGTTGGTAAGCCTGCTCGCTAAGTAGTCTTGCCCGCTCGGTGCGCAGTTCAATCGCTTTCAACAGGACATGGTTATATGCGGCATCCAGTTGTTTTGCCTGCTCGTTTTCATGATTAATGATCGCTTCGAACATGCCATTTTTGGCAAATTTCAGCATCGGTTGCAGGCCGTTGATATAGGCGGTGTAGCGGGCGTTTAACTCGTTATCTAACGCGTCATCGGCGGGTGTTTTCACCGCTCTGGACATATAAGCGTTAAAGCCGTCCTGAGACTGCTTGATCCGCGTTTCCGCAGCGGCAATATTGGCTTTCATTTCATCCATTTCAGCAATCCGGCTCGCCGCGCCAGCGTGGATCATATTGATACGTGCGGTACGTAAGTGGTTAGCGCTGTTGGATAATCCCATCCGTACCTGAATCTCGTCCGTGACATCACGCTGATCGCGATCGGCCTGTAACAGAAAATAGCCTGCCAGCCCGGCGCTCAAAGCAAAAAGAAGAAGGATGCCACCGAGAATGGAGGAAAACAGCGGAACCAGCCGAATATGATGCAGGAAGCCCAGTTTATGCGAGGCTTGCATCGAGAATGTGTTGCCCATGACCGTCGACTCTCTTGTAAGTTTTATGCGTAAAACACGCCCGTTAGATAGTCATCGGCACTTCGTGACGTTTGCTTATCGCGAAAAGCATCGCCTTCGTCACATTTTCACAACATTCATTCCAGAAAATTCAGAAAAGCGCCAGCGGAAAATCCGCTGGCGGATGAATCAGTTATCGCCAAAATGGATAACAGTACGGATGGATTTACCCTGATGCATCAGTTCAAAGGCATCGTTAATCTGCTCCAGCGGCAGGCGGTGAGTAATAAAAGGATCTAAACGGATTTTACCGTTCATCGCATCTTCGACCATCCCTGGCAGCTGCGTGCGCCCTTTCACGCCGCCAAAGGCGGAGCCACGCCAGACGCGACCGGTCACTAGCTGGAAGGGACGGGTTTTGATTTCCTGCCCTGCTCCCGCTACGCCAATAATAATGCTTTCGCCCCAACCTTTATGACAACATTCCAGCGCTGCTCGCATCACGTTAACGTTGCCGATACATTCAAAACTGAAATCTACGCCGCCATCAGTAAGCTCAACAATAACGTCCTGGATCGGTTTGTCGTAATCATTCGGATTAATAAAGTCCGTGGCCCCCATTTCGCCCGCCAGCGTAAATTTTTCCGGATTCGTGTCGACAGCTAAAATACGCCCGGCTTTAGCCTGAACCGCGCCCTGAATAACCGCCAGCCCAATACCGCCTAAACCAAAAACGGCAACGGTGTCGCCCGCTTTCACTTTAGCGGTGTTATGGACGGCGCCAATACCCGTCGTCACGCCGCAGCCCAACAGACACACTTTATCCAGCGGTGCCTGCGGGTTCACTTTCGCCAGAGAAATTTCCGCGCAAACGGTATATTCGCTGAACGTGCTGGTTCCCATATAGTGATAAACGGGTTCGCCGTTATAAGAAAAGCGTGTAGTGCCATCCGGCATCAGCCCTTTTCCCTGAGTGGCGCGTACGGCCTGACAAAGGTTAGTTTTACCGGACTTACAGAACTTACACTCGCCGCATTCCGCCGTATACAGTGGAATAACATGGTCGCCGGGTTTCAGGCTGGCGACCCCCTCGCCGACCTCAACTACCACGCCGCCGCCTTCGTGACCCAGTACTGCCGGGAATACGCCTTCCGGATCATCGCCGGAAAGGGTAAAAGCATCGGTATGGCAAACGCCGGTATGGGTGATTTTGACCAGAACTTCGCCTTTTTTCGGCGGCGCAACGTCAATCTCGACAATTTTTAGCGGCTGACCGGGACCAAAAGCAACTGCTGCACGTGATTTCATATATCTCTTCCTGTTACGGTGAGGGAAATTGTTATTTTAGATAAGCGCGAAGAAGATGGCCGATTTCCGCCATCCGAACCGCGCGCTGATCTGGCGTAGTTTCCCCGCTGACCAGCTCATCTTTCAGATGGATTTCAACCATTTCACTCATCAGGCCATTAGACGCGCCGCGCACGGCGGCAATCTGTTGCAGAATCGCCAGACAAGGTTCGCCAGACTCAAGCGCCCGCTCCAGCGCTTCGACCTGCCCGCGTATGCGACGAACACGGGTAAGGATACGTTTTTTATCTTCAGGTGAATGCGGCATTCGACCTCCATATACTATAGGGGGGTATACTATCAGAATTTTATGTTTATGTAATTGTAAAATTACGCACAATATAAAAATCAATAGCTTATAGATTTCCGGCATAGACCATCAAGAATCAGTTCACATTCAGCATATTCAGCTCATGGGAACTTTTTCAGGCCACAGACAATAAACACCAAAGCTTTCTTTCTAAGCTGCAATGTTCTGCCCGACTGGGGCACAGAGGTAATGCCGGTAAATCCAGTCCCATTACCCAGAAGTAAATATTTGCTTAATAGTTTTTATTTACTCACCAGGTGGTAATGAATAAAGGTTATGATATGCAGATGTCAGTCTTGTAAGAACGTAACATCACAACTGCGATACACCGCCGACGGGTAGCGAAAATATCTCAACCCTGTGTCTTTCCAGGCTTAGTCAATGTGGACAAAAAATCAAATGAGCGTTATTTGAAAGATTTTTAATACCCAAAAGCGTCATCATTATTGTTAATTTGAAATCAATCTCAGGTAATAATCCATGCCTATTTCGATTTGTAAACATGGTGCTCCTTTTGTTGTTCAACATGAAAATCGGTACGGTTCCGGTGCAAGTCAGTCATCATCACTTTCAAAATCAATCCGCCATATTAGCAACTCTCATGAGGAAATAAAATTTATAAGTTGCTATAGTGCAAATGGAGCCTGTTTTTCCAATGCACAGATGCTAGCCAATGCCTCAGGGAGGCCTGTTATAGGTTACTATGGGAAAATAAATAAGTTAACAGCCAGTCTGGATAATAGCGGTCGTATATTCCGCCCACAGCATAAGCTTGCGGCCAATATTTGTTATGTAGGTAATCGGCTTCTGAGCGCTCCAGTTCAACTTGGGTTTGGCCTGAAACATCTGCTAACCTGTCACTCAAATGGTAATGTCAGATAAAGTGTTATGCCATGTCCTTCCCGGCATTGCTATTCCACAGCCTACAGATATGGGCGCTCAGTTCTTTCCTCAATCGTTGCTATGGGAAGTTCTGCCGTCATTTCACGCTCTTGCCAACCAGCATTTTATTAAAGCCTGACTTTTACCAGAGTAATTTCATAAGAGTGCCCATCTTCTGGTCTAAAAATAATAAATCTATTGTTATTTTTAGTAAAGGATTTCGACAAAATAAAACTATCATGATATCTGGCCAGGACGTAGTACCAGCCTCCATCATACAATATCATTTCGTATTCTTTCTTTAATTGTGGTTTATAGATCCCAACAAAAAAAGAAAATATAAAAAAATATATAATAAAACCAAGCATAACTATAGTGAAACAATGCCTTCGCACCCAACTGAGTTGCGTAAAACAAATCACTGGCATCAATTTACTATAAAAACGCATCCCCACCGATAAGCATAAAGCTACCAGTAAAATGATAAAAAAAAGCTCCCACAAAAACGATTCTGTTAAGAGAGAAAACTCGATAACAATTGGAATAAAGAACAAAACCGCTGCCAAAAAAAGACGTAAAAAGCTAATGTCGTGGATACGTGCTTTTTGCTTTACTAGAAAAAATAATAGAATACCCACTCCCCACGCTATTATGAATATAGCCATCAGGCTAATCGCATGGAATAGACTTCGGGCAATGTTGTCAGGGCCGACGCCTACATACCACCACGGGAAACCATAGTACGCGGAGACGCCCCAGCCATAAAAATAGGCGCTTCCCCATCCCAAACCACCTAAATAGGCCAAAAGCATCGAAGAGTTTTTAATAATTGAATCATCATTCATTATAGTTAACTCACTTAAGAAATATTTAATATGAAAATAGAAATCAAAATGTCACATAAAACACTAGCACTTTAGCAATAATAGTCGGATGATAAGTTTGTCTGTTTTTCCTGAGTATCAAGCCAGCTCATACTCACGCCAGCACACTAAAATCAGGAGTGGCTTCTTTTTTAGATCTTTGCCTTAGCCAGGCGCACACTCAATAATGATAGCAGTCAGATAATATGTACCAGGCATTAACCTCACGTTGTTGATGATATATTTACTTCGTTGAAAAACAATAAACATTGTATGTATTTTATTGGCGACGAAAAACTGTTAAAGAAGCGTAATTCCATATACACCATTTACCTGATTACTTTTCTTGCTAATATTTGCTAATTAATTATTTGCTAAAGCGTGTTTAATAAAGTAAGGAGGACACTATGCCATTGAGTGTTGGACAGGGTTATTTCACATCATCTATCAGTTCTGAAAAATTTAATGCGATAAAAGAAAGCGCACGCCTTCCGGAATTAAGTTTATGGGAGAAAATCAAAGCATATTTCTTTACCACCCACCATGCAGAGGCGCTCGAATGTATCTTTAATCTTTACCACCATCAGGAACTGAATCTAACACCGGTACAGGTTCGCGGAGCCTACATCAAACTTCGAGCCTTAGCGTCTCAGGGATGTAAAGAACAGTTTATTATAGAATCACAGGCACACGCCGATAAGTTGATTATTAAAGATGATAATGGTGAAAATATTTTATCTATTGAGGTTGAATGTCATCCGGAAGCTTTTGGTCTTGCCAAAGAAATCAATAAATCACATCCCAAGCCCAAAAATATTTCTTTGGGTGATATTACCAGACTGGTATTTTTTGGCGACAGCTTGTCTGACTCCTTAGGGCGTATGTTTGAAAAAACACATCATATCTTACCCTCCTATGGTCAATACTTTGGCGGAAGGTTTACTAATGGATTTACCTGGACTGAGTTTTTATCATCTCCACACTTCTTAGGTAAAGAGATGCTTAATTTTGCTGAAGGGGGAAGTACATCGGCAAGCTATTCCTGCTTTAATTGCATCGGTGACTTTGTATCAAATACGGACATACAAGTCGCATCTTACACCCCTTCTCACCAGGACCTGGCGATATTTTTATTGGGGGCTAATGACTATATGACACTACACAAAGATAATGTAATAATGGTCGTTGAGCAACAAATTGATGATATTGAAAAAATAATTTCCGGTGGAGTTAATAATGTTCTGGTCATGGGGATTCCCGATTTGTCTTTAACACCTTATGGCAAACATTCTGATGAAAAAAGAAAGCTTAAGGATGAAAGCATCGCTCACAATGCCCTGTTAAAAACTAATGTTGAAGAATTAAAAGAAAAATACCCCCAGCATAAAATATGCTATTACGAGACTGCCGATGCATTTAAGGTGATAATGGAGGCGGCCAGTAATATTGGTTATGATACGGAAAACCCTTATACTCACCACGGCTATGTACATGTTCCCGGGGCTAAAGACCCTCAGCTAGATATATGTCCGCAATACGTCTTCAACGACCTTGTCCATCCAACCCAGGAAGTCCATCATTGTTTTGCCATAATGTTAGAAAGTTTTATAGCTCATCATTATTCCACTGAATAAAGTTCCATCGGCTGCGGTACGCCTTGAGCAAAACACAACTCAATATCATAGTGCCGGTGGCATGAAAATATGATGCTATCTTTGCTGCCGATTGGTCAATAAGTGATACATAGTCTATGTTCAGTAAGACAAAAATGGATAGAGTCGATAAATCGCCACCGTAACTAAAATACTCACTATCACACTGACAATAAAGTATGTTTTGAATGGCTGCTTTTGCGTTTTATGACGGAAGAGTTGTTGACCAACAATCGCCCCAGGCCACCCACCGACAACCCCAAACACCAACAAAGTGGATTCCGGCACTCTGCGCCAGGTTTTACGTGCCGCCGTTTTGTCTATACCGTAGATCGCCAGCGTTAGCACATTGGCGAGCAGGAACCACATCGCGACGGGATGCGATGTAAAAATGCTTCCGACCGCAGCGAAGATCAGGAGTAAATAACAAAAGCGGTTAAGATACATATCATTATGTCATAGCAATAATTAGGGGCATCGGAGCCCATTATACGCGATACATGCGCCTATGTGATGTAGAATTTTTTTCACTCAGCCAACGAGTCATTAAGGATTCATTTTTAATTACCATGGTAATCATAAGGTAATTAACGGCTGTGAACACGATTAAAATGGGTAAAGCCACCGAAAATGTTATCACCTTAATCGTTGCCAGGATAACTTAATGAAGAACCCTCTTTATTGCTGTTTGTTATCCGGTTGGCAGTCTCAGTTTTGGATTTATTAATCGTATTTATATTTATTACATAAGATGTACGATGTTAATTTGAGAATTTTATCTCAACAACCGTATATATTCAGATATTTCTGAATTAAGATTATCATCGATTAAAACAAGTTAACGTTTTGATAAACATAACAACATCGTCAAAAATCCTGATTTGTTGTCGTTTGTTCATGAGACAAATAATTTATATGCTTGCAAATATAGATAGCACGCAAATCAACTTAGCTCAAAAAATGTATTTGACAAGAAAAGATAAGTCTTTATATTGGCCCTGGATAGAGTGGTAAGATGATAATTAGAGACATGAAAGGCACCGTCACTGAAGCATTTATCTGCTTATCATGTAAATATGTATGCGTAAATGGAGCATAAACTATGTCCAGTATACTAATGTCTATGATATCTTTACATTTTCACCTTTCATGGTGTCGCTGCACTCATATCCAGTTGATATCTCATGGTATATTCAATCCATTCCCTTTGATGATTCCTGTCAAACCTCCTGATTAAATTAGTTAACAGCGATGGAATACATAACGTTAAGTACTTTACGCCTGCAAATGTCAGGCTCACGCCCTAATGCTTAATTTATAATACGCATTACCTTACTACAGGAAATAGATAGCATGTTATCCAAAAAATTTGGCTTATCGATGATAGTGTTGGGAATAATGTCGTCTTCAGCGTTTGCTGATAGCATCGTTGAAGGGAGAACGCTCAATGTCGCAGTATCACCAGCCTCTCCCCCTATGTTATTTAAAAGTGCTGATGGCAAATTGCAGGGGATAGATCTGGAGCTTTTTTCGTCTTACTGTCAGTCACGGCATTGTAAGCTAAACATCACCGAATATGCCTGGGATGGAATGCTTGGCGCAGTGGCGAGTGGTCAGGCAGATGTCGCATTTTCGGGAATTTCAATTACAGATAAACGTAAGAAAGTTATTGATTTCTCTGAACCTTATTACATCAACTCTTTTTATCTGGTCAGTATGGCCAATCATAAAATAACGCTCAATAACCTCAATGAATTAAATAAATATTCTATTGGATACCCTCGAGGAATGGCTTACTCCGACCTTATCAAAAACGATCTGGAGCCCAAAGGATACTACTCGTTAAGTAAAGTAAAATTGTATCCAACCTATAATGAGACGATGGCTGATCTAAAAAATGGCAATCTTGATCTGGCTTTTATAGAAGAGCCGGTTTATTTTACCTTCAAAAATAAGAAAAAGATGCCGATAGAAAGCCGTTATGTTTTCAAGAATGTTGATCAGCTTGGCATTGCCTTTAAGAAAGGCTCTCCCGTGCGCGATGATTTCAACTTATGGCTTAAAGAGCAAGGGCCACAAAAAATATCTGGCATTGTCGATAGCTGGATGAAATAGTAAGCTATGTCATCAGGTAATATGCTGGCTATCTTTTATTTCCTATTGGAAGGGATTGGTAATACGCTGCTTGTAACATTTACCTGTTTTCTCTCAGCGTTTTTGTTTGGGCTTACAGTCGCCGTATTACGGCGACTATCCCCCCTTCCACTACAGAAGATACTCGACGTACTGGTCTTTATTCTTCGGGGAATTCCAATACTTATTGCTGTTTTTCTTGTTTATTTTGGATTGCCATCGATTGGCATATATGTTTCACCTCTGGTGGCCATGAACCTCAGCGTCGGCTTAATCAGTGGGAGCTATCTTGCCGAGGTGTTCAGAGGGGCGCTTAAATTAGTTGAGCCATACGAAATTACGGTAGCGAAAGTAGCAGGAATGCGTCAATTACAGGTTATAATAAATATTGAACTGCCACAGATGTTGCGATTTTCTGTGCCCGGTATTATCAATGAGTTTTCTTCTGTATTAAAAGCGACGCCCTTTGCTTATACTGTAGGTATCGCTGAAATAACGAAGCAGGCAATGTCACTGACAGCCATCACGCTGAACGGGTTACAGATCTATACTCTTGCCGGGGTATTATATTTCATTATTTATAAAGTTTTTACTCTTCTGGCCGGAGTGTTTGAGAAAAAATATCGCATCAGTTGAACCATAAAAATAGAGGTGATACTCATGGCTTTACTGAAACTAAAAGAGATAAGTAAGGAATATTCAGGAAAAAAGGTTCTTGATACGGTTAGTCTGAAAATTCAATCGGGAGACATGAAAGTAGTCATGGGGCCATCAGGTTGTGGAAAAACGACGCTTTTACGCTGTCTGCTTCGATTAGAAGAACCTGATTATGGCAATATTTATTTTCACGGGAAAAATATTTACGACAAAGAATTTACTATTCTTGAGTTCAGAAAAAAAGTTGGTTGTGTCTTCCAGAATTACGCTTTGTATCGCCATCTTAACGTCATGGATAATATTACCCTTGCCCTATGTAAAGTGTTTGGCATGCCGGGACAACTAGCCCGGGAGAAAGCCTTACATGAGCTACAAAAACTTGATATGGCCTCGCATAGCGCGAAATACCCTTCGCAATTATCGGGCGGCCAGCAACAGCGCGTCGCCCTGGCCCGTACAATGGTCACCGACCCAGAACTCATTATTTTTGATGAGCCGACGTCTGCGCTTGATCCGCTCATGACTCGTGAAGTCGGAATGTTGATCAAGCAACTTCACGACAATGGCGTCACTATATTATGCGTCACTCATGATATTCGCCTCGCCAGATTACTAAGCGATAACGTAACGTTTCTTAATCATGGCAAGATTCGTGCAGAAGGCGCTTTTACCGATCTTGCCTTACGAGAAACGGATCCAGATATCCACTGTTTTTTTAGCGAGGCACAACGATGATCGCTGGCTGGTCTCTCTTCTTTAATGACCTGACTGAACAACTGCCACTTGTTGTGGACGGTATTAAAGAAACCTGTAAACTTGCGCTGATTGTTTCCATCACCGGTTTTTTGTGGGGAATTATTATTTTCTTTCTAAGCCTGAGCCATCGCCCCGTGGTAAAAGCCATAACTCGACTGTACATGGATTTCTTTATCGGTACGCCACTCATTCTTATTCTATTTGTTATCTATTATGGTTTACCTCAATCTGGCATTCACCTGTCCTCTTTTACCGTGGCGGTTACAGGTTTTACCTTGAATGTCGGCGCATATAATGCCGCGTACATGACAACGGCCTATAACGCATTGAATAAGTATGAAACGGAGGCAGCAGTCGTTCAGGGGTTGAACAAACGGCAGGTCTTTTTGTGGATTATACTGCCTCAGGTATTGCTGTCTTCCATTCCAGCCTTAACGAATCAGGTGATTAATAACCTTAAAGACAGCACCATCGTTTTTCTTATCCAATATACTGAGTTTTTCGCGCGAATTCAGGAGGTTGCTGCAACCAGCTTTAAATTCTTCCATGCTTACCTTTTTGCCGCCATAGTGTATCTTATTGGCGTTACCTTTATCGTCGGTTTGACCCGGTTTTTAGAGCATAGACTGCTTCGCCATTACGGTCAGGGTTACTGAGTTGCACTGCACTATTCTGATTAATTCACCACTGACATTATCAAAGTTATTTTTATTTAGTGTTGGTTAAGATTTTAACCTTCATTATTGCGTTAGGTGTCCATTCTGGTCTAAGTCTTACTCCATTGAGGATATTATGGCGCTACCACAACTATCAATATGGCAGCCCGGCGATGGGTTAAGAAAAATAAAGTATAAATATCATGTTTGTCTCATTGTCATATTCTCCGTCCTTATACGGTTGCTGTTTTTAACTGACCGCTACCTTTGGTGTGACGAAGCGTCCAGCGTGCTGATTAGTCGACATAGCGTAGATAATCTGCTATTCCATACCGCTTTTGACGTGCATCCCCCGCTTTATTATCTGTTACTGCATGACTGGATCATATTATTGGGTGATAGCATTGCAGCGGTACGCTCTCTCAGTCTACTCTTTGGGATCCTGACAGTTGTGCTGGTTATCGCGCTTACGCGATGGCTGGCAAATGAACGTACAGCCTTATTGGCGGGATGGTTCGCCGCCCTGATGCCGATGGCAGTTCATTACAGTCAAGAAACGCGCATGTACGCGTTAATGGGAATGCTAACGCTCGCTGCCGCGTTAGCATTGATGATGTGGATAAAAACACCCACCCATAATCGCTATCTTATCGCGTATGCTTTACTTATGACGTTCAGCTTTTACACCCATTATTTCACCCTATTTACACTTATTGCCCACTGGATCGCAGTAACAATATTATCCTGCCAAAGCCATAAAACGGCCTGCTACCTTAAACTTCCTGGCTGGTGGTTTGCTAACCTGGCGATTGCTGTCGCTTATCTCCCCTGGTTGCCCGTATTGTTTAATTTACTGACTCATCTGGCGCAGTTGAGAGCCGGTAATGATATCGGTTGGATTCCCCCCGTAACATGGCGTGACCTGCCTGCGATGTACTGGCATTTTTTTACCGGAAACAACGGACAGGGTTTTCCGTCGTTCATTCTGTGGCTGGCTGTGGGAGGTTTTATCGGTACTGTGGGGCGAATATCTTTATGCAACGGAGAAGATGAAAGATATCAGCTGATATTATTTTGTAATCTGGTCATCCCTGTAATGCTGGTCTTCATCATTTCCTGGTGGATGCCGTTATTTATCGATCGTTATTTCTTCTTCTCATCGCTGAGCATTCCTCCCCTGCTCGCGGTATTACTTACCCGCGCAAAAAAAGCGGTTTGTGGCTTCTGGTTTATCTTATTCACCTTATTATTCGGCTATGGTTCATATCATAATAACCCTGAGCACATAGACGAGTTTAAACCACTGGTAAACTATATTAATACCCGTCACCAGCCTAATGATGCCGTGGTAGTCAGTAAAATGTTCGATTATTTAAGTTATGTGTATTATAATAAGCGAGATTATCGTACGTTTCTTTATACACCGCCTAACGCTCATGGAACATCAGGCAGACCGAATGCCTATGGCTTTGGTTCACTGTTTTATGCGCAAGCCGATCAGACATATATTGATACTCTGACAACGCTTTCAAAAAGTTACCATCGTGTCTGGTTGGTAAGCGGCGGTAACTTTAGTCAGGATTATCCCTTGCCGTCAGAATGGCAAAATATCGCAAACTTCAGAAGTGGTAGATTTCAGGTACAGTTATTTGTAATACCGACTCAACAGGCGCGTCAAATGCAATGATTACCGTTTTTTATCCAGTGCAGTGATAAACAGTACTGCCACTGCCAGACCGCCTAAAAGTAAGGTCCAGCCAAACGCTTCAAAAACCTCAATCATATCGCCTCCAGGTAGGTGATATTAAATAAAGATGGCTATCTCAGCGTAACATTTAAAATATCAATTAATGTGCAATAATCGCTTTATGTGTTTGAATAAATATTGTTCTTCCTGCATTTAATTGCATTGTTATTATCAAAGGGCTTAATACTCGTACATCAACGATTATTAATTATCAGCTTATAATAATATGACTGTTCAATTCATTTATCAGCTATTATTATCCTCTATATTCTTTAAGATAGCCGCTTAATTCATAATATCTCCTTTATTCATCGCATTAAATTACTCACTCACCTGATTAATGCTTGCCTAACGATTGCTTCGTTGTTTTAATTCCAGCGCGAAATTATTTAGTGAGAGAACAATGAAGCATACACAACAATCAGGCGCAAAAGTCTATAACCCATTCACGCTTAGCTTATATGACTGGTGGGTACTCAATATCTCAAACAAATATGCATGGAAGTGTCCTACTGATACGCGACTACTTCCTTTCTTCCTGCATCACATGGGCGAGACTCACCTGGATATTGGCGTAGGTACAGGTTATTACCTGAAACATGCACCTGCGACTCATGCCATTTCGCTGATGGATTTAAATCCGGATAGCCTGAAAATAGCCGCCAGCCGAGTGGGTAATACGAAAATCCGCGCCACACTACAACACGATGTTTTCGACACGTTCCCGGCGGACTGGCACGGGCGCTTCGATTCCGTTTCGATGTACTATCTTCTGCACTGCTTACCCGGTGAGATGACAACAAAAGCGAAGGCAATTAAAAATGCCGGTATGGCGCTTAAACCCGGCGGCACACTTTTTGGCGCCACGATTCTGGGCAAAGAGGTTCCTCACAATGCTTTTGGTAAGAAATTAATGGCTGTTTATAACAAGAAAGGAATATTCAGTAATACCAATGATTCAGCCGATACGTTACGCAGCGTGTTGGACGAACATTTCGCTAAGGTGACTTTGGAGCAACATGGCGCCGTTGCGCTATTTTCCGCCACTACGCCACGCTCATCGTAAGTACAGGCACTTCCGAGCGGTCGGCAGCGCGATCATGTGGGTTTAACCCGTTGATTAAACATTGGATTACGGAATAGCAATTGCTTATTTTATTTGTCATACAAATAAGTATAATACCCGCTTCCGATGTAGACCCGTCCTCCTTCGCCTGCGTCACGGGTCCTGGTTAGACGCAGGCGTTTTCTGTATGGAATACGCCATCCCCTCTGATAGATGCCTTGTTTGCCTAAAGCAGTTAACCCCACCTGCGACAAACGTCATGCAGGACGGTCAGTCACGCTTACGCGGCATCATCCGTAACAACGTATTGTCTTTCCAGAAATAGTGATGCATCAAAGCAGCGATGGCATGAAGTCCAATAACAAAATAGCCCAGATTCGCCAGCGTGACGTGCCAGGATTTCAGCATATCTACGCGTTCAAAGTTAGCTTCGGCGGCATGCGGCATAGTAATGCCAAATGCGACCCAGGGATTGCCGCGGTTATACATCATGACCAGACCAATAACAGGCAGCGCGATAAATAACAGGTAAATCACCAGATGTCCCAAATGCGCCATTCCGGTCATCATCGGTTTTGGACGAGGAACAATGGGCGGCGTGGGATATTTCAGCCGAATAATCAAGCGCGCCACCATTAAAAGCAAAATAGTGATGCCACATGAAACATGCGTCATATTAAACCAGGGCCGATAACTACGCGGCGCAAAACCGCGTAGCTCCATCGCGGCGTAAGCCACAATAACCAGAAAAAAGACTAACCAGTGAATACCAATTTGCAGGCCGGAATACTTATTGCCCATAGCGCGTCCTGAATGAAAACCGTAAAGCGACAACATAACCAGCTTTTATAAATAATTCATCAAATTTATGAGTTGGTGGTCGCACTTGCCCGTTCACCCTCGCAAACGGGCGATTTTTAGCGTAAAGCTCTCTGTTCTAACGCACTGCGCAACGTAGTATCTGCCTGCAATACCTGCCATGCCTTTTCAATATCGCGTGGGATATCAACGTGAATGATAAAATCTTTACCACGCGGTCCATACCCTGTTTCATCGTCACGCAAACGTGGCAGCTCGCCGGCAATCAGAGACAGATAACGCTCCACCGTCCAGATGCCCTCTTCAACGTTGGCAAAATGTGTACCGCCGTTAAGGTGGCGCAGTACCGGAACAAAACCAGGAAAACTCAGCCAGCGCGGCGCATCGGTGTCGTCGTTTGTCACGCGCCGAAACGCCGCGATAGTGCGCCGCTGCATGGTGGGGTCTTGCACAACGATAGCCGTGTTAATGTTTTCTTTCGCCTGACGGATCAGTGCGCAGGAGAAACGGGCATTTTCGCCGCAATTAGTTGACCGATCTTCCAGCCAAATTTTCTCAGCCGGAATATGCCAGAACTGGTTCGCGATATCCGCGAGGATCGCGGCTTCAGCGCGTCCGGTTGTGCGAATAGTATGGTAGCGCGGATGCCGGGTAATCACGGCGTACAAAAACGGCGTTGAATGACCTATACCGCCGCTAATCAGTAAAGGAACGCCTTGCGCTTTGGCGATGCGACAGGCCGCGTCGATAGTGGGGATCACCGCATTGCCCGCCAGGACGACGCAATCCGACGAATAAGGTTGTTCGCCGGAAAAATCATTTTGCGCCAGCCACTGCCCGACGGTATTCACCGCCAGCAATGTTTCCGCAGAGAGCGCCGGAAATGGCGTTGTATTCATAATTCCTCCTTTTTGTTCCGAACTTGTACCGGATCTCTTTGAAAGGCATCGTCGCCTGGCTTTTTAGGCCGTAATCTGATCCATGGCCTGTAAAATACGCTTATCGGAAATAGGATAAGGCGTACCGAGCTGTTGGGCGAAATAACTGACACGCAGTTCTTCAATCATCCAACGGATCTCTTTAACATCATCATCTTCGCGACGCGCTGGAGGCAGTTTATTTATCCATTGTTGCCACGCCTGCTGGACGCTTTCGACTTTCAGCATTTGCGCCCGATCGCGGTGCGGATCGACAGCCAGTTTCTCCAGCCGCTTTTCAATTGCCTGCAGATAACGCAGCGTATCGCCGAGACGTTTAAAGCCGTTGCCAGTCACAAAACCACGGTATACCAGACCGCTCATCTGCGCCTTGATATCGGAAAGCCCCAACGCCATGCTCATATCCACCCGCCCTTTCAGACGCTTATTGATATTGAATACGGTCGTCAGGATCCGCTCAACCTGCTTCGCGATATCCACCACAGTATCATTCAGCTCGGCGCGTACCTTTTCGTGCAGCGCGGTGAAACCTGCTTCGTTCCACACCGGTCCGCCGTTGGCATCTATCAGCTTATCTACCCCGCAGGCGATACAGTCATCAATCAACTCCAGTACTTTGCCGTACGGGTTAAAGTACAGCCCCAGCTTGGCTTTATTCGGCAATTTCTCATGCAGATACTTAATCGGTGAAGGAATATTGAGCAACAACAGACGGCGTAAACCGCACCACATCGCCTGTTGTTGTTCCAGCGGATTATCAAACAATTTGATAGCGACGCTGTCACGCTCATCCACTAACGCCGGCCACGCCTTCACTTTATAATTACCGCGTTTCTGTTCGTAGCTTTCCGGCAGCTCGCCGAAACTCCAGATATGCAGCCCGCTCTGCTCAATGCCGTCATCCGCCACCGCCGAGAGCGTCTCCTGCACTTTGCCTTTCAGCGCATTTTTAAGCTCGGCGAGCGAACGCCCTTCCTGCAGTTTCTTGTTTTTGTCATTCACCACGCGAAACGTGATTTTCAGATGCTCGGGCACCTGATCCCAATGCCAGTCTTCCCGGTCGACCGTGACGCCGGTCATCCGGCGCAGTTCACGTTCCAGAGCGTCCAGCAGCGGCAGCTCCAGCGGCGTTACGCGACCTAAAAACGCTTCAGCATAGTTTGGCGCCGGAACAAAGTTGCGACGTACCGGTTTTGGCAACGATTTAATCAGCGCAATCACTAATTCACGGCGCAGCCCTGGGATCTGCCATTCAAAACCGCTCTCGTCAACCTGGTTAAGTAGCGGCAACGGAATATGGACGGTCACGCCGTCAGCATCCGCGCCCGGTTCAAACTGATAGCTCAAACGCAGCTTGAGATTGCCCTGGTGCCAGAAATTCGGGTAATCCAGTTTGCTGATTTTTTCCGCGCCTTCTTTAATCAGCATACTTTTTTCAAAGTTGAGCAGATCCGGCGTCTCGCGGCTGATTTTTTTCCACCAACTATCAAAGTGGCGGGCGGAAATAACGTCATGGCTAATACGCTGGTCATAAAACTCAAACAGGGTATCGTCATCCACCAGGATATCGCGGCGGCGAGATTTGTGCTCAAGTTCCTCGACTTCCGCACGCAATTTTAGATTCTCACGGAAGAAGGCGTGACGGGTTTGCCAGTCCCCCTCCACCAGCGCATGGCGGATAAACAACTCGCGACACAACGCCGGGTCAATCTGGCTGTAATTCACCTTGCGCGCGGCGACAATCGGCAGACCGTAGACAGTAACCTTTTCCGTCGCCATCACCGCGCCTTGCGCCCGCTCCCAGTGCGGTTCGCTATATGAACGTTTAATCAGGTGCTGGGCTACCGGTTCCACCCATTCTGGCTCAATGCGGGCAGCGATGCGCCCCCACAGGCGGCTGGTCTCCACCAGTTCTGCGACCATTGTCCATTTCGGCGGTTTTTTGAATAAACCGGAACCGGGGAAAATAGAGAATCGGGCGTTACGCGCGCCGGTGTACTCTTGTTTATCGGCATCTTTCATCCCGATATGCGACAACAGCCCCGTTAACAACGCAACGTGAATTTCCCGGTATTCTGCGGGTTCGCTGTTTACCGGAATCCCCAGTTCTTTTACCACCTGACGCAGTTGGGTATAGATATCCTGCCACTCACGCACGCGTAAATAGTTCAGATAGTCGGTGCGACACAGACGGCGGAATTGATTCGACGACAGGGCCTTTTGTTGCTCGCCGAGGTAATTCCACAGGTTAACAAACGCCAGAAAATCGGACTCCTTATCATGGAAACGCCGGTGTTTCTCATCGGAAGCCTGCTGCTTATCCACTGGGCGCTCGCGCGGATCCTGAATAGAGAGTGCGGAAGTAATGATCATCGCTTCGCGCACACAGCCATGTTTTTGCGCTTCCAGAACCATACGCGCCAGGCGCGGGTCGACCGGCAGCTGAGATAATTGTCGGCCCAGCGGCGTCAGCTTATATGCCGTTTGCTGTTCGTCGGCGGTAATCGCCCCCAGCTCTTCCAACAAACGCACGCCATCCTGAATATTGCGCTTATCCGGCGCTTCGACAAACGGGAAGGCGGCGATGTCACCCAGCCCCAGGGCGGTCATCTGCAAAATAACCGACGCCAGGTTGGTACGTAGAATTTCCGGGTCGGTAAATTCCGGACGTGACAAAAAGTCATCTTCCGAATACAGACGAATGCAAATCCCTTCCGATACGCGCCCGCAACGCCCTTTACGCTGGTTGGCGGAAGCCTGTGAGATCGGTTCAATCGGCAGGCGCTGCACTTTAGTGCGGTAGCTGTAGCGGCTGATGCGCGCAGTGCCAGGATCGATCACATACTTGATACCCGGCACCGTCAGCGAGGTTTCCGCCACGTTAGTCGCCAGCACGATACGGCGTCCGCTGTGCGACTGGAAAACGCGGTTCTGTTCGCTGTTCGACAAGCGTGCATACAGCGGCAACACTTCGGTATGCCGTAAGTTCAGCTTGTTCAGGGCGTCGGCGGTATCGCGGATTTCCCGCTCTCCGCTCATAAAAATCAGGATATCGCCGGGACTTTCACGCCCCAGTTCATCAACAGCGTCGAAAATTGCCTGTAGCTGATCGCGTTCAGTGTCGTCAGCCTCTTCCACGATGGGGCGATAACGAACTTCTACGGGATACGTTCGGCCAGAGACTTCAATAATCGGCGCGTTATTAAAGTGGCGCGAGAAGCGTTCCGGGTCGATGGTCGCAGAGGTAATAATCACTTTCAGATCGGGGCGACGCGGCAGAAGCTCTTTCAGATAGCCGAGCAAGAAGTCAATATTCAGGCTGCGTTCATGCGCTTCATCAATAATGATGGTGTCATACTGCATCAATAGCCTGTCCTGCTGGATTTCCGCCAGCAGGATACCGTCCGTCATCAGTTTGACCATGGTATTGCTACTGACATGATCGCTGAAACGAACTTTATAGCCGATGCAGCCGCCTGGCTCCGTTTGCAATTCTTCGGCAATGCGGTTAGCGACGGTGCGCGCCGCCAGGCGACGCGGTTGAGTATGTCCAATAAGTCCTTTAATTCCGCGTCCCAGTTCCATACAAATTTTCGGCAACTGGGTGGTTTTACCGGAACCGGTTTCCCCTGCCACGATCACTACCTGATGATCGCGGATCGCTTCCAGAATGTCCTGTTTCTTCTGGCTAACAGGCAGATTTTGCGGATAAGTGATTGAGGGGCGCGCCGCTTCGCGGAGAGCGACCTGCGCCGCAGCCTGTTCAATTTCTTTCGCCATCGTCTGGAAAATGGCCTGTTGCGCATCAGGATTTTTTACTTTCTTTACGCCATGCAGGCGGCGCGCAAAGCGCTGTTTGTCGCGCAGCATCAGTGCATCCAGCCGCTGCTGTAACACCTGAAGCGTCAACATAGATTGTTCAGTCATAAAGCTCTTGGGCAGCATTCTGCCTGTTTAAAATCGTTTTAAATGATAGGTATAGAGTACCACATTGGGGCTTTTTTTGTGTTGTTCAATAATTTCGAACAAAGGGTTCGATATATTGCGCTATCCCTGCGACATATTTGTGAATAAAGTGTCAACAAGCAACGGGGCACGCCCCTTCAAACACATAAAAGGAAACACCCATGAGCAAGGTATTAGTTCTTAAATCCAGTATTCTGGCAGGGTACTCTCAGTCTGGTCAGTTGACTGACTATTTTATTGAACAATGGCGCGAAAAACACGTCGCAGATGAAATTACTGTCCGCGATCTGGCGGCCAACCCTGTTCCGGTGCTGGATGGCGAGCTGGTGGGCGCGATGCGTCCGGGCGATGCACCTTTAACGCCACGTCAGCAGGACGCTCTGGCGCTGTCTGATGAACTCATTGCTGAACTGAAAGCCCACGACGTCATCGTTATTGCGGCGCCGATGTACAATTTCAATATCCCGACGCAGCTGAAAAACTACTTTGATCTGATTGCCCGCGCCGGTATCACTTTCCGCTATACCGAAAAAGGCCCGGAAGGTCTGGTAACCGGTAAACGCGCGGTGGTTCTCTCCAGCCGCGGCGGTATCCATAAAGACACCCCGACGGATTTGATTGCGCCTTACCTGAAAGTGTTCCTTGGTTTTATCGGTATTACCGACGTGAATTTTGTCTTTGCCGAAGGCATCGCCTACGGGCCGGAAGTGGCGGCTAAAGCCCAGGCCGATGCAAAAGCCGCGATTGACAGCGTAGTGGCCGCTTAAATATTTTTGCCTCCCGTTTCGACGGGAGGTGATTTCTTCGGTTCGTAGCGCAAATATCCTACCACGCCGCTACTGCCGCCATCGCTGGGATGCGTTACCCCATCATTGACTTCAACGCAGGCGAAATCAAAAGGCGACACATTTTCGATGCACGCCACATTGACCCCATATTGATCGGGATTGGATCGACGCTGATGAAAAGTATATATCCCGCATACCGAACAGAAAAAATGCACCGCCTTGCCCGTATTGAAGCGATATTCGGTAAGCTTATCCTGCCCTTTTAGCACTTTAATACCCGACAGCGGCGCAGACACTGCCACTGCTCCGCGCATCCGGCAAAACGAACAGTTGCAGCGCCTGGCGGTATGAAAGCCATCGCTAAGTTGAACGGTAAACACGACGCTGCCACAATGGCAGGCAGCAGATAATTTTTCAGACGTCATACCTGGTTACTCTCGCGAATAGTGATACCAGTCGACAGTATAGAAATAGCCTTCCGGTTCGCCTAATGTAAATACGACCTTCGTATTCAAAAATTACCCATATAAAAATGCATTTTGCGGTAAAAAAATTGTCGGGAAGCGGTTATTTACGCATCCATTTGCCATTAATTCCCTGGACATATTCTCCCGGCCTGGCGCGCTCAACCAGTTTTTGCCCTGCCATCTTCGCCACCTCGTCCACGGGAAGATGATTGCTATCCGCTAACTGCTGATAACTGGCGCGGCGGGCATGATTAATATCAAGCACCAGCTTCTGGGTTTCGGCATCATTCTTTAAGGCCACCAGATAGCCATTCAGCGTTTCCCCGACCCGGCCCTGCGTGCGCGCTTCGTCCAGGGTTAAGGCCCACACAGAAGGTGTGAGCAAGCTCAGCGTCAGCACCCATAGTATTAAATACTTTTTCATTATGGCCTCAAAATAGATCGCTGCGTGATTTCAGGAGTTCTTCAACATCTTTATCGACTTTGATATGTATTTCATGCTCGATCTTTACATTCATGTTGATGGTAATCGGCTGTTCCGGCGCGGCGACTTCAATACGTGGCGTGCAGCCCACCACGATAAATGACGCAAGCGCTGACAGCATGGCAATACTCATTTTCATTATTTATCCTCACAGTCCTTGTCTTTCCGGCAAGGAGGTTGCGGCAACGCTGTATTTTGTTCAAGCCATGCCTGTAAATTGTCGCCAAAACGCAAACTGCGCCACAGCGTAAACACATTTTCTTCATGGGTATAGTTCAAGTTAACGATCGCGGTTTTACCATCTACCCGGCTTTTGCCGGTAATAGCCGCCTGCATCGTTAGTACGCCCAGGTTATCAACGTTAATTTTCGTCCACGAATGCGTAATCTCCATATAACGTAGCCAGTTGATCGCCGAGCCTGCCGTGACATTATCCTTCACCACCGCATCCGCAGTATCTTTATCGATACGCAACGTCATTGGCCCAGGATTCGTAAGCCAGCCATCTTTGATTATCCATTTTTCATTGTTCAGCCACAGCGGCAGCGCGCCGCTGACCGGACCAGACATGGCGAATTGCTTTGGATTTATGGCGCTAATCAATTCGCTGGATGAAATATTTTGCACCCGCAAAAGCGCCGGGTCGTGCTGCGGCATTCGCAACTGTTTCATAATGATTTGACCGCCCAGCACGTCTACGCTGACATCGCTTAGCAGTAATGGATTCGACTCGCTCCAGGGATAACCGCCCTGTAAATCAGCGGTGATATTTTTCGCCGTGACCTGGTTAACTATCCCGGCGATACGCAGCGAGACGGGCCCGCGCGTCCCCAATTGCCACGCGCCGTTGTGGAAGCGAAATGGCAGAATGAAATCGACGCCGTTGATTTTGTTATCAGGCATCCAGGCGCTGCCGCCTTTTAACACGCCGTGTCCACCTGCTTCAAATCCCTGCCCCTGCGCAGCGGAAAAAGCCACCTGCGCATACAGTGAGCCTTTGCGCAGCGTCATTTTCCAGTCCGGTGGAAGCAACGGCTGGAAAACGATAAGCGACTGCTTCGGCCACCAGGCCTGTCCACGAAGGCGTTCGCCATCCCAGCGCCCATTCAGCCGTACCGGCCCTATCGCCCCCGCCCGAAGGTCGCCTTTAAACTGGAACAGGGTTGGCTCTCGCCCTTCAACGCTAAAATTAAGGGTAGAAGGCGGCAGCACGCTCCCACTGGTAAATACGGTTTTCCCCGCCACCAGAGACAGCGCGCCCTGTAGCGACGGCGTTGTGGCGTCGCGAACCCAGACAATAGGTTTATTCAGCGCCAGTCTTGGCGATGTGACAGTCATTGCGCCATAGTGCAACTGATCAAAACCGGTGGACAAACTGGTCAACCTGATGGTGTTATCATGCCATTCGCCCTGTCCGGCAATATCCCAGTGGGCGCGCATTGGCGTAAAGCTTCCTTGCCCCCAATAGCGCCACCGCCAGCGACCAGCATCAGGGAGAAAATCATTCGCCAGGCCATCAAGATGAAGAACGAAATCGCCCATCTCATTTTCGTGCGCCCGTAAAATAGCCTGTAATCGACCATCAACGCCGCGCGGCGTCACCTTAACGCCCGCCAGCGGCCAACGAATTTCATCAATATCTAACGCATCAATCACTCGCCCACGTGAGCGTAGCAATGCGCCAGGTGCAAAGGTGAGCTGCGGATCGGCCAGACTGCCGCGGAACATAGCGGGCAAGACGGCATAAAAGATTAAATCCTTCTGTTTAGCCTCGCCGGTAAGCTGTAGAGGCATCTCACTGCTATCCATGCTGAGTTTTCCCGGGCCGATAGTCAGTACAGCGTTCGCTTTACCGGCATCGCCCTGGGTCAGAATATTCAGGCGTCCGCTGACTTGCGCATTATCCGGCCCGGCTTGCCAGTTATCGATATTAAAAGCCAGACGTCCGCTCAAGGGGAATCCCTGATATGGCCAGTTCCAGCGGCCATCGCTGATGGTAAGCCGCTGACGCGTTACCGCCCAGGGGAGATCGAGAATCGGGTCAGGATTACCTCGCGCCATCACGATGAGCTGTCCGGCGTTATCACGCCACTCCAGTTCCGCATCCACCAGCGACGGTTCCTGCGGCAGACGCAAGGTCGCTGCCGCATGACCGCTGACCGGCAGGCCATCCGGTACCAGCGGCAACACAAATTCCCCCGCCAGGCTAACGGGAGGCTGGTTGGCCAGCGCGGCGATCTCCAGTTGGCTCACCGTCAATGCCTGACCGCGTAGCTGCCCTTGAAATTTTACTTTTTCGCCCTGATAACGTATCTGCTGAATGACCGGCGTCATGGAGATCGCCAGCTTGCCCTGCCATTCCGGCCAGGGCGCGAGAATGACATTATCGATGTTAATCCAGGTATTGGGCAGCATTGACTGCCACTGCGCCAGCGTACGCGGCGCGGCGGGGGAAGCTTCCGTAGCGGGCAGTTTCGCCAGGCACGCGGCATCCAGTTTGAGGCTTTTAATATTCAGCAACCAACGGCTGGGATGCGTCAGTTCCGCCTGGGTAATATGCGCTAACGAACAATCATTGACCAGATAGCGAAGATCGGGAATCACTAACCCATGACGTGTCAGGCGTGGACTTTGTTCCAGAGCGATACGGGTACCGACGGGTAGCCAAATTCCCGCCAGAGTGGGAACCCACAGCCCGAGGGTCATCAGTAGCGTCAGAGGGATAAGAATCAGCAGTAACAGTAGCGCAAGGGCGGCTTTATATTTACCCTTCATGGGCCATTAATTTCCTGATTTAACGAAAAATTCAGTCGGCTATCTCTTTATTTTGGCATGATTGCCCGTACATAGCCTAATAGTTCATGTTGCAGGGGCGCCCTCCGGCTATTTGAGGCGTTGTGGAGAATGATAACCTAAAATTATTCATTATATGTATGACTATCAATTATTTTTGATTTTTTGTAAGATAATTTTAAGCATATTTGTGTGATTCAAACATCACTGGAGAAGGTCATATGAAACTCGCCGTCTATAGTACCAAACAGTATGACAAGAAATATCTACAGCAAGTGAACGAAGCGTTCGGTTTTGAACTGGAATTTTTTGATTTTCTGCTAACCGAGAAAACGGCGAAAACCGCCAATGGATGTGAAGCAGTTTGTATCTTCGTGAATGACGACGGGAGCCGACCGGTACTGGAAGAGCTGAAAAAACACGGCGTGAAATACATCGCGCTGCGTTGCGCCGGATTTAATAATGTCGACCTGGATGCCGCTAAAGAGCTCGGTTTGCAGGTGGTCCGCGTGCCGGCTTATTCTCCGGAAGCCGTCGCTGAACATGCGATTGGCATGATGATGACATTGAACCGCCGTATTCACCGCGCTTATCAACGCACCCGCGACGCTAACTTTTCCCTTGAGGGACTGACCGGCTTTACCATGCACGGAAAAACCGCTGGCGTCATTGGTACCGGTAAAATCGGCGTCGCCGCGCTGCGTATCCTGAAAGGCTTTGGAATGCGTTTACTGGCGTTTGATCCCTATCCCAGCACCGCCGCGCTTGATCTCGGCGTCGAGTATGTGGATCTGCAAACGTTGTTTGCCGAATCGGATGTCATTTCCCTGCACTGCCCGCTCACGCCGGAAAACTACCATTTACTGAACCATGCAGCATTCGATCAAATGAAAAATGGCGTTATGGTCATTAATACCAGTCGTGGCGCGCTGATTGATTCCCAGGCGGCTATCGAAGCTCTGAAGAATCAGAAAATCGGCTCGCTGGGGATGGATGTGTATGAAAACGAACGCGACCTGTTCTTTGAAGATAAGTCAAACGATGTTATCCAGGATGATGTTTTCCGCCGTCTGTCGGCCTGCCATAACGTACTGTTTACGGGGCACCAGGCATTCCTGACCGCAGAAGCGCTGATCAGCATCTCTGAAACCACGTTACAAAACTTAAGCCAGCTTGAGAAGGGCGAAGGCTGCCCGAACGCGCTGTTCTAATCCTGTCGCTCCCCTGCGCTCAGGGGAGCATTTTCGGATAACCCCTGAAGATCTATCCGGTCATATCATTACTATAGTCAGTGTTAACTATCAGATTACAGAGAATATCAATGAAGAAAATCGTCACGCTGGTCGCCCTGAGCATCATAATGACAGGGTGTGTGAGCAGTGGAAAAGTGTCCGTCAAACGCGAGCAACTGGAGCACCACCGCTTTGTTCTGGAAAGCGTAAACGGTAAAACGGTCACCGGCCCGGAGCTCAGCTTTGGCGAGGACATGACGGTATCCGGCAAAATGTGCAATCAATTCACCGGCGAAGGAAAACTATCGGACGGCGAATTAAAAGTGAAAAATTTAGCGATGACCCGAATGATGTGCGCCGATCCGCAGCTTAATGCGCTGGACGGCACCCTCAGCGAACTCTTCAGCAAAGGCGCGCAGGTCGATTTAACCGCGAACCAATTAACGCTGGCGACGGCAGAAACAACGCTAATGTATAAACTGGCGGATTTAGCGCACTAAGCCATTAAGTGAAAAGTTATACGCGTCAGGCGAAACGCCGCGCTTAATAACTCCCGCAGCTTCCGGCGGCAAGCGACTGTTCGCTACAACGTTTGCCGTTGGGTAGCGCGCACATACCAATTACTGAACCATCAAGCTGCCGGGCCGCTGAAAGCGAACCGCCAATCATAGCGCAATTCGCTTCGCCGGCGCTGGACATCGCCGCTTTCATCCCTGGCGAAACATGCGCCGCGGTTGCCTGCTGAACAGGTTCGCTACTGCAAGCCGACAATAATAACGCGGCACATCCCACCCAAAACGCTGCGCGCATTTCTCTCCCCTCTGTTTATTCATCCAAACGACACCGCCCTAAATAATAGGCAGCAGAAACTGACGCGTCGAGAGGCAAAGCGCGCATTTATGCGCTTCATTAACATTTATTGGCAATTTTTTACGTCTTTTCGGCAAGAAATCGTCATTCTCCTCCCGCCAGGGACACAAAAGCGAAAATGGGGCTTGAAGGGCTTTGCTAAAATAAAAGGATAACTACAGGATGCGCTCACGATTATGCGTGTCCCTCTTTTTTGCGCAATGTAAGGGTGTCATATGCAAACAATTGACGGTAATGGCGCGGTAGCGTCGGTGGCGTTCCGTACCAGCGAGGTTATCGCCATTTACCCGATTACGCCCAGTTCAACAATGGCTGAACAAGCGGATGCCTGGGCCGGTAATGGGCTTAAAAATGTCTGGGGCGATACGCCGCGTGTGGTAGAGATGCAGTCGGAAGGCGGCGCGATCGCCGCCGTTCACGGTGCGTTACAAACCGGTTCGCTTTCCACGTCATTTACATCATCGCAGGGGCTGCTGCTGATGATTCCAACGCTGTATAAACTGGCGGGGCAGCTCACGCCGTTTGTACTGCACGTTGCCGCGCGCACCGTCGCCACACACGCGCTTTCTATTTTTGGCGACCATTCCGATGTGATGGCGGTCCGCCAGACAGGCTGCGCGATGTTATGCGCCGCCAGCGTTCAGGAAGCGCAGGATTTTGCGCTGATCGCACACAGGGCTACGCTGAAAAGCCGCGTTCCGTTTATTCATTTTTTTGATGGCTTCCGTACATCGCATGAAATCAACAAAATTATACCGCTAACGGATGAAACCATTCTGAACCTGATGCCGCAGGCGGAGATCGACGCTCACCGCGCCCGCGCGCTGAATCCGGAACATCCGGTGATTCGTGGAACTTCAGCGAATCCGGACACCTACTTCCAGTCTCGCGAAGCGACCAACCCGTGGTACAACGCCGTTTATGATCATGTTGAAGAGGCGATGAAGGCATTTGGCGACGCTACGGGCCGTCAGTACCAGCCATTTGAATATTATGGCCATCCCCAGGCTGAACGCGTCATCATTATGATGGGCTCCGCCCTCGGCACCTGCGAAGAGGTCGTGGACGAGCTACTGATACGCGGAGAAAAGGTCGGCGTTCTGAAAGTCCGTCTGTTCCGCCCCTTCTCCGCCAAACATTTGTTACAGGCATTACCGGAAACCGTTCGCGCTATCGCCGTGCTGGATCGCACCAAAGAGCCTGGCGCGCAGGCCGAGCCGCTTTATCTGGACGTGATGACCGCACTGGCGGAGGCCTTTAATAATGGCGAGCGCGAAACATTGCCGCGCACCATTGGCGGCCGTTATGGGCTATCATCCAAAGAGTTCGGCCCGGCGTGCGTACTGGCGGTCTTTAATGAACTCAGCCGCGCGAAACCCAAACCACGGTTTACGGTGGGCATTTATGATGACGTCACTAATCTCTCGCTGCCATTACCGGAAAATACCCTGCCCGGCAGCGCTAAACTGGAAGCGTTATTTTACGGTCTGGGAAGCGACGGTAGCGTATCCGCCACGAAAAATAATATTAAAATTATCGGTAATTCTACGCCGTGGTATGCGCAAGGTTATTTCGTTTATGACTCTAAAAAAGCTGGCGGGCTCACGGTATCGCACCTGCGCGTCAGCGAAAAACCCATTCGTTCCGCTTACTTAATTGCTCAGGCGGATTTTGTCGGCTGCCATCAATTACAGTTTATCGATAAATATCAGATGGCGGAGCGTCTAAAGCCCGGCGGTATCTTTCTGCTTAATACGCCGTACAGCGCCGACGAGGTCTGGTCGCGTCTGCCGCAAGAAGTTCAGGCGGTGTTGAATCAGAAAAAGGCGCGTTTTTACGTGGTTAACGCGGCGAAAATCGCCCGCGAATGTGGACTTGGCGCCCGCATCAATACCGTCATGCAAATGGCTTTCTTCCACCTGACGCATATTCTTCCGGGCGATAGCGCCCTGGTTGAGCTGCAGGGCGCGATTGCCAAAAGCTATAGCAGCAAAGGTCAGGATCTGGTTGAGCGTAACTGGCAGGCATTGGCTCTGGCGCAGGAATCGCTGGCGGAAGTGCCGTTGCAGGCGGTTAATCCGCATAGCGCGCATCGCCCGCCGGTCGTCTCCGACGCCGCGCCGGATTTCGTGAAAACCGTTACCGCCGCCATGTTGGCGGGCCTCGGCGACGCATTGCCTGTTTCCGCGCTGCCGCCGGACGGAACATGGCCAATGGGCACCACCCGCTGGGAAAAACGCAATATCGCCGAAGAGATTCCTGTCTGGAAAGAGGAACTGTGTACACAATGTAATCACTGCGTCGCCGCCTGCCCTCACTCGGCGATTCGTGCAAAAGTCGTTTCCCCGCAGGCGATGGAGAACGCGCCAGCCAGTCTGCATTCGCTGGACGTGAAGTCCCGCGATATGCGCGGCCAGAAATATGTGCTGCAGGTCGCGCCGGAAGACTGTACTGGCTGTAATTTATGCGTAGAGGTCTGCCCGGCTAAAGATCGGCAAAATCCACAGATCAAGGCGATTAACATGATGTCGCGCCTTGAGCATGTGGAAGAAGAGAAAGTGAATTATGACTTTTTCCTCGACTTACCGGAAATCGATCGCAGCAAACTGGAACGAATTGATATCCGCACATCGCAGCTTATTACGCCGCTGTTTGAATATTCCGGCGCCTGTTCCGGCTGCGGTGAAACGCCGTATATTAAACTGCTGACTCAGTTATATGGCGACAGAATGTTAATCGCTAACGCCACGGGGTGTTCCTCTATTTACGGCGGTAACTTACCCTCAACGCCTTATACCACCGATGCCAACGGACGCGGCCCGGCATGGGCGAATTCGTTATTTGAAGATAACGCGGAATTTGGTCTCGGTTTCCGTCTGAGCGTGGATCAGCACCGGGCGCGCGTCATGCGTTTACTGGCGCAATTCGCCGATCGCATTCCGGCGGAATTAAACGATGCGCTGCATGCCGAAGCAACGCCTGACGTTCGGCGTGAGCAGGTCGCCGCATTACGCCAACATCTGAAATCGGTTGCGGGCGCAGAGGAACTGTTAAAGGATGCTGATGCGCTGGTAGAAAAATCAATCTGGCTGATTGGCGGCGATGGTTGGGCATACGACATCGGCTTTGGCGGTTTAGACCATGTGTTAAGCCTGACGGAGAATGTCAATATTCTGGTTCTGGATACGCAGTGTTACTCCAATACTGGCGGCCAGGCGTCGAAGGCGACGCCGCTTGGCGCCGTCACTAAGTTTGGCGAACATGGCAAGCGTAAAGCCCGTAAAGATCTTGGCGTCAGCATGATGATGTATGGTCATGTTTATGTCGCGCAAATTTCGCTGGGCGCGCAGTTAAACCAGACGGTGAAAGCCATCCAGGAGGCCGAAGCCTGGCCAGGGCCGTCGCTGATCATTGCCTATAGCCCCTGTGAGGAACATGGTTACGATCTGGCGCTAAGCCATGACCAGATGCGCCAGTTAACGGCGACCGGTTTCTGGCCGTTATACCGCTTTGATCCCCGCCGTGCGGATGAAGGCAAGCCGCCGCTGGCGCTGGACTCTCGGCCACCGTCTGATGCCCTGGCGGAAACGTTGCTTAATGAACAGCGTTTCCGTCGCCTGAATGCGCAACAGCCTGAAGTAGCTAAACAATTATGGCGAGATGCCGCATTGGATTTGCAAAAACGCTATGACTTTCTTGCCTTGCTGGCAGGAAAAGCGGAAAAACCCGGCGCAGATTAAAAAATATTCTAAGGATTAACCTGGAAACAAAAAAAGCCCGAACATCCGTTCGGGCTTGTCAATTTATACGCTGGAAAGCAAAGGTTAACGCAATGGCCCAACGACAAAATGAATATGTGACAATAAAGGCATATAACAGGCGTAGAATATCGTAACCGAATGATATTGTATAATTTTTATTTCATATAATACCCCCAAAAGCATTCGTATAAATTATATCTATTTCACTGCGAATTATTTCATTAATTATTGAATTAAACGGTAACATCTCTTTTTAGGTCTTTCCTGACAAGGCAGAAATAACGTTTTAACGTCAACTCGCTGATTATTTACGTGGAATACGCGTAATATTACGTCGCCCTCCCCTGTAGGCAGTCCCCGCAGAGTATCGTGGAGCAGCACCTAAAATGTGACGTATGTCATTGTACATAAAGTGCCTTTAGGGAGTAGAATTTCAGTGGATACTTAAACAGGAGGTTTTATGAACAGAACGATTCTTGTACCCATCGATATTTCAGATTCAGAATTAACTCAACGCGTGATTTCGCATGTTGAAGCTGAAGCAAAGATTGACGACGCTAAAGTGCACTTTTTGACTGTAATCCCGTCTTTGCCCTATTACGCTTCACTGGGACTGGCTTATTCAGCAGAGCTTCCCGCAATGGACGATTTGAAAGCCGAAGCCAAATCTCAACTGGAAGCGATTATCAAGAAATTCAACCTTCCCGCGGACCGCGTGCAGGCGCACGTTGCAGAAGGCTCTCCTAAAGATAAGATTCTGGAAATGGCAAAAAAATTACCGGCCGATATGGTGATTATCGCCTCGCATCGCCCGGATATTACTACCTATCTGTTGGGTTCCAACGCCGCAGCCGTTGTGCGTCATGCGGAATGCTCCGTACTGGTGGTACGCTAAATACCCGAGCCCGCATAAGAGAGTGCGGGCTCAAATCAATCATCATCGCCTAGTGACTGACACTTTTTGAAAACAGATTGATTACGATTACGCCGCAGATGATAAGCAACATGCCAATAATAGCCGGCATATCCAGTTTTTGGCCGAGAAATAACCATCCTATCAATCCAATAAGAACAATCCCTACCCCAGACCAAATAGCATAAATGATACCCGCAGGGATGGTTCGCATTGGGATGGTAAGACACCAGAACGCAATACAATATCCGATGATAGTAACGAGGCTCGGTACCAGACGCGTAAAACTATCTGATAATTTTAATGAGATCGTGGCGATAACTTCTACCACGATGGCGATAAATAGAAAGATTACAGCTTCTTTAGTCATACATCTCTTCGTTCCAATATTTTTCGGGTCGTGATGATATCTTAAGTAATACGGATGACAGAATAAAGACGCTTTTGAACCATTGCGTATCTTGCCATAAAAACGTGCTGGCATTCGTCGCCGTAATCCGTACCATACGCGACATACTTTTGCCTGCTGGCTGTTGACGGCAGGAGCGAACCCGGCATTTATCGCCAGCCAAATGGGACATGAAACTGCGCAGATGGTGTATGAAATTTACGGTATGTGGATTGATGACATGAACGACGAACAGGTAGCGATACTGAATGCGCGGTTATCGTAGTTACAAAGTTTGCCCCCAATTTGCCCCATTTAGTACCAGAGAACTGAAATAATGCAAGAAATTCAAAAGAATACAAAGAAAGAGCAATACAACCTCAACAAGTTGCAAAAGCGCCTGCGCCGTAACGTTGGCGAAGCGATTGCCGATTTTAATATGATTGAAGAAGGCGATCGCATTATGGTTTGCCTTTCTGGCGGCAAAGATAGCTATACGATGCTGGAAATTTTACGTAATTTGCAGCAAAGCGCCCCGATCAATTTTTCACTGGTCGCCGTCAACCTCGATCAAAAGCAGCCAGGTTTCCCGGAACATATCCTGCCAGCCTACCTTGAGCAGCTGGGCGTAGAATATAAAATCGTCGAAGAAAACACCTACGGCATTGTGAAAGAGAAGATTCCGGAAGGAAAAACCACCTGCTCGCTGTGCTCGCGTTTGCGTCGGGGTATCCTGTATCGTACGGCGACTGAACTGGGCGCGACCAAAATCGCCCTGGGCCACCATCGCGACGATATTCTGCAAACCCTGTTTCTGAATATGTTCTATGGCGGAAAAATGAAAGGGATGCCGCCAAAGCTGATGAGCGATGACGGCAAACATATTGTGATCCGCCCGCTGGCTTACTGCCGCGAGAAAGATATTGTCCGTTTTGCTGAGGCCAAAGCCTTTCCTATCATTCCTTGTAATCTGTGCGGTTCGCAACCCAACCTGCAACGCCAGGTGATTGCCGACATGCTACGCGACTGGGATAAACGCTATCCTGGACGGATCGAGACGATGTTTAGCGCCATGCAGAATGTCGTGCCGTCTCACCTTTGTGACACTAACCTGTTCGATTTCAAAGGGATAACTCACGGTTCCGAGGTCATCGACGGCGGTGATTTAGCGTTCGATCGTGAAGAGATTCCATTGCAGCCCGCTGGCTGGCAGCCGGAAGAAGATGACACCTCCTTAGAGGCGTTGCGGCTTGATGTTATCGAAGTGAAATAATCTGCAGGCGTCTCAGCACTCCGCTGAGACGCCATGCTATCGATCATTTTAATAGCCGTACCCGGCATGACTTGCCTTTGATCTTCCCGTTTTGCAACTGCTTCCAGGCTTTTTGCGCTACTGCTTGACGTACGGCGACGTAAACGTGCATTGGATGCACATTAATTTTGCCGATATCCGCCCCGTCTAATCCAATATCGCCGGTCAGCGCGCCTAAAATATCTCCCGGACGCATTTTCGCTTTTTTGCCGCCGTCAATACATAGGGTAGCCATCTCTGCGGCCAGAGGAAGCAACGACTGCCGGGCGGGCGCATTCAGCCAGTTCAGTTTGAGTTGCAGCATTTCTGAAAGAATATTTGCCCGCTGCGCCTCTTCCGGCGCGCAGAAACTGATCGCCAGACCGCTACTTCCCGCGCGCGCCGTACGGCCAATACGATGGACATGCACCTCCGGGTCCCAGGCCAGTTCATAGTTAACCACCAGTTCGAGCGATTTAATGTCTAATCCTCGCGCGGCAACGTCGGTGGCAACCAGAATGCGCGCGCTACCATTTGCAAAACGCACCAACGTCTGGTCGCGGTCGCGTTGTTCCAGATCGCCGTGGAGCGCCAACGCGCTTTGTCCTACCGCATTAAGCGCATCACAAACGGCCTCACAATCTTTTTTGGTATTGCAAAACACCACGCAGGACGCTGGCTGATGCTGGCTAAGCAACGTTTGTAGCAGCGAAATTTTTTCATGCGCAGACGTTTCGAAGAACTGTTGTTCGATAGCCGGTAGCGCATCTACCGTATCGATTTCAATACGTATTGGCTGCTGCTGTACACGACCGCTAATCGCCGCAATGGCCTCAGGCCAGGTTGCTGAAAACAATAACGTCTGGCGCGTCGCAGGCGCAAAGCGGATCACCTCATCAATGGCGTCACTGAATCCCATGTCCAGCATTCGGTCTGCTTCATCCATTACCAGAATATGCAGCGCATCCAGCGATACGGTTTCTTTTTGTAAATGATCCAGCAGGCGCCCCGGCGTCGCGACAATGATATGCGGAGCGTGCTGAAGCGAGTCGCGCTGTGCGCCAAAGGGTTGCCCGCCACACAAGGTCAGAATTTTGGTATTTGGCAGAAAACGGGCCAGGCGACGTAACTCCCCGGCTACCTGATCCGCCAGCTCCCGCGTCGGACACAGCACTAACGCCTGTGTCTGGAACAGAGTGACGTCAATTCGATGCAAGAGCCCAAGACCAAACGCCGCCGTTTTGCCGCTACCGGTCCTGGCCTGCACACGCACATCATTTCCCGCCAGAATGACGGGTAATGCTGCGGCCTGAACAGGCGTCATCTCAAGATAGCCCAGCTCAGTAAGGTTATTGAGCTGGGCGGCGGGCAAAACATTCAGGGTTGAAAAAGCGGTCACAATTTACTCTCGCGGTAACGACTCATAGTCAGCAGGCGCGTATCCTCGCAGATCCGGGCGTTTGATGCGACATTTTAATCGGTTCTTCGTCCGGCGGCGGGTCGGGCATCGGCTGAGGACGGGGAAGCGGCTCAGGAATGGGAACAGGGTCAGTGGGAATCGGGTCCGACAAGGACGAGTGTAGATATAATAAGGTCAAAAGACAGCTCATATTACCCTCCAGAATGTCATTCAGACTCTTAAAGGGTAGACGCAGATAGTCTACAGGCAAAAAAAAGCCGACTAATCTAAGTCGGCGTCGTACGAATCAATTGTGCTATGCAGTAATTCAAAAAAGGAAGTAAGACAATATGGAGCGCAACGCCCATCGCTTGACGTTGCATTCACCTGCGAGAGAGATATTGCCCCGAATAGGTAGATGGTTTATTGACTTCGCTCAAATTTCTCGGCGTTTTTTCACCCGAAATGGTCTGAAAAGCGCTTTTGTTACAACCATTTACTGCGATGCAACCATAAAGTAACACCACCGATCAGGACAACTAACAGAATACAAAACAGAGAAAAGCCGAACCGCCATCCGCCGCCGGGAATACCGCCCAAGTTAACGCCAAATAACCCCGTTAAGAAGGTGCTGGGCAGAAAAACCATCGCCATAAGCGACATGGTATAAGTTCTGCGCGCCAGAGACTCCTGCATCACCTGGGCAATTTCATCCGCCATGATGCCAGTACGCGCGATACAAGCGTCAATTTCATCCAACCCCCTTCCCAGCCTGTCGGCGATATCCTGCATTCTGCGCCGGTGATCGTCGCTCATCCACGGCAGCCGTTCACTCGCAAGCCGGGCATAGACGTCGCGCTGCGGCGCCATATAGCGGCGCATAACAATTAGCTGTTTACGTAGCAATGCGAGGAAACCGCGCGGTGGGATTTGCTGGTCGAGAAGATTATCTTCCAGATCGATAATTTTATCGTGTAGCTCTTCAATAAATTCACTGGCGTGATCGGTTAACGCATCGCACACATCCACTAACCAGCCACCGCAATCTACGGGCCCGGTGCCCTCCTGCAAATCACTGACCACATCGTCCAGCGCCAGAACCTTTCGCTGACGGGTAGACACAATGAATCGCTCGTCCATATATAAACGCATTGCCACTAATTGATCCGGGCGTTCGTCAGTACTGCCATTAATACAGCGCAGCGTAATGAGCGTCCCTTCCCCCATACGACTTACGCGCGGGCGCGAGCTTTCACCAGCCAGCGCATCACGCACGTTATTGGGGAGTAAAGGCGTTGAAGCCAACCAGCGGGCGCTGTCCGGGTGGGTATAATTAAGATGTAGCCAACAGGGATGCTGACTATCGATCACATCATTATCTTCGAGCGGTTTTACTCCACCACGACCATCCAGTAGCCATGCGAAAACGGCATCCGGCACGTTCACATCCGATCCCTTAATGGCTTCCACAGCGCCTCCACGTTACAACTCTGATGCCGTTAGTCTAGCTTTCGGGAAAGGTTAAGCAATCTCTCATTTTCTCATTGCGCAAAAAGAATTACGGGAACCTGCGAAAAAAGCGCCTTAGCAACAGGCGCTTACCAAACATGTATTATCAGGCCTGGCCGCGCCTGGTGATGGTCGAAAGAGGTGATACATGAGAGCGCGACAGCGCATGTTCACTGTAACCCGGCGGGCTTAAACGAAATTTGTCGGTTTTAGTCTGTAACTCGATCACCTGCGCCTTTAAAACATCCGAAGAAGCAGATAGCGCTTCAACCATTAAGACATTGCTATGGGTTGCGCTTTCCAGATCGCTCAACGCCAGTGTTATCTGGTTGATGCCTTTTTCCTGCTCCCGCGTGGTGGTGGAAATTTCACTCATCAGCACGTTTAATTGCCCGGAGCCGCCAACAATCTCCTGCATATTTTTTTCAGCCTCCTGCACTATGGCGGCCCCCTGCCGCACATTGTCATGCGTAACGTCGATCAGCGCCTTGATATTTTTTGCCGCCTCGGCGCTACGATGCGCCAGGTTACGCACTTCCCCGGCCACCACGGAGAAACCTTTTCCATGATCGCCCGCCCGCGCAGCCTCTACCGCCGCGTTAAGCGCCAGAATATTAGTCTGGAATGCGATACCGTCAATCAATGAAATAATCTCCGTCATCTGCGAGGCACAGTCGGTAATAGAACGCATATTTTCTGTAACCCGCACCATTAATTCACCGCCTTTACGGGCGCATTGGGTTGCACAATCCGCCTGTATGCTCGCCATTCGGGTATTATCCGCATTGTTTTTGGTACTCGCCGCCATTTCATCCATACTGGCGGCAGTTTGAATTAACGAGGCCGACTGCTGTTCCGTCTTTACGGATAGCGACATACTGCGCGCCGCCAGTTGTTCGGAAAGGGTCATTGCCGTTTGCGAAGAGGATCTGATTTCACGTACCAGCGCGGAAATATTCTCCGACAGGCTATTAATCCCGGGGATGAGTCGCCCGGCGCAATTATTGCCAAATTCGGAGATATGAATAGACAAGTTTCCTGCTGCGACCTCTTCAATACTTTTCTTCACGGTATTAATTGGCACAACCAGATAGCAGGTCATATACCACCAAAGCAGTAATGCCGAGATCAGATAAATGATATTACACGTAATTAAAATAGGGAGATCGTGCAGAAAAGCTATTTGTAAAGTATCCACTAAAAGAAACGTACATACCATGAATAGAATAATGCATGTCCTGACGCTGATATTTCTCAACATTTTTGACGGCCTACAACCAGGATAGGAGACAGGTTTTATTTTTATAGCATTTCAGATACCTATTGCCATTCGTTTCTTTGACATTCTCCATATTCAATACCGGACCATCGCCATTTCCCTTAGTGCAACAGATAAAATCACCTATATTCGCTATGCCAGGATATTCATCCATCCATATTGACAAGTGATGTACTTATCACCATTTTCTGCTTAATAGTTAAGTCGAAAGCCAGTATATTTTAATAGACGCTTAAATAAGCGAATGACTGTTTCTCCGTGTTATTACCGCGGACAGCGTTATCGCCCGTTCTCTTGCAGAATCCTGAGCATCAGGCATAAAATCGGGTTCGCGCGAGCTTGCGCTGGCGGTCCTGTCCGCCAGCGGCAACGATTTACCGACTACGCTTCGCATGGCGCTCCCAGTTATCCTGTTTAGCCTGCACCGTTTTACGTAACGCGACATAACATGCCCCGCCGCCGCCATGATGCGGCAGCGCCGAACAATAAGCCTGTACATCCTCAAACTCTGTCAACCAGCGGGCCACATAGCTTCGGACGATATTGGCATGCGACTTCGCCTCTCGCCCTTTACCATGAATGATCAGGACATTACGCAACCCCTCTTTCTGCGCCTCCAGGATAAAACGAAACAGCATTTTTCGGCACGTTTCGACCGGCTGGCGTAACAAATTGAGGCTGGCCTGCTGAGGGTATTTCCCACTGCGTAACTTGTCGATGACACCCTGCTGCAATCCTTCCCGACGAAATTCCAGCGGTTCATTCAGCGGCAGAATATCCAGAAAGCCCGTCGTCAGGAAATTATCAAGCTGGAGCGTGTCGATACGCTGGGGCGTTTTAAGATTACGCGTTGGCTGCCAGTGTACATCAGTATGGCGTTTCAGCGGCTGGACATCCTCCATGGCGTCAAGAAACAGCGCTTTATCGTCAAGGTTCATGGTTCATCCTCCAGCGTTTTTGCGACTGCCGTTATCATAACCGTGCCCTGTTATACCGACAACGGTTTACAGTTATTTCCAATAACAGCGACAATGTCAGGCAATTAACCGCCTCGCCAGGCTCTCTTTTTCTCCGCCTACGATATTACTGTCGCTAAATGTGTTATCCCTGACTATCTTTTAAGGAGTATGGTTGCGGGTATTCCTGGCATGATATCTTGTCTCTTACGTTAGATTAAGACGATGTGAGAGAACGGATGCTGAGATTACTTGAAGAGAAGATAGCCACGCCATTAGGTCCGTTATGGGTGGTTTGCGATGAGCAGTTTCGACTGCGGGCCATTGAGTGGGAACAGTACCGCGATCGTATGGAGCAACTGCTAAATATCCACTACCGTCACGAAGGCTATGAACGCGTTTCTGCGACTAACCCCGGTGGACTCAGCGATAAGCTTGCAGATTATTTTGCAGGCAATCTCGCCGTAATTGATACCCTGGAAACCGCCACGGGGGGCACACCTTTTCAACGGGAAGTATGGCAGGCGTTGCGCGCTATCCCCTGCGGGCAGGTGATGCACTATGGTCAACTGGCGGCGCAACTGGGACGACCGGGCGCCGCACGCGCAGTCGGTGCTGCGAATGGCGCTAACCCCATCAGTATTGTTGTTCCCTGCCATCGCGTCATCGGGCGTAACGGCACTCTGACCGGATACGCCGGTGGCGTGCAGCGAAAAGAGTGGCTATTACGCCATGAAGGCTATCTTTTATTATGAAAATACAGGCAAAAAGTGCCTTATCGGTCACACTTTTATGTAAAGCAACAACAAATAAATTACGTGTTTTCAAATAGATAAAAGTATTCATCAAACTTATACTTGAATTATTCCTTCTCCGGGATAGCTCAGACTTACGCGCTCACCAAAAAGATGTTAAAATTGACAAATATCAATTACGGCTTGAGCAGACCTATGATCCCGGAAAAGCGAATTATACGGCGCATTCAGTCTGGCGGTTGTGCTATCCATTGCCAGGATTGCAGTATCAGCCAGCTTTGCATCCCGTTCACACTTAACGAGCATGAGCTTGATCAGCTTGATAATATCATCGAGCGCAAAAAGCCCATTCAGAAAGGGCAAACTCTGTTTAAAGCAGGTGATGAACTGAAATCGCTCTATGCTATCCGCTCCGGAACGATTAAGAGCTACACCATTACCGAGCAAGGCGATGAGCAGATTACTGGATTCCATTTAGCAGGCGACCTGGTGGGTTTTGACGCCATTGGCAGCGGTCATCATCCGAGCTTTGCACAGGCGCTGGAAACCTCAATGGTATGTGAAATCCCCTTTGAGACGCTGGATGACCTGTCCGGCAAAATGCCTAACCTGCGTCAGCAAATGATGCGTCTGATGAGCGGTGAAATTAAAGGCGATCAGGATATGATCCTGTTATTGTCGAAGAAAAACGCCGAAGAACGTCTGGCTGCGTTTATTTACAACCTGTCCCGCCGCTTTGCGCAGCGTGGTTTTTCACCGCGTGAATTCCGCCTGACGATGACCCGTGGCGATATCGGCAACTATCTGGGCTTAACGGTCGAAACCATTAGCCGTCTGCTGGGGCGTTTCCAGAAAAGCGGTATGCTGGCGGTGAAAGGTAAGTATATTACTATTGAAAACAGCGATGCGCTGGCGGCCCTCGCCGGTCATACCCGCAACGTCGCTTAAACGTCAGCTAAACCATTGATGTTATCTTCTGCCATATCGTTAAATTTTTCTCATTTATTGATCTGGCAGAAGCGCTTCCTCTGTTTCATTCACCATATTTGAGTTACTCTTTAGTTACAAACTGCGATGACAGTTGTAAGGAGACCCTGTATGGCTATGTATCAAAATATGCTGGTGGTCATCGATCCCAATCAGGACGACCAACCCGCATTACGGCGAGCAGTTTATTTGCATCAACGGATTGGCGGCAAAATTAAAGCTTTCCTGCCTATTTACGATTTCTCGTATGAGATGACCACCCTGCTTTCTCCTGACGAACGCACCGCAATGCGTCAGGGCGTAATAAGTCAACGCACAGCCTGGATACGTGAGCAGGCGAAATATTATCTTGAAGCCGGTGTCCCCATTGAAATTAAAGTGGTCTGGCACAATCGTCCCTTTGAGGCCATCATCCAGGAGGTTATCGCCGGCAGTCACGATCTGGTGTTGAAAATGGCGCATCAGCACGATCGACTGGAAGCGGTCATTTTTACCCCTACCGACTGGCATTTGCTGCGTAAATGCCCAAGCCCCGTGTGGATGGTCAAAGATCAGCCGTGGCCAGAAGGCGGCAAAGCCCTGGTCGCCGTGAACCTGGCAAGCGAAGAGCCCTATCATAATGCTCTCAACGAAAAGCTGGTAAAAGAGACCTTACAATTGGCGGAGCAGGTTAATCATACCGAAGTGCACCTGGTCGGCGCCTACCCCGTTACGCCAATCAATATCGCCATTGAGCTGCCGGAATTTGATCCCAGCGTGTATAACGACGCCATCAGAGGCCAGCATTTACTGGCGATGAAAGCGCTGCGCCAGAAATTCAGCATCGATGAAAAAGTTACGCATGTAGAAAAAGGCTTGCCTGAAGAAGTTATCCCGGATCTTGCTGAACATCTCCAGGCGGGGATCGTTGTGCTTGGCACCGTTGGACGTACCGGACTCTCGGCCGCGTTTCTGGGGAACACGGCCGAACAGGTCATTGACCATCTGCGCTGCGACCTGTTAGTCATTAAGCCTGATGAGTATCAAACACCGGTTGAACTGGACGACGAGGACGATTAATCCCTCTTCCGTCCTGCCGGATGGCGCTGCCATCCGGCCAATACCTCATTCCTGTTACTCATCTCCGCCGAGGAAATAGATCCCCAAAGGAATCGCCAGCAGAATAGTGAACACCAGACTGTAAACGAAAATCATTGCCGACTGAATGGCATACATAGAGCTTGTCCACTCGGACAGTGGAATATGATATTGCTCAATCACACCGCCGATAGTCGCGCGCGTTACCACCGATGCCGCAACGATAAACACTGCCAGCAGGCATAACAGAAATTTTTTCCCCTTCGCCGATTTCAGCTTTATCATGATCATAGTATTGTCCTTTACAGATGACTTTGTTACCTGATAGCAACAATACCATGACAATCACGCGATGTCTGCTCCATAAAACGTGACATTGTATTTACATAAAAAGTAAACCGCTGAGATTAAAGCTGATAGCACTATTTCTTCTTTTTACTTATCGATGATCTACGCGTTTATCCTGGGTAAAATACCTGTTAATCAGGTCATTCTGAGCTGTTATCGTAGGAAGGAGCGGAAAACAATAATGTTCACTGAATTTTTTCTCAAAAACGCATTTAATCTGGCGATACTTTTCAGTTGCGGTATGGCGTTGCTGGTCGTGAGATTTTGGCTCAGCCGTAACGTACAGTGGAAGAAAGGATTCACGTTCCATGCGGCACAGTTTTTTATTTACGCGATTATTATTGGAACCATCGGGAGCATCCTGAATAATGCTATTGAAGATTATAATTTGCGTTTTATCTCTTCCGGGGTCATTGATTTTATCTGCACCTCGCTCATTGCGCTTATTCTGACGATAAAACTTTTCCTGATTATTAACCAATTTGAAAAAGCACAGGTCAATAAAGGTAGAGATGTCACCAGTACCCGTATTCTGGCACGGGTCATAAAAATAACCATTATTGTCGCGATTGTCTTACTGTATGGCGAACATTTTGGCATGAGTCTGTCCGGTCTGCTGACCTTTGGCGGTATCGGCGGTATCGCTGTTGGTATGGCGGGCAAAGATGTCCTGAGCAATTTTTTCTCCGGTATTATGCTCTATTTCGATCGCCCCTTCAGTATCGGAGACTGGATTCGTTCTCCTGACAGAAATATCGAAGGTACGGTCGCCGAAATCGGCTGGCGAATTACGCGAATTAACACATTCGACCACCGCCCGTTGTACGTGCCTAATTCCGTCTTTTCATCCATTAGCGTTGAGAATCCGGGACGGATGACCAACCGTCGAATAAAAACGGTTATTGGATTACGTTACGAAGATGCCGACAAAATTGGCCTCATTGTTGACGCTATCAGAAACATGCTGCAGGCGCACAGAGATATCGATCAGAAACAGACGCTGTTGGTCTATTTTAATGAATTCGCCGACTCTTCGCTGAATATTATGGTGTATTGCTTTACCAAAACAACAGTATGGCAGGAATGGCTTGCCGTACAGCAGGATGTTTACCTGAAAATTATTGCGATTGTCCAGGAAAACGGCGCTGACTTCGCCTTCCCAAGCCAGACGCTCTATATCGATGACCCGGAGGCCGCGCCTGCGACAAAATAAAAGATAGCCGGTGCCCGATAACGCTTATCGGGCACCGAGGCTTCCCTGTCCGGATGACGGGTTGTTAGCGCCTTACGGTGATCAACGGCTCTTTTCATTCACCGTCATGGTAAATTCAAGCACCTCATTAGTGTCGTTAACGTAGGCATGAGGCATGTCGGTTCTGGCTACAGCGGAGCAGCCCTCCCGAATAATAAAGCGTCTACCATTGACTGTTAATGTCAGTGTTCCCTGATTAACAAACAGTAATTCACAGGTGTCTGCCGGATGCCCTGCCGATTCAAACTGTTCACCAGGATGCATTATCCATTGCCAGAGTTCCAGCATATCCGGCCCGCTGGTTCCCGCCATCAGTTTTGCGCTGCCGCCTTTCTCGCCGCGCCACAACACCGGAATAGCATCCCGGTCGATAAGATGGACCATCGGCTCGCTGGCGACGTTGACAACATCCGCCACGGACACTCCCATTGCCGCCGCGATCTTACATAACAGCGCAATGCTTGGATTGGCTTTACAGCCTTCAATTTCCACCAGCATTCCTTTACTGACGCCGGAACGCCGCGCAAGCTCATCCAGCGATATCTTTTTTTGGCTACGAAATTGTTTGATACGTTGGGAAACAGCTGCATTTATTGTGCTGACGTCGGCGCCCGCCGTGGTCGATAAGTTGACTTTTTTGGTCATTGGTCGATATCATAGAAGAAAATAGTCATTACAGGATTATGCGATGTCTTCTATGTTACCGTCAATCAGCCCGGAACTGGCCCGTATCGCTCCCGGCTTTCGTGCATTAAGTATTAATGTTATTGCCGCTCCGATTCGCGATGCGCAGGTCGGAGAAATCGCGCTAAAAGAGGCCTGTCAGGCCGTAATTAACGGCCAACCGGCGTGGGCACAGGCGCATATAGACGCCTGGAATGCAGTGTTTAAAGCATTCGGCGCAAAACCAAAGCGCACCCCCTGCTCGGCTGAAGCGCTACGAAAACGCGTGTTGAAGGATGGAACAATGGCGTCGCTGGACCCGGTCGTTGATCTTTATAACGCGGTGAGCCTGCGCTATGCCGTACCGGTAGGCGGCGAAAATAGCGCGGCTTATTGTGGATCGCCGCGGCTGGTTTTCGCAGACGGTAGTGAAACATTTGATACCCTGAAAGAAGGACAACCCGCCACCGAGTCGCCAGAACCGGGCGAAGTTATCTGGCGCGATGACAGAGGCGTCACCTGTCGGCGCTGGAACTGGCGTCAGGGAGTACGTACCCGACTAAGCGCTTCAGATAAAACGATGTGGTTTATCCTTGAAAGCTTGCCGGAAATGCCGGTTGATGAATTGTACGCGGCAGGAAACATGCTGACTGACGGCCTTGAAAAAATGATGCCAGGTTTACGTTTTGAATCCACGTTGATAGGTGTTTGATTGATATTGCGTAACAGGAGAAATACCATGTCGCTGTTTCTGACAAGTTTTATTTTCGAAAAAAAAGAGTACGACGAAGAGTTTTATCAACTGGATGGCTGGATTGAGCGCTATACGCAGTCTATTGATGGCTATATTGGGATGGAAAGCTATACCGATGCCGCCAGCGGAAGAATGGTTAATAATTATTACTGGCAGACCCGCGAATCAATGGAGCTATTGATAAATAATTTACAGCACCAGCAGGCCAAATCACAAAGTCATAAGTGGCTTTCCGGTTACCAGACGATTATTGCAGAAATTCAGGGGTGCCATAACGTTAACCTGCCCCATCCGCTGGCATCATTTTCAGTTCCTTATGCGTGATGCAATAGCATATGTATTAAATGTGGGGGCACACAAGAGAATGCCTGCGCCCCTGCATTGCCGGTTATTCGGTTCTCTGTGCAGGGACGGTGCTGATATAAGTGATTAGTAAACAGGAAGATGAGTGATATCTCGTGGTACAATAACACGCGTAACCACATTATTTTCATCGCACTCTATCAACGCTCTGGCAAAAATACTGAGCTCATTAATTTTCAGCCCGGAATTATCCAAAAACTGGCGGCAAGCGTAGTCAGAAACAAAGGTTATGCCGGGATGAATATCATGTTCCCGAATAAAACGGGCCTGAGCAAATGGCGTATCCATACTCAGCACATATACCGCCCGGTTTGAGTGGCTACCCGCTGATTTAAGGCGGTCACTATAGTCTTTTACCTGCCATTCACAAACCGGCGTATCCAGTGACGGGACGACAATAATCCGCTTTTTTATCCCCGGGATACAGTAACCCGGTAATAAATTATGGCTCACCAGCCCCTTTGTGCAGGGTAATGGTTCGCCTTCAGCCAGTACACCGGGTTTGAGGGTCAGCTGCGTTTTGCCAAAGGTGACAGCGTGTTCCTGACCCAATGAAATATAATCTTGTGTTGTTGCTGGTGTCATAAAAACTTCTCCTTTTAACGTTTGTATTCTTTTAGCCATAATAATTATTTAGCAATCCGCTAAAAAACCAGGTGAACATCCATAATAAGATGATGGTGATAAAAAGAATTATATTAGTCATAATAATTAATATAGTTTTATAGTCTTCCTCTGATGGAAATTTCTTTCGTGAAACTCATTGCATATTTAAAAGATATGTCAATACGTTCATTACTATGCCCACGATAGGTTATAACTTGTGTATATTTACCTGGAACATTTTCTTTCTTAAGAGGGCCATAATCCCATAAGCCTTTTAAATTTTCACGCGCTACAGTCTTATTAATGTGAACTTCATTTACAGGATTCCCGTCGATATCCTTAACAATAGTTGTGATGGTGGCACTTTCACCCGGCGATAATACAGACTTATCTATACTCATAACTGTTAAATCTGGGCTTGGCGTATTAGATATAGTTTCTGTTTCAATATACTGGAACTCAGATACCGATGGCACAGGCGTGTACCCTGACGCTGAAGCCATATCCGTTTCATTATAAATTTCTAGTTTAATCTTTGAACCCCGATGTTCCTTTTGGATATTAAATTTATGCTCACATGGCTTTTCACGTTTAAGTATATGCTGAGAGTTATCTTTATTGATCTGATAATACGTACATACTGTAGTAAAAGTTTCCGCAGACTGATAGTTATTATCCGGATCTCTGATGCCTACATTTCTGGCATTCCTCGCAATAGTCATTCCCGGAAAAGGTGTATACTTTTCAATAGAAAAGCCAAGTCCATTAAACTGCAATTCGTAGGTATCACGAGGTGTTCCAGGCCTGTGCCCAACGCTCGGCGCCGTAGGTGGAGAAAACATCCCGACGGTTGCCGCGGACGTTGTCGACGAATCCGCCAAGACGCTTATCGGCACAGCCGCCAGAAGCAGGCTATAGATAATAAGATTATGTTTCGACATACGCACTGTTGATCCTTTTTAAAACATTAATTCGCATCAGATGCTGCGGTAGAACTCTTGGCATTTTCTTTATCAGAAATAATTCTGACGCGGATATATTTATTCTGTAGCGATTCCCCGTTAAGGCTATAAGGGATAAGCCAGGTGGCCTTTGTCGCACCCGGTACGGATTGCCAGGATTTCATTTCATCCGAGATTTCCCACTGATAATTAAACGCATCAGTACAGTCCGTGTTATTTACACAAAGCGTTCTGGCTCGCATTTCTGTTCCGACGACTGGCGCAGTAACGCTTCCGTTGGCTTCTTCAGTACCCGGCGTAAAAATCACCTCCACAGAAGTGACCTTCTGCGCAATACTGTCTGACTGCGCTTGTAGTAGTACGGTACCCTTCACCGGATGTTTATCGTCTGGTCCGCTTGCTTCAATATGTAATTTGAGCGAGCGGGCATCATCGCCGATATGGGTCACCAGAACCCGTTCAACCCAATGGCCGTCACGCTCTGTACCACCGAGCGCTTTAAATGCCAGACCCGGCGTATCTGATTGATACTTAATATGACGTGGTTTGAGCGACGCCCACTCCTCTTCAGAACGCTCGCGCACGTAGTACCACTCAATAACCTTCCCCTCTTCTCCGGCAGGAAGCGGCGTACTGATAACAAAGTTGCCGTCCTCAACCTGAACATCGTCATTGATAACATTTATCCAGGAACGGAAACTGGTCTCATCTTGTGTCACCCTTACCGGGATACGCTCGGAGGTCACGCGAGTACCCCGGCTGTCAGTCACCGTTAAATAAAGGCTATACTCCTGACCGTCGGTCACCGTCAGCGGAAGTTGTGGAAGGATAAGGCCGCTGCCCAGACTCCCCTGAAGCTGGAGTCCGGCGAGAAGCTCCGCATCACCCGACCACTCAACCTTCTCAACCGGGTAACGGCTATCTACCGTCGCCATTAATGTCACCAGCGTCCCGGACAGGCCTGACACCGGCATTGCCGTAATGCGGATTTTGCTGGCCTGCTCCCGATACGCCATGACGATATCGTAATTACGATCGACAAAGGCACGCCGATTAGTCGTATTCGACGGCGCTCCAACATTGCGGTAATCAAGCTGTTCATGTAACGGCGTACCGAAGGAATAGTTGACTCTCAGACCGCCCTCTGCCTGCGATCCGCCATTACCGGCGTCCCGATATCCTGCTCTGACCTCAAGCAAGGGGACAGGATTCCAGACCAGAGCCGCACCTGCGGCGCGGGGATTCCGGCTTAATGTACCGTTACCCAATAGATCAACTTTATCCCCGTAATACTGTTCATATGTCAGCTCGCCACTGAACCAGGGAAAATCGGGGAGCGTGCCTTTTGTTCGCAGATCAAAGCCATATGCCGGACGCTCATCATGTAACTCATGCGCTGCTGACGTTTTCCAGCCGGTGAGAGGGAAGTAATAGTTGCCGGAAAAGGCCAGACTGTCTTTATAGACTTCCCCGCCAATGCCGCCACGTAAGTGGGAATAACGGATGTCGGCATCCAGAAACGTATTGACGCCGAGCAGCCATCCATTGACCTCCTGGCGATAACCCACACCAACGTTAACATAGGTGCGGCCATCGAAACTGCTGCTGTCGTGGTCGCGAAAGCCAAGCTGGCCAAAGAGTAAAGACGATGTTGTTTCCTCGACAGGAATAAACATATCGAACTCTGATGAGCGATATTTCGCGCCATCTTCAAGATTGACGCCACCACGGAAAATAATCTCCGGAAAAGCGCTCTTCATCCCTTCGTTCACCAGATGATTAGCGGCTTGCCCTGGTAACGCCTTTATTTTTCCTTTGGCATAATCCTCCAGCGTCCCCTCCTGCAGATGCGGAGAAATAGACGATGCCGTCCCCGCAATCCACGACTGAATTTCACTATCGCTATCAGCAATGACCGGCAGTGGAATCTGACTGGTAATAATGGCCCAGGTTATATATTTAGTAATGGGTTTTTTAGAAAAAACCACTGTATTGTCTCCTGCTATATCCCCCTGCCTGGCAGGGGGAGTATTTAAATAAGATGTTTATTTAGCGATAACCATCAGCGACGGATAGCGCGTTTATTCTCCGGTGTGGCTTTCGTCGTTTTAGGCGTGACGTGAACACGGAACAATTTATTCTGCTCAGTTCCCTTAATAATATATTTATGTTTTTCAGCGTTGGTATTATTCAGATCGGTGAACTTATCTGGTGTCCCGGCATCCGCCATCTGCCAGGTAAAGTTATAATTACTGACCTCACACTCAGCTGCCGCTGTGGCGGCACATTCCAGTACCGCTTCAAGGGTGCCGCCCACCACTGGGGTGTTGGCGTCATTGGTACCGTTGAGTTCATCAGTTGGTTTACCACTTTCATTCACCACATTGATAGTGACAGAACGTAGCTTATTAGAAATCGTACCGTCTGCGGCGGAGTCGCCGCCCACCCCAGAAGATGCAGAAGTTAATAAGACAGTGGCAGGTAAGAATGCACTATCCGGCGTCCCCGTTGCCGTCTTAATTCGGTAAACGATTTTAATTTTTTTACCACCTGCATCAGCAGGAATGGTAAAAGCCGTCCCGGTTGCCGCCGGGGTTCCAGAAGGATCGGCGGCCTCATTATCCACCAGATACCATTTAATATCGTCGGCATTATTCATTTTATCCAGCGATAAGGGATCCCCATCCTCATCCCTAATAAAAACATCCGCTATCTGGAGGGTTGAACCGGTCGTCAGTTCCCCAGACACTTCTATTTTTTTTGCATTAGTAGTTGCCACAGGACGGTGACCAACAGAAGCAGGTGTAGCAGAAGAAGCCATATCATTGGCTCTGGTATTCGCCACCGCCTCTACTGAGACCACGGATGCACAAATTGCTAACGCTAATAAAGATCTTTTGAAGTACAAAACAATTCCCTTTTATTAAATCATTAGGAATAATTACGAGATTTATAATCTCACGGGCTAAAAATTCAGGGTTATTCAATCATTTTAACCGCCTTTGAAATTATGCCCTTCGCCATGCTAATTACTTAGCTTTACTGGCAAAATCCGATCTCCAAGTGTAAAGTTTATTCAGAAACGTCAAGCAATTTAAATCTTTCTTGTTTTGCCAGAAAAGCTAACAACCACCCACCAGTTTAATAACACAGTATATCAAACACCTTAAATGTTTATATTTTCGGCTTCAATAAAGAGGAATGATGATGAAAAAAGCCATAATAATCTCAGTATTAGAGCAAATAGAAAAAAATCTTGAAGAGAGGATTGATATTGAAAAGCTGGTTGTTATAACAGGTTATTCGCGAAGGAGTTTGCAGGATTTTTTTAAAGAAAAGTGTGGCGTCTCTATCGGAAAATATATCAGACAACGCAAGTTGAGCAGAAGCGCCACTCTGCTAAAGCTGACCTCTCAGTCGGTCACAGATATCGCGTTCAGAATGGGGTTTGATTCAGTGCAGTCCTATAGTCGAGAGTTCAAAAAAACATTTGGCGTCAATCCCAATAACTATCGCAAGGCTGATTTCTGGGATCTCAGAAACCTACGGCCTCCCTACTGGCTTGACTGTGATGAGCATTATCAGTTCGAAATTTGTCAGCTTACGTCAAAAGAAATTTTCGGATTTCAAACATCTCATCAGATCGCAACAAATGACCTTCCTAAAAAAGCGTCGCCTATAAAATGGAAAATCATTCATGAGACGCTCAGAACGTGGGGCGAAAATGTGTATTGTCTCTCGTCTTTTAAGCCGGATAATACCAAAGACCAGGTCATCGCCGTAAGCAGTTTTTTTGGTATGGAACATAATTCCGTCGATGGAGGAAAAATACCCATGTCGAGAGTAATAAAATGTGGTAAATATGCAAAATTCCATTTCGTTGGTCATAAGGAACAATATCAACAATTTTCCAATACAATATATATGTGTATATTGCCAAAACTGAATCTTATCAGGAGAGAAGGAGAAGATATTGAATACTTCCATTTGGCATCCGTCCAAAAGCAACAGAGTAATGAATCCATTGTCGATCTTTATTATTACATCCCTGTACTGTAATGACTTCGTACCATCCACGCATTTCATCTGAAAAGTCTTCTCTTTTCAGAACGGTAATAAAACTCTCAGTATTGATTCTGGTAAAATAAGTGACTATTAAATATAGTTAACGTTTTGAAAGAATTTAAAAAAAATAAATTGCGTGCACGCGACACCGGGGACAGATTTCTGACAGTACTGTACGGTGTAGTGATCAGGTAATATTGGCTACAGTTTACGGTAAAAGCAAAGTCCATACTTTAACTATTAATGGGAGTATGCTGGCCGGGCGGCTTGCGGGGCCTTCATGCTCCCACATCTATAATGTTGGTATGATTACATTCTCTCTATACTTTCCCGTGCTAACCTTTTATCTCGTTGAGATAACGTTTAATTAAAATGCTCTCTTTTTGATGTACATTATAAGAGGAGACATTATTCATATTTTCGAAATCAGGGCAGACGATATGTATACAACCATCAGAAACACAGCGCTAGCAATGGTAGCTTGTTTTTCGTATATCGCACATGCCAGTACCCCCCCTCCTCTTATTATCACCAGGGGAGCCGGAGGAGACGCCTCCGGAGCCACAGTCATTCATGATAATTGGCGGCATGGCACTCCTGACCTGGTCAATCTTACCGATATCCCCATAGATAAAATCAGACCAGAAAAATACAGTTGCGTACTGATTATTGGGCAAGGAGCTATAAAAGAGATGCTTCTTGCGAACAATGTCTCAGCAATACTTTCCGGAAAAACTGTTGGTCTGTATAGTCATCTGATCGATCAGAACACGCTCAGATTACTTCGGCAATTGCAGAACAAAGTGAGATTCAATCTCTTTTTTACCCGCTCGCAGATAACTCTACTAAAACTAAGGAACATTTCAGAATATAATTTTTTGAGTTCTAAAGTAAATAATGTCTGGGGACAAGACTCACTAGCAATTGAAACAGTGGCACCTGACAGGGGTAATATACCGGAAAAAGCGCTTCCCCTCAAAACAACAGATTATGTGATCTGGCTGGGTGGAAACTATACTACCTCCTCTGGTACGCAGCGTATCTTCACAAACGATCAGATTGTTGTAGCCCTGAAACCACTACATAATGTTATTTCATCAAATGCATCGATTGCTATTATGCTTTCACCACGTTTTTTTGATAATAGCATGAGTAAAGAAGCAAAAGTTAAACGACTGAAGGCAGTGCTTAACACCTTTTCGCGAAACAGGGTCACATTTTATATGAATAAGGAGATGCTTGCTAATCTGAAAGAATTTGATTTACCTGTTCAACTATCCCCCTCTTACGCAGAGCTGATGCGAATGTCCTGGGCCAGCGCTACCCGGCATTTTGCCTCTGTGGATCAATATAACCTGTTTGCTGATCTCATACCTAAAGTCACGCCGTTTCTTCTTGAACCGAATGATGCCGATCAAGCTCTCTATGCGACGGATTATCTTAATACCCAGCGTGTAAGTCTGACCCAAAATATTCTTAACCACGGTTGTGACTAAATAAAACGCGCAGAATCCGGGATAGTTAGCAATCCAAAACAGACCGTTAGCCATGAGTACTGTTTATCTTCACTATACAGGGAACAACCAAATAACTGACAACACAAATCAAGCCGATACCCGGAATTCGGCTATACAGGCGCTCTATTCAATTCAGGCCCAGAAACAATCCGGTACCCATACTGGACACGGCCTCCCAACTGCTTTAGCGCATTACCAGTCCAGCTTCGATGCGCCTTCTGTCGTCTGCACTATTTCACTGGTTTTAATAACGCGATGATAACCATAAACATCAGCGTATTTCGTCATTCCGGTTGCGGTGTCAACCTCCGGCTTACCCTGCGTTTCAATAATCTCTCCCGTCCGGGTCGTCATGGTATAGGTCGTTGTACATCCGGCTAGCATCAACACTGATAAGCTAAGTACCGTAATAAGACTACATTTTTGCATTTCTCGTTTCCCTGGCACCTCTATTTTTGATGTACTTTACCGAATACCGCAACGGCAAGATGGATGATTAGGGCTATTGCTCCCTGTTTGCCCGTATCTGATTGGCTCAGGTTTTTTGATGCGCTGCGTTAATCCGGCAGTAATCGCTCCAGCACATCCCCAGCCAGAAGCACGCTCTCCTGAAGACGCTCCAGGCCATACCCCGCTCGCGCCTTGGCGGAAAGCCCCGCCATTAGCGTCCCCATAAAGTCCGTCGTCCGGTCAGCCTCTTGCGGATACCGCATGGCGACATAAGTGCGAATCAGGTTTTCAGCAGCGATGTAAAACTCGCAGGCGGCCTCTCGTGCCGGTTTATCGTTACAATGAGCGCCCTCCAGAACCAGACACCCAGTGGCATCAGGATCGGCAGCGTAACGTCTTGCCGCTTCCATCAGCACATCGATAAGACACTTCGCGGTCGGGCGATCGTGACGCAGAAGCGCCCCGAGCGGAATCGCGTCGGTCATCCTGTAACGCTTTAATACGCGAGTATACAGCCCCAGCTTGCTGCCAAACGCCGCATAGAAACTGGGAGGATTGATCCCGAACGCTTTTGTCAGATCCGCTACGCTCACCGCGTCGTAGCCGCGCGAATGAAATAAGTGTTGAGCGGTTTCAATGGCTTGCTCCGGATCGAACTGGCGAGGGCGACCCGGCGTTCGGCTATGTTTTGTAGTCATTACTACATAACTCCTTGACGGCATGATTTCATTACGCATATTGTAGTGGCTACTACAATATCATAAAGGACATCCTGATGACGCTATTTCGCAACAAATCTGTACTGGTTTTAGGGGGAAGTCGTGGTATCGGCGCGGCTATTGTACGACGCTTTAGCGCTGACGGCGCATCGGTCGTTTTCAGCTACGCCGGATCGCGTGAAGCTGCCGAAAAACTGGCAGCGGAAACCGGAAGCACCGCCATTCAGACGGATAGCGCCGATCGTGATGCCGTCATCAGCCTCGTGCGTGAGTACGGACCGCTGGATATTCTGGTCGTCAATGCGGGCGTGGCTCTCTTCGGCGATGCGCTGGAACAAGATAGCGATGCGATAGATCGTTTGTTCCGCATTAATATCCATGCGCCTTACCATGCGTCAGTCGAAGCAGCCCGCCACATGCCGGAAGGTGGACGCATTATTATTATCGGTTCCGTGAATGGCGATCGGATGCCCGTACCGGGAATGGCCGCGTACGCCGCCAGTAAATCAGCCCTACAAGGGCTGGCGCGCGGCTTAGCCCGTGATTTTGGCCCCCGCGGGATTACAATAAATGTAGTGCAGCCAGGCCCCATTGATACCGACATCAATCCGGAAAATGGCCCAATGAAAGAGCTGATGCACAGTTTCATGGCGATCAAACGACACGGAAGACCTGAAGAAGTGGCTGGAATGGTGGCATGGCTTGCCGGCCCGGAAGCCTCTTTCGTCACCGGTGCGATGCACACCATCGATGGTGCCTTCGGCGCCTGACGGCCAGGCGAATATCACACGGTTGCCGTCTACGCTCCGGCAACCGTGTTAGAAGCTGTTCATGTGAGAAAACATCCGCAAGCGCCGGGATCAATCGTGGATTTTAACGCCAAGACAACCGCGAACAAATTCAGGATTAAAATGCTTCACCGCTTCGCCAACGTAGCCTAAATCAAGGGCGTTGATTTGAGCCATTTCGTTATCCGTTAGTGAGAAATCCCAGATAGCAAAGTTCTCTTCAATGCGTTCCTGTCGAGTGGATTTAGGAATAACCGTGACGCCACGCTGCACGTTCCAACGCAGGACAACCTGCGCGATGGTTTTTTGATGGGCATCGGCAATCCTTTGAAGCATTTCATTTTCATACGGTTTATGTCTCCCGCCGCCTAACGGCGCCCACGCTTCAGGCTGGACGTTATAATGCTTCATGGTTTCCAGCGCGGCGGGTTGTGCAAAGTATGGATGCAATTCGACCTGGTTTACCATTGGCGTAATTCTGACGGTTTCACAGAAGTTGGCTAACACATGCGCATAGAAGTTGGACACGCCAATGGCTTTTAGTTTACCAGCTTCATAAGCGTCTTCCAGCGCGCGCCACGCGCTAAAATAATCGCCCATTGCCTGATGCAATAAATAGAGATCAAAATAATCTAACCCGGATTTTTTCAGCGATGCTTCAATACCTGCTTTGGCCAGATCGTAGTTAGCCATATCTTGCACCCACAGTTTAGAAGTAATAAATAACTCCTCACGGGTACACAGACCTGTCGCGATGGCTTCACGAACAGCGTCACCAACGGCATCTTCATTGCCGTATACCGCAGCGGTATCGATAAGGCGATAACCGCTGCGAATAGCGCTTAACACTGACTGCTGACATTCTTCTTTGTCGGTTACCTTAAAAACGCCAAAACCAACCATAGGCATTTTAAGGTTGTTACTTAATATTGAATATTCCACGCTAAAGCACCCTTTCGTCGTAAAGACGCCATGATAAGAACAAAATACAGGTACAATGAGTATTGTTAAATCCAATTATATTTATACAAAAAGTTCATTAATAACAGTTGTACAGATTTTTTATTGCATCCAAACGTTCAGTGCTTGCTATATCCTCGCCGTGTAGCACCTGTTTGATAATGACTTTTTCTTATGCGTCAAAACCAGTACCGTCATTTTGACCGTCTGTGAAAAAGTTTTCTGAACAGGCAATGCGATATCCGGAATAATATTTTTTAGCGAAGAGGCTCCGACTGGCTCAGCGCCGTTTTGCACCAGTCATAAAAAGCGCGTACCGCAGGCGGCAAAAACCTGTTTTGCGGATAGACCAGCGCAAGCGGCAAATCATAAGAATGGTTGTCCATGCAGGTCACCAGCGCCCCGCTGTGCAGATACGGCGCAACCAGATAGCTGGCGACGCGAATTAACCCCAGCCCCTGTATTCCGGCCTGAATATAAGCGTCCGTATCATCGACAACCAGCGTCTCCTGCACCCGCATCGCGTAATCCTCCCCCTCACGCGTAAAAAACCAGTCGGTGGTACGCCCGGTGCGGTGGTTCAGGTAGCCGACCGCATGGTGTTTTTGCAGATCATCTAAATTTTCAGGGCTACCGTAACGCTCAATGTAAGTGGGCGATGCTGCTATCACCCAGTTAAAACTGGCGAGCGGACGGGCAACCAGCGTGGTGGAATCATCGATCCTGCCGGCCCGAATCACGCAGTCATACCCTTGCAGGATAATATCCTCCACGCTATCGCTGGAACAAAGTATCAGCTCCAGCTCCGGATATTGGCGCCAAAAGGCCGGGAGCGTGGGAATAATGCAATGTCGGGCGAGAGATTGCGGCATCCCCACTTTAAAACGCCCTTTGGGTTGTGCCGCCCGGCCGGGAAATGACGACTCCATGGCCGCGATATCTGCCAGTACTCTTTTGCACTCTTCGTAGTAACGCCGCCCCTCTGCGGTCACACTAAGTTTGCGAGTTGTACGTTGCAAAAGTTGAATCTTAAGCCAGGATTCCAGTTCTTTAACCACCCGCGATACCGTTGAGCGCGGCACGCCCAGCACTTCGGCGGCTCTGATAAAACTATGGGTATCCACCACGCAAACATAGACCTGCATCGCTTCCAGCTTGTCCATTTTCCCCCCGCCAATTATCCCATTTATCAGAACAGTCTAACCCGTCTTCGGCGTCTTATCGAACGCAGATCCCTGACGTAATCTCTATCTACAGGTGAATCAACACAGAGAGGTGCAAATGAAACAATCCAATAATCAGGTGGGTGAAAAAGTATTGGTGCTGGGCGCGGGACAACTGGGGGCGTCAGTGCTGGCGTCGTTGGTTCCGGCGGTCACACAGCGCAATGGTTCCGTTAGCGTTATTGTGTCAGGGCGATCCAGGGATAAACAGAGCAAACGACGTTCCAGCATTCATCAACAACTGGCAGATGCCGGTGCGCGGTTTATCCCGGTCGACATCGCAGGCAGTTCGGTTGCAGCGTTAAAAGATCAATTCCACGGTTTTGATACGATCATCAATTGTATGGGGTTTGTCGCCGGTGCGGGTACCCAGATAAAAATCACCCGCGCGGTACTGGAGGCGGGCGTTAAGCGCTATTTCCCCTGGCAGTTTGGCGTGAATTACGATGTGGTCGGCAAAGGCAGTGGCCAGCCGGTGTGGGACGAACAGTATGACGTCAGGACGCTTTTGCGCGAGCAAAACGTCACAGAGTGGGTGATTGTTTCAACTGGTATATTTACCTCTTTTCTCTTCGAACCAGCCTTTGGTGTGGTCAACTTAGCCAAAAAAACCATCAATGCCCTCGGTGGATGGGAAATGCAGGTCACCGTCACGTCGCCTGCGGATATTGGTCGCCTGACCACTGAAATTTATCTGCATCAGCCGCGTATCACTAACGAAGTCGTCTTTGTCGCGGGGGAAACGACCTCTTATGCAAAACTGGCGGAAACGGTCGAACGCGTGACGCAGCAAACCTTTACCCGAGGCGTATTGACGCTACCTGACTTACAGGAGCAGCTCCGTTTACATCCGCATGATCCAATGCTGCGCTATCGCGTCGCCTTCGCGCGTGGTGACGGTATGTGGTGGCCGATGAGTGACACCTGGAATGCACAACATCATCTGCCGACACAGAATATTGCCGCCTGGCTGAAAACACAGCAATGAGAACGGCGGCATCAGGCGCTCGCTTAATCCCCATGCCTTCTGCCAGCATCAGGCGGCGGGCTTGGCTACCTTGAGTTAACAAGAAACCAGTACGCATCAGTGCTTCACGATATACATTGTACGGCTATAGGCCACATCTTCCGGGTTAGTAATGGGGTATCCCTTTACCCACGGTTTAATTAACCGGCCATTGGTATACTGATAAATAGGCGCTATAGGCGCTTGTTCCGTTAAAATTTTCTCCGCTGCATTGTAATCCGCGTTACGCGCTTCGGCGGTATTTTCCATCGTCGCTTGCGTCAGGATTTTGTCATAAGTCGGATTAGTAAAGCGTGAAATATTCCCCGTATGCGTGGACGTTAATAAGGATAAGAAAGTCGACGGTTCGTTGTAATCACCCACCCAGGAGGCGCGAATAACATCAAAATTACCGGTATTCCGGCTGTCGATATACGTTTTCCACTCCTGGTTTTGCAATTTCACATCCACCCCCAGATTTTTCTTCCACATTGACGCCACCGCAATCGCGATTTTCTGATGGTTTTCTGAGGTATTGTAAAGCAGAGTTAATTTAAGCGGCTTCTGCGATCCGTAGCCTGCTGCACGCAGCAATGTTTTCGCCTGGGCGTTAAGTTCTTCCTGGCTCATTTGTTCAAACGGTGAAGGATCGGGCTTAAATCCTGCCGTGACATCCGGTGTAAAATGCCAGGCCGGTTTTTCACCGGTACCTAAGACTTTTTCCGCCATCAAACGGCGATCAATGGTCATACTTAGCGCCAGACGAACGCGGGAATCCGCCGTCGGCCCTTTCTGCGTGTTAAACGCATAATAATAAGTCCCTAATTGCGGCGGCGTATAAACTTGCCCTGGAATATCCTTTAATAACTTCTGGTACATATTTTTAGGGAAAGATTCGGTGATATCAATATCACCGGCAAGGTAACGTTTCGTCGCAGCCGATTCCTGGTTAATGGGTAAAAATGTCACTTTTTGCAGTACCGTTTTCGCGTTATCCCAGTAATGCGTATTAGGCACGACCACCAGTTTTTCATTTACCACGCGCTCTTTAAGCACATACGCGCCATTGCCAATCAGTTTTCCCGGCTTCATCCAGTCTTTGCCGCTTTCGACATTCGCTTTTTGGACCGGATAAAAGGCAAAACTGGCGGTCAGACTGGCAAACCAGGGCAACGGCTTGTCAAGCTGAACACGCAAAGTGTGCGCGTCCACGGCACTGACGCCAAGCTGATCCGGCGTGACTTTACCGTCGATAATGGCTTGCGCATTAGTGATGCCAGCCAGAGCGGCAAACCAGGCGAAGGGGGAAAGCGTTTTGGGATCAACAAGGCGTTGCCAGCTATAGACAAAATCCTGGGCGGTCACCGGCGTTCCATCGGCCCATTGCGCATTATCCCGCAACGTAAACGTCCAGATACGATTATCATTGCTCTTCCACTGGCTGGCGACGCCAGGAATAATTTCACCCTTTTCGTTCTGGTTAACCAGCCCTTCAAACAGATCGCGGATCACCTGAATTTCAGGCAGCCCAACGGCTTTCGCTGGATCTAACGAAGCGGGCTCATCTTTGATATGACGCACCAGTTCTTGTTTTTCTGCCAGTACCGTTCCGCCGGGAACATCCGCAGCATATGCCAGGGAAAAGCTGCTAACCAACAGCGCACAACAGGTTACTGAAACAGAATGCCTCATAGAAGTTCCTCAAAGATGAGTTAAATGACAACGTAATTATTTGTTTCAGCAGAAAGAAATGCAATTATCTTCCGCCAGAAAGTTGATATCGCGCCATACAAGAGGGTAAATAGAAACCATTTGATAATCGGCGGGTTTTACACAACACTACGATGATTACCCTACTGGTCTCAGCTTCGGGAAACGCGTATGACTGTCACCCGCCCCCGTGCCGAGCGCGGCGCATTTCCGCCAGGCACTGAACATTATGGACGTTCGCTACTAGGCGCGCCGCTAATCTGGTTTCCGGCGCCTGCCGCCAATCGCGAAAGCGGTCTGATACTGGCTGGCACCCACGGGGATGAAACCTCATCCGTGGTGACGCTCTCCTGTGCGTTACGCACCTTAAATCCAACCCTTCGCCGTCATCATGTCGTACTTGCCGTTAATCCTGATGGCTGTCAACTGGGGTTAAGGGCAAATGCGAATGGCATTGATCTAAACCGTAACTTTCCCGCCGCCAACTGGAAAGCGGGTGAGACAGTTTATCGCTGGAATAGCCGCGCGCAAAAGCGTGATGTCGTGCTGCTAACCGGCGACCATCCCGGCTCAGAACCGGAAACCCAAGCGCTTTGCCAGTTAATTCATCGACTCCAACCCGCCTGGGTCGTCTCTTTTCACGATCCGCTAGCCTGCATTGAAGATCCACGTCGCAGCGAGCTAGGCGAGTGGCTGGCCGATGCGTTTGCGTTGCCGCTGGTGACCAGCGTAGGTTACGAAACGCCCGGTTCGTTTGGCAGCTGGTGCGCCGACCTCAACCTGCACTGCATTACCGCCGAGTTTCCCCCTGTTTCCGCCGATGAAGCCAGCGAAAAATACTTGCTGGCGATGTCGAATCTGCTCCGCTGGCATCCTAAAGATGGAGTTGACCCGTCGTAAAGCGTAGCGCGGGCTCAACATCAACCGCCAGCCATGTTGGGCCATCAAGATCGGCGAAGCTCACCTGCGGCATAAGCGGCAGCGCGGCGCTAATCGCTCTTGATGTACAGAGCATACAGCCCAGCATCAGGCCGAATCCTTGCTCCCGCGCCTCCGTTGCCAGCGCCAGCGCCTCGGTCAGACCGCCGGTTTTATCCAGCTTAATGTTGATCATATCGTAGCGCCCCGTCAGGGCTTTCAGACTACTGCGAGTATGGCAGCTCTCATCTGCACAGATGGGCAACGGATGAATAAAATTTTCCAGGGCGGCGTCATCCTGCGCGGGCAGCGGTTGCTCCAGCATCGCGACATTCAGATCCGCCAGTAACTGGCAACGCGCCGCCAGCCCTTCTGGGCGCCACGATTCATTGGCGTCCACAATGAGCGTCGCCTCCGGCACCGCCGAGCGGATCGCCACCATACGTTCGCTAATCAGACGAGCATCGAGTTTGATTTTCAGCAACGTCGCCCCTTTTTCCCATAGTGCCGCCGCACTGGCTGCCATCTGTTCCGGCGTACCTATCACTACCGTTTGCGCGGTAGTAAAAACCGGGGCCAGCGTCACGCCGAGCAGCCCGGCAAGGCTTTGCTGCCGCTGGCGAGCCTGCAAATCCCATAAGGCGCTATCCACCGCGTTGCGCGCCGCGCCTGCCGGCAACAGTTTCTGCAATGCTTCGCGAGTCAGCCCGTTTTCCAACTGAGGCACAATACTCATGATTTGCGCCATGACCGAGGCATCACTTTCACCATAACGTGGATATGGCGTACATTCCCCGATGCCTTTTACGCCCTCTTCTTCCAGTTCGACAACGACAACATGCGCTTCGCTTCGGCTACCACGCGCAATAACAAAAGGCGTATGTAACGGCCAGGTTTCCTCATATACCTTAACAGATCTCATCTCTTCCCCTCTGATAGCGCCGGACGCGGCTTGCTACAAATAGTATTTGCCGTGTTAATGAATAATGACTTAAACTGGATTTCGACGTTAACTATAAGTAAATAGGAACATAATTATGTCACAGACTGTACATTTCCAGGGTAACCCGGTCACCGTTGCCAACGTTATTCCGCAGGCTGGTAGCAAAGCACAGGCTTTTACTCTTGTCGCAAAAGATTTGTCTGACGTTTCCCTCAGCCAATATGCAGGCAAACGCAAAGTGCTGAATATTTTCCCAAGCATTGATACTGGCGTATGCGCCGCATCAGTTCGTAAGTTTAATCAACTGGCCACAGAAGTGGAGAATACCGTCGTATTGTGCGTTTCTGCTGACCTGCCTTTTGCACAGTCGCGTTTTTGCGGCGCGGAAGGCCTGAGCAACGTTATTACGCTTTCCACTCTGCGTAATAACGAGTTTCTGAAAAACTACGGCGTCGAAATCGTTGACGGCCCGCTGAAAGGTTTGGCGGCGCGCGCAGTCATCGTGCTTGACGAAAACGACAACGTTATTTTCAGCCAGTTGGTGGATGAAATCACCCACGAGCCGGATTACGACGCCGCGCTTAATATCCTGAAGGCATAAGCCAGCGCCTGCTGGCGCTACGTTTGTCAGTGCTACAGGCGGTGCTCTTTTGTCACAAGAAGGCCTCTATCCGGAGGCCTTCTTTTTTTCTACTCTTCACCCTTCTTCTGGCTCAGACCATATTCACGCAGCTTATTGGCAATCGCGGTATGCGATACCCCCAACCGTTTCGCCAGTTTACGCGTACTCGGATAGCTACGATAAAGCTGAGTAAGGACAGAACGTTCAAAACGACTAGTAATGTCATCCAGCGAACCTTCCATCGCATCCTCGCCGACTGCCACCGTCGCGGCATCGTAGTCAGGCAGCAGGATATCCTGCGGACGCAGCTCATACCCTTCCAGTTGCGTCAGCGCCCGGTAAATCGCATTTTTAAGCTGGCGAACGTTACCCGGCCAGCCGTAACGAGTGAGAACCGTACTCAGATCGGCAGACAGTTTCGGTCGCGGAACGCCCTGTTCGTCGGCAAAACGCGCCACGAACAGTTCGGTCAACGGCATAATATCCTGCGGGCAATCGCGCAACGGCGGCAAATTAAGCGTCAGAACGTTAAGTCGATAATAGAGATCTTCGCGGAACAGTCCTTTTTGCACCAGCTCCACCAGATTTTTCTGCGTGGCGCAGATAACGCGGACATCAACATGAATTTCGTGATCTTCGCCGACGCGACGGAACGTACCATCATTGAGAAAACGTAGCAGCTTCGCCTGCATACGCGGCGACATTTCGCCAATTTCATCCAGCAGCACCGAACCGCCATTCGCCTGTTCAAAAAAGCCTTTTTTACCTTCCGGCGCATGGCCAAATAGTTCGCTTTCTACCGCATCTTCCGGGATTGAAGCGCAGTTGAGCGCCAGATACGGTTTCGCTGAACGAGGGCTTGCCTGGTGACAGGCATAGGCGAAAAGATCTTTGCCGGTTCCCGTATCGCCGGTAATCAGCAGCGGCGCGCTGAGCATCGCCAGTTTGCGCGCCTGCTCAACGACGTGCTTCATCTTTGCGCTCACGGCAATAATCTGACTAAACGCGCTCAGATCCTGCGTGGACAAATTCTGTAGCTGCTGCCCCATACGAATCGTGGAACGCAACATCACGACCGCCCCGGTCAACACGTATTCGTCATTTTCGTTTTGTAAATGTACCGGCGTAATCTCCATCAGGAAGTTTTGCCCGTTGATCACGACATGTTCGTTATGGGAGCTTTGCGGGTTACCGTCCAGCCAGCGCTGAAAATTGAAGCCGTTGATTAATTGTGCGGCGGTATGGTGCCGCATTCGCTCCTGGCTCTGGGCAAAAAGCTGACAACTCGCCGGGTTCGCCATCTCCACTTTACTCTTCATATCCAATGAGAGCACCGGCTCCGGCAACGCCTCAAGCAGCGCGCTCAGGGCCAGATGTTCACGTTCGGACGGCATCCAGGGAACGGTACGGACATCCGTTACGCCGGAAATACGGCGGATTTCGGCCATCAGGCTGCTGAAGTCGGTGAATTCCAGCTCAGCAAAATTAAGATAAATTCGCCCAATGGGATCAATCTCGATTCCGCGTAAATCAATGCTACGTAACACCAGTAAATCAAGTAATTCGCGGGTCAGACCAAGTCGGTCTTCACAAAAGACTTCCAGACGCATGGGAACCTTCACCTGAATAATGAACCATTAAATAGATGATAAGCCACTATTCGGCTGGCAGGAAGGATTCTGTCAACAAATATTGACAGCATGACGGAAAAACGGGCGCTGCGGCGTAAAGCCAGGCAATCAGCGCCCTGTGGAAGGTCATTTCTCCGGCGACGACTTACTCTTTTGCAGGGTCTCTTTTAGCTGACCGATAAGCTGACGACGAAAATCACCGAGACGTGGTTTATCGTTGTCGATCCACGGCAATGGCCGACATAGCTCCATCGCTTTTATTCCCAGTCGAGCGGTAAGGAGGCCTGCGCCAATCCCCTGCGCCGCGCGCGTAGACAGGCGTGCGGCCAGATCCTGAGACATCCAGTCCATACCGACTTCACGCACCAGCTCACTGGCCCCCGCGAACGCGATATTCAGCAACACCAGACGGAACAGACGAAGGCGGCTGTAATAACCAAGTTCAATGCCATACAGCGTTGCGATACGGTTAATCAGGCGTAAATTACGCCAGGCAATAAACGCCATATCCACCAACGCTAACGGGCTGACGGCGATCATCAGAGTCGATTCCGCGGCGAAACGGCTAATCTCACGTCGCGCCTGCGCGTCAAGTACCGGCTGTACCAGATGCGCATACAAACCGACGATTTCCCTGTCGTTTTGCGTTTCGTGAATAGCGGCATACCAACGTTGTAATGCCGGATGTGATTGATCAATCCCCGCCTGCTGCGCCAGTTTTTCGCAAAATGCGCGACCTTTCCCGACGCTATGGCTATGTAACAGTTCACGCGCCTCATCGCGCTCATGCGCCCGCTGGCGCAAGCGCCATAATCGCCGCCACTCCGTGACCACCGATCCCACGCCAGCGCCAATGATCAGCGCGCCTGCGGCACAGCCGCCTAAAGCGACCCAGTCCTGAGTTTGCCAGGCATTCATTGTCCACTGTACGCCTTGCCCGACCACGCTCGCGCCAAACAGCGCCAGCCCTCCCATCACCATTTTACGCCACAGGCTGCGTTTGGGGCGCAGCGCGGCATCGACCGCCGCTTCTGCCACGCCTTCGTCTTCCGGGCGCTCATCGATAGCCGCAGGCGCAAATGTACGCGACTCCGCTTCGCTGAAAGTTTGCTGCGCTTTGAAGGCCGACGTAGGCTCCTCCTTTAGCGGTTCTGCAAAATCAATACGCGGTTTTAACGGTTCGCTCATCGCAGCTTATCTCCTATTAAAAACTCCAGCGCAGCGTCCAGACGAATATGCGGTAACGGTTTATCAACATCCATCACCTGCGGACGAAAGGCTTCGAACTGAAAGCCCTGCTTATCCCAAAACGCTTGTCCCGGCAAACGCGAAGGCACTTCGCCGGGGTACACGGTTAACGGCGCGCCGTCACTCAAACGGTTTCCACGTAAAGCCGGGATTTTTTCGCCGTTGACCTCAATCACGCCGCTGGTGGTCGCCTGTACCGACGCCAGCCCCAGGCAATCCATACTAATGCCTTCAAACGCGGCATTTTGCCAGGCATCCTGAATAAGCTGCTGGAGCAAGGCCACCATATTGGCATGTTGGTCGAGGGTGACATGGTCGGCTTTCGTCGCGGCGAACAGCAATTTATCAATTACCGGCGAAAACAGGCGGCGAAACAGAGTCCGCTGGCCATAGTGAAAACTTTGCATCAACTGCGTTAAGGCGAGACGCATATCATTAAACGCCTGCGGCCCGCTATTAAGCGGTTGCAGACAGTCGACCAGCACAATCTGGCGATCAAAGCGTAGAAAATGATTTTTGTAGAACCCCTTGACCACTTTTTCGCAATAGTAGTTAAAGCGTTCGCGCAGCATTCCAGCGTTGGTCTGTTTATCCGCCTGCGCCAGTTTTGACTCGCCGAAGGCGTCCACATCCGGCCACGGGAAAAACTGCAACGCTGGCGCGCCCGCCATATCGCCCGGCAAAACAAACCGTCCAGGCTGAATAAAATGCAATCCCTGCGATTTACACTGATGCAAATAATCCGTCCAGGCGGCGGCAATCTCCGCCAGCCGATTTTCATCGGCGGGCGCCAGCGGATCGAGTCCGTCGCATAGTTGCCGCCATTTTGCGGCCCACTCAGCGCGTTGCCCTTGTAACAAGCCGTTCATCTGACGGGACCAGCTTAAATAATCCTGAGCCAGCATGGGCAGATCGAGTAACCATTCCCCTGGATAGTCCACAATCTCCAGATACAATGTCGAGGTATCTTTAAAATGGCGCAGCAGCGAGTCGTTGGAGCGATAGCGCAACGCCAGCCGAATCTCACTCACGCCGCGCGTCGGTGTGGGCCATGCGGGAGGATTGCCATAAAGCTGAAGTATCCCCTCGTCGTAGGTAAAACGGGGAATACCAAAATCACGTTGAGGCACGCGCTTTACGCCAAGCAGGCGTTCTTCGCGTACCGCGCTGAGCAACGGTAAGCGCGCGCCCGCGTGGACATTAAGCAACTGGTTAACCATCGCCGTGATAAACGCTGTTTTACCGCTGCGGCTCAACCCGGTTACGGCAAGACGCAAATGCCTGTCTACCCCACGATTGACCAGCGCGTTGAGTTCAGTTTTAAGTCGCTTCATTGACATCCTGTTGAGCCTGAAGAGAAGAAAAAATAATAACGAGCCTGCGTTATAGATATGTGCAAAAACGTTATTATCAACTACCCGGAGAGATCAACAACGGCGCATTAAGCGCCGCGGTTAGTATGAGTATTGAGCAATAGATTATCTATTTTTTTACTTTCGGCATATCAAGACGACTGATACCGCCCATATTCATCGCGTGCGTATACCCCATATCAAGCAACATTTGTTTTGCCATGCCCGACTGTCGTCCGGAGTTGCAATATAACTTTACCGTATCGTTCCTGTCTGGAACTACCGTTTCGATATGAGATTTAATCTCCTTCAATGGGATATTAATCGCGCCCTGAATATGCTCTCGCTGATATTGTTCCGGAATGCGGACATCTATCCAGTATTCTGCGGCATAAAGCGGCATGGCTATGAATAACGCTAACGCAAATATTCCTTTTTTCAACATACTTCCGTCCTGACACGTAATGTATTTCGCACACACTATACGCCAGAGCTTAACGAAATATTATGACCAGACTCGCTATTTGTAACGCTGCGAAATTTTATTCGCCGCCTTACGAAGTACTGGCTCCAGCGCAAACGCCAGCAACATTTTTAGCGGACGACGGGCGACGGATTTTACCGCCCATCCCGCCACGCCGGCAGGCCCGTAGCGTAACGCGGTCAACAGAACCAGCTTACCTGCTATTTTGAAGCCGGGCTTCACCTTCTGCCCGGCGCGTTGCCAGCGAGTATTCATCTTCACCTTCCCGATATATCACTTACAGTTGACGGAAACGACTACGCAGTGTGAACGTATCTGACGTGACGTAGCGTTCCATTTCTCGCAAACGCTTTTCGCCTGCGGCAAGCTCTCTGTCTACGGTATCCAGCAGTTCGCCGCTGGTCGGCTGCGGTTTGCCTGCGGCCAGATTATCCGGCATAGGGTCCAGTACAAAAGACAGAACGATATAGGCCACTACGGTAAAAAACGCCAGCCCAAAGAAAATCGACAGCACGACCAGAATACGCACCAGTTTTACCGGTACATCAAGGTAGTCGGCGATCCCGGCGCAAACGCCACGCACCATGCCCTTTTGCGGCATACGCCATAGTTTTTTATTCAGATTGATTCCACCCATTAGCGCTCTCTCCAGTTCGGATGCTCTGCATCAAGAATGTCTTCCAGCGCCTGAATGCGCTCGCGCATACGTTGCGCATCGTCTGTGAGTTGCAGTAAGCGTTGCTGCTCGCTTTGCGACAGTTCTCCCCGACCGGCGCGGTTGCTGTAATGCAGCCACAGCCAAATCGGTAACACAAACAACACAAAAATGGTTAACGGGATGGCCAGAAATAGCGCGCTCATGCGTTCTCCTTACACCTAAAGCTGATGAGCGACGGCGCGTATCGGCGCCGCCATTGTCATTATTGATTATCTTGCTTCATTTTGGCTTTCAACTGCGCAAGCTGCTCGCTGATTTCATCATCGGCTTTCAGGTTGGCAAACTGTTGGTCCAGCGATTGCTGCTTACCAAAACGATGGCTTTCCGCTTCCGCTTCCATTTGATCGATACGACGTTCAAAGGATTCAAACCGCGCCATGGCTTCATCCAGTTTGCCGCTGTCAAGCTGACGACGGACATCGCGGGAAGAACTCGCCGCCTGATGACGCAGCATCAGCGCCTGCTGGCGAGCGCGTGTTTCGCTGAGTTTGTTTTCCAGCTCGCCAATCTCTTTCTTCATGCGCGCCAGCGTGTCATCCACCAGCGTGACTTCCTGTTCAAGCGTAGCAATTAAATCGGTCAGCTTTTGTTTTTCAATCAATGCGGCGCGCGCCAGATCGTCTTTATCTTTGCGCAGGGCCAGTTCCGCTTTTTCCTGCCACTCGATCTGCTGAGCCGTAGCCTGTTCAATACGACGGGATAACTGTTTCTTTTCCGCTAAAGCTCGCGCGGAGTTCGAGCGAACCTCCACCAGCGTATCTTCCATCTCCTGAATCATCAGGCGCACCAGCTTCTGCGGATCTTCCGCTTTTTCCAACAACGCATTGATATTGGCGTTCACGATGTCGGCAAAACGAGAAAAAATACCCATAATTCAATCCTCACATAATGTTCTGATAACGGGCGATGCCCTGCTACATGATTAATACAATTTGCGTGCCAACTTTTCATGTCACTGATAATAAAGAAATTGTTTCGTTTTACCTCGCCAGCAAAAAAGGATAAAGTGGTGAAAAACACTAACAAGTGGCGATTTTCATCATGGCTGAATTTAAAGATAACCTGCTCGGCGAGGCAAACCGTTTTCTTGAAGTACTGGAACAAGTCTCCCGGCTCGCGCCGCTGGATAAGCCAGTGCTGATTATTGGCGAACGCGGGACGGGTAAAGAACTTATCGCCAATCGCCTGCACTATCTCTCTTCACGCTGGCAGGGGCCGCTTATCTCGCTTAACTGCGCAGCGCTTAACGAAAATCTGCTGGACTCCGAACTGTTTGGTCATGAAGCGGGTGCTTTTACCGGGGCGCAAAAACGCCATCCCGGTCGCTTTGAACGCGCCGATGGCGGCACGCTGTTTTTGGATGAACTGGCGACAGCGCCGATGCTGGTACAGGAAAAGCTGCTGCGGGTGATTGAATATGGCGAGCTAGAGCGCGTCGGCGGCAGCCAGCCGTTACAGGTTAATGTGCGATTAGTATGCGCCACTAATGCCGATTTACCCGCCATGGTGAAGGAAGGGACATTTCGTGCCGATCTGCTCGACAGGCTGGCTTTTGATGTTGTACAACTGCCGCCGCTGCGCGAACGCCAGAGCGATATCATGCTGATGGCCGAGCACTTTGCTATTCAGATGTGTCGTGAGCTACGTCTGCCCTTATTTCCCGGTTTTACCGATCGGGCAAAAGAAACGTTGTTGCATTACGCCTGGCCAGGTAATGTCCGCGAGCTGAAAAACGTAGTCGAACGTTCAGTGTATCGCCACGGCAGTAGTGAACAACCTTTGGATGAAATTGTTATCGATCCTTTTCAACGCCATCCCGCTGAACCGCCCGCGCCCGCCCTGCCAGCGGCATCCGTCACGCCTGACCTGCCGCTCAAATTACGTGAGTTTCAACTGCAACAGGAAAAAGCGCTGCTGCAACGTAGCTTACAGCAGGCGAAGTTTAACCAGAAACGAGCCGCCGATTTGCTGGCGCTCACCTACCACCAGTTTCGCGCCTTGCTTAAAAAGCATCAGCTTTAGCTATTTCTCCGGCTAATTGACGACATTTACGCCAGTTATCCACCGACATTTTTACGTGGCGGGCCGAAGTGCGATACACTTTGCAAATTGAACTTCAAAAACTTAACTATTATGCGCCTGGTTTTATCGTCTCTGATCGTGATAGCGGGTCTACTGAGTAGTCAGGCTACGGCTGCGACTGCGCCCGAACAAACTGCGAGTGCAGATATTCGCGATAGCGGCTTTGTGTATTGTGTCAGCGGGCAGGTCAACACCTTTAATCCGCAAAAAGCGAGCAGCGGCCTCATCGTCGATACCCTGGCCGCCCAGTTATATGACCGCCTGTTGGATGTCGATCCCTATACTTATCGTTTAGTCCCAGAGCTGGCAGAAAGCTGGGAAGTGCTGGATAACGGGGCAACGTACCGTTTTCACCTGCGCCGCGACGTTTCCTTTCAAAAAACCGCCTGGTTTACGCCGACCCGAAAACTCAATGCTGATGATGTCGTCTTTACCTTTCAGCGGATTTTTGATCGTCGGCATCCGTGGCATAACATCAACGGCAGTAGCTTCCCCTACTTTGATAGCCTACAGTTCGCCGACAATGTAAAAAGCGTGCGTAAGCTGGACAATAACACCGTTGAGTTTCGCCTGACGCAGCCAGACGCCTCCTTTTTATGGCATCTGGCCACACACTACGCTTCCGTCATGTCCGCTGAGTACGCCGCGCAGCTTAGCCGAAAAGATCGTCAGGAACTGCTAGACCGCCAACCGGTCGGCACCGGGCCTTTCCAGCTTTCGGAGTACCGTGCCGGGCAGTTTATTCGTCTCCAGCGCCACGATGGGTTTTGGCGCGGCAAACCGCTGATGCCGCAAGTGGTGGTGGATTTAGGCTCCGGCGGTACCGGGCGTTTATCGAAATTACTGACCGGTGAATGCGATGTTCTGGCCTGGCCCGCCGCCAGCCAGCTAACTATTTTACGCGACGATCCGCGTTTACGTCTGACGTTGCGCCCGGGGATGAATATCGCCTATCTGGCCTTTAACACCGATAAGCCGCCGTTGAATAATCCCGCAGTGCGCCATGCGCTGGCCTTATCGATCAACAACCAGCGTCTGATGCAGTCGATTTATTACGGCACGGCGGAAACCGCAGCCTCCATTTTACCTAGAGCCTCATGGGCTTACGGTAACGATGCCAAAATTACGGAGTACAATCCGGAAAAATCGCGCGAACAGCTAAAAGCGCTGGGCATTGAGAATCTTACGCTGCATCTCTGGGTGCCGACCAGTTCTCAGGCCTGGAACCCAAGTCCGCTAAAAACGGCGGAGCTTATTCAGGCGGATATGGCGCAGGTTGGCGTAAAAGTGGTCATTGTGCCGGTTGAAGGTCGTTTTCAGGAGGCGCGCCTGATGGATATGAATCACGATCTGACCTTATCCGGCTGGGCCACGGACAGCAACGATCCGGATAGCTTTTTCAGACCACTGTTAAGCTGTGCGGCCATCAATTCGCAAACCAATTTCGCCCACTGGTGTAACCCTGAATTTGACAGCGTGCTGCGTAAAGCACTGTCGTCGCAGCAGTTGGCTTCGCGCATAGAAGCGTATGAGGAAGCGCAGAATATCCTGGAGAAAGAGCTGCCGATACTGCCGCTGGCATCATCACTACGCCTGCAGGCTTACCGCTACGATATTAAAGGGCTGGTGTTAAGCCCGTTCGGCAATGCGTCTTTTGCCGGCGTCTCCCGCGAAAAACACGAAGAGGTGAAAAAACCATGATTATCTTCACCCTGCGTCGGTTATTGCTGTTGCTGGTGACGCTATTCTTCCTGACCTTTATCGGCTTTAGCCTGAGCTATTTTACGCCGCACGCGCCGCTACAAGGCGCATCATTATGGAATGCCTGGGTTTTCTGGTTCAACGGTCTGCTGCACTGGGACTTTGGCGTGTCCAGCATTAACGGCCAGCTGATCTCCGAACAGCTTAAAGAGGTGTTTCCCGCCACGATGGAGCTGTGCATTCTCGCCTTTGGTTTTGCGCTGATGGTCGGCATCCCGGTCGGGATGCTGGCTGGCGTGACGCGTAGCAAATGGCCGGATCGTTTTATCAGCGCGCTGGCGCTATTAGGTTTCTCAATTCCGGTTTTCTGGCTGGCGCTTCTGCTCACACTGTTCTTTTCGCTCACGCTGGGGTGGCTGCCGGTATCCGGGCGATTTGACCTGCTTTATGAAGTTAAACCGGTTACCGGTTTCGCCATCATTGACGCCTGGATTTCAGATTCGCCGTGGCGCGATGAAATGGTAATGAGCGCCATACGGCATATGGTTTTACCGGTGCTCACGCTTTCCGTCGCGCCGACCACAGAAGTGATCCGCCTGATGCGAATCAGCACTATTGAGGTCTACGATCAGAACTACGTTAAAGCGGCGGCCACGCGCGGCTTGTCGCGCTTTACGATTTTACGTCGTCACGTGTTGCATAATGCGCTGCCGCCGGTCATTCCCCGTCTTGGTCTGCAGTTTTCAACCATGTTAACGCTGGCGATGATTACCGAAATGGTTTTCAGCTGGCCAGGGCTGGGACGATGGTTAATTCATGCCATTCGTCAGCAGGACTATGCCGCTATTTCCGCTGGCGTGATGGTCATTGGGTCGCTGGTTATTGTGGTCAATGTGATTTCCGATATTTTGGGTGCTATGGCTAACCCTCTGAAACATAAGGAATGGTATGCCTTACGATAGCGTATACAGCGAAAAGCGCCCGCCAGGCACCCTGCGCACTGCCTGGCGTAAATTTTATAGCGACGCGCCTGCGATGGTGGGTCTGTATGGATGCGCCGGTCTGGCGTTGCTGTGTATTTTTGGCGGCTGGATCGCGCCCTATGGTATCGATCAGCAATTTCTGGGCTATCAGCTACTGCCACCCTCCTGGTCACGCTATGGCGAAGTCTCCTTTTTTCTGGGGACTGACGATCTGGGGCGCGATGTGCTGAGCCGCCTGTTAAGCGGCGCGGCGCCCACGGTCGGCGGCGCGTTTATCGTAACGCTGGCGGCTACGCTATGTGGATTAGTCCTCGGCGTAGTGGCAGGCGCGACGCACGGTTTACGCTCTGCCGTGCTGAACCATATTCTGGACACGCTACTTTCCATCCCTTCGCTCTTGCTGGCGATTATCGTCGTGGCATTTGCCGGCCCACATCTGTCACACGCGATGTTTGCCGTCTGGCTGGCCCTGTTGCCGCGAATGGTACGTTCCGTCTACAGCATGGTGCATGATGAACTGGAAAAAGAGTACGTCATTGCCGCCCGTCTGGATGGCGCGACAACGCTGAATATTCTGTGGTTCGCCATTTTACCGAATATTACCGCCGGTCTGGTCACCGAAATTACCCGGGCGCTGTCGATGGCGATTCTGGACATCGCCGCGCTGGGATTTTTAGATCTCGGCGCGCAGCTTCCCTCTCCTGAATGGGGCGCCATGTTGGGGGATGCGCTGGAGCTAATCTATGTCGCGCCGTGGACCGTTATGCTACCCGGCGCGGCGATAACGCTCAGTGTTTTACTGGTAAACCTGCTCGGAGATGGGATTCGTCGTGCGATTATTGCGGGGGTGGAATAATGCCGTTACTGGATATCCGCAATCTCACCATTGAATTTAAAACCAGCGAAGGTTGGGTAAAAGCGGTCGATCGCGTCAGTATGACATTAAGCGAAGGTGAAATTCGCGGCCTGGTAGGTGAATCGGGTTCCGGAAAGAGCTTGATTGCTAAAGCTATTTGCGGCGTCGCGAAAGACAACTGGCGAGTCACTGCCGACCGTATGCGTTTTGATGATATCGATCTGCTGCGCCTCTCCTCACGTGAACGGCGTAAGCTGGTCGGACATAATGTGTCGATGATCTTCCAGGAGCCGCAGTCGTGCCTTGATCCTTCCGAACGCGTCGGCCGCCAGTTAATGCAAAATATTCCCGCCTGGACCTATAAAGGCCGCTGGTGGCAGCGTTTAGGCTGGCGTAAACGGCGTGCAATTGAATTACTGCACCGAGTGGGAATTAAAGATCATAAAGACGCGATGCGCAGTTTTCCCTATGAACTGACCGATGGCGAGTGTCAGAAAGTTATGATCGCTATCGCGCTGGCGAATCAACCGCGACTCCTGATCGCTGATGAACCCACCAACTCAATGGAACCGACGACGCAGGCGCAAATTTTTCGCCTGTTGACGCGACTGAATCAAAACAGTAATACCACCATTCTGTTGATTAGCCACGACCTGCAAATGCTGAGTCAGTGGGCTGACAAAATCAACGTTTTATACTGCGGCCAGACGGTAGAAACCGCGCCAAGTAAAGATCTGGTGACGACGCCACATCATCCTTATACGCAGGCGCTTATCCGTGCGATTCCGGATTTTGGCAGCGCGATGCCGCATAAAAGCCGTCTCAATACGCTGCCGGGCGCGATCCCGCTACTGGAGCAGTTACCGATAGGTTGTCGTCTGGGGCCGCGCTGCCCTTACGCGCAACGAGAATGCATTATCACGCCACGCTTAACCGGCGCGAAAAATCATCTCTATGCCTGTCATTTTCCGCTGAATATGGAGAGAGAGTGATATGGTGGAAACTCTGCTTGAAGTGCGCAACCTGAGTAAAACCTTTCGCTACCGGACAGGATGGTTTCGTCGCCAGACCGTCGACGCCGTGAAACCATTAAGCTTTACGCTTCGTGAGCGTCAGACCCTGGCCATTATCGGCGAAAACGGTTCCGGCAAATCCACGCTGGCGAAGATGCTGGCCGGCATGATTGAACCCACCAGCGGCGAGCTTCTTATTGACGATCATCCCCTGCATTACGGCGACTATTCGTTTCGAAGCCAACGTATTCGAATGATTTTTCAGGACCCCTCAACGTCACTGAATCCACGTCAACGTATTTCGCAGATCCTTGACTTCCCCCTGCGCCTTAATACCGATCTGGAGCCGGAACAGCGGCGCAAACAGATTGTCGAGACGATGCGTATGGTGGGGCTATTGCCCGATCACGTGAGCTACTACCCGCATATGCTGGCGCCGGGGCAGAAACAGCGTCTGGGCCTGGCCCGCGCGCTGATTTTACGCCCTAAAGTCATTATCGCGGACGAAGCGCTGGCTTCGCTTGATATGTCCATGCGCTCGCAGCTCATCAATCTGATGCTTGAATTGCAGGAAAAACAAGGCATCTCCTATATCTATGTCACGCAGCATATCGGCATGATGAAACATATTAGCGATCAGGTATTAGTGATGCATCAGGGGGAAGTGGTTGAACGCGGCAGCACCGCCGATGTGCTCGCCTCTCCGCTACATGAGCTTACCCGCCGTTTAATCGCAGGCCATTTTGGCGAGGCGCTGACCGCTGACGCATGGCGAAAGGATCGCTAAGCGAAACAAATACCCTCAGTTCGATTCTCTGAGGGTGTTCATGCGACTGCCCAACAGCAATGTTTCAACCTCTTCTAACGCAACGGAAGGAAATAACGTGCCCTGGGTTGCCCAAATGCCTGCCGTTTTTAACACCGGCAAATAGCGTGTGTTTTCCTGGCCCCCCACCACGATCTTGTCACAATAACGCCGGATATGTTTGACAAGCAGCGGAAACGTCATTTTTTCAATTTGTGAGACAAAAAAGCTGCGATCAAGTTTTACGCCGCTAAAACACCCGCAAACTAATGGCGCAGCGGTTGCATTCCCTACGCCCAGGTCGCCCAGCCATAATGGATTAGGTTGCTTATGAAGCGCGTGTATTAAAGGATCGATTAAGGCGTTATCTTGACATGAAAAATGTTCAGCGACCTGCAGCTCCACAAATAGCATGGCGTGTAGTAATGCGCGAATATCTTTATCCTGAAGGACAAGCTGCGCCATACCCCGATCAATATTTACGATACAGAATAGGCCGTGGCGTAGAAACCAGCCATGTTTGGCCGCGATTGTCCGCAACAGATCAAGCAGAAAACGGCGCTTCTGCGAATTGTCCCATGACGAGATAACAAACTCAGGGTGTAGCGGACGAGCGGGCGACGATGCAAAATGGGTAATAATTTCGACGCCCAGTAAATCCCCCTCCATTGCCCTTATCGGCTCTGCCATAAAAAAATAGCGCATGTGACCACTCCACTTGATCTTAACTCCCTGATAATGCGCTTTTAACGCAAATCAATCAATAAAAACGATCAATATATAAAAAATGATCGAAAAAAACAATATATGTTAACTTCATGATAACTTGCTAATTTTATGTTTTGAGAATGTTCTTCTATTGCTATAAGGAAATTTACATACTACGCCGACCAACGCTAATACGACGGCATGAGACCATCCGTAAAGCCATGTTTTTCTTGTCAGGCAGAGGGGAAAAATCAAGGCGAGTTAATGGTGTTGCACCATCGCGTGGCATTTCACCCACTATGGCAGCGCGGCATCGCCAACCCTAATGGCGAGTTGCATCTCCGCTACAGGCTGTCCAGATCCCCCGAACGACCTTGAAGCGAATAGCAACTCTCAATAATTGATCGGCAAATCTGTAGCGAATGAGCCCCCGGCGATTCGCAGAAAAGAACTGAACTAAATGCTATTTTTTTAATTCATTCTTTAATACCTTAGCCACAAGAGTCCCTTCCTCAGGCGCGGCTAGTTTAAAACGTCTTCCTGGCGCAGGTGTCTGTTCTTCCTCTCCGATTAACGCATCAAGATCCGCAATAAGTGACTTATAATATTCAATATCTTCAGTATCTCCTTCGGTCTCGGCCCGCTTTAATTTTATCATGTGATGGGCCTTAATTTGCTCTTCCAGTTGCCTTGTTGCAAGAGAAACGCTTCGCTGTTGCCGGGATTCTTGTGACAGCACCATTTGATCGCCATCCACAAAGAAAAGAACCCCTTCTTTAATCAGAATATTACCTAAGATATTTATATCATGCATAAAAACCCCCCGGGATTTAAGAAGCTCCTCCGCCATTCGATAGTTATCTTCATCTTCAACATCGAACTCCTGACCTTGAATATATTTTGAAACTAAAACCGTAACGTCTTTACCATTAATATTCATGATGGCCGAACGAGAAAAATTCTTGTCGCCATTGGCCATATTCAAATACTTACTGACACGCTCAGGATGACAATTACGATGTTCCTGAGAGTTAACATCCACTTTTATTCCCCGCTCATTAACTGGAATCTTAACAACAAAGTCATCATGTAACCGATAGACTGTCCCATAACTTCCGCTACCTATTTTATTTTTTTCAATATCACGCATGCGAATATTTTTCTGAAACTCCGGCGAGTTAATAAACGCCTCTATTGCCGCTGGTTGTGATGCATCCGTCTGATCAATAGCGCCGCTCTCATAACCAGACGCCGTGGCGGGCGTGGTCAGGAAGTCTATCAAACGTTGCTCAAAAGCCTCATAGATTCCATTACTACCTGCCTCGCTCGGCGGTAGATTATCATTACCCAAAGCGGCAAGCGTAATTTCCCCGTTATTATAATTAAACATCGTTTCTTTTAAAAAATCGACGCAACGTTCAGAACACTCCGTCTCGGTCACTAATACTCCATCGTAAAACATCTGTAGTAGTAACATATTTTCTTGATGTGCTAATACCTCTACAGTGTATTTATCTATTGTTTCAGGCCTGGAGGCATCAATAAGTTTAATATATCCAAGAAGGGGGCGCCATCGTGTACAGTCTTCATCTCGCTTCGAAAATGGTCCTGGAGAGAAAGGCCCTTTAATATCGGGATGCTCTTTTTTTTGGCACAGTAGATTATAGATTTCTCTATAATCAGAAATTAAACTTCGCCTGGTAAATATATTCCTGAAAAAATCTATAAATTTCTCACACGTTGAAAAAACATGCTCTCTTTTATTATCGATGATATCTCTTAAATACCTTTCTGATATCTGGCAACTATGATTTCCGATATGAAATGTAAACGGCATATGTCTCATCCTCTGAAAATTTATTATAATACACATGCAAACATATAAAAACCTGGTTTGTAACTACTGTAATCACCTGATTTCCAAAATTTTTCATATTCAGTATTACTCTGCATCAATAAATAGAGAAAACCTTCAGCGCTTAAAAAAGAAATTATTTTTGTTAAGCATTTGCTGGTTAAAATTACATGTCCATAACATCGCTAATAGGTGAGGTAAACCATTTGGATGAATATTCAGGCTTCCTACAGAACCTTTATTTGTCTGGTGGAAAGCGCATCGCTATCGTACTTGCTATCCGTCCCGGTGTCTCTGGTTGGATGAGGCGAACCTTACACCAGCTGGTATACTGCACCGTAGGGCCTGTCCCATTAGACTCTTTGATTTGCCAGTTTGGCCCTGGGGAGTGCTCAAAATCCTCAGGGACTTCGTTACCGTGTGGTTTTAGAACGTCACCTGCCGGAGATAGCGGCGGAAAAATAGCGTGACACACGGGGCCAGGAGTGGGATATAATTTCAGACTAATTTCGAATAATGTTGAAAAGTTGCTGTTAACCATTGTTCGTAAAAGCAAAAAATAAGCAATGACTATAAGGATTAAAGCTATGGGTTTTCTTTCCGGTAAGCGCATTCTGGTCACTGGCGTGGCCAGTAAACTGTCCATCGCCTACGGTATCGCACAGGCGATGCACCGCGAAGGAGCTGAACTGGCGTTCACCTACCAGAACGACAAACTGAAAGGCCGCGTAGAAGAATTTGCTGCCCAGCTGGGTTCCAGCATCGTTTTACCGTGTGATGTCGCTGAAGATGCCAGCATTGACGCTATGTTTGCGGAGCTGGGTAACGTTTGGCCGAAATTTGACGGTTTTGTACACTCGATCGGTTTCGCGCCTGGCGATCAGCTGGACGGCGATTATGTTAATGCGGTTACCCGCGAAGGCTTTAAAATCGCTCACGATATTAGCTCTTACAGCTTTGTTGCCATGGCGAAAGCCTGCCGCACCATGCTGAATCCGGGTTCTGCGCTGTTGACCTTGTCTTATCTGGGAGCGGAGCGCGCCATCCCGAACTACAATGTCATGGGTCTGGCGAAAGCCTCTCTGGAAGCCAACGTGCGTTATATGGCAAATGCAATGGGGCCGGAAGGCGTTCGCGTCAACGCCATCTCTGCGGGTCCAATCCGCACGCTGGCGGCGTCCGGTATTAAAGACTTCCGTAAAATGCTGGCGCATTGTGAAGCCGTTACGCCAATTCGTCGCACCGTGACCATTGAAGATGTGGGTAACTCAGCGGCGTTTCTGTGTTCCGATCTCTCGGCAGGCATTTCTGGCGAAGTCGTCCATGTTGACGGCGGGTTCAGCATTGCGGCAATGAATGAACTGGAACTGAAGTAAGCGCATTAAGTTTATTAGCGGGCGGCACGGCTGTGCTGCCCCATTCCCCTCACTCACCGCTCATCTCGTTATATAGCGTTCTGATATTTGTTATCACCTAACAATCTTTCATCCCTTTCCCGCATACGCCAGGATAATCCAGCATAAACGATCCGACGCCGAATCATTATCGATCGCCATTTCATCCTCGGGAAACCCTATGGAACAATGCCGAAAAGCGGGTAAAAGCCACTGGTATCATGAAACACAATCCACTATGTCGTCACAACCCCCGCTTTCGCTGATGCCGGAAGCCGCGTATGTTAACGATCGTTTTTTACTGGATTTAACGGTAGCAGAAACCGCGTTGACGCCTTTTGAGTCATGGTTAAAGCCCGCTCGCCAGTTGGCGGATGTCTTATTTCCCCGCACGGTTCTCAACGACCGGCTTCATACGTTTAGCACCTATGAACGTATGAGCACCGCGCTGACCGCCGCTCAGGTATTTGGGGTTCAGCGTTTGTGCCGCCATTATGCCGCGCGTCTGGCGCCGCTACCTGGCCCTGACGCCTCAAGAGAGAGCAATCAACGGCTGGCGCAAATTACGCAATACGCTCGTCAGCTTGCCGGCTCCCCCTCCGTTATCAATACGCGGGCCCGCGAACAGCTTGCAGAGGTGGGATTAACCGCCCGGGATACCGTACTCATCAATCAGATCATTGGGTTTATCGGTTTTCAGGCGCGGGTAGCGGCGATATTTCAGGCGTTTTGCCGTCTGCCCGTGCGCGAACTGCCCGGCCAGGAGATGCAGCGCTTTGCCAGGGCCGCGCGGTTTCAAAACCCCCAGACGATATGGCGGCCCGCCGCCAGTCTGGTAGAATATCCTCCCGCCCATACCAAAGTTCGGCGGCAATATTCGTCTTCACAATGCCAAATGATGGCGCCGGTACTCATGCGCGATCCGTCTTCATTCGCGTTACTCGAACGCATACTGACCAGTACATTACACACTGCGTCGCCCCCTTCTTTACTTCCACTTATCACGCTCCTCACATCACGTATCAACGGCAGCGCCGCCTGCTTTAACGAACAGGCAACCCAACCTGGCGCGTGGCGCCGCGCTGTTATCACGTTACGCCAGGAAGACGACGACATCGCTCGTTGGGAACTTGAGCCTGCGCTGACACAGGCGATACAATGGCTCACCAGAGCGCCCGATCGCTTTAGCGCCGCGCATTTTTTCCCGCTACTCACCAGGGGAGTTTCATCGGAGCAGGCCATTAATATGTTAGGCTGGTGCGGCGTGTGCGGATGGTTAAATCGTTTAAAAATCGCGTTGGGCGAAACCTATTAACTCATCCATTACAGAAAGAGCGCTTGCTGCGCCAGGCAGAATCGCGTAAAACTGTCAGCCGCTCTTTTGGCTACGAAAATAGACGAATATGTTTCAGGACAACCCGCTGCTAGCGCAGCTTAAACAGCAACTGCATTCCCAGACGCCGCGCGCTGAAGGGGTCGTAAAAGCCACGGAAAAAGGCTTTGGCTTCCTTGAGGTTGACGCGCAAAAAAGCTACTTCATTCCTCCGCCGCAGATGAAAAAAGTGATGCATGGCGATCGTATCGTCGCGGTCATCCACACGGAAAAAGAACGTGAGTCTGCCGAGCCGGAAGAACTGATCGAACCGTTCCTGACGCGTTTTGTGGGAAAAGTTCAGGGTAAAAATGACCGCCTGTCCATCGTGCCGGATCATCCGTTGCTGAAAGACGCGATTCCCTGCCGCGCCGCGCGCGGCGTTCAGCATGAGTTCAAAGAAGGTGACTGGGCGGTTGCCGAAATGCGCCGCCATCCGCTTAAAGGCGACCGTTCGTTTTACGCCGATTTAACGCAGTACATCACCTTTGCCGACGATCACTTTGTTCCCTGGTGGGTTACGCTTGCCCGCCACAACCTGGAAAAAGAAGCGCCGAACGGCGTAGCGACGGAGATGCTGGACGAAGGGCTGGAGCGCCAGGATCTGACCGCGCTGAATTTCGTCACTATCGATAGCGCCAGCACTGAAGATATGGATGACGCGCTTTACGCTGAGGAATTAGCGGACGGCAGACTCCAGCTTACGGTGGCTATCGCCGATCCTACCGCCTGGATTGCCGAAGGCAGTAAGCTGGATAACACAGCGAAAATTCGCGCCTTCACCAACTACCTGCCGGGCTTCAATATTCCTATGCTGCCGCGTGAGCTGTCTGACGATCTGTGTTCGCTGCGCGCCAACGAAGTGCGTCCGGCGCTCGCCTGTCGCATGATCATCGCCGCGGACGGCACCATTGACGATGATATCGCCTTTTTTGCGGCCACCATCGAATCGAAGGCCAAGCTGGCGTACGACAATGTCTCCGACTGGCTGGAAAATAACGGCACCTGGCAGCCGGAGAACGAAGACATTGCCCAGCAGATTCGTCTGTTGCACCGTATTTGTCTAAGCCGCAGTGAGTGGCGTCATCATCATGCGTTAGTCTTTAAAGACCGCCCGGATTACCGCTTTGTGCTTGGCGAAAAAGGCGAAGTACTGGATATTGTGGCGGAACCGCGCCGTATCGCTAACCGTATCGTAGAAGAGTCGATGATCGCCGCTAACCTTTGCGCCGCGCGCGTACTGCGCGATAAGCTCGGTTTCGGTATTTACAACGTACATACGGGCTTCGATCCCGCGAATGCCGACGCGCTGGCCGCGCTGCTGAAAACGCATGGTCTGCATGTCGATGCCGAAGAGGTGCTGACGCTGGAAGGCTTCTGTAAACTGCGTCGCGAACTGGATGCGCAGCCCTCCGGTTTCCTTGACAGCCGCATTCGTCGCTTCCAGTCTTTTGCGGAAATCAGCACCGAGCCGGGGCCGCATTTCGGTCTTGGCCTTGAGGCTTACGCCACCTGGACTTCTCCCATCCGTAAGTATGGCGATATGATTAACCATCGCCTGCTGAAAGCGGTCATCAAGGGGGAAGCTATTGCGCGTCCGCAGGAAGATATCACCCAACAAATGGCGGAACGCCGTCGCCTGAACCGCATGGCGGAGCGCGATGTCGGCGACTGGTTATATGCACGCTTCCTTAACGATAAGGCGGGGACAAATACCCGTTTCGCGGCAGAAATTATTGACGTCAGCCGCGGTGGTATGCGCGTGCGACTGGTCGATAACGGCGCTATCGCCTTTATCCCTGCCCCGTTCCTGCACGCCGTTCGCGATGAACTGGTATGCAGCCAGGAAAACGGTACGGTACAGATTAAAGGTGAGACGGTTTATAAAGTGACGGATGTCATTGATGTCACTATTGCGGAAGTTCGCATGGAAACCCGCAGCATTATTGCCCGACCGGCAGCGTAACCACGCTTAGCTCGCTCAACGGCCTTTGCTGAGAAGGCAAAGGCCGTTTCTTTTCTTCTTCTCCCTTCCGTCATGCTCTAAGTTTAATCTTATTCAAGCGCCTCATTTCTTGTTATTTTTAGCTGGCGACTATGCTTTTTCCAGAATCTGGATTACATATGAATACATAGATAAAACAATACGTTCAGCCATAATTACCCTTATTTATAACATGGCTAACCTTTCTTTTCGGGCACCTGGCGCTTAAATGGGATGGTACGCATGATGAAACAGATTCAGGAACAAACGGCGCTAAATCCCCTTCACTCTCACTGGCGTCTGGCTGATGACCGCAACGTGCTGTATCTCTCCCCGACAGGTGAAACGGATACAGAAAAAACGGTCGAGCTATCGCCGGAACAAGCCGGGCGTATCCGGGAAATAACGGCGATTACGTCCAGTCTGCTGATAACGTTGTTGATAGAAAAACAGGTTACCGCTGTGCACCTGGTAGGCCGTAAGATTAATAACCGTGAATGGGCTGGCAGCCTGGCAACCTGGCCTGATACGCCTGCCGTCGCGCCAACGCAGGCGCAGGAACTCTCTTTTGCCGAGCAAATCGTATCAGAAGCCAACTCAGTCATTGCGATACTGGATAGTCGGGGAAAAATCTGTCGATTTAATCGGTTATGCGAAGAGTACACGGGCTTAAAAGAGCGAGATGTAATTGGTCAAAGCGTCTTTAAATTATTTATGAGTCGCCGGGAGGCGGTTGCCTCCCGGCACTACATTGAGAATTTTTTTCGCAATGGCAATGCCTATGAAATCGAACGCTGGATAAAGACTCGTAAAGGTCAACGCCTGTTCTTATTTCGTAATAAATTTGTCCATAACGGTAGCGGAAAAAACGAAATTTTCCTGATCTGCGCAGGCACGGATATCACCGAAGAAAGGCGGACTCAGGAGCGTTTACGCATACTGGCGAATACAGACACCGTCACCGGCCTGCCCAATCGCAATGCTATTCATGAATTTATTAATCATGCTATTGCCTCGGCTGGCGAGTCGCAGGTGGGTATCGTTTATCTCGATCTGGATAATTTCAAGAAAATTAATGACGCCTATGGGCATATGTTTGGCGATCAGCTCTTACAGGCCGTTTCGCTGGCGCTGTTGAGTTGTCTGGAGGAAGATCAATTGCTGGCCAGACTGGGGGGAGATGAATTCATTGTCCTCGCTGCCCATACGTCTCAGGCCGCGCTGGAAGCAGTAGCCTCACGAATCCTTACCCGTCTGCGGCAACCGTTTCGTATTGGACTCATTGAAGTTTACACGGGATGCGCCATTGGCATTTCGTTGGCCCCCCGGCACGGACAGGACAGCGAAAGTCTCATTCGCACTGCCGACACCGCAATGTATAACGCCAAAGAAGGCGGCCGCGGTCAGTTCTGCGTTTTTTCGCCGGAAATGAATCAGCGCGTATTTGACTATCACTGGCTGGATACAAACCTGCGAAAAGCGCTGGAAAACGACCAGTTACTTATTCACTATCAGCCCAAAATTACCTGGCGCGGCGAAGTACGTAGCCTGGAAGCGCTGGTACGCTGGCAATCGCCGGAACGCGGATTAATTCCGCCGCTGGAGTTCATCTCATACGCCGAAGAGTCAGGACTCATCGTCCCGCTGGGCCGCTGGGTGATTCTGGATGTAGTTCGCCAGATTGCGAAATGGCGCGATAAGGGGATTAACTTGCGCGTAGCCGTTAACTTTTCGGCGCGACAACTGGCCGACCAGACGCTTTTTACTGCGCTTAAACAGGCTTTGTACGATCTGAATTTTGAGTATTGCCCAATCGATGTCGAGCTAACGGAAAGCTGCCTGATCGAAAACGACACGCTGGCGCTATCGGTTATCCAGCAATTTAGTCAGCTCGGCGCCCAGATTCATCTGGATGATTTTGGCACAGGGTATTCTTCGCTTTCTCAACTCGCCCGGTTCCCTATTGATGCCGTTAAACTGGATCAGGCTTTCGTCAGAGATATCCATAAGCAACCGCTGTCGCAATCTCTGGTTAGGGCGATTGTCGCGGTGGCTCAGGCGCTAAATTTACAAGTGATTGCCGAAGGTGTAGAAAATGCTAAAGAAGATGCCTTCCTGACAAAAAACGGCGTCAATGAACGACAGGGCTTTTTATTCGCCAAACCTATGCCCGCCGTTTCTTTTGAACGCTGGTACAAACGTTATCAGACGAAAAAAATGCGTTAATGGCGACGATAATAGGGAGAACAGCCTGTGCAGACAGGCATAGCCCTATTTTTCCCTTCTCTTTTCAGATTAATTTCTGCATCATGAATTGAAACCTTTTCTGACATTAAGGATGACAAACATGTCTGATATCGAAGCACAACGAATTGCCGCACGCATTGATACCGTGCTGGATATCCTTGTTGCTGGCGATTACCACTCGGCCATCAATAACCTTGAAATATTGAGAGCAGAGCTGTTAGATCAGGTTAAAGACGGTATCTCGCCATCCCAGGCTCCCGGGTCGCCCTGGGAAATCTGATAGCGATTATTTGTCCGGGATGGCCGTTAGCCCTTCCCGGCTCTCTGACTGTCTGTTGACTCCTCTTAACGAATAAAATTAATACTATGAACTCCCGACAACAATCAATTTTGCAAATGGTGGTTGATAAAGGCCAGATGAGCGTTGCTGAACTGGCGAAAATTACCGGCGTATCTGAAGTCACGATTCGTCAGGATCTGAATACCCTGGAAAAACAGAGCTATTTACGCCGTGCGCACGGTTTCGCCGTTTCGCTTGAGAGCGATGACGTAGAGACTCGCATGATGACGAACTACACGCTAAAACGCCGACTGGCGGAGTTCGCCGCCTCGCTGGTCAGTCCAGGGGAATCCGTTTTTATTGAAAATGGCAGCAGCAATGCGCTATTGGCCCGGACGCTGGCGGAACAAAAAGATGTCACGATCATCACCGTGAGCAGTTATATCGCGCATCTGCTGAAAGAAACCCCTTGCGAAGTCATTCTCCTCGGTGGAATCTATCAGAAAAAAAGTGAAAGCATGGTAGGGCCGTTGACGCGACAGTTTATCCATCAAGTGCATTTCAGCAAAGCATTTATCGGTATTGATGGCTGGCAGGCTGATACCGGCTTTACCGGACGCGATATGATGCGATCGGATGTGGTTAACGCTGTTCTGGAAAAAGGCTCAGAAGCGATTGTCCTCACCGACAGCTCCAAATTTGGCTGTGTGCATCCCTATCCCCTGGGCCCGCTCTCTCGCTTCCATCGTGTCATTACGGATTCCAAAATTTCCGCCAGCGATCAAATGCAGTTAGAACATGCGGGGCTGCTAGTCAATGTTATTGGCTCATCCGTTTAAAATATTTCCCGATGGTTTGCCCTATGGCAAATCATCCTCTCTCTAAGACTTTTCTGACACCCCAATTAAGACTATTTACCTGTTGTAACGAGCGTAACGTCGTAAAATTAATATTAGCGAAATAACAGGAAGTGACTATCACCTGCGTGATATACCCCTGCGCAATCAGGTTTTACGGAAAATCTCTTAACAGGTTTTATTTTAACTATAGTTATAGTGAGCTTAATTCCGTGAATCGTTAATTCAGGAGAGAGTATTATGTTTATGACGAGCAAAAAAATGGCCGCTGCTGTGCTGGCAATCACCGTAGCAATGTCTCTGAGCGCCTGCTCAAACTGGTCCAAGCGCGATCGCAACACGGCTATTGGCGCAGGTGCGGGGGCATTAGGCGGCGCAGTGTTAACGGACGGCAGTACATTAGGCACCCTGGGCGGCGCGGCGGTCGGCGGCGTGATTGGTCACCAGGTTGGAAAATAATCCAGACGTTTAAATATTGAACGGCTCAAAATAATACGTTTATTCTTTTCAGGTCTGGATTACAAAAATAGACAAAGTTGACTTTTACGCCACGGTAATTTACAACCGTGGCGTTTTCATTAGCCGCCAGCTAATTTTACTTTCATTCCTTTAGCTTCCAGCAATGATTTTATCAAGTCGCGTTTATCACCCTGAATTTCAATAATCCCTTCTTTTACTGCCCCGCCACAGCCGCATTTTTTCTTCAGTTCAGCCGCCAGTTTGGTTAATTCCGCATCATTCATCTCGATACCGGTAATCAAACATACGCCTTTACCCTTACGGCCACTGGTTTGACGCTGAATGCGAACGATACCATCCCCTTTGGGACGAACCGGCGCCGTTTTAGGTTCTTCAATGCGCCCCGTCTGTGTTGAATAAACCAGACGACTATTGGAATCGCTCATTATGCCTCCCGTTTCAGTGACGCGTTAATATCCTTCAGCGTTTGCGCCGGATCTACCGATTGCGTAACCGGGCGGCCAATCACCATATAGTCGACGCCAGCGGATAATGCCTGTTCGGGCGTCATAATGCGTCGCTGGTCGCCTGCCTCGCTGCCTGCGGGCCGAATGCCCGGCGTCACCAGCTTAAATGCAGCGCCAAAGACCTGTTTAAATCTGACCGCTTCCTGAGCGGAACAGACCACGCCATCCAGCCCGCATTGCTGCGTCAGGCGCGCCAACCGCTCCGCATGTTCCGCCGGTGACAACGTCACGCCCAGATCGCGCAGATCGCTGGTTTCCATACTGGTCAACACGGTCACGGCAATGAGCAACGGCGCATCTTTACCGAATGGCGCCAGCGCGTCGCGCGCTGCGGCCATCATTCTCGCCCCGCCAGACGCATGAACGTTTACCATCCAGACGCCCAGGTCTGCCGCTGCAGCGACCGCCCGGGCCGTGGTGTTGGGAATATCATGAAATTTTAGATCAAGAAAGACATCAAACCCACGCTGCTGGAGATCCCGAACGAGTTGTGGACCAAACAGCGTGAACATCTCTTTGCCCACTTTTAAGCGACAATCGCGAGGATCGATTTTATCGACAAACGCCAGGGCTTTATCGCGTTCATGGTAATCCAACGCCACAACGACAGGCGATTCAGTAATAGCGCAGGAAGAAGATGAAGCAGTAAACGTCATGACCAGACCTTCTTGATGATGGGCACCGGAAGTGGCGCAAATTGGATAAACGGCGTGCATTCTACCTGCGGCGCAGGGAAATTAACAGGTTCGATTGACAACCTGATAAGCCCTGGTCGCCGATGCCAGCGTCGTTTCTTGTTTTATGTCATTAAGTATGTTGTAACTAAAGCGAGGCTTTTTTTATACTACTGCCCATCAAGTCCGCGAATAGGTTTAATGGTCGACCATGCCCGGCAGGACGGACAGTGCCAGTACAAGGTATAGGCGGTAAAACCGCATTTCTGACAACGATACCGCGGTTTACTGCGCACCTGCTCGCCAACCATATCACGCAGTACCATCAGGCTTTCTTTCGCTCGCCCTTCTTCCGCCTCGTTGAGATGGTAATCCATCAGCTTATGGAACACCCGCATGGTAGGATGTCGCTGTAGCTGACGCGTGATATAGACTTGAGCAGCGTCACTACCTTCACGCGCTTCCAGAATATCGGCAAGCATTAACTCAGCGCCAGCACCGGTATTCTCCTCAACGGCGCGGCGTAAAAACTCCGCCCACTCGGCATTTTTACCGAGCTGTTGATAACAGGTTTGCAGCATCTCCAGCGTTTCGCTGACCAGCTCTTTATCCTGAACGATCACACGTTGCAAGCTTTCGACCGCTTTGGCGTAATCCCCTCTCGCCATATAAACGCGACCCATCATGATAGACACCCGGGCGCTATTTTTATCTGCGGCGGCACCTTTTTTCAGCAACGCCATCGCGCGATCCATGTCGTCGTTGCCCATCTGCTGTAACGCTAACTCACAGTAAAAGTGGGCGATTTCGATACGCTGTTTATCTTTACCCAGTTTCACCAGCCGTTCTGCTACTTCGATCGCCTTTTGCCAGTCGCTGGTTAGCTGATAGATTTGCAAGAGCTGCTGTAACGCGCCTACGCGAAATTCCGTTTCGTCGGTAAGTTGGTTAAACATATCTTCCGCGCGGTCATATAAACCGGCGGCCATATAGTCGCGCCCCAGTTGCTGAACAGCCAGTAAACGCTGTTCATAGGTCAATGAAGCGCTTTCCATGAGCGTTTGATGAATACGAATGGCGCGATCGACTTCGCCGCGTGAGCGAAACAGATTACCGAGAGTGAGATGAGCCTCAACGGTGCCGGTATCCTCTTTAAGCATATCGAGGAACAGATCCACCGCTTTATCTTGTTGGTTACTCAGCAGGAAGTTAACCCCTGCGACATAATCGCGCGACAGGCGGTTAGCTTCATCCTGTTTTGTTTGTTGCGCACTTCTGCGACCCATATACCACCCATAGGCAGCGGCTACAGGCAACAACAGAAATAACAACTCCAACATAAATGATTATTCCTTTACAACCGACGAATCGGCAGGGACCGCAACGTCGGTTGCTGGCGAGAGCTTGTTTTCCAGTCGTTTAATTTTACGTTCAGCGCGGGCAAGGGAAACGCGGACCCGCAGCCAGAACAGGCCGCAAATCAGCCAGCCAATCGCAAAACCGACGGCGAACAGCACAGCAAGCAACGTGGAGATACGATACTCCCCTTGCGCCAGCAGGTAGTTAAACGTCACCTGTTGATCATTCTGCGCGCCCAGCGTCACCGAAATAACAAAAATCGCCAATACCAGTAAGAAAATGAGTAAATATTTCACATTACTTCCCGTTATGTGGTTTGCGCGAATAAATCGTGTCCAACTTACCGCATCCAGCCTTCTAAATTACCATTTTCCCGCCTCGCGCGAAATGGAAATGCGCCCACCATCAGATGATTTAAGGGCAATAGTCAGAAAATCAACCGTTGTCAGCTTTCCTGCTCGCGTTCAGCAATTTCTTGCGCTTCTTCGCGAGGCGGCATAAGCGGCCCGCAAATTCGCTGCGCCAGCCAGGTCGCCAGGGTAACTAATAGCCAGGAGATGAGCGTGGCGACCACTAAATCTCGCGGCCAGTGCATTCCCAGAAGCAAACGGCTGCCCATTACGCCGGTCGCCCAGACTAACAAAAACGCGATGGTGAAAGTCCGTCTGCGCGGCCATAACAGACCCACGGCCAAAAGCGCCCAGCTCGCTGCAAACATGGTGTGTCCGGAGGGAAACGCAAAGCCCGTCTCTTTTTGCCAGTGCTGACGCAGGAAAACGGGGATGTTCTGTTGCCCGGCCAACTGCTCTTTCACTAAATGTCCGCGTTCTGTACGCTTTAAAGTGTAGAACTCATCGACGGGAATATGGTGCGTTTTTTCAAGCCAGACCACAAATGGCCGCGGCTCCTGTACGCGCTCCTTTACCCATGACTTCACACCCTGCCCGACGATAATCGCCCCGCCGAGGATCGCAAACAGCATAATGGCGGCGCGCAGGCGAAATCGCAGGCACCATAAGAACCATCCACAAAGAATCACATGCGTGATAACGCCCCAGGGTTTGGTCACGGTTTCCGTTATCCAGAATAGCGTTTTTAGCCACCAGACCTGATGTCCTGGCTGCCACTGCCAGCCTGATCCCCATACGGCAAGCGGCATGATAAGCAACAGGGCGGCGCCTGCCGCGGTGCGCCTCGCAATTGAAAGCATGGATGCTCCTTTTATAAGTAAGTATCACAATCATAACTGAAAATTCTCGCCGGACTGGAAAATTGACAAATTTGTGCCATTCCTGAGCAATTACGTGGTAGTGATTAGGTGATGACCGCTGCCTTATGGCAAAATAGCGGGATACAGGCCAACAGGCGACGACACCGCAGGCGTCAGCATAATCTGGAGAAATACATGCAGCTTAAACGTGTGGCAGAAGCCAAACTGCCAACCCCATTGGGTGACTTTCTGATGGTGGGATTTGAAGAACTGGCAACCGGACACGACCATGCCGCGCTGGTTTTTGGCGATATTTCAGGTAAAACGCCAGTACTGGCTCGCGTTCATTCCGAATGTCTTACCGGGGACGCGCTTTTTAGTCTGCGCTGTGACTGTGGTTTTCAACTGGAAGCCGCGCTGACGCATATTGCGGAAGAAGGACGCGGTATTCTGATTTACCACCGTCAGGAAGGCCGCAATATCGGCCTGCTTAATAAAATTCGCGCTTATGCGTTACAGGATCAAGGCTATGACACGGTGGAGGCCAATCATCAGCTCGGCTTTGCCGCCGATGAGCGTGATTTCACCCTGTGCGCGGATATGTTCAAATTACTCGGCGTGGATGAAGTTCGCCTGCTGACCAATAATCCGAAGAAAGTCGAAATACTGACCGAGGCGGGAATTAATATCGTGGAACGCGTTCCGCTCATTGTGGGTCGTAATCCAAATAATGAGCATTATCTCGATACTAAAGCGGCCAAAATGGGCCACCTACTAAGTAAGTAAGCCACCGGTATTAAAGCGCGGGCCTGCCTGTTTACGGCAGGCCCGATAAACGGCTTTAGTTCAGCATATTTCTAATGACATAGTGCAATATGCCGTCATTCTGGTAGTAAGTCAGCTCGGTGGCGGTATCAATGCGACAGCGGCAAGGCACCGTTTCTTTGCTGCCGTCCGATCTCGTTAACGTCACCGGAATGGTCGCGCCAGGGCGCAGGTTTTGCAGATCCGCGATATCAATCACCTCTTCCCCGGTCAGTCCCAGCGTTTTACGCGTTACGCCCTGTGGAAACTCCAGCGGCAGGATCCCCATCCCAATCAGGTTTGAGCGGTGGATACGTTCGAACGACTCGGCGATCACCACGCGGATACCTAACAGCCGCGGACCTTTTGCCGCCCAGTCACGGCTCGATCCCGACCCATACTCTTTCCCGGCAATTACCGCCAGCGGCGTTTTTTCCTGCTGGTAGAGCATCGCGGCATCATAAATCGACATCGCTTCCGTACCCGGCAAATGCCGCGTCATGCCACCTTCGACGCCGGGCAGCATTTCGTTGCGAATACGAATATTGGCGAACGTACCGCGCATCATCACTTCATGGTTGCCGCGCCGTGATCCATAGGAGTTAAAATCCTTCCGCTCAACGCCGTGGTTTTGCAGATAGCGTCCGGCGGGACTGTCCGGCTTGATACTGCCGGCCGGGGAAATATGGTCGGTCGTCACCGAATCGCCCAGCATCGCCAGGATACGCGCGCCGTGGATATCTTTGACGGGAGCAGGCTGGGCCTGCATTTCATCAAAGAAAGGCGACAGGCGGATATAGGTTGAATCCGACTGCCAGCCGTAGGTATCGGACGATTCAACCTGAATCGATTTCCATTCTTCCGTGCCCTCAAACACTTCCGCATACTCTTTACGGAACATATCTGATAATACCAGTTCAACGGCGCGAGCAATTTCCTGCGCCGAAGGCCAGATATCCTTCAGGTATACCGGATCGCCTTTACGATCGTACCCCAGAGGGTCTGTCGCGAGGTTAACATTCATGTTTCCGGCCAGCGCATACGCGACCACCAGCGGCGGCGACGCCAGCCAGTTCGTTTTCACCAGCGGATGGATACGCCCTTCAAAATTTCGGTTACCGGAAAGCACGGCCCCTACCGTCAGATCGCCTTTTTTAATCGCGGTCTCAATAGGCTCCGGCAACGGACCGGAGTTCCCGATACAGGTCGTACAGCCATAACCGACCAGGTTAAAACCGAGTTCATCCAGATAAGGCGTAAGTTTGGCCTGCGCCAGATAGTCAGATACCACTTTTGACCCCGGCGCCAGAGAAGCCTTGACCCACGGTTGACGCTTCAACCCCAGAGTTACTGCTTTTTTCGCCAGTAATCCCGCCGCCATCAGCACGCTGGGGTTCGAGGTATTCGTACAGGAGGTGATGGCGGCAATGACGACAGCGCCATCAGGAAGCTGATATGGCTGTCCGTTCATCGTATAGTCAACCGGCTGGCGATCTCTTTGCGCGGTATTCAGCTCCAGCTCGGCGCTGGCGGCAAAGGCTTTCGGCACATCGCCTAACGCCACGCGATCCTGCGGGCGTTTCGGCCCGGCCAGACTGGCTTCGACATCGCCCATATCCAGTTCCAGCGTACTGGTAAATACCGGTTCGTCTCCGGGATTGCGCCACATTCCCTGCGCCTTCGCGTAGGCTTCAACCAGCTCGACCAGATCGTCGCTACGCCCGCTTAATCGCATATATTCCAGGGTGATGGCGTCAATGGGGAAAAAACCACAGGTGGCGCCATATTCCGGCGACATATTAGCGATGGTCGCGCGATCCGCCAACGGCAGCGAATCCAGACCATCACCATAAAATTCAACAAATTTACCCACGACGCCATGCTTACGCAGCATTTGCGTGACGGTTAGCACCAGGTCAGTGGCGGTGATCCCCTCCCGAAGTTTACCGGTTAACTTAAAGCCGACGACATCCGGGATAAGCATCGACACGGGCTGACCAAGCATCGCCGCTTCCGCTTCGATACCGCCCACGCCCCACCCCAATACGCCCAGACCATTAATCATGGTCGTATGGGAGTCAGTCCCCACCAGCGAGTCCGGGTAAGCAATCCACTCCCCGTCCTGTAATTCGCTCCAGACGGCTTTACCCAGGTATTCCAGGTTAACCTGATGGCAAATGCCGGTTCCGGGCGGCACCACGCTGAAACGGCTGAATGCCTGCTTTCCCCATTTCAGGAACATATAACGCTCATGGTTACGTTCCATTTCCAGCCGCACGTTTTCTTCAAACGCATCGTCATCGCCGAAATGATCGACCGTCACAGAGTGGTCAATAACCAGATCAACCGGCGATAACGGGTTCACTTTCGACGTATCGCCGCCGAGGCGTTTAACGGCTTCACGCATCGCCGCCAGGTCGACAACGGCAGGCACGCCGGTAAAGTCCTGCATCAGGACACGGGCGGGCCGCCAGGCAATTTCACGATCGGCATGGGCATTTTTAAGCCAACCGGCCAGCGCCTGAATATCTTCATCAGTCACAGATTCGCCGTCCTGCCAGCGCAACAGGTTTTCCAGTAACACTTTAAGTGATTTGGGCAAACGGGCGATATCGCCCAGGGATTTGGCAGCCAGCGGCAGACTGTAGTAATGATACGTTTTATCTTTGGCCTGCAATGTATCCTTACTGGCTTCTCGTAGGGTTGACGACATAGCTCCTCCTTAAATGACAGGGTTGCGTTACCCTGATTCTCCACAGGGTTGTATTAAAGATAACACAAACAAAATGTAACGTTTTGATAACAACCCAAATTGCTAAAAGAGGAGAAACCTAACAGGCGAGGAACGAAGATGAAAAAGCCCGATAAATAACGCATTATCGGGCTTTGACGAGATTAGACGGCAATCCAGATTAACTCGGCCCAGAACAGTAGCGATAATATAAACGCGCCAGTCCATGACCAATACTTTATATTTGACGTTAACATAGGCGACACCAACTGTGTTTAATCAATACTGAGAAGCGCTCAGCACACGGTTGCTGCGGTGTAATAAGACAGCGTTAATAAAACAGTAACGCCAATAAAAAGACGAATATTATTTTTGTGACACCTCGTCAGCAAAAGCATCAATAAATGCCCGCTGCTGCGGTGTGAGCGTCCAGTGTTGCGGAACAGACCGAAAAACGGTCGTATCCGGGGTGTTATCATCGTCACCAGATTGAATCGGGGGCGCGACCACGCGCTCGCGTTCCGACGTAATGCTCACTTAGCCCCACCAATGCCAGATAACAAGCGCTACCACTACCCAGAACAACGCAGAACCCACAAAAACCGCCAGCCATGCTTTACGTTTGAGCTCAGGGTCGCGGCGCGGTTCCTGGTTTTCAGAAGGCATTACTAACCTCATGCTATCGGTATCACTTATCATTTCAGCACCAAACAATCGGTACAATTAATCATCAGATGAGACAAATCCTAAATAAACTTTAGTCAAAAATCCAGTCAATTTACGAATCGTTGCCAGTGAATAAATCAATCTTTTGACTCAAGATAACTATTTGGAAAAAGAAACTGGCGGGACGGGTAATTCAACACTATTTTGCTGATCATTACCCGTAATACTTCGAGGGATATTGCAAAAGGCGGCTTTGTCTGCCATGCCACTACGGCGCAAACCGACGGTGATATTACTTTTCAGGCAGCTTTATATCCTGAAACATCGCTTCAATTTCTTCATTAGAACGCAACGCCACCGCCGTATCCACCACATCACGCGTCAGATGCGGCGCAAAACGCTGGATAAAATCATACATATAGCTGCGTAAAAAAGTACTACGACGAAAACCAATTTTTGTGGTGCTGTGGCTAAAAATATCGTGCGCGTCAATCCGCACTAAATCAGGATCGGCAAGCGGATCGACCGCCATGCTGGCAATGACGCCAACGCCCAGCCCCAACCTGACATAGGTTTTAATCACATCCGCATCGGTTGCAGTAAAGACGATCCGCGGCGTTAATCCTGCGCGATTAAAAGCGGTATCCAGTTCGGAACGCCCGGTAAAGCCGAAGGTATACGTCACCAGCGGATACTGCGCCAGCGCTTCGATCGTTATGGAAGACGTTGCCGCCAATGGATGATCCGGCGTCACCACTATCGAACGGTTCCAGTGATAGCATGGCAACATCACCAGATCGTCATATAAATGCAGCGCTTCCGTGGCAATCGCGAAATCGGCGTTCCCTTTCGATACCGCTTCCGCAATCTGCGTTGGCGACCCCTGGTGCATATGCAGCGAAACGCGCGGGTAACGCTCGATGAAGCCTTTAATCACGCCTGGCAATGCGTAACGCGCCTGAGTATGGGTAGTGGCAATATAGAGCGAGCCTTTATCCGGCCAGGTGTGCTCGCCGGCGACCGACTTAATGGCATCGACTTTGGAAAGCACCTCACGCGCAATACGAATAATCTCCTGACCTGCGGGCGTCACCTGAGTCAGATGCTTACCACTGCGGGCGAAAATCTGGATGCCAAGCTCATCTTCCAGCATCCTAACCTGCTTGCTGATCCCCGGCTGGGAAGTATACAACCCCTCAGCGGTAGAGGAGACGTTAAGGTTATGATTAACCACTTCAACAATGTAACGAAGCTGCTGCAATTTCATAATACATCATCCAGATTAGCGCCATCAGGCCATCGTTTATCTGCAGACATCATTGGGCTGCTAATACGATTTAATAATAAAAAAGATGTTAACTATAACCACTATATCATTTATATCTGAACTGTATAGCCAGCGCGATAAAATAATAAGCCCGCTATACCCAAAATAATTCGAGTGATTAAAGGCAACAAGCGAGTGAGTTCCCTGGAGCATAGATAACCAGGGGACTGGGGTGAGCGACAAATCAGCCGGGAGCAGATTTGAACGTCGCGTGCGACGGCCCGTCAGGGCGAGGCCCATAGATGGGCCGAGTAATCCGTAGCCAACACATAAGCCACTTGAAATATGAAGGGGATATAAAAAAGGGCCGCTTACGCGGCCCGCTTGACTACAGTGGCGACAGGCCGGGGTTATTTCTTGCCTTCAACCCACTTACCGTCGACGAAGAACGCTGACCATCCCGTCGCCTTCCCGTCTTTTTCCGCCGCAACGTACTGCTGTTTTGTTTTGCGGCTAAAGCGAACAACGGTTTTATTGCCTTCTGGATCCTGCTGCGGCGCATCCGCCAGATAACGCAGTTTTTCCGGCAGGCGATCGCGGAACCGGTAAAGCTCCTCGACTAATGGCGCGCGCGTTTCGCGTGATTTCGGGAACGTATTGGCCGCCAGGAATATCCCTGCGGCGCCATCGCGCAGCACAAAGTACGCGTCCGATTTTTCACACGGCAGTTCCGGTAATGGAACGGGATCTTCCTTCGGCGGCGCAACTTCGCCGTTACGCAAGATCTTACGGGTATTTTTACATTCGTCGTTAGTACAGGCCATGTACTTACCAAAACGCCCCATTTTCAGGTGCATTTCGGAACCACATTTCTCACACTCAACGATCGGGCCGTCATACCCTTTGATGCGAAACTCGCCTTCTTCAATCTCGTAGCCGTCACAGGTCGGGTTATTACCACACACATGCAATTTACGCTTCGGATCGATCAGATAGCTGTCCATCGCCGTACCGCACTTCTGACAGCGCCGCTTGGCGCGCAGGGCGTTGGTTTCGGCGTCGTCGCCTTCCAGCACGTTCAGAACTTCATTTTCCGGCACCAGGTTAATGGTCGTTTTACAACGCTCTTTCGGCGAAAGCGCATAACCTGAACAACCAAGGAAAACCCCCGTACTGGCAGTACGAATTCCCATTTTACGGCCACAGGTTGGACAGTCGATGCTGGTCAGCACCATCTGGTTAGGACGCATCCCCCCTTCTTCCGGATCTTTCTCGGCTTTATCGAGCTGCTGAGTAAAATCGCTGAAGAAGTTATCCAGTACCGCTTTCCACTCGGCCTGGTGATTCGCAACTTGATCCAGACTATCTTCCATCTGCGCGGTAAAATCGTAGTTCATCAATTCGCGGAAGTTTTCTTCCAGCCGGTCGGTGACGATTTCACCCATTTTTTCCGCATAGAAGCGACGGTTTTCAACGCGAACATAGCCGCGATCCTGAATGGTCGAGATAATCGACGCATAGGTAGACGGACGACCAATACCGCGCTTCTCAAGCTCTTTAACCAGAGAAGCCTCGCTGAAACGGGCTGGCGGTTTAGTAAAGTGCTGAGCAGGCGTCAATTCAAGTAGCGTCAGCGCATCGCCCTTATTCACGGCAGGCAATGTGCGATCTTCATCGCCTTTACGTAGCGCCGGCATCACTTTTGTCCAGCCGTCAAAGCGCAAAATACGCCCACGCGCTTTCAGACGGAATTCGCCTGCGCCAACGGTAAGCGTAGTGGAGTCATATTGTGCTGGCGTCATCTGACAGGCGACAAACTGACGCCAAATTAGCTGATACAACTTCTGCGCGTCAGCCTCCATGTCTTTCAGCGACTCCGCCATGACAGCAACGTCGGAAGGACGGATCGCTTCGTGCGCTTCCTGAGAGTTTTCTTTGCTGGCGTACTGGTTCGGGTTATCCGGCAGGTATTTCTTGCCGAAATTATCGCCAATATAGCCGCGCACCATGTTGACCGCATCCTGACTCAGGTTGGTGGAGTCGGTACGCATATAGGTGATGTAGCCCGCCTCATACAGACGCTGCGCCATCATCATGGTTTTCTTCACGCCAAAGCCCAGCCGGGTGCTGGCCGCCTGTTGTAGCGTGGAGGTGATAAACGGCGCGCCAGGTTTGCTGCTGGTCGGTTTGTCTTCACGCTCCAGTACGCTATAGCGCGCTTTTTCCAACAAGCTGACGGCGGCAAGCGTCTGCTCGCGATTTACCGGCCGGAATGGCTTGTCGTTCTGATGCGTGACCTGTAGCGGTAGCGCCTCGCCAGACGGCGTCGTCGTATTAGCGTCAATTTCCCAGAACTCTTCCGGAACAAACGCTTTAATCTCGCGCTCGCGCTCAACGACCAGACGGACCGCGACAGACTGAACGCGACCTGCCGACAAACCACGGGCGATCTTTTTCCACAGCAGCGGCGAGACCATATAGCCTACCACGCGATCCATAAAGCGGCGCGCTTGCTGGGCGTTGACCCTGTTAATGTTCAGCTCGCCCGGCTGTTCAAACGCCTGGCGAATGGCATTTTTGGTTATTTCGTTAAAGACTACGCGACTGTAGCGCGCGTCATCGCCGCCGATCACTTCCCGCAGGTGCCATGCAATGGCTTCCCCTTCGCGGTCAAGGTCGGTTGCGAGATAGATGTGGTCGGCTTTTTCCGCCAACTGTTTCAGTTCAGAGACGACCTTCTCTTTACCGGGCAGCACTTCATAGTGCGCATCCCAGTTGTGCCACGGGTCAACCCCCATACGGTTGACGAGAGCGCCACGTTCATCCTTTTTGGGCTTTTTAGCCGTTTTGGTGGAGGTAGAGTCGGCGCTCTTTTTAGCTGCTGAGCCACTGGTCGGCAAATCACGGATATGACCCACGCTGGATTTCACCACGTAGTCATTACCCAGATACTTGTTGATCGTTTTGGCTTTTGCCGGGGACTCAACGATGACAAGAGCTTTACCCATATTCACCTTTACCTAAGTTGATTCTTCCAGGAATGCGTCGCACGTTGATTCACCTTCCACTGGCGACGAGACAACGATATATGGTCTCTGCGTCTGCGGATATCAACCCCTTGTACTGGCTTTGTGTACGAAATGTAACCCTCAGGTGACTGAGTTAACAGGCTTTTTTGCACACACGCGCTATAGCACGACGGAATTTTGGTCGAATGTCAAGCAATTCTGTTGCCAGATTGACGAAAGCGTCACACTGTACCTGATAAAATTCGATACGCAACTTTATTAGCATGCAAAAACAAATCTTGCCAGTGAACGCAACATGACAAATCCATCAATTTCCTGTGAGAATATTTGCCCATCAGAAGTGCTCAGCGTAGACTAATCTCCTTGTTTAAGGAGTAAAAAATGCATAAAGAGACGCAACCTATCGATCGCGAAACACTGTTGCTTGAAGCCAACAAAATTATTCGGGAACATGAAGACACGATGGCAGGTATTGTCGCCACCGGCGTAACGCAGAGAAATGGCGTGCTGGTTTTCAGCGGCGATTACTTTTTAGACGAGCAAGGGTTACCGACCCCTAAAAGCACCGCGGTGTTTAACATGTTTAAACACCTGGCGCATGTGCTGTCTGAGAAGTATCACCTGGTGGATTAATCCATGCCGGATGGCGCTGAATGCCATCCGGCAATAGCGGTTTACATCAATGGCTTTTGTCCACGCTGCCACCAGCGCAGCAGCAGCCGATCCGCGCTTTCCGCCGCGCTGCCGGTAACACGATCGATCAGTTTTTTACGCTGCATATAGCGCACATTCAGCACCTCGCGCCCTTCCATCAGGCCGAGGATAACCTCATCGCTGGTGTTAATCTCATCAACCAGTCCTTTCTCCAGCGCCTGCTGACCGTACCAGTGTTCGCCCGTGGCGACCTGTTCAATGTCCAGAGCCGGACGCATCCGCTGCACAAACTCTTTGAACAGATAGTGCGTTTCGTTGAGATCTTCACGAAACTTCTGCCGCCCTTCTTCCGTATTCTCGCCTAACAATGTCAGGGTACGTTTGTACTGCCCTGCGGTATGCAGTTCAATATCAATGTCTTTACTTTTGAGAAAGCGGTTAAAGTTCGGAATTTGCGCGACAACACCAATTGACCCCACAATAGCGAACGGCGCCGCGATAATTTTTTCCGCCACGCAGGCCATCATGTAACCTCCGCTTGCCGCGACTTTATCCACCGTCACGGTCAGCGGAATATTTTTATCGCGCAGGCGCTGCAATTGCGATGCCGCCAGGCCATAGCCATGCACAACGCCACCGGGGCTTTCCAGACGCACAACCGCCCGATCGCCGGGTTTCGCCACTGCCAGCACCGCCGTGACCTCTTCGCGTAACGCATTAACTTCGTGAGCATCCATACTGCCTTTGAAATCTATCACCCATACACGCGGTTTGTCCGATGTCGCAATGTCCCCCAGCTTCGCTTTCGCTTTGGCGGCTTTCGCCTCCTGCTTATGCTTTTTTTTCTGCGCTTTATGCCACAGTTTTTGCTGATGGCCATCCATCAACGCCGCAGCAAGGTCATCCTTCATCTCCTGATACTGCTCGCTCAAATTGGTCACGCGCAGCTCGCCGCGCTGACGTTTGCGTTGCGTAGCATTCACGATCAGCAGCACAATGACGGCAATGGCCACCACAACGGTGACGATTTTTGCCAAAAATAAGCCATATTCAGACAACAATTCCACGACTCCCACCTTGATTAAATAACGCGACTTGCGCTCAGTGTACAACAGGCATCGAAGTCAGTCTCTCTTCATCCGTATGCCTGTTGAGGAAGAAAAAGTATGACAAGACGTTCATTTTACGGCGTTATCGCCCCTGTCTGATTGAAAAAAAAGGCGCTTTCAGGCATAAACCCGAAAAGTTAACGCGAAGATAAGACAACCTGGCAGGACGGTGCACCACACCGTTGAGGAGTAGCCATGCATTACCAACCGAAACAAGATCTATTGCAAAACCGCATTATTCTGGTCACTGGTGCCAGCGATGGCATTGGGCGGGAAGCCGCGCTCACGTATGCGCGTTACGGCGCAACGGTGATTCTGCTGGGACGCAACGAAGAGAAACTGCGTCGGGTCGCGCAGCACATTGCTGACGAGCAACATGTTCAACCACAGTGGTTTACGCTCGATCTGCTGACCTGCACCGCTGAAGAGTGCCGGCAAGTGGCCGACCGCATCGCCGCGCACTATCCCCGCCTGGATGGCGTCCTGCACAATGCCGGGTTACTGGGGGAAATCGGCCCAATGAGCGAACAAGATCCGCAGATCTGGCAGGATGTCATGCAGGTAAACGTTAACGCCACCTTTATGCTCACCCAGGCGCTGTTACCGTTATTATTGAAGTCCGATGCCGGCTCGCTGGTCTTTACGTCATCAAGCGTTGGCCGTCAGGGACGCGCCAACTGGGGCGCCTATGCCACCTCGAAGTTTGCTACTGAAGGAATGATGCAGGTGCTGGCGGACGAATACCAGAACCGTCCTCTGCGTGTTAACTGCATTAACCCGGGCGGCACGCGCACCAGTATGCGCGCCAGCGCCTTTCCGACGGAAGATCCACAGAAATTAAAAACGCCTGCCGATATTATGCCGCTTTACCTGTGGCTTATGGGCGACGACAGTCGCCGTAAAACCGGTATGACCTTTGACGCCCAACCGGGCCGTAAACCAGGAATCGCCCAATGAGTGATGAACGTTATCAGCAGCGCCAGCAGAAGGTAAAAGATCGGGTTGACGCCCGTGTCGCCCAGGCACAGGAAGAGCGCGGTATTATTATCGTGTTTACTGGCAATGGTAAGGGCAAAACCACGGCGGCTTTCGGAACTGCCGCCCGCGCCGTAGGACACGGTAAAAACGTAGGCGTGGTGCAATTTATTAAGGGCACCTGGCCCAACGGCGAGCGTAATCTGCTGGAACCGCATGGCGTCGAATTTCAGGTGATGGCAACGGGATTTACCTGGGAGACGCAAAATCGCGAGGCAGACACCGCAGCATGTATGGCCGTTTGGCAGCATGGGAAACGGATGCTGGCCGATCCGCTGCTTGATATGGTGGTCCTGGATGAGCTGACCTATATGGTGGCGTATGACTATTTGCCGCTGGAAGAGGTCATAAGCGCGCTAAACGCGCGCCCTGGTCACCAGACGGTGATTATTACAGGTCGCGGCTGTCACCGGGATATTCTTGATCTTGCGGATACCGTCAGCGAACTGCGTCCGGTTAAACATGCTTTCGACGCGGGCGTAAAAGCCCAGATGGGAATTGATTATTAACCGTAGGCCGGATTAAGGCGTTTGCGCCGCCATCCGGCACAAACCCTCTTGTCTGATGATTCTCGGCCTATAGACCGTGGTAGAGATTACCCGTTGTTATTACGCCCACCGGAGCGGCGTCCGCCAGCTATCTGGCTGTGGCGTTTTACCGCCCGACGGATCTGGTTCGCTTTCATACGACGACGGTCTTTTTCGACGGCAACCTTCGACGAGGTTTCCGGCGGGAGCTCTACCAGACCACGCAGATAGTTCGTTTGCGCGAGGTCGAGCTCAGTCCAGCCACCGCGCGGCAGGCCTTTCGGCAGCGGGATATCGCCGTAACGAACGCGGATCAAACGGCTGACCTGAACGCCTACCGCTTCCCACAGTCGGCGAACTTCGCGGTTGCGCCCTTCCGTCAGCGTCACGTTATACCACTGGTTAATGCCTTCGCCGCCGCTGAATTTAATGGTCTTAAATGCCGCCGGACCATCTTCCAACTGTACGCCACGGCTTAAATCACGCAGTTTCGATTCATCCACCTGACCGAACACGCGCACGGCATATTCACGTTCAACTTCACGACTAGGGTGCATCAGGCGGTTCGCCAGTTCACCGTCGGTGGTAAACAACAATAGCCCGCAGGTGTTGACATCCAGACGTCCTACCGCAATCCACCGCGCGCCGCGCAGTTTCGGTAAGCGATCAAAAACGGTTGGCCGCCCTTCAGGGTCATTGCGGGTACACAGTTCACCTTCTGGTTTGTAATAGGCCAGAACGCGGCAAATTTGTTCCGCCGACTCTTTCACCGAAATCAGGTGACCGTCAATACGGATTTTCAAACCGGGAGTGACTTCAACACGATCGCCAAGCGTGGCGATTTTACCGTCAACGCTGACACGTCCCGCTTCAATAATGGATTCGATTTCACGGCGAGAGCCGTGGCCAGCGCGCGCCAGCACTTTTTGTAACTTTTCGCTCATAGAGCTTCCTTCAGGTGTCGCCTTCACAGGCGTCGAACAGGAGAATGAACGGCGCGTTGCCGCGCCATTTTAAGGCCGCGTAGTATACAGGCTTACGCCCTTATAAGAAAGGTGTAACGTCGCCGACGCCTTCGCGCAGCACCACCGGGGAGTCATTGGTCAAATCGATTACCGTGGTAGGCTGTTGACCGAGGTAACCACCGTGGATGATCAGATCCACCTGCTTCTCCAGCCGATCTTTAATCTCCTCCGGGTCCGACTCGGTAAAATCGCTGCCAGGCAGCATCAACGACGTCGAGAGCATCGGTTCGCCCAGCGTATCCAATAACGCCAGCGCAATCGGGTTTGACGGTACGCGCAGGCCGATAGTTTTACGCTTTTCCTGCAACAGACGGCGCGGCACCTCTTTTGTCCCCTTCAGGATAAAGGTGTAATTACCCGGCGTATTGTTTTTCATCAGACGAAATGCCACGTTGTCGACGTAGGAGTAGGTCGACAACTCGGACAAATCGCGGCACATCAGCGTGAAGTTGTGGCCGTCCGGCAGATGACGGATGCGGCAAATGCGCTCCATTGCGCCTTTGTCTTCAATTTTACAACCAAGGGCATAGCCGGAATCGGTTGGATAAACAATAACACCGCCTTTACGCACAATGTCGACGGCCTGATTAATCAGCCGTTGCTGTGGGTTATCCGGATGGATATAAAAAAACTGGCTCATACTTCCCTCACTGTGATATTTGCGGCTGTTCCCATGCCTGCCATACGCCTTCAACGCCAGCGGGCAGCCAGAGTTTACGCCCCAACTCAATCCACGGGCAGGGCTGATGGAAATCAGATCCAAGCGATGCCCATAAATGATGCTGACGCGCAAGCGTCGCCAGTTGGGTGCGTTCATTGGGTGATTGTTGGCACTGCGCCACTTCCATCGCGTCGCCGTGATGGTCGGCAAAATGCGCCACTAATCTTTTCAGCCACTTAGCGCTAAGGTCGTAGCGTCCCGGGTGGGCCAACACCGCCTTACCGCCAGAATGATGAATGACATCAATAGCTTGTTCTATTGTACACCACTGCGGCGGAACGTAACCGGTTTTCCCACGCGCGAGATATTTTTTAAAAACCTCCGCCATGGTCGTGGCTTTGCCGCACTCCACCAGAAAGCGGGCGAAGTGGCCGCGCGTCACCGCGCCGCCATTGGCCAGTCTCAATGCCCCTTCCCACGCGCCGGGAATATGGGCTTTTTCCAGACGCTCCGCAATGAGCCGACCACGCGCCTGACGCCGATGTGTCTGCTGCGCTAGAAAATCGCGCATTGCCGGGTGCGCAATATCAATATTCAGACCCACAATGTGAATCTCATGATTCTCCCAGACCGTTGAAATCTCCACGCCGGGAATCAGATTCAGGGCCAGCCCGCAACGTGAAATTTCTTCTCTTGCCGCAGGAATCGCAGCTGTGGTGTCATGATCGGTAATCGCCAGCGTGCCGACTCGCATCTCTACCGCACGGTGTACTAATGTTTCTGGCGTCAACAGTCCATCGGACGCCGTGGTATGACTGTGCAGATCGTAAATCACTGCGTAATTCGTGTCGCTCAAGGCGGCTCCCATAGAGATAAAGGTATGTCATGTACATCATAACGGTTCCGGCAAATATACTGAAATAGGTGTTGACATTATTCCATTGAACCAGTTAACTAGTACGAAAGTTCACATGAAGAGGGTATCTAAAATGGCAGCGACATTTGCATTACACGGTTGGTGGCGCACTTCCTGATAGCGGGCGGTGTATGAACAGCTGTAATCAGCCAAACGATACCCGGCCCGCCTGTTAAGCGGGCTTTTTTTTGAACAAAATAATGAGAATAACCATGCAAACACCAAAACCCACGCTCGAACTGTTGACCTGCGATGCCGCCTACCGGGAAAACCCAACGGCGCTTTTTCACCAGGTCTGCGGCGATCGCCCGGCAACGCTGCTGCTGGAATCCGCGGATATCGACAGTAAAGACGATTTAAAAAGCCTGCTGCTGGTAGATAGCGCGCTGCGCATTACCTCTTTAGGTGACACTGTCACTATTCAGGCGTTATCTGATAATGGCGCCTCGTTATTACCGCTACTGGATACCGCCCTGCCCGCTGGCGTGGAGAACGAAGTCCTGCCTGCCGGTCGCATTCTACGCTTTCCGCCCGTCAGCCCATTATTAGATGAAGACGCCCGTTTATGCTCTCTGTCGGTATTTGATGCGTTCCGCCTCTTACAGGGAGTGGTGAACATACCGACGCAAGAGCGGGAGGCTATGTTTTTCGGCGGTCTGTTTGCCTACGACCTGGTCGCTGGCTTTGAAGCGCTGCCACACCTTGAGGCTGGCAATAACTGCCCGGACTACTGCTTTTATTTAGCGGAAACGCTGATGGTGATAGATCATCAGAAAAAAAGCACCCGTATTCAGGCCAGTCTGTTCACCGCCAGCGACCTGGAAAAACAGCGCCTCAACGCCCGCCTGGCGTACCTTAGCCAACAGTTAACCCAGCCTGCGCCGCCGTTGCCGGTGACGCCGGTGCCGGACATGCGCTGTGAATGCAATCAGAGCGATGACGCGTTCGGCGCGGTGGTACGCCAGTTGCAAAAAGCCATCCGCGCGGGCGAGATATTTCAGGTGGTGCCGTCGCGCCGCTTTTCACTGCCCTGCCCGTCGCCGTTGGCTGCCTACTACGTGCTGAAAAAGAGCAACCCCAGCCCGTATATGTTCTTTATGCAGGATAATGATTTCACGCTTTTCGGCGCGTCGCCGGAAAGCTCGCTGAAATATGACGCCGCCAGCCGTCAGATTGAGATTTACCCCATCGCGGGTACCCGTCCACGCGGTCGCCGCGCCGATGGTACGCTGGACAGAGATCTCGACAGCCGTATTGAGCTGGACATGCGTACCGACCATAAAGAGCTTTCCGAACATCTGATGCTGGTCGATCTGGCGCGCAATGACCTGGCGCGCATCTGTACGCCGGGCAGTCGCTACGTTGCCGATCTGACCAAAGTTGACCGCTATTCGTACGTGATGCATCTGGTTTCCCGGGTAGTGGGCGAACTGCGTCACGATCTCGACGCGCTGCACGCCTATCGCGCCTGCATGAACATGGGCACCCTGAGCGGCGCGCCGAAAGTACGCGCCATGCAGTTGATTGCCGATGCGGAAGGACAGCGCCGCGGCAGCTATGGCGGCGCGGTCGGTTACTTCACCGCCCACGGCGATCTGGACACCTGTATTGTTATCCGCTCCGCGCTGGTGGAGAACGGTATCGCCACCGTACAGGCGGGCGCCGGAATCGTGCTGGACTCTGTTCCGCAGTCTGAAGCCGATGAAACCCGTAATAAAGCGCGCGCCGTATTGCGTGCTATCGCCACCGCGCATCATGCACAGGAGACCTTCTGATGGCTGATATTCTGCTGCTCGATAACATCGACTCGTTTACCTGGAACCTGGCAGATCAGCTACGGACCAACGGTCATAACGTGGTGATTTACCGTAACCATATTCCGGCGCAGACGCTTATCGATCGCCTGGCGACAATGAAAAATCCGGTGCTAATGCTCTCCCCCGGTCCGGGCATTCCCAGCGAGGCAGGCTGTATGCCGGAGCTGCTGACCCGACTACGCGGCAAGTTACCGATCATCGGCATTTGTCTGGGGCATCAGGCGATTGTCGAAGCTTACGGCGGTTATGTCGGTCAGGCGGGAGAAATCCTGCATGGCAAAGCCTCCAGCATTGAACATGACGGTCAGGCGATGTTCGCCGGTCTGGCGAATCCGCTACCGGTCGCGCGTTATCATTCGCTGGTCGGCAGTAATGTTCCTGCCGGGCTAACCATTAACGCCCATTTCAACGGCATGGTGATGGCGGTACGTCATGATGCGGATCGCGTTTGCGGTTTTCAATTTCATCCTGAGTCCATCCTGACGACACAGGGCGCGCGTCTACTGGAGCAAACATTAGCCTGGGCGCAGCAAAAGCTGGAACCGACCAACACCCTACAGCCAATTCTGGAGAAACTCTATCAGGCGCAAACTCTGACGCAACAAGAGAGCCATCAGTTGTTTTCGGCGGTCGTCCGCGGCGAACTTAAGCCTGAACAGCTCGCCGCCGCGCTGGTGAGCATGAAAATTCGCGGCGAGCATCCCAATGAAATTGCCGGCGCCGCCACTGCGTTGCTGGAAAATGCCGCCCCGTTCCCGCGCCCGGACTATCTGTTTGCGGATATCGTTGGTACCGGCGGCGATGGCAGTAACAGTATCAATATCTCTACCGCCAGCGCCTTTGTCGCGGCGGCCTGTGGACTGAAAGTGGCGAAACACGGCAACCGCAGCGTATCCAGCAAATCGGGGTCATCCGATCTGTTGGCGGCGTTCGGTATTAATCTGGATATGAACGCCGATAAATCACGTCAGGCGTTAGATGAACTGGGCGTCTGTTTCCTGTTCGCGCCGAAATATCACACCGGATTCCGTCACGCGATGCCGGTTCGCCAACAGTTAAAAACGCGAACCCTGTTCAACGTACTCGGCCCGCTGATCAACCCGGCGCATCCGCCGCTGGCGTTGATTGGCGTCTATAGCCCGGAATTGGTGCTGCCGATTGCGGAAACCTTACGAGTATTGGGCTATCAGCGCGCGGCGGTGGTACATAGCGGCGGCATGGATGAGGTTTCGCTCCATGCGCCGACGATTGTCGCGGAGCTGCATGACGGCGAAATTAAAAGCTATCAACTTACGGCGGAGGATTTTGGCCTGACGCCTTACCATCAGGATCAGTTGGCTGGCGGCACGCCGGAAGAAAACCGTGACATTCTGACGCGGTTATTACAAGGTAAAGGCGATGCCGCGCATGAGGCCGCCGTCGCCGCCAACGTGGCGATGCTGATGCGTCTGCATGGTCAGGAAGATCTCAAGGCCAACGCGCAAACCGTGCTTGATGTTCTGCGCAACGGCACCGCATATGACAGAGTCACCGCACTGGCGGCAAGAGGGTAAATAATGCAAACCGTTTTAGCGAAAATCGTCGCAGACAAGGCGATTTGGGTAGAAGCCCGCAAACAGCAACAGCCGCTGGCCAGCTTTCAAAATGAGATCCAGCCAAGTACACGCCATTTTTATGATGCGCTCCAGGGCGCGCGTACCGCCTTTATTCTGGAGTGTAAGAAAGCATCGCCATCAAAAGGCGTGATTCGCGATGATTTCGATCCGGCGCGTATTGCCAATATTTATCAACATTACGCCTCGGCAATCTCGGTGCTCACCGACGAAAAATATTTTCAGGGTAGCTTCGATTTTCTGCCGGTCGTTAGCCAAAGCGCACCGCAGCCGATTCTGTGTAAGGATTTTATTATCGATCCCTATCAGATCTACCTTGCCCGTTACTATCAGGCCGATGCCTGTTTACTGATGCTCTCGGTTCTGGATGACGAACAGTATCGCCAACTCTCCGCCGTCGCGCACAGTCTGAAAATGGGCGTGCTCACGGAGGTCAGTAATGACGAAGAACGGGAGCGCGCGATAGCGTTAGGCGCAAAAGTGGTAGGTATCAACAATCGCGATCTGCGCGATCTGTCGATTGATTTGAATCGCACCCGCCAGCTGGCGCCAAAACTGGGCCACGGCGTGACTGTCATCAGCGAGTCCGGGATTAACACCTATGGTCAGGTACGCGAACTGAGCCACTTCGCCAACGGTTTTTTAATTGGCTCGGCGTTAATGGCGCATGACGATCTTAACGCCGCCGTCCGTCGCGTGCTGCTTGGCGAAAATAAAGTCTGCGGCCTGACCCGCGCCCAGGACGCTAAAGCGGCCTGTGACGCTGGTGCAATATATGGCGGGTTGATTTTTGTGCCCTCATCTCCACGCGCGGTGAGCGTTGAGCAGGCGCGAGAAGTGATAAGCGGCGCGCCATTGCAGTATGTCGGCGTTTTCCAGAACGCTGATATCGCCGATGTTTGCCAGAAAGCCGCCGTCCTGTCGCTTTCTGCCGTACAGCTACATGGCAGCGAAGACCAGGCGTATGTCAACGCGCTGCGCGAGGCGTTGCCGCGCAATGTGCAAATCTGGAAGGCGCTGAGCGTTAGCAATGCCCTTCCCGCACGCGATTATCACCATGTCGATAAATACATTTTCGACAATGGGCAAGGCGGCAGCGGGCAGCGCTTCGACTGGTCACTGCTACAGGGGCAACCGCTGGATGATGTGTTACTGGCGGGCGGGCTGGCGGCCGATAACTGCGTCCAGGCGGCGCAAGTCGGCTGTGCCGGTCTCGATTTTAATTCAGGTGTGGAGTCACAGCCGGGCATCAAAGATGCTCGTCTTCTGGCCTCGGTTTTTCAGACACTGCGCGCATATTAAGGAAAAAACATGACAACACTTCTCAACCCCTACTTTGGTGAATTCGGCGGCATGTATGTGCCGCAGATCCTGATGCCTGCGCTGAACCAGCTTGAAGAGGCCTTCGTCAGCGCGCAAAAAGATCCTGAATTTCAGGCGCAATTCGCCGATCTGCTAAAAAACTACGCGGGACGCCCCACCGCGCTGACGAAATGCCAGAACATTACCGCCGGTACGCGTACCACGTTGTATTTAAAGCGCGAAGATTTACTGCACGGCGGCGCACACAAAACCAATCAGGTACTGGGTCAGGCGCTGCTGGCCAAACGGATGGGGAAAAGCGAGATTATCGCTGAAACCGGCGCCGGTCAGCACGGCGTCGCCTCTGCGCTCGCCAGCGCCCTGCTGGGTCTGAAATGCCGTATCTATATGGGTGCCAAAGACGTTGAGCGCCAGTCGCCGAACGTCTTCCGTATGCGTCTGATGGGCGCTGAGGTTATCCCGGTTCATAGCGGCTCCGCTACGCTAAAAGATGCCTGTAACGAGGCGCTGCGCGACTGGTCCGGTAGTTACGAAACGGCGCACTATATGCTCGGCACGGCGGCAGGACCGCATCCCTATCCCACCATCGTTCGCGAGTTCCAACGCATGATTGGCGAAGAGACGAAAGCGCAAATCCTCGACAAAGAGGGTCGTCTGCCAGATGCCGTTATCGCTTGCGTCGGTGGCGGATCAAACGCTATCGGGATGTTTGCGGATTTTATTAATGATACCAGCGTCGGGCTAATAGGCGTTGAACCTGGTGGTCATGGTATTGAAACCGGCGAGCATGGCGCGCCGCTTAAACATGGTCGCGTTGGCATCTATTTCGGGATGAAAGCGCCGATGATGCAAACAGCAGACGGGCAAATTGAAGAGTCCTATTCCATTTCCGCCGGGCTCGATTTCCCGTCCGTTGGGCCGCAACATGCGTACCTGAACAGCATCGGACGCGCGGATTATGTCTCCATTACCGATGATGAGGCGCTGGAAGCCTTCAAAACGTTGTGCCGCCATGAGGGAATTATCCCGGCGCTGGAGTCCTCCCACGCGTTGGCGCACGCTCTGAAAATGATGCGCGAGCAGCCGGAAAAAGAGCAACTGCTGGTGGTCAATCTCTCTGGCCGCGGAGATAAAGACATCTTTACCATACACGATATCCTGAAAGCGCGAGGGGAAATCTGATGGAACGCTACGAAAATTTATTTGCCCAACTCAACGATCGCCGGGAAGGCGCTTTTGTCCCCTTCGTGACCCTGGGCGACCCTGGCATTGAACAGTCACTGAAAATTATTGACACACTGATTGACGCTGGCGCCGACGCTCTGGAGCTGGGGGTTCCCTTCTCCGATCCTCTGGCCGATGGCCCTACCATCCAGAATGCGAACTTACGCGCCTTCGCCGCTGGCGTCACGCCGGCTCAGTGTTTTGAAATGCTGGCGCTGATTCGTGAAAAACACCCGACCATTCCGATTGGCCTGCTAATGTACGCGAATCTGGTGTTCAATAACGGCATAGATGCGTTCTATGCCCGTTGTGAACAGGTTGGCGTAGATTCCGTGCTGGTCGCAGATGTCCCGGTTGAAGAATCGGCCCCCTTCCGCCAGGCAGCGTTACGGCATAATATCGCGCCGATCTTCATCTGCCCGCCAAATGCGGATGACGATCTTCTGCGCCAGGTCGCATCTTACGGCCGCGGTTATACCTACCTGCTTTCGCGTTCGGGCGTCACCGGCGCAGAAAACCGTGGCGCATTGCCGTTGCATCATCTCATTGAGAAGCTTAAAGAGTACCACGCCGCGCCTGCGTTACAGGGCTTCGGTATCTCCTCGCCGGAACAGGTGTCTGCGGCCGTGCGTGCCGGGGCGGCTGGCGCTATCTCCGGCTCAGCCATTGTCAAGATTATCGAGAAAAACCTCGCGTCTCCCGAACAGATGTTGGCGGAGCTCAGGTCCTTTGTCTCAGCGATGAAAGCCGCCAGCCGCGCATAACGGGTTAAGCCGTCAGCATAACGCTGGCGGCTTAATGAGAGGTTGGCGCCAAACCAGAATCACGATTCAGGCGTACATCATCAATCTTTTTGGTGTTATTCCCCGTCCAGCTTTCAAAAAGTCTGAAGTCAATTTTTGCTAAGAAAACTCCTAATCACGCCGAAAAATTTAGCGTTTTCACGTCAATTTCCCCCGCCTTTATGTAAAGAAATGTCAACAAACAATGCATTAACGTTTCCAGGGCCGCAGATAGTGACTCTTGTTATTAATAACAATGCAAAGCATTTTCTGTTAAATCGCTTATTCTAAAAGAAAATATAGAATATATTATCTCTAAACCATTTTTTGTGCGTTATTTACGCGGTAAATCACAACTATTTCCGTCAATTTGACTAATCGGTTTAACCAACTAATTTTAATAGGGTGTCGACACGATTAAAACCGATTTTTTCAGCAAGCAACGAGACAGGAGAAATAATATGGCCGAACATCGTGGTGGTTCAGGAAATTTCGCCGAGAATCGTGAAAAAGCATCTGAAGCGGGCCGCAAAGGCGGTCAGCATAGCGGCGGGAATTTCAAAAACGATCCGCAACGAGCTTCTGAAGCCGGTAAAAAAGGTGGTCAGAATAGTCACGGCGGACGTAAATCCGATAATTCCTGATTTACTGTAATGTAAATATAACACATGCTTTTATCAAGCAATCTGCGAGTCTTCTGGCTCGCAGTATTTTGCCCAGGAGAATTAGATTTATGAATATCAAAACCGTTGAAGACCTTTTTATCCATCTACTTTCAGATACCTATAGTGCAGAAAAACAATTAACCAAGGCTCTTCCTAAACTTGCCAGAGCCACGTCCAATGAAAAATTAAGCCAGGCCTTTCAATCTCATCTTGAAGAAACCCAGGGTCAGATTGAACGTATTGATCAGATCGTCGAATCTGAATCTGGCATTAAACTGAAAAGAATGAAATGCGTCGCTATGGAAGGGCTGATTGAAGAAGCCAATGAAGTCATCGAAAGTACGGAGAAAAACGAAGTACGCGATGCAGCGCTTATCGCCGCGGCGCAAAAAGTCGAGCATTACGAAATCGCCAGCTACGGCACGCTAGCCACCCTGGCCGAGCAGCTCGGCTATAGCAAAGCATTAAAACTGCTCAAAGAAACCCTCGACGAGGAAAAACAAACTGATTTAAAACTTACCGATTTAGCAGTCAGCAATGTTAATAAAAGTGCTGAACGCAAATCGAAATAATATTTTTAATTATCAGCTTGCATGATTCCGATTTTATTATCGGAGCAGATTATCACGCATTGAGGAATGTAAAATGAATTATACTGAACATTATCATGACTGGCTTCGTGACGCCCATGCCATGGAAAAACAGGCAGAATCGATGCTTGAATCTATGGCCAGCCGTATTGAAAATTATCCTGATATAAAAGCCAGAATTGAACAACATATTAGTGAAACCAAACATCAAATTACCATGCTCGAAGAAGTATTGGACCGTAATGGCATTTCTCGTTCGGTGTTGAAAGACTCCATGAGTAAAATGGCAGCAATGGGGCAATCTATCGGTGGCATGTTCCCTTCCGATGAAATTGTCAAAGGCTCAATTAGCGGTTATGTTTTCGAGCAGTTCGAAATTGCTTGTTATACCTCCCTGCTGGCGGCGGCAAAAAAAGCTGGCGACACTGCCTCAATTCCGACGATTGAAGCCATTCTGAAAGAAGAAATGCAAATGGCTGACTGGCTTATCAAACATATTCCGCAGACAACGGAACAATTTTTACTGCGATCTGAAGCAGATGGCGTTGAAGCCAAAAAATAAATAATAAGCAGGAGGCAATATGTTTCGACACGTAAAACAACTTCAATATACAGTGCGAGTGAGCGAGCCTAATCCTGGATTAGCGAACCTGCTGCTGGAACAGTTTGGCGGCCCGCAGGGCGAACTGGCGGCCGCCTGCCGCTACTTCACGCAAGGTTTAAGCGATGATGATGCCGGTCGTAGAGAGATGTTAATGGACATCGCCACCGAGGAGCTGAGTCATCTGGAAATTATCGGCTCACTGGTAGGAATGCTTAATAAAGGCGCTAAAGGCGAGCTGGCGGAAGGCACCGAAAACGAAGCGGAACTTTATCGCTCGCTGACGCAGAATGGTAATGACAGCCATATCACCTCTCTGCTGTATGGCGGCGGCCCGGCGTTGACGAACTCCGGCGGCGTACCGTGGACCGCGGCTTATATTGATACTATCGGCGAAGTCACAGCCGATCTACGCTCAAACATCGCGGCAGAGGCGCGAGCGAAGATCATTTATGAACGCCTGATTAATCTGACCGACGATCCCGGCGTAAAAGACACGCTCAGTTTCTTAATGACCCGTGAAGTCGCGCACCAGCTCTCTTTTGAAAAGGCGCTGTATTCGATTCGTAACAACTTCCCGCCGGGTAAATTACCGCCGGTAGAACAGTATACCGACGTGTACTACAACATGTCGCAAGGCGACGATCCGCGAGGTAGCTGGAATAGCGATGAGAACTTCAACTATGTCGCAGAACCGATGCCTGCTGTTGATGGCGGCGATGGCCTGGCGACAGTGAAATTGCCGCGCGAGCAGATGGCGCTGCTCAAAGCGATGGCAGAAAGAACGAAATCGGACCCCACCGTTGATCCTCTCACTGGCGCAGAACTAGGCTGCGGCGAACCGAAAGAAGACAAGTGAGTTCCGACAAGTAAAATCCGTGTGTCATGTCCTTTTTTGACCCCGCCTGGCGGGGTCTTTTTTCGTCACAACATCACGCGATTAGAAACGATAGCCTGCCGAGAACATAAATACCCATGGGTCCAGACGCACGCTGTCATGATGCTGAACGCCGCCCATTTTATAATTGGCGGTAGTATCAATATCCATGTACCAGACAGAGGCGCCAATTAACCAGTCGCGGTTAATCAGGTAATCTACCCCAACTTGCCCTGCCGCGCCCCAGGAATCCTTAAAGCTCAGATCGGACAGCCCGGCATTTTTACCATTATCGTTAAAGTCGTTATCGAAGAAGGTGGTGTAGTTCACCCCCACGCCGACATAAGGACGCACTTTGCTGCTGGAATCGCCGAAGTACCACTGCGCCATTAACGTTGGCGGTAACAGGTGAACCGTGGCGATATCTCCCGTCGCGCCCGTACCCACCTTATGGCGGAACGGCGTGGCCGCCAGCAATTCAACCCCGATATTGTCCGTCGCCATGTAAGTGAATGTCAGGCCGAGTTGCGTGTTATTACTCACATCAAACCCGTTTAAATGCCCCAGCGTACCACCCGCCCCTTCTGTAGGTCTGACGGTTGCCGGACCTGCACGCATAAAGAATTCTCCGGCTTCGTGCGCGAACGCGCTGCCTGAGAGAAGAGTTGTTAACGCCAGTGCCGCCACTGTAAATTTTTTCATACCCGCTCCATCGTTATGGTTATAAAAGCGTGATGAATATACCCACAATGAAGTAATAAGTGATCTAACACAGATCACATTTGTTCTTATAATTTAACATTTATTGATCCAGATTAATTTAGAACTTGTATTGAAAATCCTGGTTATAGGAGTTCAGATCAATTTTGACATATTCACGCTATGCAAATATTTGTCTGCTCCTGTTGCCCTGGCGATAAAGGCTGGCTAAGGTAATCAATGTCCCGCAATGGCGCGTGGCGGTAAGATTCGCGAACACTGCGGGACAGATTAATTTCCGTTGTAATCTATTGATACGTGAGTTTTTTGCAGGTGAATCATGAGCGTTCTTAACCCATGCATGACATGCGGTGCCTGTTGTGCCTATTTTCGTGTCTCCTTTTATTGGGCTGAAGGCGACGATGCCAGCGGGCGCGTTCCGGCGTCATTAACCGAGCCTGTTACCCCTTTTTTACGTTGTATGGCCGGTACCAACCAAAAACAGCCGCACTGTAAAGCGCTAATTGGCACGCCGGGTGAAAACGTCAGTTGCGCTATTTATGAAAACCGCCCTTCAACCTGTCGCGAATTTTCGATATCGGGCGAAGGAGGCGAAGTGAATGAGGCGTGTAATCGCGCCCGCGCGCGATACGGATTACCGCCGCTTTACAAAGATATGCTTTTCCATACAACTGCTGATGCTGCCACTGTAGAGTTATCCAGGGTACAATTGCCCGCAAATTAACACCTGCAAAACTCAAGGAGAGTGCATGTCTATCACGGCGAAGTCCGTTTACCGTGACGCCGGAAATTTTTTCCGAAATCAATTTATTACTATCTTGCTGGTTTCGTTGCTGTGCGCATTTATCACGGTGGTCTTAGGTCATGCCTTTTCACCCAGCGATGCGCAAATCGCGCAACTCAGTGAAGGAGAACATCTGGCAGGCAGCGCTGGCCTGTTTGAGCTGGTACAAAATATGACGCCGGAGCAGCAGCAGATCCTGTTGCGCGCCTCTGCCGCCTCGACGTTTTCCGGGCTTATCGGCAACGCTATTCTGGCCGGCGGTATCATCCTGATGATTCAGTTAGTTTCAGCGGGACATCGGGTTAGCGCGCTGCGCGCTATCGGCGCCAGCGCCCCTGCATTGCCTAAACTGTTTATTCTTATTTTTCTGACTACCCTGTTAGTGCAAATCGGTATAATGCTGATTGTCGTTCCGGGGATTATTATGGCCATTGTGCTGGCGCTTGCGCCAGTGATGTTGGTTGAAGAGAAAATGGGCGTGTTTGCCGCAATGCGCAGCAGTATGCGTTTAGCCTAGGCTAACATGAGACTGGTCGCGCCTGCGGTGATAGGCTGGTTACTGGCTAAAACATTGCTATTGCTGTTCGCGCCCAGCTTCGCTGTACTGACCCCAAATGTAGGCGCTGTACTGGCGAATACGTTGAGCAATCTGATTTCCGCAGTGTTGCTTATCTACTTATTCCGCCTGTATATGTTGATTCGCCAATAATCCGCAATGCGCCGTTACGCGGCGCATTCGACGCTCGTTGATGATGGAATCGAAGAATGAAGCAGTTTCTGGATTTTTTACCGCTGGTTGTCTTTTTTGCGTTTTATAAACTTTATGACATCTATGCGGCGACCTCCGCACTGATTGTCGCGACGGCAATCGTGCTGATTTATAGCTGGGTGCGCTATCGGAAAATAGAGAAGATGGCGCTGATTACCTTTGTTCTGGTTGCCGTCTTCGGCGGTCTGACGCTCTTCTTCCATAACGATGAATTTATTAAATGGAAGGTGACGGTTATTTATGCGCTGTTCGCCGGCGCGCTGTTAATAAGCCAGTGGGTGATGAAAAAACCGTTAATCCAACGTATGTTAGGTAAAGAACTGGCGTTGCCGCAGCAGGTCTGGTCAAAGCTGAACCTGGCGTGGGCGCTGTTTTTTATTGCGTGCGGTCTGGCTAACATTTATATCGCCTTCTGGTTGCCGCAAAATATCTGGGTCAACTTTAAGGTCTTTGGACTCACGGCGCTGACGCTCATTTTTACCCTGCTGAGCGGCGTCTATATCTACCGGCATCTGCCACAGGAAGATAAATCATAACCCTCCCGTGACTTATCATCGCCAGACTGCGAACGCCTGGCGATATTTTCTCCGCCTTTACGCCCTGCGCTTTCCCGTCAGTACCTTTATTCCCACTATTCTCCACACAAAATTCATAGTAGCATCGCGGCTGTAATTTTTTCTGATAGTCGGTTTTACAATGACAACAATGGATAATACTCCTCAGGGCGAGCTGGTTTTACGTACATTGGCCATGCCTGCCGATACCAATGCGAACGGCGATATTTTTGGCGGCTGGCTGATGTCGCAAATGGATATTGGCGGCGCGATACTGGCCAAAGAGATCGCGCACGGTCGGGTTGTAACCGTACGCGTGGAAGGAATGACATTTCTGCGCCCCGTCGCGGTTGGCGATGTCGTATGCTGCTACGCGCGCTGCGTTAAACGCGGTACGACGTCTATTAGCATAAATATTGAAGTCTGGGTGAAAAAAGTCGCGTCAGAACCGATTGGGCAGCGCTACAAGGCCACCGAGGCGCTGTTTATTTATGTTGCCGTCGATCCGGACGGTAAACCTCGCCCGCTCCCGGTTCAGGGTTAAGTATACCCGCTTACGCCGCCAGCAGGTGATGGTATATTCCTGGCTGGCGGCGCCAGAGATTACTCAATCTGCGCCGTACCGTTCAGACGGAAGATAATATTGACCACCAGCCCGGAACCCGGCTTGCCTGCTTCATAGCGCCATTTTCGCATCGCATTCTTAACTTCACGCTCAAACATATTGGCTGGCTGCGCGGATAGAATCTGTACATTTTCCACTCGCCCAGCAGAGGTCACGTCAAACTTCACCTTTACGCGGCCTTCAATACGTAACGCCTGTGCTCGCGCCGGATACTGCGGCTGGTTACGGCTCAGAGCGCGAGGTCCAGTGGGCACGCTCACCGCGGGCTTGCTGGTCGCCGATGCGGTGCTGCTTGTTGGCCGCACCGGGGCGCTATTTTCAAACGGTGAGGCAGGACGCGGCGCGGCTGGTTTGACTTCGCGCTTCGGCTGCTCTTCAACCTTTTTCACCGGTTTCGGTTTTGGCTTGGGTTTTGGCTTAGGTTTGGGTTTCTCAATCACCACGGGCGCTTCTTTAGGCGGTTCAGGGATCGGCTCTGGCTCCGGTTCGGGTTCGGGTTCAACCACCGGCTCCGGCGGCGGCTGAACCGCCTGGGGCGGCTCCAGGTCAGCGGGTGAAACCATTGTCACCGTGATAGGCTGCGCTGGCGCAGGCAATTCAATAACCTGATGTACCGAGGTATAGAGCAAACCTGCCACTACAGCACCATGAATGCCTACGGAAAGGAGTGTCGGCCAGGGAAAGCGACGAGGTAAATCAAGGGTCATTGAAGTCATAATCGTTTCAGTTGAAAAACCAGAGCTGAATTTTAAATGCAAATAGCAATCATATTCAATAAGGCATTGCCGATAGCGGCATTTAAAAGATGATATCGCGCAAAAACACCACACAAAATGTGCATGTTTAACAAAGTCGGTATCTTTACATTGCAGTTAAATGCCCTTTCCAATAACGTAATCAGCAACTTTTACCGATTAAGGAGCTCTACCCGTGCTGTATGTTATTTACGCTCAGGACAATGCCAACTCGCTTGAAAAACGCCTCTCGGTACGGCCCGCGCATCTGGCGCGCCTGCAACTTCTGCATGATGAAGGGCGATTATTAACTGCCGGGCCGATGCCCGCAGTGGACAGTAACGATCCTGGGGTAGCCGGATTTACCGGGTCAACGGTCATTGCTGAATTTGAATCTTTAGAAGCAGCGCAATCCTGGGCTGATGCGGATCCCTACGTCGCAGCGGGCGTCTATGCACAGGTTTCGGTCAAACCGTATAAGAAGATCTTTTGAAAAGGATGGCCTGTTGGGCACCGCATACGGTGCCCTTTCTGGCTCACACACCGTGAATCGCAAAGAGTAATGAATTACGCTGACGATTAAAGATGCATTTCCTGATGGTATGGATACGCATATTACGGCGTGATTGCCCTTCAAGCCAACGCGCTTTACGGCGGCTCGCCTGACGTAGCATTCGCCAGCGCCCCACTTCCGTTCTACTACGCTTCATGTTTACGACTCTCACTGTAACAGAAGCGCCATTATACCCCCTCGCCGGATGCAGACCAGCGCTTTTCCCGTGTTTTTATTTGCCATGTGAATCCTGACGCGTAAACTCTTAACAACACGCTTTCTAAAGGATTTTTAAAGTTATGACAACCTTCTACACCGTGGTGAGTTGGCTGGTCATTTTGGGATACTGGATTCTCATTGCCGGCGTCACATTACGTATTCTAATGAAACGGCGCGCAGTTCCCTCCGCAATGGCCTGGTTGTTAATCATCTATATCCTTCCGCTGGTCGGGATCATCGCCTATTTGTCCGTGGGCGAATTGCATTTAGGCAAACGTCGCGCCGAGCGTGCCCGCGCCATGTGGCCGTCTACCGCCAAATGGTTGAATGATCTCAAAGCCTGCAAACACATTTTCGCGCAAGAAAACAGTAGCGTCGCATCGTCCTTGTTTAAGCTGTGCGAACGACGTCAGGGGATTGCGGGCGTCAAAGGCAACCAGTTGCAATTGCTTACCGACTCCGATGATGTCATGCAGGCGCTTATTCGCGATATCCAACTGGCGCGGCATAATATCGAAATGGTGTTTTACATCTGGCAGCCAGGCGGCATGGCGGATCAGGTCGCTGAATCGTTAATGGCCGCCGCCCGCCGCGGCATCCACTGCCGGCTTATGCTGGACTCCGCGGGTAGCGTCGCTTTCTTCCGCAGCCCCTGGGCGGCCATGATGCGTAACGCTGGCATTGAAGTCGTAGAAGCGCTGAAGGTGAATCTGATGCGCGTCTTTTTACGCCGTATGGATCTTCGCCAGCACCGTAAAATGGTGATGATTGACAATTACATCGCCTATACCGGCAGTATGAATATGGTGGACCCGCGTTTTTTCAAACAGGATGCCGGCGTTGGGCAATGGGTCGATTTGATGGCGCGGATGGAGGGCCCCGTGGCGACAGCAATGGGGATTGTTTACTCCTGCGATTGGGAAATCGAGACGGGTAAACGCATTCTGCCTCCCCCGCCGGATGTGAATATTATGCCGTTTGAGCAGGCCAGCGGGCATACCATTCATACCATTGCTTCCGGCCCTGGTTTTCCGGAAGATCTCATTCACCAGGCACTATTAACCGCCACCTATGCTGCGCGCGAATATTTAATTATGACCACGCCATATTTCGTCCCCAGCGACGATCTGCTGCACGCTATTTGTACCGCTGCGCAGCGCGGCGTGGATGTCAGTATTATCCTGCCCCGTAAAAATGATTCACTGCTCGTCGGCTGGGCCAGTCGCGCCTTTTTTAGCGAGTTACTGGCGGCGGGCGTGAAAATCTATCAGTTCGAAGGCGGGCTGTTACATACCAAAAGCGTGCTGGTCGATGGCGAACTGAGCCTGGTCGGTACCGTGAATCTCGACATGCGTAGCCTGTGGCTTAATTTCGAGATTACGCTGGTCATTGATGATACGGGTTTCGGCGCCGATCTGGCTGCGGTACAGGACGATTATATTTCGCGCTCCCGCCTGTTAGATGCGCGTTTGTGGGTAAAACGTCCGTTATGGCAGCGTATTACCGAGCGATTGTTTTACTTCTTTAGTCCATTGCTGTAAAACGTGACCAACATGAGTAAACAGGTAGTCACTATGGAAATGGATCTGAACAATCGCCTGACTGAAGACGAAACGCTTGAGCAGGCTTACGATATTTTTCTTGAGCTGGCGGCGGATAATCTTGATCCGGCTGATATCATTCTGTTCAATTTGCAATTCGAGGAGCGCGGCGGCGCGGAGTTGTTTGATCCCGCTGAAGACTGGCAAGAGCACGTCGATTTTGACCTGAATCCAGACTTTTTTGCCGAGGTGGTAATTGGCCTGGCGGATACCGAAGACGGCGAAATTAACGACATTTTCGCCCGCGTTCTGCTGTGCCGGGAAAAGGACCACAAGCTGTGCCATATTCTCTGGCGCGAATAAGCGGTTCAGGCCGGATGGCGTTTGATTGCGCCCTCCGGCAAGCCTGTTTAATCCGGTAGCTTACTGCCGCATCGATTACAATATTGCGCGCTATGTTCATGCTGGCTTTGCTGGCACTGCGGACATTTTCGCTGCCAGTGACGTTTTTGAAACGCGCTGCTCATGTGCGTGGTAATCAGTCCTGTAGGAATCGCAATCACCGAATAACCAATCAAAATAAGCACCGACGCGACAATACGTCCCAGCGGCGTATGCGGCGTAATATCACCGTACCCCACGGTTGTGACTGTCACTATCGCCCAATACACCGAGGCATTAAGCGTCGTGAAGCCATATTTCGGTCCTTCAATAAGATACATCAGGGCACCGAAAATAATCATCACGATCGCAATAAATGAATAGAACAGAATAAGCTGATGACGCGCGCTAATAATGGCGCTCCAGAATACGCGCAGGGATGGCATAAAGCGTAGCAGTTTAAGAATACGCAGCACGCGAATCGCTCGCATAGCGCGCCAGGCAAACATATAGTTCAGGCTAATTTCCGGCCACAGCCACATGACGTACAGCGGCAAAATCGTCACCAGATCAATAAATCCCCAGAAACTAAAAACGTATTTTGCCGGTTCGGGCCAGCTAAACAGTCTGAGCAAGTATTCACCGGTAAATATCAGGGTAACGCAGAGCTCCAGCCAGACAAAAATATGCCATTCATCAAATGTCAGGTGATATTCCGTTCCTACGCCTGATTCAACAAAAATGACCAGTACGCTAAGCAGCGCAAACAGCGCGCATAACCCTTCAAAACGGCGACCTGAGCGCGTAGTCAAATCGAACAGATTATGATAAAGACGACGGCGAACCGACGACAAAGAAAGTGACACGGTAACCTCACCTAAAAGAAGGGCTGACGAATTGTCAGCCCTTGCGATTATAACGGGTCTACTTTAAGGCAGGAAACGGCATGGCGAAAACTTCCTTCCAGCACCGGTCGCGTTTGCGCGCATTCTGGCCCGGCTAGCGGACAGCGTGTACGGAACACGCAGCCGGAAGGCGGGTTAATGGGCGAAGGTAATTCGCCCTCCAGCAATTGTATCTTCTTATTTCGCTCCAGATCGGGATCGGGAATCGGTACCGCCGACATCAGCGCTTTGGTATAAGGATGCAGTGGATTATGGTACACCTCATCATAGGTGCCCAATTCTACCGCATGACCGAGATACATCACCAGGACACGATCGGATATGTGCTTTACGACCGCCAGATCGTGCGCAATAAAAATCAACGACAGCCCCATCTCTCGCTGTAACTGCTGGAGCAAATTCACCACCTGCGCCTGAATAGAAACGTCCAGCGCCGACACCGGCTCATCGCAAATAATGAGCTTAGGTTCCAGGATCAATGCCCGGGCGATACCGATGCGCTGGCACTGCCCCCCGGAAAATTCATGGGGATAACGGTTGATGAGGTTCGGCAACAGCCCCACTTTCAGCATCATGGCTTTCACGCGGTCACGCACGTCCTGGCGCGAAAGTTTAGGATGATAAGTGCGCAGCGGTTCAGCGATAATTTCGCCAATCGTCATTCGCGGATTGAGTGACGCCAGCGGGTCCTGGAAAATCATCTGGATATCGCTGCGCACCTCGCGCCACTCATCCGCTTTCATGCCCAGCAGATCTTTTCCCAGCCAGGCGACTTTACCATCTGTCGCCTTCACCAGACCAATAATGGCGCGCGCAAACGTCGACTTGCCGCAGCCGGATTCGCCCACCACGCCCAGCGTTTCGCCTTCATACAGGCGTAGCGTAACGCCGTCCACCGCTTTCAGAGTTTTCGGCGGTTGCCAGAACCACTGCTTCCCTTCTTTGATATCAAAATGTACTTTCAGATCGGCGATTTCGAGGAGAACTTTACGTTGTTCAATCACAGCATTCATAGCAGTTCCTCCACCGGTTTAAAACAGGCGCGCAAGCGACCAGGACTGAACGCTTCAAGTGGTGGCGCATTATTGCAGATCTCCATCGCATGAGGACAACGCGGCTGGAATGGACAACCTTTAGGCAAACGCAATAAATTGGGAGGATTGCCCGGAATCGTCAGCATTTCCGCCCCCTCGCTATCCAGACGCGGCACCGCATTAAGCAGGCCTATCGAATACGGATGGACGGGCTGATAAAAAACATCGCGCGCCTTACCGTATTCCATGGTACGCCCGGCATACATTACCAGGACCTTATCGCAAATACCCGCGACCACGCCCAGATCGTGGGTAATCATGATAATGGCGGTATTAAATTCGCGCTTTAGCTCATTAAGCAAGGTCATAATCTGCGCCTGCACGGTAACATCAAGCGCGGTGGTAGGCTCATCGGCAATAAGCAGTTTCGGCCTGCACAACAGCGCCATCGCAATCATCACACGTTGACGCATTCCGCCGGAAAATTCGTGCGGGTACATTTTCATCCGTTTGCGCGCTTCCGGCATTTTTACGGCATCCAGCATTCTGACGGACTCTTCAAAAGCTTCCGCTTTGCTCATTCCTTTATGCAGCATCAGGACTTCCATTAACTGCTCCCCAACGCGCATATAAGGATTTAGCGAGGTCATCGGGTCCTGAAAAATCATCGAAATCTGTTCTGCGCGCAGCGTATTCAGTTCGCGCTCAGGTAGATTAAGAATTTCACGTCCGTTGAAGGTCGCAGAACCGCCGATTCGACCATTCGTCGCCAGCAATCCCATTAATGCGAACGCCGTTTGCGATTTCCCCGATCCAGACTCGCCAACAATACCTAACGTTTCTCCAGCGCGAAGCGTAAAGTTCAGATCGTTGACCGCCGTCACATCGCCATCAGGCGTAGCGAACGTAACACGAAGATCGTTTACCTCCAGCAGTACATTCGCCGGTTGCGGCGCCTGAGTTGCGGTTTCTGATAAGCTCATGGCTGTACTCCTTAACGATCTTTCGGGTCGAGGGCATCACGCAGGCCATCGCCAATAAAGTTAAAACAGAATAACGTCACCACGAGAAAGCCAGCCGGAAACAGCAGCAGCCACGGTGAGACTTCCATTGAATTTGCGCCATCGCTCAACAACGCTCCCCAACTGCTTAACGGTTCCTGCGTCCCAAGCCCCAGGAAACTGAGGAAAGACTCAAACAGAATCATGCTGGGCACCAGCAACGATGCATACACTACCACTACGCCCAGGACGTTAGGCACAATATGGCGGATCACAATGCTGGCGGTCGACACACCTCCCACCTGCGCAGCTTCGATGAACTCTTTACGTTTAAGACTTAGGGTTTGGCCACGCACGATACGCGCCATATCAAGCCAGGAGACCATGCCGATAGCGACGAAAATCAACAGAATGTTCTGCCCAAAAAACGTCACCAGCAAAATCACAAAGAACATAAACGGGAACGAGTTGAGGATCTCCAACAAACGCATCATCACAGAATCAATTTTGCCGCCCAGATAGCCGGACAGCGAGCCATACAGCGTTCCGACAATGACCGCCACCAGCGCGGCGGCAATCCCGACCATTAATGAGATACGCCCGCCGATGGCAACGCGCACCAACAGATCGCGCCCAGAAGAGTCAGTGCCGAAATAGTGACCGGACGCCATATCCGGCGCGCTGGACATCATGCCCCAGTCGGTATCGAAATAGGTAAATTGCGACAGCATAGGCGCCACTGTCACGAACAGGGCTATCAGAAACAGGACAATAAGACTGGCCACCGCCGCACGGTTATGCATAAAGCGCCGACGGGCATCTTGCCAAAGGCTGCGACCTTCCACCTCCAGCTTTTCACTGAAATTTTCCAGCGTCTCGCTGTTTTTCTTACTTAACATCATCGCGAGCTCCAGTATCAATAGCGAATTTTCGGGTCGATAACGGCATAGAGCACATCGACAATGGCGTTAAATAATATGGTCAGCGCCCCGACCAGAATGGTCAAACTTAACACCAGCGAGTAATCGCGGTTGAGCGCGCCATTAACGAAAAGCTGCCCAATGCCCGGTAAGCCATAAATAGTTTCAATCACCATTGAGCCGGTAATAATGCCGACAAAGGCTGGCCCCATATAGGATAAAACCGGCAGCAGCGCAGGTTTTAACGCATGGCGGAAGATGATTCTGCGCATCGGTAATCCTTTTGCCCGCGCGGTACGAATAAAGTTCGAATGCAGAACTTCAATCATTGAGCCGCGCGTAATACGAGCGATGCTGGCAATATAGGCCAGTGAAAGCGCGACCATCGGCAGGATCATAAATTTTAACGCCCCGCCGTTCCAGCCGCCGCCAGGCAGCCATTGCAAGGTTATTGCAAAGACCATCACCAGTAGCGGCGCTACCACAAAACTGGGGATAACGACGCCGGTCATGGCAAATCCCATCACCGTATAATCCCATCGCGTATTTTGCTTTAGCGCGGCAATCACGCCAGCACTGACACCAATAATGACCGCCAGCAAAAAAGCGGCAGCGCCAAGTTTCGCCGAAACGGGGAAGCTGGCGGCAACCAGATCGTTGACCGTGTAATCTTTGTATTTAAACGATGGTCCAAAATCGCCATGCGCCAGCTGCTTCAGGTAGCTGAAGTACTGCGTCATGATGGGATCGTTCAGATGATATTTTGCTTCAATATTGGCCAGCACTTCCGGCGGCAATGCGCGCTCGCCAGTAAAAGGACTCCCCGGCGCGAGGCGCATCATAAAGAAAGAGATGGTAATAAGAATAAACAGCGTCGGAATCGCTTCCAGACAGCGGCGTAGAATAAATTTCAACATTGCCCGTACCTTCTGGCCTGTGCCTTTACTTCCCGGACGTGACAAACAGATCCGCCAGGGAAAGTTATAGTGCGATGAAAAAAGACACCATGGGACAACCGCAGTTGTCCCATGTCTTGCCATTAATGTTTGATAATATATAAGTTTTTCACATAAATATTATCCAGCGGGTCTTTACCGGTATACCCGCCCACCCAGGGTTTCACCAGGCGCGCGTTAACGTAGTAATACACCGGCACAATAGCCGAGTCTTTATCTAACTGCTGCTCCGCTTTAGCGTAGAGTTCGCTGCGCTGCGTATCGTCCGCCACTTTCAGCGTGTCGGCAATCAGCTTATCAAACGCCGGGCTCTTATAATGCGCGGTGTTATTTGAACTGTCGGACAACATGGTATTCAGGAACGAGGTCGGTTCATTATAATCTGCGCACCACCCGGCTCTGGCAACATCAAAGGTGCCCTGATGACGGGTATCCAGGAAGGTTTTCCATTCCTGATTCTCCAGATTCACATTGACGCCCAGATTTTTCTTCCAGATAGACGCCACGGCAATGGCCAGTTTTTTATGCAGATCGGAGGTGTTATACAGCAGGTCGAATGTTAAGGGCTTATCCGCCGTAAAGCCGGCTTCAGCCAACAATTTCTTCGCTTCTTCATTACGCTTTTGCTGGGACCATTTGAACCACTCAGGCTCTACCAGTTTTGCGCCATCGGTATACGGCGGCGTGTAGCTATAAGCGGGTAAATCGCCCTGATTTTTAACCTTATTAACAATAATGTCGCGATCTAACGCCAGTTTCAGCGCGGTACGCACGCGGACATCGTTAAACGGCGCTTTTTGATTATTAATTTCGTAATAATAGGTACACAAATAAGGGTCTACGCGGACTTCATTCGGGATCTCTTTTTTCAGTTTCTGGAATAATTCGATCGGCATATTGTTATAAGTCATATCGATCTCGCCGCTGCGGTAGCGGTTGACATCCGTCACCTCCGAAGAGATAGGCAAATAAGTTACCTGATTGATGACGGTTTTGTCGTTATCCCAGTATTGCGGGTTACGCTCCAGCACGATACGTTCGTTCACCACCCAGTTTTTTAACTTATAAGCGCCGTTAGTGACAATATTGGCCGGTTGTGTCCACTTATCGCCAAATTTTTCGACCGCTGATTTCGGTACAGGAGACACTGAAGGGTGGACCAACAATTTGTAGAAATAAGGCACCGGCTCACTTAAGGTCACTTCAAAGGTGTGATCATCAAGCGCTTTTACCCCCAGATCGGTGGCGGGTTTTTTACCGGCGATAATGTCATCGATATTAGCGATATGACCGTATTGCAGATAGCTGGCGTACGGCGATGCCGTATTAGGATCGGCCAGGCGTTGCCAGCTATAAACGAAATCATGGGCGGTGACGGGCGTACCATCTGACCATTTCGCATTTTCACGTAGATGGAATGTCCAGACTTTAAAATCTTTATTTTCCCATTTTTCCGCGACGCCCGGTGAAGGATGCCCCTCGACATCACTAATTAATAAGCCTTCGAAGAGGTCACGGCTGACGTTCGATTCCGGCACGCCTTCAATTTTATGCGGGTCGAGAGACTGCACTTCTGATCCGTTATTACGTACCAACGTTTGCTTGTCGGCTAACTGAACGCCGGCGGGCACGTCTGCCGCAGTCGCGGCGCTGGCGGCGATGAGCGCAGTGAGTATTCCCGCTGCAATCAAACTTTTTTTCGTGATGTTAGACATTGTGTTTGTACTCCACTCATTATAATTACTGGTTTTTACCAGCCTGTTTAATCCCGTCAGGGTTCCTGTGCAGCACTGGTGGTGTACTGCCAGGTCTGTCACTGCTTTTGCTATCACCGACTTTATTTATTCTGACGATTCGTTCGATCGCCTTTCGTCGATTCGGTATACGACGTACCTGCCCACGTCGCACGTTATTTCTGACAACCATCTAAATGAAAATAGTTATCAACAATGTGAAATCTTCTGCAAAATGTTTGGCCGAAAAGTATCAAATGCGTTTCTGAACCGCCAATTCATTTTACAATTTTGTTAACCAATTCTCTTTTATGGAAAATTTCCTGCCCAGAAAAACAGTTAAAAAATGTTAAAAAGCTTTAATTTATTCCTTACAATCAATAAGTTGAAAGAAAAATATCTCTCTGTCGCATCGTAGGTTATGCCTGCGCCAGAAAACACACACAAATTTAACAAATGCTCATTATTTAGCACATTCATCTACGATGGAGCTGAAACAACTAATAACATTTCAATAATCCTTCATCAAGCCCCAGAGTATGGTGTGAATAAAATAACAGACCTACCGCTTCTCACGGTCTCAGTAATGTTCATAATAGATTGATTAATAAAAATAAATAGCGTTAAATTATATTAGTATTTTTTATCATTTAAACGCTGAATGCTTATCAAAGTAAGAAGTGTTACGTGGGAATGTCACTGGGAATGTCACAAGGCGGCCCCCTTAGGGCGCCGCCTGTAAATCAACAGGTGGGAGTTTAGTTGAGCAAGCCGGGGAAAATGCCTTTTATTCCTGTGACAATAAATTCGATGCCGAGCGCCATTAACAACAACCCCATGATTCGGGTAATAACGTTGATACCGGTTTGCCCCAGCAAACGAACCAGCCACGGCGCCATACGGAACACGCCCCAGCAGCAAAGCGCAAAAAGCGCAATGGCAACTGAAAAGCCAAGCAAATGCGCGATGCTGTGATAACGCGTCCCCCAGACGATAGTGGAGCTAATCGCCCCTGGCCCCGCCATTAACGGCAGCGCTAACGGCACAACGCCAATGCTCTCGCGTATGGCCGTCTCTGACTTTTCTTGCTTGTTTTGTTTATCTTCCCCCAGCTTCCCGCTGATCATCGACATTGCAATGGTGACAACCAGGATACCGCCCGCAATTCTGAACGAATCAATAGAAATACCAAACAGCTGCAGGATGCCATCGCCGAGGAATAAGGAACTCCACAAGATAATCGCAACCGACAGATTCGCGGTGAGGTTAGTTTTATTACGCGCCGTGGCCGTCTGGTAGCTGGTCATGCTGATGAAAACAGGGATAATCCCCACCGGGTTAACCAGCGCAAAGAGCCCGATAAAGAACTTAAAGTAAACAGGAAAATCAAAAAGCGGTTGAATCACGGTTAGCTCCGAAGCGTTAGCCGGATGAAGTCAATGTTCGTTAATGATCAAAACGCGCAGAAGATACGCCTTTTATTCGCATAGTTCACCTCTTATCTACACCTAATTTCATCCATTCATCGCTGTTATTTATATGTACTCGTTATGCTAATCCACTCACTCTTCATGACAACGATTTCTTAACAATTTACATAAAAGGCTAAAATGGCCTGCTGAAAGGTGTCAGCTTTGCGTAATCTTGATTTAGATCACACAATCGCTACTCAGAAGTGAGTAATCTTGCTTACGCCACCTGGACGTAACGCGTTAGAGTTAAATGATACTAACGCAGAAGCTCTTTTAGTAAATCAGAGCGAAACGGACGTTAAGTAACCACCTGAATTTCAGGCATTTATACAAAGTATCGTCGATCTGTCTATACTCACGTATCGCGCAGATGATTTACTAAAAAAGTTTAACATTATCAGGAGAGCATTATGGCTGTTACTAATGTCGCTGAACTTAACGCACTCGTAGAGCGTGTAAAAAAAGCCCAGCGTGAATATGCCAGTTTCACTCAAGAACAGGTCGACAAAATCTTCCGCGCCGCCGCTCTGGCAGCCGCTGATGCCCGCATTCCGCTGGCCAAAATGGCCGTCGCCGAATCCGGTATGGGTATCGTGGAAGACAAAGTGATTAAAAACCACTTCGCTTCTGAATATATTTACAATGCCTATAAAGATGAAAAAACCTGCGGCGTGCTGTCTGAAGACGACACCTTCGGAACCATCACCATTGCTGAACCTATCGGCATTATTTGCGGTATCGTTCCAACCACTAACCCGACCTCTACCGCGATCTTCAAATCGCTGATTAGCCTGAAGACCCGTAACGCCATCATCTTTTCTCCGCATCCGCGCGCTAAAGAAGCAACCAACAAAGCGGCAGACATCGTTCTGCAAGCGGCTATCGCTGCCGGCGCGCCGAAAGATCTGATTGGCTGGATCGATCAACCTTCCGTAGAACTGTCTAATGCGCTGATGCACCACCCGGATATCAACCTGATCCTCGCCACTGGCGGTCCAGGCATGGTTAAAGCAGCATACAGCTCCGGTAAACCTGCTATCGGCGTAGGCGCAGGCAACACCCCGGTTGTCATTGATGAAACCGCGGATATCAAACGCGCTGTGGCGTCTGTTCTGATGTCTAAAACCTTCGATAACGGCGTAATCTGTGCTTCTGAACAGTCTGTTGTCGTTGTTGATTCCGTCTATGATGCCGTTCGCGAACGTTTCGCCAGCCACGGCGGCTACATGCTGCAGGGCCAGGAGCTGAAAGCGGTTCAAAACGTTATCCTGAAAAATGGCGCTCTGAACGCCGCTATCGTCGGCCAGCCAGCCTACAAAATCGCTGAACTGGCAGGCTTCTCCGTACCAGAAACCACCAAGATTCTGATCGGTGAAGTTACGGTCGTTGACGAAAGCGAACCGTTCGCACACGAAAAACTGTCTCCGACTCTGGCGATGTATCGTGCGAAAGATTTCGAAGAAGCGGTAGAAAAAGCAGAAAAACTGGTCGCTATGGGCGGTATCGGTCACACCTCCTGCCTGTACACTGACCAGGATAACCAGCCAGAACGCGTTGCTTACTTCGGTCAGATGATGAAAACCGCGCGTATCCTGATCAACACCCCGGCCTCTCAGGGTGGTATCGGTGACCTGTACAACTTCAAACTCGCACCTTCCCTGACGTTGGGTTGTGGTTCCTGGGGTGGTAACTCCATCTCTGAAAACGTTGGTCCGAAACACCTGATCAACAAGAAAACCGTTGCTAAGCGAGCTGAAAACATGTTGTGGCACAAACTTCCGAAATCTATCTACTTCCGCCGTGGCTCTCTGCCCATCGCGCTGGATGAAGTGATTACTGATGGTCACAAACGTGCGCTCATCGTGACTGACCGCTTCCTGTTCAACAACGGCTACGCAGACCAGATCACCTCTGTGCTGAAAGCGGCTGGCGTTGAAACCGAAGTCTTCTTCGAAGTTGAAGCCGACCCGACGCTTTCCGTTGTTCGCAAAGGCGCTGAGCTGGCTAACTCCTTCAAACCAGACGTGATCATCGCGCTGGGCGGTGGTTCCCCGATGGACGCCGCGAAAATCATGTGGGTCATGTACGAACATCCGGAAACTCACTTCGAAGAGCTGGCGCTGCGCTTTATGGACATCCGTAAACGTATCTACAAGTTCCCGAAAATGGGCGTGAAAGCGAAAATGATCGCCGTCACCACCACTTCCGGTACCGGTTCTGAAGTCACACCGTTTGCGGTTGTGACCGACGATGCAACCGGTCAGAAATATCCGCTGGCTGACTACGCCCTGACCCCGGATATGGCGATTGTCGACGCCAACCTGGTGATGGATATGCCGAAGTCCCTGTGTGCGTTCGGTGGTCTGGATGCGGTAACTCACGCCCTGGAAGCTTACGTTTCCGTACTGGCTTCTGAGTTCTCTGACGGTCAGGCTCTGCAGGCTCTGAAACTGCTGAAAGAAAACCTGCCGGCGTCTTACCACGAAGGGTCTAAAAACCCGGTTGCGCGTGAACGTGTTCACAGTGCAGCGACTATCGCCGGTATCGCGTTTGCCAACGCCTTCCTCGGTGTATGTCACTCCATGGCGCACAAACTGGGCTCTCAGTTCCACATTCCGCACGGTCTGGCGAACGCCCTGCTGATTTGTAACGTTATCCGCTACAACGCGAATGACAACCCGACCAAGCAGACCGCTTTCAGCCAGTACGATCGTCCGCAGGCACGCCGTCGTTACGCTGAAATTGCTGACCACCTGGGCCTGAGCGCGCCGGGCGACCGTACCGCCGCTAAGATTGAAAAACTGCTGGCATGGCTGGAAAGCATTAAAGCTGAGCTGGGTATTCCTAAGTCTATCCGTGAAGCAGGCGTACAGGAAGCTGACTTCCTGGCACACGTTGACAAACTGTCTGAAGATGCCTTCGATGACCAGTGCACCGGCGCTAACCCACGTTATCCACTGATCTCCGAACTGAAACAGATTCTGCTGGATACCTACTACGGTCGTGATTTCACCGAAGGTGAAGTTGCAGCGAAGAAAGACGTCGTTGCCGCACCGAAAGCAGAGAAAAAAGCGAAAAAATCCGCTTAATTCGTTATCTGTTTTAGCATGACAATAACGGCCTCAATTGAGGCCGTTTTTTTGTTTTACCTGTTTATCTGATGCCTGAAGGCGCTATGCTGATCATCTGGCCTACGTGCTCACGGCACGCCCTTCGTCAGGAGGCCTGAATAATGACCTCCAAAGCGCTACAGGGCGTTTTATAAGCCGATCTTTACCTCAGGTATCATATGTGCCGATGACGCTCCTGAATCGCCGTCAGTGAGCCCTCCTCCAGCGCGTCCTTATAATGCTTACGGCAAACTGAAACGTAGCGTTCATTCCCGCCAATAACCACCTGTTCGCCTTCGTTATAAGGCCTGCCGTCCTGATCAAGGCGCAGAACCATACTGGCTTTACGACCGCAGAAACAGATAGTTTTTAATTCCACCAGCTTATCTGACCATGCCAGCAAGTATTGGCTGCCGACAAAGAGCTCCCCACGAAAGTCTGTTCGTAGCCCATAGCAAAGTACTGGAATATCTAATTTGTCGACAACCTCGGATAATTGATAAACCTGCTGGCGAGTCAAAAACTGGCTTTCGTCGACTAACACGCAATGTATTGTCTGCCGCGCGCTCTCGGCACGAATCTCTTCAAACAAGGATGTATTTTGGTTAAACAATTTTGCCGGCGACGACAAACCGATACGAGAGCTGACTTTGCCTGCGCCGAAACGATCATCGATTTCCGCCGTATATACGACGGTACGCATCCCGCGTTCCTGATAATTGTATGAAGATTGCAGCAGTGCAGTCGACTTACCCGCATTCATTGCCGAATAGTAGAAATATAGCTGTGCCATTGGTCGCAGGACCTCACCTGAGTGAAATAAAGATTGGCGGGATTGTACCATAATTTACCGACGCGACGGCGCGGCTCGCGCTCCGGTGAGTATTAAGAATTGTACAAACATCGCTCACTATACCCAAAATAATTCGCGTTGCTTAAAGGCGGCAAGGGAGTGAGTCCCCAGGAGCATAGATAACTATGTGACTGGAGTGAGCGAGCGTAGCCAACGCATAAGCAACTTGAAGTATGAAGGGTATATACACATTCCTTCACAAATTATGCCGTTAAAATTCATCAACAATGCTTATCATCACCCGCCAATATGAAAACCTTGTACTTATTGTTACCGTTACTCATACCCGGTGCAAAGTAATAGGGTTTTCTTGTAAGGAAATCTAATACAAGAGATTGATATCTCAGCAATGAGATCGTATTTCATCATGATAAAATGTGACCTGACTCCTAAATTTTTAGCGACAGACGGTGAGTATCCCCCCTGCCAATAAGCTCTTTTTTGTGCGGCGCCTCAAGGAAAATTTAAGTTGAGATAATTAAAACGTGTGCTTAATAAAGCGTAATTTTGAATTCCTTACATTCCTGGCTATTGCACAACTGAATTTATCGCTCTATTATTAGCTCAACAAACCACCCCAATATAAGTTTGAGATTACTACAATGAGCGAAGCACTTAAAATTCTGAACAACATCCGTACTCTTCGTGCGCAGGCAAGAGAATGTACTCTGGAAACGCTTGAAGAAATGCTGGAAAAATTAGAAGTTGTCGTTAATGAGCGTCGTGAAGAAGAAAGCGCTGCTGCTGCTGAAGTGGAAGAACGCACTCGTAAACTGCAACAGTATCGTGAAATGTTAATTGCCGACGGCATTGACCCGAATGAACTGCTGAATAGCATGGCTGCCGCTAAATCCGGCACCAAAGCTAAACGCGCAGCTCGTCCGGCTAAATATAGCTACGTTGACGAAAACGGTGAAACTAAAACCTGGACTGGCCAGGGTCGTACACCGGCTGTAATCAAAAAAGCAATGGAAGAACAAGGTAAGCAACTGGAAGATTTCCTGATCAAGGAATAATTTACTTCCTGGATGCTTAAAATCCCGCCGCTGGCGGGATTTTTTTTGCCTGAGTTCTCCGCTGACGACCCCAGGCATAAAAAAAGCGCCGGATTTACCAGCGCTTCTGTTAAAAAATTTATAACGTATCGTTACTTCTTAATACCCATTTCTTCTTCAAGCCAGGCTTTAAATTCAGCACCCAGCGAATTATGACGGATGCCATATTCAACGAATGCCTGCATATATCCTAACTTATTACCACAGTCATGGCTTTTACCCTTCATGTGGTAGGCTTCAACCGTTTCTTTTTCGATCAGCATATCGATAGCATCGGTCAACTGAATTTCATCCCCGGCGCCCGGAGGGGTTTTCGCCAGCAACGCCCAGATATCCGCGCTCAACACATAACGCCCGACAATCGCAAGGTTAGACGGCGCGACATCCGCTTTTGGTTTTTCAACCACGCCAACCATCGGCACACTTTCGCCCGGCGCCAGCTCAACGCCTTTGCAATCTACCACGCCGTATGCAGTCACATCTTCTACCGGCTCAACCATAATCTGGCTATTGCCGGTTTCGTCGAAACGGCGGATCATTTCAGCCAGGTTATCCTGAGACAGGTCGGACTCATATTCGTCAAGAATAACGTCTGGCAGAATAACAGCGACAGGTTCGTTTCCGACAACGGGATGCGCGCACAATACGGCATGGCCCAGGCCTTTTGCCAGCCCTTGACGTACCTGCATAATAGTGACATGCGGAGGGCAAATAGACTGAACCTCCTCCAGAAGCTGACGCTTAACGCGTTTTTCCAGCATCGCTTCCAGCTCAAAACTGGTATCAAAGTGGTTTTCAATAGAGTTTTTAGACGAGTGCGTAACAAGCACGATTTCAGTAATGCCAGCAGCGATACATTCGTTCACGACGTACTGAATTAATGGCTTATCAACCAGCGGCAGCATCTCTTTCGGGATAGCTTTGGTCGCTGGCAGCATCCTGGTTCCCAATCCCGCGACCGGGATAACGGCTTTTTTGACTTTCGAATTAAGGGCAGCCATTTAAAATTCTCCTGGACTGTTCATGTATTGAACGTGTTCATTAATCTGTATCGTGTTCCAGTATATCAGTACCAGAACAAGCCTCAGGTCCAAAAAGGACTTATATTGGTATAATTAAGACAAATACTTATAAATCTGCCGCAGATAGTAACACTCGTCGGGAAAGGCCGGTAAAGCAATTTCCGCTCACTCTTCCGTTTGGTCATTCCGCAGACAACATCAATCGCAGACGCCCTCCTGCGCCCCATATTTGACACTGCCACGAGTCGCAACGCTGGCTTAATTGGTTAAGGTAGGCGTTACCCAATGTTCCTAGCGGCACGCCGCTGCTAATTTGAACCTGATGAGCGCCCGTATTTAAGGTGGCGTTCAATCCGGCGGAGACGAGAATCAAATTTTTGAGCTCACTGTGATAGTAGCCGACAAATAGTGGGAATTGCCCAGGTAAATTGGCTTGTCTGAGCAGATGATTTACCTGTTTTAATAGCGCGCCTAACTCCGGTAAACGGTGCTTTTGTTGGCCTAGCTGATCCTGCAATAAGCCGTTAAATAGCGCCCGCAGCAACAATGCGGCTAACACGCCGTTATCGCCCGCCCGGGTGACATCCAGGCAATAAAATGCCAGTTCGTTATCAGATAGCGGCGCAATATCCAGCACCAGTCCAGGCTGATCGGCGGAGACGAGCTGCCGGTAATTAATGCGGCAATGAGAAATCACCTGCTGTACCGGGGGCTGCAATTCCTGCAACAATTGCGCTGCGGCGGTCGGATTACTCACCATTGCATCCCAGTCACGAAACAGGCGTTCTTCTTCTTCAACCCGCGAGTTAAACATATTAGGGTATAAGCAAGCGAATACGGTTTCCCGCAAGCGGTTGAGATCTTTTACCGGCTTCAGCAAGACATCTTCAACCCCAAGGCGTAACGCTTTGGCGATATCCGCCATATTTTCTGTTGCGGAAATAACCAGAATAGGCGTCTGGTCTCCGCGATTACGTAAGTTTTCTACCAGTTTGAGACCGTTCATTCTCGGCATCGCGATATCACATATCATGAGATCAGGGGTAAAACGCCCCATCAACTCCAGGGCATCCACCCCGTCGCCTGCCAATGCCGTTGTCGCTCCCAAAGAGGAAAACCACGAATCCAGAAGCGAGCGAAATACAGGCTCGTCTTCAACAATAAGAATCTGTTTTCCGACCAATGGCTGCGTCATGTTCTCTCCCCTGACTGGCTTTAATCAATAGTGGCATGGTATTGCCGCTTGCGCCTGTCAGAATTTGCTTAAGTGATCGTAAAAGGTACATTAAACGTCGGTACGCACCAAGGGTATAAGTTCGTCCATCTTTTTCTCTACGGCTAACTGACCCGCCGCAATAGCGGCATGGGCGCGATGAAAATCCAGCGTAGAGATTTGCGGACAGAATGGTTGAATGAGAATATCAGGCGGATCGCCAGCCATACGGTTACGTTTAAGACGATTTTCCAACACCTGGATGGAGGTTGTCATGATTTCCATTGCCCCAGGCGAACTCACGCCACGGCGTGAAGTCAGGCTACTGAAACGTTCTTTTAAACGCTTATGCCAGGGCAGCGCATCATCGCTCTCTTCATTGATATTCCCGACATTTACAGAGAGCAAATCTTGCTGCATGAGGTGGGCATCATGTTGCAGGTCTACCGCAATAACGATATCAGCCCCCAGCGCCCTGGTTAACGAAACAGGTACCGGATTAACGACTGCGCCATCTACCAGCCAGTAACCGTTATGCTCAACCGGAGACATCAGCCCTGGCATACTGCACGACGCGCGTACGGCAAGGTGTAGATCGCCTTCAGTAAACCATAGCTCTCGTCCAGTGCTAAGATTCGTCGCGACTGCGCCAAAACGTCTTGAACAGTGGTCAAAATCCGTGACGGGCATAATATCCCGATAGTGATTAAATACGCGTTCGCCGCGAAGCAACCCTCCTCTGCCCCAGGATACATCCATCAGGCGTAAAACATCCCAGTAGCGGAATGAACATACCCACTGTTCAAGCGCCGATAATTTATTACAGGCATACGCGGCGCCGACCAGTGAACCTATTGAGCATCCTGCAACGATATCAATATCGATGCCTGCTTGCTTGAGGGCTTTGATGACCCCAATATGAGACCATCCTCTCGCTGCGCCAGATCCCAGCGCCAGCCCTATTTTCATTTTTCTCATCGTACTTAACGACTTCCCCTGGCTTCAAGACGTAGCAACATCGCCACTGCTCAGTTAACATAATGCCACCCTGGCGTTCAACGCCGTTTTTTATATTCAGGGAGATTATTGTGTCTCAGCCTTGTCCCTGTGGTAGCGCTGACGAGTATAGCCTATGTTGTGGTCGTATTGTGTCCGGAGAACGAGTAGCACCCGATCCGTCACATCTCATGCGCTCTCGTTACTGCGCTTTTGTGATGAAAGACGCAGATTACTTAATTAAGAGCTGGCATCCAACCTGCAATGCGGCCGCGTTTCGTGATGATATCATCGCCGGATTTGCCAATACCAGGTGGCTCGGCCTGACTATTTTTGAACATACCTGGTCAGAAGCAGAAAATACAGGGTATGTTAGTTTTATCGCGCGTTTTTCCGAACAAGGGAAAACCGGGGCGATTATCGAACGTTCTCGTTTTATCAAAGAAAACGGTCAGTGGTATTATATTGACGGTACCCGCCCGCAGTTGGGTCGAAATGATCCCTGCCCGTGCGGTTCAGGCAAAAAATTTAAAAAGTGCTGCGGCCAGTGACGCCTGACAGTATCGATACAGCAAACACTCTCAACAGGATTTTTCCGGCAATGCAATCACTACAACGTAAAGTTCTGCGTACTATTTGTCCCGATCAAAAAGGCCTTATCGCGCGGATTACCAACATTTGCTATAAGCATGAGCTTAATATTGTGCAAAACAATGAATTTGTTGACCATCGCACCGGACGCTTTTTTATGCGGACCGAGCTGGAAGGCATCTTCAATGATTCCACTCTTCTGGCCGATCTGGACAGCGCCTTACCGGAAGGCTCTGTTCGTGAACTCAATCCCGCCGGACGCCGTCGGGTAGTGATTCTGGTTACTAAAGAGGCGCATTGTCTGGGCGACCTGCTGATGAAAGCCAACTATGGCGGGCTGGATGTTGAAATCGCCGCGGTCATTGGCAACCATGAAACATTACGCTCGCTGGTTGAACGTTTTGAGATCCCTTTCGAACTGGTCAGCCATGAGGGATTAACGCGTGAAGAGCATGACACGAAGATGGCGGACGCCATTGATGCCCATCAACCGGACTATGTGGTGCTGGCCAAGTATATGCGTGTTTTGACGCCAGGTTTTGTGGCGCGCTTCCCGAACAAAATTATCAATATCCACCACTCATTCCTGCCGGCGTTTATCGGCGCGCGTCCTTATCATCAGGCCTATGAGCGCGGCGTGAAAATCATCGGCGCTACCGCGCACTATGTGAATGATAATCTGGATGAAGGTCCAATCATCATGCAGGACGTGATTCACGTCGATCACACCTACACCGCAGAAGATATGATGCGTGCCGGGCGCGACGTCGAGAAAAACGTATTAAGCCGCGCGCTGTATCAGGTTCTGGCGCAGCGGGTCTTTGTTTACGGCAATCGGACGATTATTCTTTAATCGTCAGTAATATGAATTGATTAGCTTTAATCCGTTACGGATGAAAAGTACGCAAACAGTTCATTTCAGGCAAAGGAATGCTTTACAGCGGCGTGTCATTTGATATGATGCGCCCCGCTTCCAGAAAGGAAGCGGGCCAGTATTAAGCATTACCCCGTGGTGGGGTTCCCGAGCGGCCAAAGGGAGCAGACTGTAAATCTGCCGTCATCGACTTCGAAGGTTCGAATCCTTCCCCCACCACCATTATTCACTACAGCGATGTAGTTAACTCGATGAGCAATGCAGAAGTTTGCACTTATCGGGGAAGGGTGAGAACCTTCGATTAAGGTTCGACTCGAGCGAAAGCGAGAGAACGTTGCCAACGGCAACGGCCCGTAGGGTGAGGAGCGAAGTGACAAATAATCCTTCCCCCACCACCATCTTCAAGCTTTACCTACAATTTGAATTACCCCTGGTGGGGTTCCCGAGCGGCCAAAGGGAGCAGACTGTAAATCTGCCGTCATCGACTTCGAAGGTTCGAATCCTTCCCCCACCACCATCACTTCCGTCGCGTATCTTATCCCCGCTAAGCACAGTGTCTCATATCTCTCCGTACGGGAAGGATGAGAAGCTTCGACCAAGGTTCGATTCGAGCGCAGCGAGAAAGCGTTGCCGCAGGCAACGACCCGAAGGGCGAAGCGCGCAGCGCTGAGTCATCCTTCCCCCACCACCATCACTTCCGTCGCGTATCTTATCCCCGCTAAGCACAGTGTCTCATATCTCTCCGTACGGGAAGGATGAGAAGCTTCGACTAAGGTTCGATTCGAGCGCAGCGAGAAAGCGTTGCCGCAGGCAACGACCCGAAGGGCGAAGCGCGCAGCGCTGAGTCATCCTTCCCCCACCACCATCACTTCCGTCGCGTATCTTATCCCCGTTAAGCACACTGTCTCATATCTCTCCGTACGGGGAAGGATGAGAAGCTTCGACTAAGGTTCGATTCGAGCGAAAGCGAGAAAGCGTTGCCGCAGGCAACGACCCGAAGGGCGAAACGCGCAGCGCTGAGTCATCCTTCCCCCACCACCATGACTTCATAAGGCACCAATTTCAAATCAATCAGCACTGCCCCGTATCCTTACCCCACAGGCAGACTTCACACCATGGCGCCATGGCTTATTGGTTATCTTATCAATACTTCTTCCTGGCAATCTTTTTCGCCTCCTTTGACTGGTTGATTTTTCGCCTGATGAGATCAAAGGCGGCATATGTCTCGCTAAGTTGATCTGGGGTAAGCGTTCCCTTGAGTCGGTTTCTTTCGGCAATGAGCGCTGAACAATCATCCTTAGATTTTTCCGTATATATACTTGCCATGTAATACCAAATATAGGCCTGCTTATTATCTTTAGGCACCCCCTGGCGCCCATGAGCATAAATTTCCCCAAGCGCTGATTGTGCCGGAGTAAACCCCTGCTCTGCCGCTTTAAGGTACCACTTCAGCGCATTCCGACTATTTTCAGGCACGCCTCTTCCCGTGCTATATGCTACGCCAAGCTGATATTGCGCTTTCGCAAAATCCTGTTTTGCTGCTTTTCGATACCATGCGATAGCCTGTCTGTCGCTTTGCGCGACGCCGCGACCAAATGCAGACATGATGCCCAGATGCGTTTGCGCAGCAGGCAGCCCCTGGCGAGCGGCTTTGCGATACCACGCCAGCGCCTGTTGGTAGTCCTGAGAAACGCCCTCACCCTGCATAAACATCACGCCGATCGCATCCTGCGCCTCGGCCAATCCTTGCGCTGCGGCTCTGCGATACCACTCCAGCGCCAGGTTGTGATCTTTCAATAAGTGATAACCGTTGTAATACCATACGCCAAAATTGTACTGTACCTTTGCCATCACGCGTTGCGCTGTTTTTCGATACCACGTCTGAGAGTGAACCCGGTCAGCGGGATGCGCTTTATCATAGAGCGCATTCAGCGGAATGTGGCCTGGCGTATAGCTGCCTGGTATACCTTCATTAAGCCAGTAAACTGCCTGACGATAATCCTGAGGCACGCCTTCACCATAAAAATAGGCAACGCCGAGATAAAGTTGCGCGGGGTAGTACATATTTTCCGCCGCTTTACGCATCAAGATCGCCGTTTGCTGATAATCCTGAGGAACGCCCTGACCGTGGGCGTACATTACTCCAAGCTTAAATTGTGCTGACGAAGCTGAACCCTGTCCGCGGACAACGCCCGCATCATTGGTTGGAGAGGCGGCTTTTCGATACCACTCCAGCGCTAGCTGGGTATTTTGGGGAAACCCATCGCCATACATATAGGCGTCACCGAGGATTTCTTGCGTACTACTATCCCCTAGCTCTGCCGCCTTGCGATACCACTCCAGCGCTTTTTGTCGACTAAGTGGAAAATTTTCACCATAGTTGTAATGATAGCCAAGGATGAAATAGGAAAAATCAGAACCTTGTTTACCCGCTTTCTCCAGCCATTTAATGGCTAGCTTATAATCAGGCTTAACATATCGCCCCTCCGCATACCAGCTTCCAAGCGAGAACTGCGCGCTTTCATCTCCTTGTTCCGCTTTTTGCTCTAATTCCTGAACGTACTGGCATTCTTCCGAGTCGGGGGGATAGCGCTCCTCGCAGACAGCAGCGTGAGCCATTTTTGAAATAAATATATTTAATATTAATATTTTGAAAATTGATGAAAAACGCATACAACTATCCTTATTGTCGTTTATGGCGTGATTATATGCTGCATCATCCTTTTTCTGCTTACAAAAAACTCGCACAGATGCTGAATAAACCCAGAAACAAAGAGTACGGATTCAGATGCCAGACATGGCAGATCCGCTGTAAACGAAACAAGGCGGCGGTCGATAAGGCATTGATGCCGCATTCCGGCTAACAGCCATAAAAAAAAACCCGCCGAAGCGGGGTTTAGGGCATTGAGAGAAAATCAGTGACGTGCACGAACAATCTGGTATTTGCGGGTCAGGTACTCGACCGGCACGCTCCAGATATGCACCAGGCGCGAGAATGGGAATAACAGGAACAGCGTCATCCCCAGTACCAGGTGCATACGGAAGATAAAGGCCACACCGTCCAGATGTGCGGATGCGCCACCGTGGAAGGTCACAACTGACTGCGCCCACCCGACCAGCTTCATCATTTCACTCCCGTCCATATGCTGGGCGGAAAACGGAATGGTCAGCAGGCCCAGCGCGCACTGAATCACCAGCAGCGAGAGAATCAAAATATCTGCGCCGGTAGTGGTGGCGCGGACACGTGGGCTAAACAGACGACGCTTGAGCAGTAAAATACCGCCAACCAGTGTCAGCACGCCGCAGGCGCCGCCGGCAATCATCGCCATCTTCTGCTTCACGTCGACCGGCAGAAAAGCTTCATACATCCAGTGCGGCGTTAACATGCCCAGGAAGTGACCGGCGAAAATACCCAGAATCCCAATGTGGAACAGGTTTGACGCCAGGTTCATTCCTTTGCGATCCAGCATCTGACTGGAAGCCGCCCGCCAGGTGTACTGGCCGTAGTCGTAACGTAACCAGCTACCGATCAGAAATACCGATCCGGCAATGTACGGGTAGATATCAAAGAAGAACATATTCAGGAAGTGCATTAGTGCTGTCCTCCGGTGGTGATATTCAGATATTGCGGCGCCACGGCCCCGGCAAAACGACGCTGGTGAGCGGAGATTTCCGACTCGCCACACCCTTGATCGGCGAAGAATTTCACCTGCTCTTCTTCCCAGACCGCATCCAACGCCTGCGGGGTATCATCACGTGCTTCATTCGCAATTTTTTCAGCCACTTTATCGCTGTCGATAACGGTATTCGCCAGTTTTAACAGCAGATCGAACAGCACCGCATAACGGCTGTCACGCTGTTGCAAACGTGCGCTGAGCAGCGCCAGAATCGGCGCGATATCCTGTAAACCCCCTAACGCTTCACTTTTCGGCAATTGCGCAAGGTATTCCAGATACAGCGGCAGATGATCGGGAAGTTCGCGGCTGTCGAGCTGCAAACCGTGCTGCTCATACTGTGCCATCAGGTCAACCATCGCCTGACCGCGATCGCGGGATTCCCCGTGTACATGTTCAAACAGCAGCAGCGATGTGGCGCGACCACGGTCAAACAGTTCACTGTAGGCGGCCTGTACATCCAGCATGTCCTGCGCGGTTAAATCGCGCAGGAAAACGCCCAGAGTCTGGGCATCCTCTTTATCCAGGTTCTCAGATGACGCGAGCGCATCGAACAACTCCTGCTGATGCTGCCACAGGGCAGCATCCGGGTACTCGAGCAGACGCGAAACAATGACGAGTTCAATCATGCGTGCGGCTCCGTTTTGCTGGTCACATCAACAGCGTCGATGCGGCGGCTGTTGAACAGATTGAATTTGGTATCAGACCCGTGGCAACCATCGCCGAAGGTAAAGCCACAACCGCTTTTCTCCGGGAATGCGTCACGCGCCAGTTCACGATGGCTGCTCGGCACCACAAAGCGATCTTCATAATTAGCAATTGCCAGGTAACGATACATTTCCTGCGCCTGGGCTTCGCTTAAACCCACCTCTTCCAGCGCGCGGGTATCCACTTTACCGTCTACGGTTTCCGCACGTTTGTAGTGACGCATCGCCAGCATCCGTTTCAACGCCAACAGTACCGGCTGGGTGTCGCCAGCGGTCAACAGGTTCGCCAGGTACTGCACCGGGATACGCAGACTGTCTACATCCGGCAGAATACCGTTGCTGCCCAGTTCACCCGCGTCGGCTGCAGACTGAATCGGTGACAAAGGCGGCACGTACCAGACCATCGGCAGCGTGCGGTATTCCGGATGCAGCGGCAGTGCCAGCTTCCAGTCCATCGCCATTTTGTATACTGGCGATTGCTGCGCCGCATCGATCACGCTCTGCGGCACGCCGTCCTTCAGCGCCTGCTCAATGACAGCCGGATCGTTTGGATCGAGGAACACGTCCAGTTGACGCTGGTACAGATCTTTTTCGTTTTCCGTACTGGCGGCGCTTTCAATGGCATCTGCGTCATACAGCAGTACGCCAAGATAACGGATACGGCCCACGCAGGTTTCCGAGCAAACGGTCGGCTGACCGGCTTCGATACGCGGGTAGCAGAAGATGCACTTCTCAGACTTGCCGCTCTTCCAGTTGAAGTAAATCTTCTTGTACGGGCAGCCGGTGATGCACATCCGCCAGCCGCGGCACTTGTCCTGGTCGATCAGCACGATGCCATCTTCTTCACGCTTGTAGATAGCACCGCTCGGGCAGGTCGCCACGCACGCCGGGTTGAGACAGTGCTCGCACAGGCGCGGCAGGTACATCATGAAGGTGTTTTCGAACTGGCCGTACATCGCCTTCTGCATGTTTTCGAAGTTCTGGTCTTTAGCGCGTTTTTCGAACTCGCCGCCCAGAATCTCTTCCCAGTTTGGCCCGCTGGTAATTTTGTCCATCCGCTGGCCGGTAATCAGCGAGCGCGGACGCGCGATCGGCTGATGTTTGCTGCCTTCCGGCGCGGTATGCAGGTTCTGGTAGTCGTAATCAAACGGCTCGTAGTAGTCGTCGATGCCCGGCAGATGCGGGTTAGCGAAGATTTTACCCAGCAGCAGCGCCCGGTTGCCCATGCGCGGCTGTAGTTTGCCGTTGATTTTGCGGATCCAGCCGCCTTTCCATTTTTCCTGATTTTCCCAGTCATTCGGAAAACCAACGCCAGGCTTACTTTCTACGTTGTTGAACCACGCGTATTCCATACCTTCGCGACTGGTCCAGACGTTTTTACAGGTGACTGAACAGGTATGACAGCCGATGCACTTATCGAGATTCAGCACCATGCCGACTTGTGAACGAATTTTCATTTTACGCTCTCCTGTACCTGGTCATTGCCTTCGCCATCCAACCAGTTAATGTTCTTCATCTTACGTACCACCACAAACTCATCGCGGTTGGAGCCGACGGTACCGTAGTAGTTAAAGCCGTAGGCTAACTGCGCATAGCCGCCGATCATATGGGTCGGTTTCGGCGTAATGCGCGTCACCGAGTTATGAATACCGCCGCGCTGCTGGGTAATTTCCGACCCCGGCAGGTTTACGATACGTTCCTGCGCGTGGTACATCATGGTCATGCCCGCCGGTACACGCTGGCTGACCACTGCGCGTGCGGTCAATGCGCCGTTGCTGTTGAAGACTTCGATCCAGTCGTTATCTTCAATGCCCAGATCTTTGGCGTCGGTTTCGCTCATCCATACAATCGGGCCGCCACGCGACAAGGTCAGCATCAACAGGTTATCGCTGTAGGTCGAGTGGATACCCCATTTCTGGTGCGGCGTCAGGAAGTTGAGCGCCTTCTCCGGATTACCGTTGGATTTACGCCCCATCACCGCTTTCACCGAGCGGGTGTCGATCGGTGGGCGATACACCAGCAAACTTTCGCCGAAGTCGCGCATCCACTGGTGATCCTGATACAACTGTTGGCGACCAGACAGCGTACGCCATGGGATCAGCTCGTGAACGTTGGTATAACCGGCGTTATAAGAAACGTGCTCATCTTCCAGACCAGACCAGGTCGGGCTGGAGATAATTTTGCGCGGCTGGGCCTGAATATCGCGGAAGCGGATTTTCTCTTCTTCTTTATTGGTCGCCAGATGCGTATGGTCGCGACCGGTAAACTCGCTCAGCGCCGCCCAGGCTTTCACCGCCACCTGACCGTTGGTTTCCGGCGCTAACGTCAGGATCATCTCTGCCGCGTCAATCGCCGTGTTGAGCATCGGCTGGCCTTTCGCCGGACCGTCCGCTTTGGTGTAATTAAGCTTACGCAGCAAGTCCATTTCGCTTTGCGTGTTCCAGGCAATCCCTTTCCCGCCGTTGCCGATTTTCTCCATCAGCGGGCCGATAGAGGTAAAGCGTTCGTAAGTCGCCGGGTAATCGCGCTCAACGGTCATGATGTGCGGCGCGGTTTTCCCTGGAATCAGATCGCATTCGCCTTTTTTCCAGTCTTTCACGTCCAGCGGCTGCGCCAGTTCAGCGGCAGAATCGTGCTGGATCGGCAACGTCACGACGTCAGTCTCTTTACCCAGGTGGCCTACACAGACTTCGGAGAATTTCTTCGCAATGCCTTTGTAGATTTCCCAGTCACTTTTCGATTCCCAGGCCGGATCTACGGCGGCAGACAGCGGATGAATAAACGGATGCATATCCGAGGTATTCATATCGTCTTTTTCATACCAGGTGGCGGTCGGCAGTACGATATCGGAGTACAGGCAGGTGCTCGACAGGCGGAAGTCCAGCGTCACCACCAGATCCAGTTTGCCGTCCAGGCCATTGTCACGCCATTCCACTTCTTCCGGCTTCACACCGCCCTGTTTACCCAGATCCAGCCCCTGAATACCATGCTCAGTACCCAGCAGATATTTCAGCATGTACTCATGGCCCTTACCGGAAGACCCAAGCAGGTTAGAACGCCAGATGAACAGGTTACGCGGGTGGTTTTTACCGTTTTCCGGCTGCTCGGCGGCAAAGCGAATCGAACCCTCTTTCAGGGATTTGACGGTATAATCTACCGATGTCATACCGGCTTTTTCCGCTTCACGCGCAATATACAGCGGGTTAGTGCCTAACTGCGGCGCCGACGGCAACCAGCCCATACGCTCGGCGCGCACATTGAAGTCAATCAGATGACCGCTATAGCGGGATTTGTCCGCCATCGGCGACAGTAATTCCTCGGCGGTCACCGTCTCGTAGCGCCACTGGCTGGAGTGGTTATAGAAGTAAGAGGTGCTATTCATGTGACGCGCCGGACGCTGCCAGTCAAGGGCAAACGCCAGCGGCTGCCAGCCGGTCTGCGGACGCAGTTTTTCCTGGCCGACGTAGTGCGCCCAGCCGCCGCCGCTCTGACCAACGCAACCACAGAACACCAACATATTGATCAGCCCGCGATAGTTCATATCGAGGTGATACCAGTGGTTCAGACCGGCGCCAACGATAATCATTGAACGCCCGTGCGTTTTGTCCGCGTTATCGGCGAATTCCCGGGCGATACGGATGATCTGCGCCCGCGGCACGCCGGTGATCTGCTCGGCCCATGCTGGCGTATATGCTTTGGTATCGTCATAACTGGCGGCACAATTTTCATCGTTCAGGCCGCGTTCCAGACCATAGTTAGCCATGGTCAGATCGTAAACGGTAGTGACTAACGCTGAAGAACCATCGGCCAGTTGCAGACGTTTTGCCGGCAGTTTATGCAGCAGGACGTTATCCAGCGCCACATGATTAAAGTACTCTGAACCTTCGCCGCCGAAATACGGGAAGCCCACGTCAGCAATCTCATCCTGGCTGCCCAGCAAGCTGAGCTGCAATTCAGTTTCTGCACCGGTAGTCCCGTCGCGCTGTTCGAGGTTCCATTTGCCTTTTTCACCCCAACGGAAACCAATTGAACCGTTTGGCGCCACCATTTCACCGTTGCTGTTGATAGCGACGGTTTTCCATTCCGGGTTATTTTCCTGCCCCAGCGAATCAACGAGATCGGCAGCGCGCAGCATACGACCTGCGGCATAATAACCATCACGCTCTTCAAGCATCACCAGCATTGGCATGTCGGTATAGCGGCGGACATAATCGGTGAAGTACTGGCGCGGGTTGTCGAGGTGGAATTCGCGCAGCATGACGTGGCCCATCGCCAGCGCCATCGCCGCATCGGTCCCCTGCTTCGGCGCCAGCCACAGATCGCACAGTTTGGCGATTTCAGCATAGTCCGGCGTCACCGCGACGGTTTTGGTGCCTTTGTAACGTACTTCGGTAAAGAAGTGGGCATCCGGCGTACGGGTTTGCGGCACGTTAGAGCCCCAGGCGATAATATAGCTGGAGTTGTACCAGTCAGCGGATTCCGGCACGTCGGTCTGCTCGCCCCAGGTTTGCGGGGAGGCTGGCGGCAGGTCGCAGTACCAGTCGTAGAAGCTCAGGCAGGTACCGCCAATCAGTGAAAGATAACGTGCGCCGGAAGCGTAGGAAACCATCGACATCGCCGGGATGGGTGAGAAGCCCGCGACGCGGTCAGGGCCATAGGTTTTCACGGTGTACACGTTGGAGGCGGCGATCAGCTCGTTCACTTCCTGCCATGAGGAGCGAACAAAGCCGCCACGACCACGCGCCTGTTTGAAGCTTTTGGCTTTATCGGCATCTTCAATGATGGAGGCCCATGCCTCTACCGGATCGCGATGCAGTTTTTTCGCCTCGCGCCACATCTTCATCAGACGTTTGCGCATCAGCGGATATTTCAGTCGGTTAGCGCTGTAGAGATACCAGGAGTAGCTTGCGCCGCGCGGGCAGCCGCGAGGTTCATGGTTTGGCATATCAGGACGGGTGCGCGGGTAATCGGTTTGCTGTGTTTCCCAGGTCACCAGACCATTTTTGACATAAATTTTCCAGCTACAAGAACCGGTGCAGTTCACCCCATGGGTTGAGCGCACAATTTTGTCATGCTGCCAACGTTGGCGGTATCCGTCCTCCCAGTCCCGGTTTGTTTCGAGAAGCTGGCCGTGCCCATCGGCAAAGGTTTCGCCCTTCTGCTTGAAGTAGCGAAACCGGTCCAGGAATTTACTCATCGGGTTTCTCCTGTGTGGAACCTTACGGCTCTCTGATAAATCGACATTGCTTAACTAAGGGCGAAGGTAACGCGCTGAATGGGCGTGAGAATTGATAACGATCAAGGCGGGCAGGGATGCAAATGGCGCGCAAACCTCCTGCATACTCCTTTTGGAGGAGGAGTTTTATTTATATATATTACTGATTTAATTACATAAAATTAAATTTACGCACGACATGAATGTTAAATTTTCAACAAGTGGGTATTAAGGGGTATCCCCCTGGATGACCGATAAAGATGTGCGTGGTTAGCCCTGCCGCGTCTCTCTTCTTGATTATAAGTATGTTGTAACTAAATACAGATAAAAAAAAGCGCGGTCTAACGCCGCGCAAAGGATAATCAAAAGTTACTTTTTATTTTTAGAATGACGTCCATATACCGCCCAAGTAATAACGACGCAGGCGATATAGAAAATAAGAAAGACTTTCATCGCGCCGACTGGAGAACCGGTTAATGCTAAAGATGAACCAAACGCTTTCGGAATAAAAAAGCCGCCAATCGCGCCAATCGCGGAAATAAAGCCCAGCGCCGCCGCCGTATCAGTTGCCGCTTCACGCATGGCTCTTTCTTCCGACCCGCCTTCCGCTTTTACCCGGTCCATTGTCAGTTTACGGAAGATAACGGAGATCATCTGGAAGGTAGAACCACTCCCCAACCCAGCCGTCAGGAACAGCGCCAGAAATACCCCGTAGAACGCGATAAAGCTACCGCCAACGCCGCCAGTAGGTAATGTCAGGAACAGCAGACCGCTGAAAATCGCCATCAGGACAAAGTTGATAAGCGTGACGCGAGTCCCCCCCAGACGGTCAGAAATTGCGCCGCCTGCCGAACGCGCCAGCGCGCCGATAAACGGACCGAAAAACGCATAATGCAGGATCTGCACATCCGGGAATTGTGTTTTAGACAGCATAGCGAACCCCGCGGAGAAACCGATAAACGATCCGAAGGTCGCCAGATACAGCAGACTCATGATCCACAGATGACCACGTTTGAGCACCGGCAGTTGCTCTTTTAGCGAGGCCTTAGACGTCGCCAATTCGTTCATGCCGAACCACGCTGCCAGCGTAAAAATGGCCAGGAAAGGCACCCAAATCCAGGCCGCGTTCGCCAGATAGAGCTGAGAACCGTCCGGCTGCTCTACACCGTGGCTACCAAAGGCGGCAAAGATAGAGAGCGAAACCACCAGCGGCGCAACCAGCTGCATCACGCTCACGCCCATATTGCCCAGACCGCCGTTCAAACCCAGCGCGCCGCCCTGCTTTTGTTTAGGAAAGAAAAAGCTGATGTTCGCCATACTGGAGGCAAAGTTCGCGCCGGCAAAACCACACAGCAAGGAAATAATAATGAAAGTGCTAAATGGCGTACTGGTATCCTGAACGGCAAAGCCTAACCATACGCAAGGCACGATGAGGATACCGGTACTGAACGCTGTCCAGCGACGTCCGCCAAATAGCGGCACCATAAAGGAGTAAGGCACCCGTAGCAGCGCGCCGGAAACAGATGGCAGCGCAGTCAACATAAAGAGCTGATCGGTCGTAAAATTAAATCCCACTTTCGGCAGGTTTACCGCCACTGCGCTAAATAGCATCCAGACGCAAAACGCCAGCAGTAAACACGGGACAGAAATCCACAAATTACGGCTGGCGACACGATGGCCGCGCTGCTGCCAGAACGCCGGATCTTCCGGACGCCATTCCGTGATAACAGCGCCAGTTGCCCTTTCCGGGGCGGATGAGTGACTCATAGACACCTCTGATTCTTGATTTGATGTCTGCCACATTAGGGTTTACTGCCGAAGGTAAGTTGATATAAATCAAAGGAAAAGTCGTCATCACCGGCGACTAAAAAGCGTTATTACCCTTAATGAGTAGGCTATTTTGGTAAAAAAGCTGTGGTTTTTCACCATGCTGTGTCTGTCTACTCCTTCCCGTCGCAGATACCTCTCTACGGCGGCAATTAAGGAGTAACTCGTTATAGGTATGGGTATACTCCGCTGTATCGTTGAGAATAGCGGCACAGCCGATTGACGCCCCTCTTTTTTGCTACGTTTTTTCGGCGACATTACCCCGAAGAAAGAAGGTAACATGTTTAAACGGTGTTTCTCTCCTCTTACGCTGGTTAACCAACTGGCGCTGATTGTCATGCTCTCTACCGCTATCGGCGTGGCGGGGATGGCGGTTTCCGGCTGGCTGGTTCAGGGCGTGCAGGGTAGCGCTCATGCGATTAATAAAGCGGGCTCATTGCGTATGCAAAGCTATCGACTACTGGCAGCTGTCCCGCTGGATGCTAAAGATCAAAAGCTGCTGGATGAGATGGAGCAAACGGCATTCAGCCCGGAACTGACCCGCGCCGCTGAGCGAGACGGGCAGCAAAAGCAGCTTAAAGCGTTGCAGGATTACTGGCATAACGAACTCTCGCCAGGGCTACAGCACGCGCAAAACGCGCACGCGGTCGCAGAAGATGTCACGCGCTTTGTGGCGGGCCTGGATCGCCTGGTGACGTCGTTCGACCATACGACTGAATTGCGTATCGAACGCGTGGTATTAGTTCACCGGGTAATGGCGATCTTTATGGCGCTATTGCTGGTATTTACGATTATCTGGCTACGTGTTCGCCTTTTGCAGCCCTGGAAACAGTTGTTATCAATGGCGCGCGCCGTCAGTCAGCGCGACTTTACCCAACGTGCCAATATCAGTGGACGCAATGAGATGGCCGCGTTGGGTTCTGCGCTCAATAATATGTCTGAAGAACTGGCCGAAAGTTATGCGGTACTGGAACAGCGCGTACAGGAAAAAACAGCCGGTCTGGAACATAAAAACCAGATTCTCTCGTTTTTGTGGCAAGCCAACCGCCGACTGCATTCACAGGCTCCGCTATGTGAACGTCTTTCACCGGTACTGAATGGCCTGCAAAATTTAACCCAGTTGCATGATATTGAGCTGCGAGTCTATGACCTGGAAGATGAAGATAATCATCAGGAATTTACCTGTCAGTCGGACATCAGTTGCGATGATAAAGGCTGCCACCTTTGCCCACGTAGCGCCCTGCCGATGATTAACGGCGGCACCACCTTAAAATGGCGGCTCACCGATTCTCACACCCAATACGGTATTTTGCTGGCGACGCTGCCCTATGGACGCCATCTCAGCCACGATCAGCAACAGTTGGTGGACACGCTGGTTGAACAGCTTACCGCGACTCTGGCGCTCGACAGGCATCAGGAGCGCCAGCAGCAGTTGATTGTCATGGAAGAGCGTGCCACCATTGCCCGCGAACTGCATGATTCTATTGCCCAGTCGCTCTCTTGTATGAAGATGCAGGTGAGCTGCCTGCAAATGCAGGGCGACGTGTTACCGGAAAGCAGCCGTGAGTTACTCAGCCAAATTCGCAATGAGCTAAACTGCTCTTGGGCGCAACTGCGCGAACTGTTAACCACTTTCCGGTTACAGTTGACGGAACCCGGGCTACGTCCGGCGCTGGAGGCAAGCTGCCAGGAGTTCAGCGCCCGGTTTGGCTTTACGGTAAAACTGGATTATCAGCTTCCCCCCCGCCTGGTGCCTTCACACCAGGCGATACACCTGTTGCAAATTGCCAGGGAAGCCCTCAGCAACGCCCTTAAACACTCTCATGCCGACGATGTGGTGGTGACAGTGACGCAATGTGGCAAACAGGTCAAACTAAAAGTGCAGGATAATGGCTGCGGCGTCCCGGAAAACGCCGAACGCAGTAATCACTACGGCATGATCATCATGCGCGATCGGGCGCAAAGTTTGCGCGGCGATTGCCAGGTACGCCGACGCGAGACTGGCGGAACAGAGGTCACTGTTACTTTTATTCCAGAAACAAACTTCACAGAAACCCAGGGAGATACCCATGAATAATCAGGAACCGGCAACCATCCTGTTAATCGACGACCATCCGATGCTACGCACGGGTGTAAAGCAGCTTGTGAGTATGGCGCCCGATATCAGCGTGGTCGGAGAAGCCAGCAACGGTGAGCAGGGTATTGACCTGGCGGAATCGCTCGATCCCGATCTGATCCTCCTTGATTTGAATATGCCGGGAATGAATGGTCTCGAAACGCTGGATAAATTACGCGAAAAAGCGCTGTCAGGACGTATTGTCGTTTTCAGCGTATCCAACCATGAAGAAGATGTCGTCACGGCGCTAAAGCGCGGCGCGGACGGTTATCTGTTGAAAGACATGGAGCCGGAGGACTTGCTCAAAGCGTTACAACAGGCCGCCGCCGGCGAAATGGTATTAAGTGAAGCGTTAACGCCGGTACTGGCGGCCAGCCTGCGGGCCAACCGCGCCACCACCGATCGCGATGTAACGCAACTCACCCCGCGTGAGCGCGATATTCTGAAGCTCATTGCGCAGGGATTGCCAAATAAGATGATTGCCCGACGTCTGGATATCACCGAAAGTACGGTCAAAGTGCACGTGAAACATATGCTCAAGAAAATGAAGCTGAAATCGCGCGTGGAGGCCGCCGTCTGGGTACATCAGGAACGTATCTTTTAATTATTGCTCCTGGAACGGTTGCCAATGCGGATTATCGTCCGGCATCGTGATAAACGGCTCAGTCAGCGCGAGCGTGATCTCATTGGAAGAGACACGCTGACCTTTTTCATCCTCAACCACCACCGATAAACGCCAGCGATTTGCCGCGCCTTCGCGGTGATCCCAGGCCGGCATAATGATTGTCCAGCCCTCGGTACTGCGGGTGTCCGTTCCTGCCGTCAAACTTAATGCCTGTGTATCGCCCTGCCAGCTCAAATGACGAATACCGTGCACGCTGCGCACCTGCAATTTTAACGCAACCGTCTCACCAGGCGTAAGATCCCAGGGCGGCGTCGCCAGAAAAACCGTTAACGTTTTACGCTGCCGATACTCCATTGTCGGCAGCGAGTTACGTTGCGGCGTATCATAGCGGCTACCGCGTAATGACTGGCTTTGCGCCACTTCACTGGCGGCAAGCTGCTTTTTGAGCGGCACGCCGAAGCGGTAGTTAAGCGTCAGCCCCAGGTTATTTTGACTGACCCCGCTCTCGCCCTGTTTGTGCTGGGCGGTCATGGTAAGCAAAGGTACTGGCGTATAGTTGAGACCCAGTTTTAACGCGACAGGATTGTGATACCCCGTTCCGGAGTCAAACAGATCCACGCTATCGCCAAAGTACTGCTCCAGACTAACGCTGGTATTGATATGCTGGTAAAACGGCAGGCGCATTTGCGCGTTGATATCATATCCGCGCGCCATTCGCTGTTCTAAGGTCGCCGTATGCGTCTGCCAGTCGGCAAAAGGCTGATAATAGTTGGCGGATAAACGCAAATATTCTCCCCACGCCTCCGCGCCAAAGCCGGCGCGCTGTAGATTTTCATCCAGCAGATTATCGTAAAAGGTATTATAGCCAAGAAGCCAGCCATCCTGCGCCCAGCGCTGTCCTACGCCAATGTTGCTTACCAGTCCGTCAGTCTGTTGCGTAAGACCAAGCTGGCTCCAGGTCAGATAGCGCTGTTTATCCTGTAAAGGGATAAACCAGCTTCCGCGACTGCCGTTAAAATGACCTTCGTTATCGACGTTAATATCCACGCTGGCGCTGCCCCAGGCTGATAGCCAGCTTTCAAGCTGCTGGTTAACCTGCTCGCTGACCACATCGCGTACCTGTCCGAAAGCGAATTGCCGCGCCTGTTCACCAGTATCCAGATCGTTATTTTTCATGCTGGCTTCGCCAAACGCTTTGGCCATCTCGGCAAAATGCTTTTCCCCTTCGTGGGATTCCGGCATCATGCCTAAATCCGGCAGACGGTTTTGCGTGAAAGGATCTTGCGCCTGCGCACGGATCGTACCGCTGGCAGCCAGCAAGAGAAGCGAGAGTGAGAATGAACGAAAAACAATACGGCTCAACGTGTCGGCAACTTCTACAACAAAAGATAAGAGGAATGGCATCAGAGTAAACCATAACGTGTCCGGACAGGTTTTGCAGCCTTTTCTCGTGCTTCCAGGAATATCCTTATTTTTTCCGCAGAGCGTCCCGGGATTTTATCCACGCATTTGGCGGTACCCGGTTCCCGAGGTAACATAACGCCATTGCCGACAAAATTTCTCAAGGAGAAGGGTTATCCATGCAAAATATCGTCATTATCGCTAACGGCGCCGCCTACGGCAGCGAATCATTATTTAATAGCCTGCGTCTGGCCATTGCGCTGCGCGAGCAGGAAAGCCATCTCGATTTACGCCTGTTTTTGATGTCAGATGCCGTAACCGCAGGGTTACGCGGTCAAAAACCAGCCGAAGGCTACAATATTCAGCAAATGCTGGAAATTCTAACCGCGCAAAACGTACCGGTAAAATTATGCAAAACCTGTGCGGACGGACGTGGTATCACTCCCCTGCCGCTGATTGACGGTGTGGAAATCGGAACGCTGGTCGAGCTGGCGCAATGGACGCTGGCGGCGGACAAAGTGCTGACATTTTAAATCTGTACGCGGGAAAAGCTCCCGCGTCAGGATAGACTTCCGGCAAGAAAATCAGGCTAACACGCGAGTAATACCGCGTTTATTTTTTCTTATGCCATTTATCATCCTCGCCTTTTTCATAATCGTTTTTAACCGCCGCCCAGGCGACTTTGTGTGCGGTTTCCTCGCGGCTGGCGTCATCACGACGATCGGCTTTATCTTTATATTGCTCCCAGGCGCTATTAAAGGCTTCTTTGTAAATGTCCTGGGCATGGGTTGGAAGAACATTCCGCACATTATCGGGTAAATCACTTTTGGCTTTATACGGCATCAGCGCCTCCGTCTTCAGGAAAAACATTAAGTGTGGTAAACAATGCGTTATTACGCCAGTCGAGGAGGATTTTTGCTTTTTACGGAAATTAACTTTTTGTTATTTAAACACTGTTAAAACAAGATCGTTGTTTTACTGACCTTGAAAGAAAAAAATCGTCTACGCCGTAAAACTACGTAAAAAACCACTAAAAAAATACAAATTTCTGCTATTTTTACCTTCTCTACTCTTTCCAAAATATTAACACCTGCACAAGGGAGACCCTCATGACGCATGCCTGTGAGGCGGTGAAAACCCGCCATAAGGAGACTTCGCTTATTTTCCCGGTTCTTGCGCTGGTAGTGCTGTTCCTTTGGGGAAGCAGCCAGTCACTACCAGTGGTTATTGGCATCAATATCCTTGCACTTATTGGTATTTTAAGCAGCGCATTTAGCGTGGTCCGTCATGCCGATGTATTAGCGCACCGACTCGGCGAACCCTACGGATCGCTTATTTTAAGCCTGTCCGTCGTTATTCTTGAGGTGAGTTTAATTTCAGCGCTGATGGCCACCGGCGATGCTGCGCCAACGCTTATGCGCGATACGCTCTACTCTATTATTATGATTGTCACCGGGGGACTGGTCGGTTTCTCGTTGTTGTTGGGCGGGCGTAAATTCGCAACGCAATATATGAATTTATTTGGGATTAAGCAGTATCTTATCGCGCTGTTTCCGCTGGCGATTATTGTGCTGGTTTTTCCAATGGCATTGCCGCAAGCCAATTTCTCTACCGGTCAGGCATTATTGGTCGCGTTAATTTCCGCCGCGATGTACGGCGTATTTTTGTTGATTCAAACCAAAACGCACCAGAGCTTATTTATCTATGAACATGAAGATGAAGGCGATGATGACAATCCACACCACGGTAAACCCTCCGCGCACAGTAGCGGCTGGCATACGGTCTGGTTACTCATTCATTTAATTGCGGTCATTGCCGTTACCAAAATGAATGCCAGCCCGCTGGAGGCGTTGCTGACCAGCATGAACGCCCCGGTCGCCTTTACCGGTTTCCTGGTCGCGCTGTTAATTCTCTCGCCGGAAGGACTGGGCGCGCTGAAGGCGGTACTGAATAATCAGGTTCAGCGGGCAATGAATCTGTTCTTCGGATCGGTGTTGGCGACGATTTCATTAACCGTGCCGGTCGTCACGCTCATCGCCTGGGCGACAGGTAATGATCTGGTATTTGGTTTAGGCGCGCCGGAAATGGTAGTGATGGTGGCCTCGTTAGTGCTGTGCCATATTTCGTTCTCTACCGGACGCACCAACGTGCTAAACGGCGCGGCGCATCTGGCTTTATTTGCCGCCTATCTGATGACGATTTTTGCCTGATATAAAAAAGCCGGATAGTATCTTATCCGGCCTACACAAGCTAAAAACCGCAATCAGTTCTCGGTATCCAGCTCGTCGAAGCTTTTCACCAAATCATCAATCGCTTTTATCTGGGTCAGGAACTGCTCCAGTTTCGCCAGCGGCAGCGCGGAAGGACCGTCGCACTTCGCGTTAGCCGGGTCCGGATGCGACTCCAGGAACAGGCCCGCCAGACCGACAGCCATACCGGCGCGCGCCAGCTCGGTCACCTGACCACGACGACCGCCAGAGGCGGCGCCAAATGGGTCGCGGCATTGCAGCGCGTGGGTGACGTCGAAAATCACTGGCGAGTTGCCGGAGACCTTTTTCATCACGCTAAAGCCCAGCATATCCACCACCAGGTTGTCATAGCCGAAGTTCGCGCCGCGGTCGCACAGAATCACCTTATCGTTACCGCCCTCATGGAACTTATCCACAATATTGCCCATCTGACCCGGGCTTACGAACTGCGGCTTTTTCACGTTAATCACAGCGCCGGTTTTCGCCATCGCTTCCACCAGGTCGGTCTGGCGCGCCAGAAACGCCGGGAGCTGAATCACGTCAACCACATCAGCAACAGGCTGCGCCTGGCTGGCTTCATGGACGTCAGTGATTACTTTTACGCCAAATGTCTGCTTGAGTTCCTGGAAGATTTTCATCCCTTCTTCCAGACCCGGCCCACGGTAAGAGTGAATAGAGGAACGGTTGGCTTTATCAAAAGAGGCCTTGAACACGTAAGGAATACCCAGCTTCTGGGTAACGGTTACGTAGTGCTCACAAATGCGCATTGCCAGATCGCGTGACTCCAGCACGTTCATACCGCCAAACAGCACAAACGGCAGGTCATTTGCCACCTTAATGTCGCCAATGTTAACCACTTTTTGTTTCATAGGATCGCCTTACACTTATAGGTAAAATGTCGGTTAATTAATGTAGAACAATTTGCTTGTGCGCAATGGTGTTGATCTGCGCACGAATCATTTCGCTGATCGGGTCTTCCGGACACTGTTCAACGAAGTAGCTTAAATCAGTCAGCGCAACGTGTTCACACTCAAGCTGCGCGTAGATCAACCCGCGGTCACGGATTTCGTAAGGATCTTCCGGGTTAAATTGCAACAATGCTTCGCTAACGCGTAGCGCCAGCTCCATTTGCCGTTCCTCCATCAGCGAGGATTTCAGCGTATCCAGTAGCTTACGAATCACTTCGGCGTTATCCGCCTCGTCCAAATCTTCGTTAAACAACTCGGCGACCGGACTAATATTGCCTTTTAACCAGACTTCGAGGGTATGTTCATCAAGCGTTTCACCGTTGAACGGGTTAATCAGCCACATTTCCCCTTCCAGCGATTCAATACGCAAAATCAGTTGCGTTGGGAAGATAACGGGCACCAACGGCAAATCAAGACGGTTTGCTATCCATAATAAAATAGCGCCCAACGATACCGCGCTCCCCTGGCGTTTTTTCAGGACTTTATCGAGCCATAAAGCATCAGAAAGACGGTAGACGCCGCGGGAATCCGTGAACCCCCACTCGCCGTAAAAAAGTGCCAGCAATTTTTCCAGTTGCTCATCCTGAGACAGGAGCTGGCTAATTTCTTCCTGCGCCAGACTGACCAGACGTTCCAGTTCGTCGTAGACAAACTGCGTGGGAAAATCCAGGCGAATCATCTCTGATGCCAGGATCATGCCATCACACAGCGGCGCATTGTTAAATTCGAAATCAGCTAACGACCTCATGACTTACCCCAGTAACGGTATTTTTGTGGTGGCGAGTTTAATGATGATGTACAGCACCACCAGCGCCAGCGGGAAAGCGATAAAACGCGCCTGCTGGCTGCGCGCCTGACGATAATCAAGCGCAATAAAACCCAAAACGATGTAGATGATAACGCCAAACAGTTTTTCAGTCAGCCATGAGCCCGACTCCGTGAATGGCAGGATGTGCGTTTTAACGATTAACCCAATACCGCTAAGCAGTAACAGGGTATCTATGACGGGAGGCACGATTCGTGTCCAGCGCGCGGCGGCCAACGCATGGCCGCAATAGCGCCACCAGTAACGAGCGACAAACAAACTGACGGAGAGCGCAACACAGATAAGATGAAGCGTGAGCAACATTGCAATTGTCATGGCGTAAAACGTCCGCAGGTCACGCGTTCATTACCGCCATAATCACGACACGTTTCTACATCCGAGTAACCAGACCGCCTGAAAACCGCTCTTACCGCTTCGCCTTGCCGCCAACCGTGCTCCAGCAGCAGGAAGCCGCCGGGCGTTAACATCTGGCGGGCATTATCGATAATATGCGTAAGATCCGCCATACCGTTTTCGTCCGCCACCAACGCTGAGCGCGGTTCAAAGCGTACATCGCCTTCGCTAAGGTGCGGGTCCTGCGCGTCAATGTAGGGCGGATTGCTGACAATCATGTCGAACTGCTGCCCCGATAGCGCGCTGAACCAACAACTTTGCAGTATACGCACATTCCGGATAGCCAAATGTTCCGCGTTGCGTATCGCCAGCGCAACCGCATCAGGCATACGATCGACCGCAGTCACCTCGCAATCCGGTCGCTCGCAGGCCAGCGCCAGCGCAATCGCGCCGGTTCCGGTGCCTAAATCCAGAATACGACAGGTTTTTACCGGCAATCGCGCCAACGCCTGTTCAACCAGACATTCGGTATCCGGGCGCGGGATTAGCGTGGCGGGAGAAACGAAGAGCGGCAGCGACCAGAATTCGCGTAAGCCCGTCAGGTACGCAATAGGTTCGCCCTGTTTACGCCGCTGCAGCAGGTCCGCGAGCTGTTGTTGCTGGACGTCGGTAAGCGGCGTTTCGCCAAAGGCCATGATATACGTCCGCCCCTTGCCCGTAACGTACTCTAGCAGGATCTCGGCGTCGCGCCGGGGGCTGTCGCTGTCCCGGAGCTGGTTTACCGCCTCATGCAGCCAGTGCTGAAAATCCATTATTCCTGCTCGGATAAGGCGGCTAACAGGTCAGCCTGGTGTTCCTGAACAATCGGCTCAATCAGCATATCCAGCTTACCTTCCATCGTTTCATCAAGGCGATATAACGTCAGATTAATACGATGATCGGTCACGCGCCCCTGCGGGAAATTATAGGTCCGGTTACGATCGCTGCGATCGCCGCTGCCAAGCAGATTGCGTCGCGTTGACGCCTCGGCCTGCTGGCGTTTTGCCGTTTCGGCGGCGTGAATGCGCGCCCCGAGCACCGAGAGCGCTTTCGCTTTGTTTTTATGCTGCGAACGCTCGTCCTGGCATTCCACCACGATGCCGGTCGGCAAGTGGGTAATTCGGATAGCGGAGTCGGTGGTGTTAACGTGCTGACCGCCCGCGCCGGAAGAACGAAACGTATCAATGCGCAGATCCGCCGGGTTAATATCCGGCAGCTCGGCTTCCGGCAGCTCCGGCATCACGGCGACGGTACAGGCGGAGGTATGGATACGCCCCTGCGACTCGGTCGCCGGAACACGCTGTACGCGGTGTCCGCCGGACTCAAATTTCAGTCGGCCATACACGCCGTCGCCGCTGATTTTGGCGATGATCTCTTTATAACCGCCATGCTCGCCTTCGCTCATGCTCATGATCTCCACGCGCCAGCGGCGCGCTTCGGCATAACGGCTGTACATGCGGAACAGATCGCCGGCAAACAGCGCGGCTTCGTCGCCGCCGGTGCCGGCGCGAACCTCAAGGAACGCGTTTCGTTCATCGTCCGGATCTTTCGGCAGCAGCAGTACCTGTAACTGTTGCTCCAGTTGTTCGCTTTTTTCTTTCGCTTCGCGCAGTTCTTCCTGCGCCATTTCTCGCATTTCAGGATCGTCGAGCATCATCTGAGCCGTCTCGATATCGTCCTGAACCTGTTGCCAGTCCGTAAAACAGCGAGAAACGTCGCTTAATTGCGCATATTCGCGCGACAATGCGCGAAAGCGGTCCTGGTCGGCGATAATTCCCGCATCGCCCAGCAACGCCTGAACTTCCTCATGGCGTTCGTGCAGGGCTTCCAGTTTGGCAACGATAGAAGGCTTCATAGGCGTAAATTCACCCTGTAAAAAAGTGTGGTGTGTGCTGCTACTCCAGCCCGAGGCTGTCGCGCAGAATATTCAGGCGTTCGTCATCCCCGTCACGGGCAGCCTGTTGAAGTGATTTCGTTGGCGCATGAATCAGGCGGTTGGTCAGTTTCCATGCCAGATCCTGCAAGATGGCTTGCGCATCACCGCCCTGTTGAAGGGCCGACAGCGCTTTGGTAGTCAGTTCGTCACGAATCTGCTCCGACTGACTACGGTATTCCCGAATGGTCTCGCTGGCCCCCTGGGCGCGTAGCCAGGCCATAAACTCGCTGGCTTCCTGCTCAACAATCGTTTCCGCTTCTACTGCCGCAGCCTGACGCTGCGCCAGATTATGCGAAATGATGCTCTGTAAATCATCGACGCTATAAAGATAAGCGTTCGCCAGTTTGCCGACTTCCGGTTCAACGTCGCGCGGTACGGCAATATCCACCAGCAGCATCGGCTGGTTGCGACGGCTTTTTAATGCGCGCTCCACCATGCCTTTACCGATAATCGGCAGCGGGCTGGCGGTCGAACTGATAATAATATCGGCATCCTGCAAACGGGCGTCGATATCGCTGAGCGAGATAACCTCAGCACCTACCTCATCCGCCAGGGCTTGCGCGCGCTCGCGGGTTCGGTTGGCGATAATCATCTTTTGTACTTTATGCTCGCGCAGGTGACGCGCCACCAGTTCAATGGTTTCGCCCGCGCCAACTAACAGTACGGTGACCGTCGACAGCGATTCAAAGATTTGGCGGGCGAGCGTACAGGCGGCAAACGCGACGGAGACGGCGCTGGCGCCGATATCGGTTTCAGTCCGCACTCGCTTAGCGACGGAAAAAGACTTCTGAAACATTCGCTCCAGCGCGCTGGCGTTAAGGTGGCCTTTTTGCGAATCCGCAAACGCTTTTTTCACCTGACCGAGGATTTGCGGTTCGCCCAGCACCAGTGAATCCAGACCGCTGGCGACGCGCATCAGGTGGCTGACGGCGTCATTATCCTGATGCCAGTACAGACTGTTGCGCAGATCGTCCTCGTTCAGGTTATGGTAATCGCATAACCAGCGGATCAGCGCTTCTTGCAGGTTATCCTGCTCTTCCACGCTCAGATACAGCTCTGTACGGTTACAGGTTGACAGCACGACCCCGCCCTGCACCATTGGCTGCGCAAGCAGGCTGTCCAGCGCCTGATCAAGCGTGTCCGGCGAAAACGTTACGCGTTCTCGCAGCGATACAGGTGCCGTTTTATGGTTAATACCGAGCGCTAAAAGGGTCATGTCTGCGGGAGTAGTACCAGCGTTGATATGGTTAGTCTGCTTGCATCATACAGGATGCGCGTGGTCAATAAAAGAGAGAGCCCCCTTTTGGAGTAATTGGCAGCGCTCGCTAATTTGATGATTTAAGACAACTTGAAAGTAGACGATGTCACCAGGCGGCGCTAGCATTAAAGGCTATAACTGTAACCGATAGCAAAAATTTGCCGAATCGCGGCGCGAACGTTTTTACAGCCTGCAGGTTCAGTTTTCAGGCCTGATAAGCGTAACGCCATCAGGCAATTATTGCACCGTATCACAAGGATTCGTCATCACTATGACCCTGCCCGATTTTCGCCTGATTCGTCTACTGCCGTTAGCAAGCCTGGTTCTCACCGCCTGTACGCTTCCTGGGCATAAAGGCCCGGGCAAGAGCCCGGATTCCCCTCAGTGGCGCCAGCATCAGCAAGAGGTGCGTCATCTGAATCAATACCAGACGCGCGGCGCCTTTGCTTACATCTCAGATGATCAGAAAGTCTATGCGCGCTTCTTCTGGCAACAGACCGGACAGGATCGCTACCGCCTGCTGCTTACCAACCCGCTGGGCAGCACCGAGCTGGAGCTTAACGCCCAGCCGGGCAACGTCCAGTTGGTGGATAACAAAGGCCAGCGTTATACCGCCGATGACGCCGAAGAGATGATCGGCAAACTCACCGGGATGCCGATTCCGTTAAACAGCCTGCGGCAGTGGATCCTCGGTCTGCCTGGCGATGCCACTGACTACAAACTGGACGACCAGTACCGCCTGAGCGAAGTGAACTATCGCCAGGATGGTAAAAACTGGAAAGTGGTTTACGGTGGCTATGACAGCAAAACGCAGCCTGCCATGCCTGCCAATATGGAGCTTTCCGACGGCAGTCAGCGCATTAAGCTGAAAATGGATAACTGGATTGTGAAATGATGACCCATTGGCCTTCTCCGGCAAAATTAAACCTGTTTTTATATATCACCGGACAGCGTGCAGACGGCTACCACACGCTGCAGACGCTGTTTCAGTTTCTGGATTATGGCGACACACTCCACATCGAACCGCGTCACGATGGCGAAATCCATTTATTAACGCCGGTTACCGGCGTTGAAAATGAAGACAATCTGATCGTCCGCGCCGCGCGGCTGTTGATGAAAGTCGCCTCGGAGAGTGGACGCCTGCCCGCCGGAAGCGGTGCGGATATCAGCATTGAGAAGCGCCTTCCCATGGGCGGCGGCCTCGGTGGCGGTTCGTCAAACGCGGCCACCGTGCTGGTCGCGCTGAATCATCTCTGGCAGTGTGGGCTCCCGGAAGATGAGCTGGCGACGCTCGGACTGACGCTGGGCGCCGACGTGCCGGTGTTTGTTCGCGGCCACGCGGCGTTTGCCGAAGGCGTTGGCGAAGTGCTCACGCCGGTCGACGTGGCGGAAAAATGGTACCTGGTGGCCCATCCGGGCGTCAGCATCCCGACGCCGATCATTTTTCGCGATCCGGAGCTGCCACGAAATACCCCGGTCAGGTCAATAGAAACGTTATTAAATTGTGAATTCGGCAATGATTGCGAGGTTATCGCAAGAAAACGTTTTCGCGAGGTTGATGATGTGCTTTCCTGGCTGTTAGAATACGCGCCGTCGCGCCTGACTGGAACAGGAGCCTGTGTCTTTGCTGAATTCGACACGGAACTCGCTGCCCGCCAGGTGCTTGAGCAAGCCCCGGAATGGTTGCAAGGCTTTGTGGCGAAAGGTGTCAATCTCTCACCATTGAAGCAAGCCCTGCTCTGAATCATTCGGTTTCCGTCAGTTCTGCTGACGAAAGAAGAATGGTGATGAGTAACCCTGCCGGGCAAACTGAGCTCCGGTGACAACGTCACCCTGTTCCAGACGTTGCATCGCGCTCTTTAATACACCGCCTGGATGAAATCGGCCTGGCCCGCACAGTTTTTGGCCCGATTCATCCACCACTGGACGCATGCCTGAGGTTCTTCTCGTGCCTGATATGAAGCTTTTTGCTGGTAACGCCACCCCGGAACTAGCACAACGTATTGCCAACCGCCTGTACACTTCTCTCGGCGACGCCGCTGTAGGTCGCTTTAGCGACGGCGAAGTCAGCGTACAAATCAACGAAAACGTACGCGGTGGTGATATTTTCATCATCCAGTCCACTTGTGCCCCTACTAACGACAACCTGATGGAATTGGTCGTTATGGTTGATGCCCTGCGCCGTGCTTCCGCAGGCCGTATCACCGCCGTTATCCCTTACTTCGGTTATGCTCGCCAGGACCGTCGCGTACGTTCCGCCCGTGTGCCGATTACCGCAAAAGTTGTCGCTGACTTCCTGTCCAGCGTCGGCGTTGACCGCGTTCTCACCGTAGATCTGCATGCTGAACAGATCCAGGGCTTCTTTGACGTTCCGGTTGATAACGTGTTCGGTAGCCCAATCCTGCTCGAAGATATGCTGCAACTGAATCTGGATAACCCGATCGTGGTTTCTCCGGATATTGGCGGCGTGGTTCGTGCCCGCGCTATCGCTAAGCTGCTGAACGATACCGATATGGCTATCATTGATAAACGTCGTCCGCGCGCGAACGTTTCTCAGGTGATGCACATCATCGGTGACGTCGCTGGCCGTGACTGCGTGCTGGTTGATGATATGATCGATACCGGCGGTACTCTGTGCAAAGCAGCAGAAGCATTGAAAGAACGTGGCGCTAAACGCGTGTTTGCCTACGCGACGCACCCGATCTTCTCAGGCAATGCGGCAAACAACCTGCGCAACTCCGTCATTGATGAAGTCGTTGTCTGCGACACCATTCCGCTGACCGACGAAATCAAAGCGCTGCCGAACGTGCGTACTTTGACCCTGTCAGGTATGCTGGCCGAAGCGATTCGCCGTATCAGCAACGAAGAATCGATTTCCGCCATGTTCGAGCATTGATCGAACCCGGATCTGAAACCCGCTGCGGCGGGTTTTTTTGTCTGTAACACCCTTTTGTATGACTTATGCCTCCTTCACCTGCCATTTAGTTGACAGATGATGCGCTCATGGATGAAACATTATTGTGAACAAATTATTTTCCTCACATGTGATGCCTTTCCGCGCTCTCATCGATGCTTGCTGGAAAGAAAAATATACCGCCTCCCGGTTCACCCGTGATGTGATAGCCGGGATCACCGTCGGGATTATTGCTATCCCGCTGGCGATGGCGCTGGCAATTGGCAGTGGCGTTGCGCCGCAGTATGGCCTCTATACCTCCGCTGTCGCCGGGATCGTGATCGCGCTAACCGGCGGCTCGCGCTTTAGCGTTTCCGGCCCTACCGCCGCGTTTGTGGTGATTTTGTATCCGGTATCGCAACAGTTTGGTCTGGCGGGCCTACTGGTCGCCACGCTGATGTCGGGCTTCTTCCTGATCCTTTTCGGCCTGGCGAGACTGGGGCGATTGATTGAATATATCCCGGTGTCGGTCACGTTGGGTTTTACCTCAGGGATTGGTATTACCATCGGTACCATGCAGATTAAAGATTTTCTTGGTCTGCAGATGGCCCATGTGCCAGAGCACTATTTGCAGAAAGTCGGCGCGCTGTTTATGGCGTTGCCCACCGTCAATATTGGCGATGCCGCCATTGGCGTGGTAACGCTGGGAACGTTGATTTTCTGGCCGCGTCTCGGTATTCGTCTGCCAGGACATCTTCCCGCGCTGCTGGCCGGTTGCGCCGTGATGGGGATCGTTAATCTGCTGGGCGGCAATGTGGCGACTATCGGCTCACAGTTCCATTACGTTCTGGCTGACGGCACTCAGGGCAACGGCATCCCGCAGCTCCTGCCGCAACTGATGCTGCCGTGGAGTCTTCCTGGCTCCGATTTCACGCTAAGCTGGGATTCACTGCGCGCGCTGCTGCCAGCGGCCTTCTCGATGGCAATGCTGGGGGCAATCGAATCATTGCTCTGCGCCGTCGTGCTGGACGGCATGACCGGCACCAAACATAAAGCTAACAGCGAACTTATCGGCCAGGGGCTGGGGAATATGGTCGCGCCGTTCTTTGGCGGCATCACCGCCACCGCCGCGATTGCCCGCTCTGCCGCCAACGTCCGCGCTGGCGCGACCTCTCCCGTCTCAGCGGTAATTCACGCTATCCTGGTTATTCTGGCGCTACTGGTCTTAGCCCCGCTACTCTCCTGGCTGCCGCTTTCCGCGATGGCGGCGCTACTGCTGATGGTGGCATGGAATATGAGTGAAGCCCATAAAGTGGTGGATCTGTTACGCCATGCGCCGAAAGACGACATTATCGTTATGCTGCTGTGCATGTCATTAACGGTTCTGTTTGATATGGTCATCGCCATCAGCGTGGGGATTGTCCTTGCTTCCCTGCTGTTTATGCGCCGTATTGCGCGAATGACTCGACTTGCGCCGGTCAATGTCGATGTGCCTGAAGATGTGCTGGTGCTGCGTGTGATCGGTCCGCTCTTTTTCGCCGCGGCGGAAGGGCTGTTTACTGACCTTGAGTCACGTATTAAGGGCAAACGTATCGTCGTTTTGAAATGGGACGCAGTACCAGTGCTGGATGCAGGCGGGCTTGATGCTTTTCAGCGTTTTGTGAAGCGTCTGCCGGAGGGTTGCGAATTGCGTATCAGTAACCTGGAGTTCCAACCGCTGCGCACAATGGCGCGTGCCGGTATCAAACCTATTCCTGGGCGTCTGACCTTCTTCCCGAACAGGACGGAGGCGTTAGCGGATTTACTCAGTTAATGGACAATGCCCGGTGGCGATAACGCTTACCGGGCCTGAACCGGTTAGCTATGACGACGATTGTCGTTACGGCGGCAACGTTTGTCATAGTGACGTACCCACCAATATTTGTCGCTCACCTGCTCATGCCCCCCTACACGAGCCCCCGCCAGCCAAAGAACTGCACCGACAAAAATGCTCAGTATTGCGCCATGCGCAAAAAATTGCGGCAAATTAAACTGCGGCAGTTGGTTTAAAATAGAGTAACCCACGCCGACAACCATCACGACCAGCCCCAACCCCATCAGCACGTTACCGAATAACGAAGCGTTTTTGCGTTTCATATGTCACCTCCGGAACTTTTGGGTTGTTTTTAGGAAATCCCCCTAAACTTTATGTGTAAAGTATAGACAACACTTTCGTTTGTAAGTGCGGGTGCGATCACAAATGTAAAGTTTCATTTAACAAAACTTTACAAATAACACACTGAACAGTTTACATTTTTAATAATCAATGCTGGCAATTATTTAATTTACTTCAGAGTGTCGCTGTGTTTTGTCAAGCGGGCAGACAGACAGTAAACTACGCGCCAGTTATGGATCTACTCAGGACAAAAAACGTGGCAATTAAATTGATTGTTGGTCTGGCGAATCCCGGTGCGGAATATGCCGCGACGCGACACAATGCAGGCGCATGGTACGTCGATTTACTGGCGGAGCGCCTGCGCGCGCCGTTGCGTGAAGAGCCTAAATTCTTTGGCTATACCTCACGCATCACGCTGGAAGGGGAAGATGTTCGCCTGCTGGTACCCACCACGTTCATGAACCTCAGTGGTAAAGCAGTTGGCGCAATGGCCAGTTTTTACCGTATTCAGCCGGACGAAATTTTGGTCGCTCACGACGAGCTGGATCTCCCTCCGGGCGTCGCGAAATTTAAACTTGGCGGCGGCCACGGCGGCCACAATGGTCTGAAAGACATCATCAGCAAGCTGGGCAATAATCCCAACTTTCACCGATTACGCGTTGGAATTGGTCATCCAGGCGATAAAAATAAAGTTGTTGGTTTCGTGCTGGGTAAACCCCCTGTTTCTGAACAAAAATTAATTGATGAGGCCATTGACGAAGCGGCACGCTGTACGGAATTGTGGTTCAAAGAGGGTCTGGCCAAAGCAACAAGCCGTTTGCATACCTTTAAGGCGCAATAACCAGTGATGTGCGGCATTTTTGCCGCACGCCGTGTATAATAGGCGAAGTTATTTCCATTTCTGCAATCTGTTTTCTATAACAGGTTGATTATTAAGATATTAAGGTGAGTTAAATCATGGGATTCAAATGCGGTATCGTCGGTCTGCCCAACGTCGGGAAATCCACCCTGTTCAACGCGCTGACAAAAGCCGGTATTGAAGCGGCAAACTTTCCGTTCTGCACTATCGAACCGAATACCGGTGTCGTGCCGATGCCCGATCCGCGTCTGGACCAGTTGGCTGAGATTGTTAAACCGCAACGCATTCTACCAACCACGATGGAGTTCGTGGATATCGCCGGTCTGGTAAAAGGCGCGTCCAAAGGCGAAGGGTTGGGTAACCAGTTCCTGACCAATATCCGTGAAACTGAAGCTATCGGTCACGTGGTTCGCTGCTTTGAGAACGACAATATCATCCATGTGGCGGGTAAAGTAAACCCGGCAGAAGATATTGATGTTATCAATACCGAACTGGCGCTGGCTGACCTCGATACCTGCGAGCGCGCTATCCATCGCGTACAGAAGAAAGCCAAAGGCGGCGATAAAGACGCCAAAGCGGAACTGGCCGCGCTGGAAAAATGCCTGCCGCACCTGGCCGAAGCGGGGATGCTGCGTTCGCTGGACCTGACGGACGAAGATAAAGCGGCTATCCGTTATTTAAGCTTCCTGACGCTGAAGCCGACAATGTATATCGCTAACGTCAATGAAGACGGTTTTGAAAATAACCCGTATCTGGACCAGGTTCGCGAAATCGCCGCCAAAGAAGGTTCGGTCGTGGTTCCGGTGTGTGCCGCCGTCGAAGCTGATATTGCTGAGCTGGATGATGACGAGCGCGACGAATTTATGGCTGAACTGGGTCTGGAAGAGCCGGGGCTGAACCGCGTTATTCGCGCTGGTTATCGCCTGCTGAACCTCCAGACCTACTTCACCGCCGGGGTGAAAGAGGTTCGCGCATGGACTATTCCGGTTGGCGCAACCGCGCCGCAGGCAGCAGGTAAAATCCATACCGACTTCGAAAAAGGCTTTATCCGCGCCCAAACTATCGCTTTTGACGACTTTATTACCTATAAAGGTGAACAAGGCGCGAAAGAAGCCGGTAAGATGCGAGCGGAAGGCAAAGATTATATCGTTAAAGATGGCGATATAATGAACTTCCTGTTCAACGTCTAAATAAAATTTGTTGTCTCGTGAGGTTTTGCTGAATCTCATAAGAGGCAAAGAAAGTCATAAAATCCACGCAGCCGCGTGGATTTTTTATTTCATAATATCTCAACTCATACTGACAGGCTCAATTAACGCAGAGCTAACAGGGTAAGTTCTTTTCTTAATTACCAGTCGACATTCACTGTATGGTTATAAAAAGGATGCTGATCCTTTAGCGGCGTCTCATAACTTGGGATCGCATCATAATCATCTTTTCCCCGAACGGAATACCTTCCCGCTTCGATATCAAAACGATGTTTGAGCCATCCCGCAACATGACTTGCGAAAGCCTCTTTTCTTCTTAATGGCCAATCGACAGAAGCCAAATTAACATCTAATAAGTACCGCCCTTCTTTATTAACCTTGATCATTCCAGCCTGCAGTAACGCCCGTACCACCTGGGATTGGTTATCATGAATCCAGACCCAGGCATTTCCAAATTCCATTGCATAACTATCATTTAAAAAATCTTTTTTTGAATATAATTCACTTACATAATCATTGATAGAGTCAGCATAATTTTTTACTTTAGATGCAGATAAATCAAAAAAAGATTCAAATTCGAAAGTATTGTCATTAATACAGGACAGTAACGCACCCGGTTCCGAGAGCTGGGTCCATGATTGTAAACTCTCTACAGCTATAATGAATTTGAAAGTATTTCTTCCAATGACACCCCGGTCAATTAAAGTTAAAATATCGTGAGCTACGGTAGGGATATCTTCTGCAAACGGGACGATTATCCCCGCACCACTTATTTCGCTTGATCTAAAATCAAATCCTGGGGTACTTTCAATGTTTTCCGGAATACCATACTCTTTAATATGATTAAGGAAATTATTAATATCGCCACGATATGGCCATCGCCATTCACGTTCATGTGTCCAGTCAATCTTACCTGGAACATAAGTAACATATCTATATTGTTCAATCAAAGGAAGAGCCGTTTCATCAAGAATACGTTCCCCGTTTCTGCCTTGCGAGCATCGAGCATTGTTATGCTGATCCAACCCATATATGACTGGCCTTGCCCCATAATTAAACATTTGCTCTTTAGGTAAAACGATTGCATATAAACCGATTTTTTCATTTCGTTCTAATCGGCGAACACCAGTCTCTAAATAAGCTGCAATCGGCATATCTGTAAAGCATACCACCGGGGAGTCACCATATACGGTTCGTTGCCCATTTCGGTATGACCAGGACGAGAAAATTTTATGACTGCGTAAAGATAATCGAAGTAAATATTTAGCATCAATGAAACATGCGTGGTGCTGATTATTAAAACCACAGTGCTCAGGCAAATAAATATGGCTACCGGTCTCTAAATTAACGTCCCGAAAAAAATGAATCAAATAATCGGATAAGTCAAATCTGATGTTATTTTTCATGGGACGCCCTCTTTCAAACAGTCTCTTTTTTGCATTCCTTTAAAACCAGCACCACTATTTTATATAAAAATCATCACGAAGTATGCTTCTTTTAACGATGACCTCAAACCCTCCCTCCCTTTGCATCAACTTACGTATCCCTGAAATAGCGAGACCAGGCTAAATCTACCCGAGGTGGCTCGCTAAAAACCTCATCCTGGAACAAGCTCAACCGCCCTTCCCCGCCACGGCCCTTTCGCCGAAAAACCGATAATGGGTATAAATATACCGCTATAAGCTATACCCACACACTTCACATTGTTTCTTATCGTTAATCCGATACGCTTTTTTCACATTATTTCTGGCGGTATACGCCGGTGCAAAGTGAATCGGGCTCGTTTCCGCGCTCGCGCGTAACACAATGATTTACCTTGCTGGCGGAACGTCAACGGACCCGCAAAAGCGCCTTATGCCCCTGGCGGAGCGTGGTGCAAAAAGGAGAAAAAATACGCGTTATGAATAACGAGGAGACCTTTTATCAAGCCATGCGTCGTAAGGGAGTGACCCGACGCAGCTTTCTCAAATTCTGTAGCCTTGCCGCCACATCGCTGGGACTGGGCGCCGGAATGACGCCAAAGATCGCCTGGGCGCTGGAGAATAAACCGCGGATTCCGGTGGTCTGGATTCATGGACTGGAATGCACCTGCTGTACCGAATCCTTTATCCGTTCCTCGCACCCGCTAGCCAAAGATGTGATCCTCTCGCTGATTTCCCTTGATTATGACGACACCCTGATGGCCGCCGCCGGCGCACAGGCCGAAGAAGTCTTTGACGATATTACCACTCGCTACGCCGGGAAATACATTCTGGCGGTGGAAGGCAATCCGCCGTTAGGAGAGCAAGGAATGTTCTGTATCAGCGGCGGCCGCCCGTTTATTGAAAAACTGAAGAAAGCCGCCGCAGGCGCCAGCGCTATTATCGCCTGGGGAAACTGCGCCTCCTGGGGTTGCGTCCAGGCCGCCCGCCCCAATCCAACCCAGGCAACGCCTATCGATAAAGTGATCACCGACAAGCCGATCGTGAAAGTCCCTGGATGTCCGCCAATCCCGGATGTCATGAGCGCCATTATCACCTATATGGTGACGTTTGATCGTCTGCCGGAACTCGATCGCATGGGCCGTCCACTGATGTTCTATGGTCAGCGTATCCACGATAAATGCTACCGCCGCGCCCATTTTGACGCCGGTGAATTTGTCGAGAGCTGGGATGATGATGCCGCCCGCAAGGGATACTGTCTGTACAAGATGGGCTGTAAAGGGCCAACCACCTATAACGCCTGCTCCTCCACTCGCTGGAATGACGGCGTCTCCTTTCCTATCCAGTCCGGTCACGGATGTCTGGGATGTTCAGAAAATGGTTTCTGGGATCGCGGCTCGTTTTATAGCCGCGTGGTGGATATTCCCCAGATGGGTACCCATTCAACCGCCGATACGGTGGGGCTGACCGCGCTGGGCGTGGTCGCGGCGGGCGTTGGCGGTCACGCTATCGCCAGCGCGCTCAACCAACGTAAACGCCACAAACAGCAGTTAGCGCAAGCCGAACCACAGCCGGACAATGAGGATAAACAGGCATGAGTAACCAGTATCAAACCCAGGGTTATACCGTTAACGACGCCGGCCGTCGTCTGATCGTGGACCCGATTACCCGCATCGAAGGGCATATGCGCTGCGAAGTGAACATTGATGAGCAAAACGTCATTACCAATGCCGTTTCCTGCGGCACAATGTTCCGCGGGCTGGAGATCATTCTGCAAGGCCGTGACCCGCGTGACGCCTGGGCGTTTGTTGAACGTATTTGTGGTGTCTGTACCGGGGTACATGCTCTGGCATCGGTGTACGCTATCGAAGATGCGATTGGTATCCAGGTGCCGGATAACGCCAATATTATACGTAACATCATGCTGGCTACGTTGTGGTGTCACGATCATCTGGTCCATTTTTATCAGTTAGCCGGTATGGACTGGATTGATGTTCTGAATGCGCTGAAAGCCGATCCGCGCGCCACCTCGCAGTTGGCGCAAAGCCTTTCCGCCTGGCCGATGTCATCGCCGGGCTACTTCTTTGACGTACAAAATCGATTAAAGAAATTTGTCGATGGCGGCCAGCTTGGGATATTCCGTAACGGCTATTGGGGACATCCACAGTACAAACTGTCGCCAGAGGCTAATCTGATGGGGTTTGCCCACTATCTTGAAGCCCTCGACTTCCAGCGCGAGATCGTCAAAATCCATACCATATTTGGCGGTAAGAACCCCCATCCTAACTGGATCGTCGGCGGAATGCCGTGCGCGATCAATCTCGATCAAAGCGGCGCGGTTGGGGCTATCAATATGGAGCGCCTCAACCTGGTGCAGTCGATCATCACCCGCACCGCCGACTTCATTAACAACGTGATGGTTCCGGACGCGCTGGCTATCGGCCAGTTCAATAAAGCATGGAGTCAAATTGGCACCGGTCTGTCGGATAAATGCGTGCTGAGCTACGGCGCATTTCCGGACATTGCCAACGACTTCAGCCAGCAAAGCCTGTTAATGCCGGGCGGCGCGGTGGTCAATGGCGACTTTAAAAATGTCATGCCGGTAGATTTGGCCGATCCGCAGCAGATACAGGAGTTTGTGGATCACGCCTGGTACCGCTATCCGGACGATCGGCTGGGGCGTCATCCTTTTGATGGCATTACCGATCCCTGGTACAACCCGGGTGATGTCAAAGGCAGCGATACGCATATCCAGCAGCTCAACGAGCAGGAACGTTACTCCTGGATTAAAGCGCCGCGCTGGCGGGGTCATGCCATGGAAGTCGGCCCGCTTGCCCGAACGCTTATCGCGTACCACAAAGGGGACGCCGCCACCATAGAGTCAGTAGATCGCATGATGTCCGCCCTTAAACTGCCGCTCTCCGGTATCCAGTCTACGCTTGGCCGTATTTTATGCCGCGCGCACGAAGCGCAATGGGCCGTCGGTAAGCTGCAGTATTTTTTCGACAGGCTTATGACCAACCTGAAAAACGGCGACCTGGCCACCGCCAATACCGAGAAATGGGAACCGGCCAGTTGGCCGCAGCACTGCCGCGGCATCGGTTTTACCGAAGCGCCTCGCGGAGCGTTGGGACACTGGGCGTCAATACGCGATCAGAAGATTGAACTCTATCAGTGCGTGGTTCCCACCACCTGGAACGCCAGCCCGCGCGATCCTAAAAAACAGATCGGCGCCTATGAAGCGGCATTGATGGGAACGCAAATGGCGATTCCCGACCAACCGTTAGAAATCCTGAGGACGCTGCACAGCTTCGACCCCTGCCTCGCCTGTTCAACCCACGTGCTCGGCGACGACGGCAGCGAACTGATTGCCGTCCAGGTACGCTAAGCGTTAAGGAAAAGAACGATGACTGGAAAGCTATCTCCACGCGTCGGGGAGGCGCGTGATACTGCCGTCAGCCACTATGTGTTTGAAGCGCCGGTACGCCTGTGGCACTGGCTAACGGTGGCCTGCATGTTGGTACTGATGGTAACAGGCTACTTCATTGGCCGGCCCTTGCCGTCTGTGAGTGGCGAGGCGACCTATCTGTTTTACATGGGCTATATCCGGCTGATCCACTTTGCCGCCGCGATGATCTTTACCGTGTTACTGCTGGGGCGGATTTATTGGGCCTGTGTCGGCAACCGCTATTCGCGAGAGCTGTTTATCGTCCCGGTCTGGCGTCGCAGTTGGTGGCAAGGCGCTTTTTCCGTGGTCCGCTGGTATCTGTTTCTGGAGAAAAAACCGGGGAGCGACATCGGACATAACCCTGTCGCGCAGGCCGCGATGTTCGGCTATTTCCTGTTATCGGTATTTATGATCCTCACCGGTTTCGCTCTGTTTGGCGAGCATAGCCAGTACGCTATCTTTGCGCCGTTCCGCTATGTGGTTGAATTTTTCTACTGGACCGGCGGCAACTCCATCGATATTCACAGTTGGCACCGACTGGGCATGTGGCTGATCGCCGCCTTCATCGTCGGGCACGTTTACCTCGCTATCCGGGAAGACATTATGTCCGACGATACGGTGATCTCCACCATGATCAATGGCTATCGCAGCCACAAATTCCCCAAACCGCACGACAAGGAGCCCTCATGAATGCGCAACGCGTAGTGGTGATGGGATTAGGAAACCTGTTGTGGGCCGATGAAGGATTCGGTATCCGGGTCGCGGAGCGTTTGTATGCCCGATATCACTGGCCTGAAGAGGTAGAAATTGTGGACGGCGGTACGCAAGGGCTAAACCTGTTAGGTTATGTTGAGCAAGCCAGCCATCTCCTGCTCCTTGACGCGATCGATTACGGCCTAGCGCCGGGCAGCCTGCGAACCTATGCCGGCGAGAAAATCCCCGCGTATCTCAGCGCCAAAAAAATGAGCCTGCATCAAAACAGTTTTTCCGAAGTTCTGGCGCTGGCCGACATCCGCGGGCATCTGCCCTGTCACATAGCGCTGGTCGGCCTGCAACCGGCGCTACTGGACGACTACGGCGGTAGCCTGAGCGAAATAGCTCGCGGCCAGCTACCGGCGGCGGAACTGGCCGCCCTGGCGCAACTGGCCGCCTGGGGGATCGTACCGCAGGCAAACGAGGTCGCACGCTGCCTGAACTATAAATGCCTGTCGATGGAAAATTATGAGGGAGTGCGCATACGTCAGTATCAGACACGTCTGGAGGGCAAAAGAAGTGGCGAATGACACCCCGTTCTCTGCGCTATGGCAACGCCTGTTAACCCGTGGATGGCAACCGGTAGAGGCTTCCACGGTAGACGACTGGATCAAACGGGTTGGAGATGGCGTCATCCTGTTAAGTAGCGATCCGCGGCGTACGCCGGAAGTCAGCGATAACCCGGTGATGATTGCCGAACTCCTGCGTGAGTTCCCGCAGTTTGACTGGCAGGTGGCGGTGGCCGACCTTGAACAAAGCGAAGCTATCGGCGATCGCTTTAATGTTCGTCGATTTCCGGCGACGTTGGTTTTTACAGACGGCGAGCTACGCGGCGCGCTCAGCGGCATTCATCCCTGGGCTGAACTGCTCACGCTGATGCGTTCGATGGTTGACACTCCCGCAGCGCAGGAGACAGTACAATGAGCAACGCCTTTTTTCATCTGCTGGGGCCAGGTACGCAGCCTGATGACGCTAGTTTCTCGATGAATCCCTTACCGCTCACCTGTCAGGTCAATGGCGACCCAAGTATGGCGGCGCTGGAGCGCTGCGCTCACAGCCCGGCGGTGATGGCATTGTTGACCGATCTGCGAGGTCAGCTTGCCCGGCGCATCCCGGAAGTCGGCGACGTGCTGGGATGGGAGTTATCTCCCCTGAATGCCGATGATCTCTCATTCCTCAATACGCTATTGGGCGAAGGCGAGGTCTCGGTACGCATTCAGCATCCGGACGGGAGTGAAAGCGAGATCCAGGAGACCATCTTCTGCGGCCTGTGGCGGGTACGCCATCTGCATAACCGACGTCTGCTGACGGATCGTCTGGAAGCAGGTAGCGCGCCCCTGACATTATGGCAAGCGGCTACCGCCGATACGCTGCCTGACGACTCTCTACTGCCTCCGCCTGTCGCTGGCCTGATGAATGGACTGCCGCTGGCCCATGAATTATTGGCGCACGTACGCGATCCGGCGTTGCAACCTCACAGCATCAATTTGACCCAACTGCCGCTCAGCGAGGCCGATCGTCTTTTTCTGGCACGTTTATGCGGACACGGGAACATCCAGATTCGCATCTCCGGGTATGGCGAAAGCCAAATCAACGCCACAGCATTGCGCCATCTCTGGCATGTGCGCTGTCTGGACGCCCTTAAAGGGCCGTTGCTCGATAGCTATGAGATTTGTCCTTTGCCGGAGCTGGTACTGGCGGCCCCGGAAGATCTGGCCGATTCGCGCCAGCGCCTGGATGAAGTCTGCCGATGGCTGGAGACGCGCTAGCGCTCTCAACAGGAACGTCACCGGTGTCCGGTACTGATTAGCTTTTTACTCTCTTTCTGCCTACAGGAGTTAGCATGTGGGATGTCATTGACTTATCGCGCTGGCAGTTTGCGCTGACCGCGCTGTATCACTTTTTATTTGTTCCTCTTACGCTTGGGCTGATTTTTTTGCTGGCCGTCATGGAGACGATCTATGTGGTGACGGGGAAAACCGTCTACCGCGATATGACGCGTTTCTGGGGCAAGCTCTTCGGGATCAATTTTGCTCTCGGTGTGGCTACCGGCCTGACTATGGAGTTTCAGTTCGGGACTAACTGGTCGCTCTATTCCAACTATGTGGGCGATATTTTCGGCGCGCCGCTGGCGATGGAAGCGTTACTGGCCTTCTTTCTCGAATCCACTTTTGTCGGCCTGTTCTTTTTCGGCTGGCAGCGGCTGAATAAATACCAACACCTGCTGGTCACCTGGCTGGTGGCCTTCGGCTCCAATATTTCAGCATTATGGATTCTGAATGCCAATGGCTGGATGCAGTATCCTACCGGCGCTCATTTCAACATCGATACGTTACGGATGGAAATGAGCAGCTTCAGCGATCTGGTCTTTAACCCGGTGAGCCAGGTGAAATTCGTCCATACCGTCATGTCCGGTTATGTCACCGGCGCCATGTTTATTATGTCTATCAGCGCCTGGTATCTGCTACGTGGCCGCGAGCGTGAGGTGGCCTTGCGCTCGTTTGCTATCGGCTCAGTATTCGGCACCCTGGCCATTCTGGGAACCCTGCAACTGGGCGACAGTTCGGCCTACGAGGTCGCCCAAATTCAGCCGGTGAAACTGGCGGCGATGGAAGGCGAATGGCAAACCGAACCCGCGCCCGCGCCGTTTCATCTGATTGCCTGGCCGCAGCAGGAACAGGAGCGTAATGCGTTTGCCGTGAAGATCCCTGCTCTGCTGGGTATTCTGGCCACCCATTCGCTGGATACGCCGGTTCCGGGGTTAAAAAACCTGATGGACGACGCTCTGCCGCGCCTGAAGCGTGGCCGGGAGGCCTGGCTACTCATGCAGGAGATAGCGCAAGGCAATCGCTCGCCGCAGGTACTGAATGCGTTTCACGCCGTTGAGGGCGATCTGGGGTACGGCATTCTGCTGGCGAAATATGCCCCGGATATGAACCATGTGACGCCGGAGCAGTATCGTGCGGCCCAGCGTGGCGCTATTCCTCAGGTGGCGCCGGTGTTCTGGAGTTTCCGTATTATGGTCGGCTGCGGTTCGCTGCTGTTAGTGGTGATGTTGATTGCGTTGATACAGACGCTGCGAATGCGTATCGACCAGCATCGCTGGGTATTGCGTATGACGCTCTGGAGCCTGCCGTTACCGTGGATTGCCATTGAAGCCGGTTGGTTTATGACGGAGTTTGGCCGTCAGCCCTGGGCGATTCAGGACATTCTGCCGACCTGGTACGCTCACTCCGCGCTGACGCCGGGCCAGTTGGCCTTCTCAATGGGGCTTATCCTCGGACTTTACACCCTGTTTTTAATCGCGGAAGTCTATCTGATGCAGAAGTACGCGCGTCTTGGGCCGAGCGCCATGCAACATCAACAACAAGCGCAACAACAGGGATAAAGGAGACAATCATGTTGGATTATGAAACGTTGCGGTTCATTTGGTGGCTGCTGATCGGCGTCATCCTGGTGGCATTTATGGTAACTGACGGGTTTGATATGGGGGTCGGTTGCCTGCTCCCGCTGATAGCGCGTAACGATGACGAACGCCGGGTGTTGATCAATAGCGTCGGCGCCCACTGGGAAGGAAACCAGGTATGGTTGATCCTCGCGGGCGGGGCATTATTCGCCGCCTGGCCACGGGTCTATGCCGCCGCGTTTTCCGGTTTTTATGTGGCGATGATCCTGGTGCTGTGTGCCCTCTTCTTTCGCCCGCTGGCCTTTGATTATCGGGGAAAAATCGCCAATGCCCGCTGGCGCGCGCTGTGGGATACCGGTCTGGTTATCGGCAGCCTGGTTCCCCCAGTCGTATTCGGCATCGCGTTCGGCAACCTGTTTTTAGGCGTGCCGTTTGCCTTCACGCCGCAGCTTCATGTTAACTATTTTGGCACCTTCTGGCAGTTACTCTCGCCCTTTGCCCTACTGTGTGGATTATTGAGTCTGTCGTTGGTGATTATGCAAGGAGGCGTCTGGTTACAGTTGAAAACGGAGGGCGTTATTCGTCAACGGGCTCTGTCGGCCACCCGCCACAGCGCGCTGCTGATCGTGATCTGCTTCCTGCTGGCCGGTTACTGGCTGTGGGCCGGCGTTGATGGCTTTGTCTTACTCACGCAGGATGCCAACGGCCCTTCCAATCCGCTCTTAAAAGGCGTGGCGATACTCCCTGGCGCATGGATGAACCACTTTATACGCTCGCCGCTACTGCTCATCATCCCGTTGCTCGGTATGATCCTGCCGATTCTGGCTTTCTATGCCTGCCTTCGCGGTCAGACTATTCGTGGATTTCTGTTCGCTTCCCTGACCCAGGCCTGCGTCATCTTTACCGCCGGAATAACGCTATTTCCTTTTGTGATGCCGTCGAATGTTAGTCCTCTCTCCAGCCTGACGGTGTGGGACAGCACCTCCAGCCAGATGACGCTCGAAATCATGCTGGTGATTGTGCTGATTTTTCTGCCGATCGTACTGCTCTATACGCTGTGGAGCTATTACAAAATGTTGGGGCGTATCAACCTGGAGACCCTCCGCCGCAACGATCATGAACTTTATTAGGGAGCGGGAGCGATGTGGTATTTACTGTGGTTTGTCGGCATTCTGCTGATGTGCTCACTATCGACGCTGGCGCTGGTGTGGCTTGAGTCGCGTCAACAATAAAGAGGTAAACCGGGGTCAGCGCCGTCTGACTCCGGTTATTTTTATCTTTTTACGCGCCTGGCGAAGACGTTTCCCCGCCGACAGGACGACATAACATTGATACATGTCGTTATCATAATCTTTACTTTTAGAGGTGCGTCATAATTATGACAAATAGCCGCCTTGCACATATCACGCATATTTAAGCAATTAATTGCATAATTAGCGATATATCACCTCTTATAGCGGATAGTTAACCACTTCTCATCCAAAATCATAACGAAAATCCAACTGCCTGCCATTTTTGATCTGAGTTAATTGTTTAAAAAAGTGTTAAATTTATCGCTACATGGTGTGATCTACTATGTACCACGGTCAATTAAAGAACATATTACTTTTATCACTAAGGTTTATCATGGATAAGTTATCTTACGCTTCAGATAGCAGCACATCTGCCTGGAATACCTACCTGCAACAAATCGAGCGTGTGGCCCCTTATCTGGGCGAGTTATCCCCCTGGGTGGATACTCTGCGCCACCCAAAACGCGCTCTGATCGTCGATATTCCGGTACAAATGGATGATGGCACTATTCGTCATTTCGAAGGATATCGCGTGCAGCACAACCTCTCCCGAGGTCCGGGTAAAGGCGGTGTTCGCTACCATCCTGACGTTGATCTCAATGAAGTGATGGCCCTGTCAGCATGGATGACCATCAAATGTGCCGCGCTGAATCTGCCGTACGGCGGCGCCAAAGGCGGCATCCGCGTCGATCCGTTCTCGCTGTCGGAAGGTGAACTGGAGCGTTTGACCCGCCGCTATACCAGCGAGATCGGCATTATCATCGGGCCGCAGAAAGATATTCCTGCGCCGGATGTCGGCACCAACGGTAAAGTGATGGCCTGGATGATGGATACGTATTCCATGAATCATGGCACGACGGTCACTGGCGTCGTCACCGGTAAGCCTATCCATCTTGGCGGTTCGCTGGGTCGTGAAAAGGCGACGGGGCGCGGCGTTTTCGTCAGCGGGCTGGAAGCCGCGCGTCGGGCGAATATCGCCGTTGAAGGCGCTCGCGTTGCGGTTCAGGGTTTTGGTAACGTCGGCAGCGAAGCCGCGCGTCTGTTTGCAGGCGCTGGCGCCCGTGTCGTGGCGATTCAGGATCATACCGCGACCCTGTTTAACGCCACCGGTATTGACATGAAGGCGCTCACGGCATGGCAGACAGAACACAAACAGATAGCCGGTTTCCCGGGCGCGGAAACTATCGCCAGCGATGCGTTCTGGCGTCTGGAGATGGATATTCTGATCCCGGCGGCGCTTGAAGGTCAGATAACTCGTCAGCGCGCGGAAGCCCTGACGTGTAAGCTGGTGCTGGAAGGGGCTAACGGCCCGACCTATCCGGATGCTGATGATGTTCTGGCCAGCCGTGGTATCCTTGTGGTGCCTGACGTGGTCTGTAACGCAGGCGGCGTAACCGTCAGCTACTTCGAATGGGTACAAGATATGGCCAGCTTCTTCTGGAGCGAAGAAGAGATCAACGCGCGCATGGACAAAATCATGACCGACGCGATTGTCCATGTCTGGGAGAAAGCGGCTGAGAAATCCTGTTCTCTGCGCACCGCAGCCTATATTGTCGCCTGTGAGCGCATTCTGTTGGCCCGTAAAGATCGCGGTATCTATCCGGGTTAAGGCTACAAGTTATTGCGCTAAAATCCACGTCCCGGCGTGGATTTTTTGTCTGTATCCCCCGTTTTCCACGCGCGCGCCGATAAATTCTGTCTCAATAAAATGTCTGTTTGTTCGCAAAATAGCGGTTCAATCACGCGTATCTGGTCATCGTAGACTAAGGTTTTGTCATGGTAAATGCCGTTGGCTTTGGCTCACCGCTAAGGAGATAACTTGATGATACCCCCAGAGATTCGCCGTTCTGTTCTACTGCAGAAAGCCATAAAACTGGCGCTGGCAGGGACACTGCTGACGTTTGCATCGTTTTCGGCGACTGCCGCAGACCCGTCTTCCGACACTGAAACTCCGCAGCCGCCGGATATTTTGCTTGGCCCGCTCTTTAATGATGTCCAGAATGCAAAACTCTTCCCCGATCAGAAAACCTTTGCTGACGCCATACCTAATAGCGATCCGCTCATGATTCTTGCGGATTATCGTATGCAGCGGAACCAGTCCGGCTTCGATTTACGTCATTTTGTTGATGTTAACTTCACCCTGCCGAAAGCGGGTGAAAAATATGTCCCGCCTGCCGGGCAGTCATTGCGTGAACATATTGATGGCCTGTGGCCGGTGCTGACACGTTCAACTAAAAACGTCGAAAAGTGGGACTCGCTCTTGCCGTTGCCTGAATCCTATGTCGTACCGGGTGGGCGATTCAGAGAGATTTACTACTGGGACAGCTATTTTACGATGCTGGGGCTGGCGGAAAGCGGGCACTGGGATAAGGTGGCGGATATGGTGGCGAACTTTGGTTACGAAATTGACGCCTGGGGGCATATTCCTAACGGCAACCGTACCTACTACCTGAGTCGTTCGCAGCCGCCTTTCTTTGCGTTTATGGTTGAGTTACTGGCGCAACATGAAGGTGACGATGCGCTGAAAGAATACCTGCCGCAACTGCAAAAAGAGTACGCCTATTGGATGGAGGGCGTTGAGACATTGCAGCCAGGGCAACAAAACCAACGCGTCGTCAAACTGGAGGACGGCAGCGTTCTCAACCGCTACTGGGACGATCGGGATACGCCCCGCCCTGAATCCTGGGTTGAAGATATCGCTACCGCCAAAAGCAACCCCAACCGCCCGGCAACGGAGATCTATCGGGACCTCCGCTCTGCCGCCGCCTCTGGCTGGGATTTCAGCTCCCGCTGGATGGATAATCCGCAGCAGCTCAGTACCATTCGCACCACCACTATTGTCCCTGTCGATCTTAACGCTCTGCTGTATCAGCTGGAGAAGACCCTCGCCCGCGCCAGCGCTGCGGCGGGCGATCGGGCCAAAGCCTCGCACTATGACGCGCTGGCCAACGCGCGGCAAAAAGCCATTGAAATGCATCTGTGGAATAACAAAGAGGGTTGGTATGCCGACTACGATCTGAAGAACAATAAAATCCGTGACCAACTCACCGCTGCCGCGCTGTTCCCGCTCTATGTAAACGCCGCCGCGAAAGATCGCGCTGCGAAAGTGGCGGCGGCGGCCCAGGCGCATCTGCTACAGCCTGGCGGGCTGGCTACCACCTCGGTTAAAAGCGGACAGCAATGGGATGCGCCAAACGGCTGGGCGCCGTTACAATGGGTCGCTGCCGAAGGATTGCAAAATTATGGGCAGGATGACGTGGCAATGGAAGTCACCTGGCGCTTTTTAACCAATGTGCAGCACACCTACGATCGCGAGAAAAAACTGGTCGAAAAATATGATGTCAGCAGCACCGGAACCGGCGGTGGCGGCGGCGAATATCCCCTTCAGGACGGCTTTGGCTGGACCAACGGCGTGACGCTGAAAATGCTCGATCTGATTTGTCCGCAGGAAAAACCGTGCGATAGCGTACCGTCTACTCGTCCGGCATCGTTAAGCGCAACGCCGACAAAAACGCCGTCTGCAGCGACGCAGTAACGCGTGTTTATAGTAGGTTGACCCGGTGCTGACCGGGTCAACGCTTACACGTTCTGCAGCGGTTAGCCGCGTCGCAGAAGGCGGAAAATCACCAGCACCACGATCGCGCCCACCACGGCGACCAGGAAACTGTGCAGATTAAAGCCGCTGATACTGCCGCCAATACCAAACATCGTCGCCAGCCATCCGCCAACGACCGCCCCGACGATACCGAGAATACAGGTCAGGATAAATCCCCCGCCATCGCGCCCCGGCATAAGCAATTTGGCGATAACGCCGGCAATCAAACCAAAAACAATCCAGGCGATAATTCCCATTTGCGAACCCTCTTTCCAGTAAAAACGTTTTAAGTATAGGCAAAGTCGAGCGTCGCATTTCTGAACACTGATTTATCTCGCGGACATAAAAATTTATTTATCGCTATTAAGTTCTTTCTACCGATGCCGATAACCCAACGATAGTCTGCGTATCAGGGGTTATTTCGTGTGAGTGGTTACAATGAGCAGTTCCTGAAAAAAAATCCATTAGCGATATTAGGCGTGCTACGGGATTTAAATAAAAATCAGGTTCCACTGCGTATTTCATGGGCGCATGGTCAATTCATCAGTAAAATTTTGGCGGTAGACCCGGAAAAACTCATCGTGGATTACGGCAGCCAGGAATACGAAAATAGCGCCGTATTACGTGCCGGGCAGGTAGCCATTATCGCAGAAACGCAGGGCGCAAAAGTCGAGTTCACGTTGCCGCAACTCGTTACAGGCGAATATCAGCGGCTGCCGGCCTTTATCACGCCCCTGCCGTCATCACTGTGGTTTGTCCAGCGCCGGGAGTATTTTCGCATTGGCGCGCCGCTGTATCCGCCTTATTACGGCGTCACCACGCTACCGGACACCCGTACGTTACGTTTTCGCCTGTTTGATCTTTCCCTGGGCGGCATGGGCGCGCTACTGGAATCCGCCATCCCCGACGGACTAATCGAAGGCGCACGCTTTTCGCAGGTTGAACTGAACATGGGGCCATGGGGGATTTTTCACGTTGACGCCCAGCTTATCGCCATCAGCGAGCGTAAGGTAATTGATGGGAAAAATGAAACGATCACCACTCCCCGCCTGAGCTTTCGTTTCCTTAACGTTAGCCCGGCGGTGGAGCGGGAGTTGCAGCGGATTATTTTTTCGCTTGAGCGCGAGGCCCGAGAAAGAGCGAATAAAGTGCGAGAATAATCTTCACGCTAAACTACATGGCGTCCAGCGCCTGCTGAAGCTTCCAGATATAGCGCGGCGCCTGCGGCGCGGGATGATTATCAACAACATGTTCAAAAAACTCGTCCGCATCCAGATCGTTAATTTTTTCTATCGCCTTCTTCCTGTCGGATGAAAAAGTACGCAATAACGCGCCTGCGCCGTTAGCATAAGAGACGACCAGCGCATATTGCATCACCTGCGGATCTTTGATGCCGGCCAGCGGCCCATTTTCCAGAATGCTCAGATACGCCGCGCCCATTGAGATGTTACGCTCAGGGTTTTTCAGCTCGCTGGTGGTCGGTTCGCCACGCCAGCCCATGCGACGGTAAACGTCGCGCCCGGAGGTCGACGCCTTTAGCTGCATCAGGCCAATCGCATTGGACTTACTGACCGCGTTAGGGTTGCCGCCGGATTCAATGGCGATAATCGCGGTGATTAAATGCGGATCAACTCCCCATGCCGCCCCGGCTTTTTCACTGATGGGCATCCACTGCATCGCACGCTTTACAGGCACTTCGGCATTCCACGGCGGATTCCTGTAATCCTGTTTTGAGCTACAGCCAGCCAGCATTACTACCAAAAAAGCAAACCATCTTAATTTCACGTCATCTATCCTTATAGCCGTAACTTATCTGTCGAAGAGGTCATACCGCCCCGGCCAGGCACTTAGGTTGCCTCCCTGGTGTGCATCCAGAAACGTCGCACAACGAGGGACATCGCCTAATATATGCGGCATGATATACATTTGCATTCTATTGTCAGCAAGGAATTACCATGTCTCTGTTTCATTTAATCGCCCCCTCGGGCTACTGTATTAACCAACAGGCCGCGTTACGCGGCGTTCAGCGCCTGACTGACGCGGGTCATCAGGTGGAGAATGACGAGGTGATTCGTCGCCGCTATCAGCGTTTTGCCGGTACGGACGCGGAACGGCTGGCCGATGTTAATTCGCTGGCCTCGCTAACTTCGCCGGATACGATTGTCATGCCGGTTCGCGGCGGCTATGGTGCCAGCCGCTTGTTGGATCGTATCGACTGGCAGGCGCTCGCCACCCGGCAACAGCGCGATCCCTTACTGATTTGCGGTCATAGCGATTTTACGGCGATTCAGGCTGGACTCCTGGCGCAGGTCAATATCATCACCTTTAGCGGTCCTATGCTGGCGGCAAATTTTGGCGCCGAAACGCTGAATACGTTCACCGAGCAACATTTCTGGCTGGCGCTACGCAAGGCGCAATTTACCGTAGAGTGGCAAGGCGACGGCCCTCAGTGCGACGTACAAGGCACCTTATGGGGCGGAAATCTGGCGATGTTGATTTCCCTTATCGGTACGCCCTGGATGCCGACTATCGATAAAGGAATTTTAGTGCTGGAAGATGTCAATGAGCACCCTTTCCGGGTGGAGCGTATGCTTTTGCAACTGGAGTACGCCGGAATTTTAAACCGCCAGAGCGCCATCGTTCTCGGCAGCTTTAGCGGCGCGGCGCCCAACGAGTATGACGCCGGTTATTCTCTGGAGAGCGTCTACGCGTTTTTACGTTCCCGTCTGTCCGTTCCGCTGATTACCGGTCTCGACTTCGGGCATGAACAGCGTACGGTGACGCTCCCTATCGGGGCAAACGCGACGCTTAAAAATACGCGCCAGGGGACTCAACTCACTTTATCTGGTCATCCTACGCTGCAATTGTAAAAAAAGTCCCCGACAGGCTAAGTAAAACGCTGCCCTGGCCGTTATTATGTTAATGTTAAATAATACGAAGTCGTGTGAGTCAGGAGATATAAAACGTTGGATGCTGCAACAATTATTAGTCTATTTATTTTAGGTTCCATCCTTGTAACCAGCAGTATCCTGTTAAGTTCATTCTCATCGCGACTGGGTATCCCGATTCTGGTCATTTTCCTCGCCATTGGGATGTTAGCGGGTGTGGATGGCATTGGCGGTATTCCTTTCGATAATTATCCTTTCGCTTATATGGTCAGTAACCTGGCGCTGGCGATTATTTTACTCGATGGCGGCATGCGCACCCAGGCCAGCTCTTTCCGGGTAGCGCTGGGCCCCGCGCTGTCGCTGGCAACGCTCGGCGTGCTGATCACGTCGGGGTTAACAGGTATGATGGCCGCCTGGCTGTTTCATCTGGATCTTATTGAAGGTCTGCTCATTGGCGCGATAGTCGGTTCCACTGACGCCGCAGCGGTCTTTTCTCTGCTTGGCGGCAAAGGGCTAAACGAACGTGTAGGCTCCACGCTGGAGATCGAATCGGGAAGTAACGACCCGATGGCCGTTTTTCTGACCATTACATTAATTGAGATGATCCAGAAACATGAAACCGGCCTGGACTGGATGTTTGCCGTCCATATTATCCAGCAGTTCGGTCTTGGTATTGTTTTTGGCCTGGGCGGCGGTTACCTGCTACAGCAGATGATCAACCGTATTTCTCTGCCCAGCGGCCTGTATCCGATGCTGGCGCTCAGCGGCGGTATTCTGATTTTTGCTTTGACGACCGCGCTTGAAGGCAGCGGCATTCTCGCGGTCTATTTGTGCGGATTCCTGTTAGGAAACCGCCCGATTCGCAACCGTTACGGCATCCTGCAAAACTTTGACGGACTAGCCTGGCTGGCGCAGATCGCGATGTTCCTGGTTCTGGGGCTGCTGGTGACGCCTTCCGATCTGTGGCCGATTGCCGTCCCTGCGCTTATTCTCTCCATCTGGATGATTTTCTTCGCCCGCCCACTGTCGGTGTTTACCGGCCTGCTGCCATTTCGCGGCTTCAATCTTCGGGAGCGCATTTTCATCAGTTGGGTCGGACTGCGCGGCGCGGTGCCGATTATTCTCGCCGTTTTCCCGATGATGGCCGGGCTTGAAAACGCTCGCCTGTTCTTTAATGTCGCTTTCTTTGTGGTACTGGTGTCGCTGCTTCTGCAGGGAACATCGCTGTCATGGGCGGCGAAAAGAGCCAAAGTGGTCGTGCCTCCGGTTGGCTGGCCAGTATCGCGCGTGGGGCTTGACATCCATCCTGATAATCCGTGGGAGCAATTCATCTATCAGTTGAGCGCCGACAAATGGTGCGTCGGCGCGGCGTTGCGCGACCTGCATATGCCGAACGAAACCCGCATTGCCGCGCTATTTCGCAATAATGAACTGTTTCACCCCACGGGTAGCACTCGCCTGCAGGAAGGCGACGTACTCTGCGTGATTGGCCGGGAGCGCGATCTGCCAGCGCTGGGCAAATTGTTTAGCCAGTCGCCGCCGGTTTCGTTAGATCAGCGTTTCTTTGGCGATTTTATCCTCGAAGCGAATGCGAAATTCGCCGACGTGGCGCTTATCTACGGGCTGGAAGAAGGAACGGAATACCGGGATAAACAACAAACCCTCGGTGAAATCATACAGCAACTGCTGGGCGCTGCGCCGGTCGTCGGCGATCAGGTGGAGTTTGGCGGCATGATTTGGACGGTAGCTGAAAAAGAAGATAACGTGGTACGCAAGATTGGGGTACGCGTCGCCGAAGACGAAGCAGAATAAGGTCGCCGGACAACGTCGACCCGCCCCCGGTGGACCGGTCGACGCCTTAGCCTGAGTTAGGTTACGTTGTCACAAACGGCACGCGCGGCGCTACGGCGCACAGTAGCTCATAGCCCAGCGTGCCTGCCGCAGAGGCGACATCATCGACCTTAATTTCTTTGCCCCATAATTCAACCGGCGTGCCGATTCCCGCCTGCGGACACGGCGTCAAATCTACCGCCAGCATATCCATTGAAACGGTGCCTACTGTTCTGGTACGGATACCGTCCACCAGCACAGGCGTCCCGGTCGGCGCATGGCGTGGATAGCCATCGGCATAACCCGCCGCGACGATGCCAATGCGTTGTTCCTGAGTCACAGAATACCCTCCGCCATAGCCTACCCTTTCACCCGCGCTCAGCGTCTGCACGCCAATAATTTCGCTACTCAGCGTCATCACGGGTTTTAGTCCGGTATCGGCAATATCCCGCCACTGTCCTGACGGCGACGCGCCGTACAAAATAATGCCCGGCCTGACCCAGTCATAATGCGCCTGGGGATGCCACAGCGTCGCTGCCGAATTTGATAACGAGTGCGCACACTGCAGGCCTTCCGTCGCCAGCGCAATACGCCTCATCGCCTCCCCGATACCTTCCGGATGATCGGCCTGAGCAAAATGTGACATCAGGGTCATTTCACCGACATTGCGCATTGCCCGCAATTGCTGCCAGACGGTCTGCGCCCGCTCAGGCTGAAAACCGAGTCGGTTCATGCCGCTGTTGACTTTGACATAGATATCCAGCGGCGCGTTAAGCCGCGCATTTTGCAGCGCTTTCAATTGCCAGTTACTGTGGATGCAGGTGGTCAGCCGATAAGTGTCATACGCCTCCAGGTCTTGCGCATGGAAAAACCCCTCCAGCATCAATATCGGCCCTTTCCACCCGCGCTCACGCAGGGTAATCGCCTCTTCGAGGTTGAGCATAGCGAAACCATCTGTGGCGCCCAGCGCGCTCCAGACGCGTTCAATACCGTGGCCGTAGGCGTTGGCTTTCACTACCGACCAGACGCGCGCCTCTGGGGCCGCCCGGCGCACAATAGCCAAATTTTGTTTCATTACCTGTAAATCAAGGCTGGCCTGTATAGGGCGGGTCATTTCACTTCCTTTATCAGTTATGCGCGCTATGCAAACGTTGCGGGCGGGTGGGCGTAAAATCGGAACGGTATCGCGCCACGCTCAGATCGTCGTAGGGTATCGCTGGCGTGCGACCCGACAAGATATCGCTTAACAACTGGCCTGAACCGCAGGCCATCGTCCAGCCTAACGTGCCGTGTCCAGTATTAAGCCACAGATTTTTATAACGGGTGCGTCCTACTACCGGCGTGCCGTCCGGCGTCATGGGGCGCAGGCCGGTCCAGAATGTGGCCTGCTCAATATGACCGCCGCGCGGAAAGAGATCGCGCACAACCATCTCCAGCGTCTCGCGGCGCGGTTGCAGTAAGTCGGTATTAAAGCCCACGATTTCCGCCATTCCCCCCACGCGAATACGCTTATCAAAACGCGTAATAGCGATTTTGTAGGTTTCATCAAGAATCGTCGATACCGGCGCGCCGTCTGGCTCGACGATTGGGATGGTTAATGAATAGCCTTTCAGCGGATACACCGGGATATCAACAATGCCTTTAAGCATCGCCGTCGAATACGATCCAAACGCCATAACATACGCATCGGCTTTAATGATCTCATCGGCGCATTTCACGCCGTAAATCTGATCATTTTCGTACAGTAATTTTTCCACGGGAGTATTAAAGCGAAAGGTTACGCCCGCCTGCTCCGCCATGCGCGCCAGACGCTGGGTAAAGAGCTGACAGTCCCCGGTTTCATCATTCGGTAAGCGCAGTCCGCCGGTTAATTTATGCGCAACCTCAGCCAGAGCGGGTTCAACTTCCGCCAGTCGGCTGGATTCCAGGAGCTGATACGGCACCCCGGCATCTTCCAGCACGGCGATATCACGGGTGGCGTTCTCATACTGTTGCGCGGTGCGGAAGAGTTGTAGCGTTCCCCCCTGGCGGCCTTCATATTCGATACCGGTCGCGGCGCGTAGCGTTTTCAGACAGTCGCGACTATATTCCGCCAGGCGCACCATGCGGCCTTTATTTTCCATATAATGCCGGGTATCGCAGTTACGCAGCATTTGCCACATCCACTTCAGTTGAAACGGAGTGCCATCCAGACGCACCGCCAGCGGCGCATGGCGCTGGAACATCCATTTTATCGCCTTCAGCGGTACGCCAGGGGCCGCCCAGGGCGCCGCATATCCCGGTGAAATTTGTCCGGCATTCGCCGCGCTGGTTTCTTGCGCCGGGCCGGATTCGCGATCGATGACGGTGACATCATGCCCCGCCTGACTTAAGTACCAGGCGCTGGTCACGCCAACTACGCCACTCCCCAGGATGACAACTCGCATAGCCACTCCGTTAATAGTAAAAGAACAATCTTCTGATTACATCTTGATAACCCAGATGAAAATATTATTCAACATATGACTTTTTTATGGTGACGTGCTTCACATATACCCTAAAGACAAGCGATCCCACTGGTTTGGGATCTCCTGCTACGCGGCATGGCTATACAGCATAAAATGATGCCAATACCCGATTTTTTGCCGTTCAATGTGGAGGAAACCGCAAAGAAAAGTTTTCACGATCAAGTCGTTTTTTAACATGGTGTTCTATGCTTGAAAGGAGGCGCTCCATACAGAGAGCGTCGCCAACAATGAGGGTGCGCGAATGGCAATGATTGATTCCATGAACAAGGACACCACACGTTTGAGCGATGGACCCGACTGGACATTTGATCTGCTGGATGTCTATCTGGCAGAGATAGACCGCGTGGCGAAGCTCTACCAACTGGATACTTACCCGCACCAAATTGAAGTCATCACTTCCGAACAGATGATGGACGCCTACTCCAGCGTCGGGATGCCGATCAACTATCCGCACTGGTCGTTTGGCAAAAAGTTCATTGAGACGGAACGTCTGTATAAGCATGGTCAACAAGGACTGGCTTATGAAATTGTGATCAACTCTAATCCCTGCATTGCCTACCTGATGGAAGAGAACACCATCACCATGCAAGCGCTGGTCATGGCGCACGCCTGTTACGGCCACAACTCCTTTTTTAAAAATAATTATCTCTTCCGGAGCTGGACGGATGCCAGCTCTATCGTCGACTACCTGATTTTCGCCCGAAATTACATTACCCGCTGTGAAGAACGCTACGGAGTGGATGAAGTAGAAAAACTGCTCGACTCCTGCCACGCGCTGATGAATTACGGCGTCGATCGCTATAAGCGCCCGCAGAAAATCTCGTTGCAGGAAGAGAAAGCGCGACAAAAAAGCCGGGAAGAGTATCTACAAAGCCAGGTGAATATGCTGTGGCGCACGCTGCCAAAACGCGAGGAAGAAAAAACGGTCGCCGAAGCACGCCGCTTTCCCGCTGAACCGCAGGAAAACCTGCTCTATTTTATGGAGAAAAACGCCCCGTTGCTCGAGCCGTGGCAGCGCGAAATTCTGCGCATCGTGCGTAAAGTCAGCCAGTATTTTTATCCGCAGAAACAGACGCAGGTCATGAACGAGGGCTGGGCGACCTTCTGGCACTACACCATCCTGAACCATCTGTATGATGAAGGCAAAGTGACGGAACGCTTTATGCTGGAGTTTTTACACAGCCATACCAATGTCGTATTTCAGCCGCCCTATAATAGCCCCTGGTATAGCGGAATTAACCCCTATGCGCTCGGCTTTGCCATGTTCCAGGATATCAAACGTATTTGTCAGTCCCCCACGGATGAAGATAAATACTGGTTTCCGGATATTGCCGGTTCCGACTGGCTGGAAACGCTGCACTTCGCCATGCGCGATTTTAAAGATGAAAGCTTTATCAGCCAGTTCCTGTCGCCAAAAGTGATGCGTGATTTCCGTTTCTTCACGGTACTTGATGATGACAGGCATAATTATCTGGAGATCTCCGCCATTCATAACGAAGAAGGTTATCGGGAGATTCGATCAAAACTGTCGTCACAGTATAACCTGAGCAATCTGGAGCCGAATATTCAGGTCTGGAATGTGGATTTACGCGGCGACAGATCGCTGACGTTGCGTTATATCCCGCATAACCGCGCACCGCTGGATAAAGGCCGCAAAGAGGTGCTGAAACATGTGCATCGGTTATGGGGCTTTGATGTGATGCTGGAGCAACAAAATGAGGATGGCAGCGTAGAACTGCTGGAGCGTTGTCCGCCGCGCATGAACATGCTGTAATCGAGATGCTGCCCGGTAGTGTTTGCGCTTACCGGGCATCGCGGGATTATCGTCCCTGAATCGCTAAATCGCCGGGCAGATTTTTCTGCATCCGATGCCAAATCTCGCCGCTGTCATGCCCGTAACGTCGCACCGTTTCATACACCTGGTCGTGCGCGCCCTGCTCGCATAACGACGATAATTTATGATAGAAACCCAGTGCCAGACTGCGCGCTTCCGGATTGGCGAAATAGTGGCGACCAATGCGGGTGTATAACCCTTTCATGCCGTTCAGGATCAAGCCGTAAATAGGATTGCCGGAGGCGAATGCCAGACCACGAAAGATGTTATAGTCCAGATCGGCGAATGCATCGGCATGGTCGGCCACTTCGTGGGCAGTGGCCAGCACTTCCTGCGCCTTATCCGGGTGTTGACGCAACGCGGTACGAATAAAGATAGTAGAAATATTGGTACGCACCGACAACAAATTGTCGATCAGTTGCGGAACGCTTTCATGATCAAGGCGGGCCAGCGTTTCAAGGATATTCAGCCCTGACGTTTCCCAAAAATTATTAACCTTTGTCGGTTTGCCATGCTGAATGGTCAGCCAGCCATCTCGCGCCAGCCGCTGTAACACCTCGCGTAATGTCGTGCGCGTCACGCCGATCAGTTCGGAGAGTTCTCGTTCTGCCGGTAAGATCGTGCCAGGAGGAAAGCGGTTATTCCAGATACTTTCAATAATATACTCTTCCGCGAAACCCGCCGGGCTCTGCGCCTTAATGACCATAGTGAGATTTCCATTACACAGCAAAACATAGTTGCACTCATCATACCAGACGGGCGTAACACCTGATAGCGGACGCAATGAAGAAAAAGGGGATCAAGGCACCATTTCTGATATCGCCTGCCAATATCGTTAAGGACTTGCTTGCATTCGTCGCGCTCGCTACTCTCTGTGTTTAAACATAAAAACGCTATTTCATTTTTCTAGGTAAGGAAAAATTTCATGGAGATCTCATGGGGTCGCGCCATGTGGCGCAACTTTTTAGGCCAGTCGCCCGACTGGTACAAACTGGCACTACTTGTCTTTTTAATTATTAACCCATTCATTTTCTTAGCTAATCCCTTTATTGCCGGTTGGCTGCTGGTGGCAGAGTTTATCTTCACCCTGGCGATGGCGTTAAAGTGTTACCCCCTGCTGCCCGGCGGGTTACTGGCCATTGAAGCCGTCATCATCGGCATGACCAGCGCCGCCCATGTACGTGAAGAGGTTGCCGCCAACCTGGAAGTCTTGCTGCTGCTGATGTTTATGGTGGCAGGCATCTACTTTATGAAGCAGTTATTGCTGTTTATTTTTACCCGTCTGTTACTCAGTATCCGCTCGAAGATGGTTCTGTCGCTGGCCTTTTGCGTCGCCGCCGCATTCTTGTCGGCTTTCCTTGACGCGCTTACCGTCGTTGCGGTGGTGATCAGCGTCGCCGCCGGTTTTTACGGGATTTACCATCGTGTGGCCTCATCGCGCGGCGAAGAGAACGATATGCTGGACGACAGCCATATCGATCCGCATTACAAAACGGTACTGGAGCAATTCCGCGGATTCTTACGTAGCCTGATGATGCATGCGGGCGTGGGGACGGCGCTGGGCGGCGTCATGACCATGGTCGGGGAGCCGCAAAACCTGATCATCGCTAAAGCGGCTGGCTGGCATTTCGGCGACTTCTTTTTGCGGATGTCGCCTGTCACCGTCCCGGTACTGGTATGTGGACTGTTAACCTGTATGCTGGTCGAGAAAATGCGCTGGTTTGGCTATGGCGAAACGTTGCCCGAAAAAGTCCGCGACGTTTTACAGCAATTCGACGATCAAAGCCGTAAGAAGCGCACCCGCCAGGATAAAATTAAACTAATAGTCCAGGCGATTATTGGCGTCTGGCTGGTTACCGCCCTCGCCCTCCATCTCGCGGAGGTGGGACTGATTGGTCTGTCGGTCATTATTCTGGCCACCGCGTTAACGGGTGTCACCGATGAACACGCCATCGGCAAAGCGTTTACCGAGTCGCTGCCGTTTACTGCGCTGTTAACCGTTTTCTTCTCCATTGTGGCGGTTATTATCGATCAACATCTTTTCGCGCCGATTATTCAGTTCGTCTTGCAAGCCTCTGAACACGCGCAGCTAACGCTGTTCTATCTCTTTAACGGCCTGTTGTCTTCCATCTCGGATAACGTCTTTGTCGGCACCATTTATATCAACGAAGCGAAGGCGGCAATGGAAAACGGCGCTATCAGCTTAAAACAGTTTGAGCTTTTAGCCGTGGCCATCAATACCGGTACTAACCTGCCATCGGTAGCGACGCCAAATGGTCAGGCGGCATTCTTATTCCTGCTGACCTCCGCGCTGGCGCCGTTAATCCGTCTCTCCTATGGCCGTATGGTCTGGATGGCGTTACCGTACACTATCGTACTGACCCTGATAGGGCTACTGTGCGTCGAATTCACTCTTGCGCCGGCCACCGAATGGATGACTCAGGCAGGATGGTTAGCAACGCTTTCGTAACGTTTGGCCGGGCAATACACCGCCCGGCTCCGATTTTTGCCTGATAATTATCCAATTACACATTATTTCATTTCCCGCTAGTGGCGCACGAATTGAATTGGTTTACACTGCGGTCTCTACGCATGTTGCAGGGAAATTATTATGTTGCGATTTTTAAACCAGTGCTCACGGGGTCGGGGCGCATGGTTACTGATGGCGTTTACCGCCCTGGCGCTGGAAATGGTGGCGCTGTGGTTCCAGCACGTCATGTTACTTAAACCTTGCGTGCTATGTATTTATGAACGTTGCGCCCTGTTTGGCGTGATGGGCGCGGGTCTGGTCGGCGCAATAGCGCCGAAAACGCCGCTGCGATACGTGGCAATGGTTATCTGGATTTACAGCGCCTGGCGGGGTCTACAACTGGCGTATGAACATACGATGATTCAGTTGCATCCCTCGCCGTTCATGACCTGTGACTTTATGGCGCGCTTTCCAGACTGGTTGCCGTTGGGTAAATGGCTGCCACAGGTGTTTGTGGCATCCGGTGATTGCGCCGAACGCCAGTGGTCGTTTTTAACGCTGGAGATGCCGCAATGGCTGTTGGGGATCTTTGCCGCTTACCTTGTGGTGGCGATAGCCGTCGTCATAGCCCAGGCATTTAAGCCTAAAAAACGCGACCTGTTCGGTCGTTGATACACACGCTCCTTCGGGAGCGTTTTTTTTGCCCGAAGCGTTGTTTGCCTGTGATTAAAAGGTGTATATTAAATACATCTTTTAATCACCACATCAGGGAGATGTCTTATGTCCCACTTACGCATCCCGGCAAACTGGAAAGTTAAACGCTCTACCCCCTTTTTCACCAAAGAGAATGTTCCGGCGGCACTGCTCTCTCATCACAACACAGCGGCAGGCGTTTTCGGACAACTCTGCGTGATGGAAGGCACCGTGACCTACTATGGCTTTGCGAATGAAACCGCGACAGAACCCGAAGTGAAAGTGGTGATTAATGCCGGGCAATTCGCCACCAGTCCGCCGCAATACTGGCATCGGGTAGAGCTGAGCGATGATGCGCGGTTCAACATTCATTTTTGGGTAGAGGAAGACCATCAGGGCGAGGAAATGTATCAACAGAAAAAAGCCTGACATCGGTAAACCAGTCACCACTGGGCGGCGTCCCGCCCAGTAGCCAGGTGATTAATGGCGCTAATTAAACGCTAGAGTAGTTTAATTTTAACGTGGTATCCCTCAAGCCCTTTCATCGTTTCTCGCGGCGCGAACTCTATTTCGGAAACCTCTTGCCCGGTTTTCTTCCGTAGTTCGGCGACCTTTTTGCTAATGAGTGCCGCGATTTCCTCTTCTGCTTTATGTGTCAACTCTTCGCTGTTCATTGATTTCCTCCTTTGAACTCGCAAACGGCTAAGCGCAATAAGACAGTGTCGTCATGGACGCGCTACTATTTTAACGTACAAAAAATTATAGGCTATCTTTCTGAGGATTATCAGGATGTTTCACTTTGAAAGATGTAAAAAACCGCCTGGCACAGACGGTGCATCAGGCGGTTGGTTAATAGCACAAGACGCTATCTACGAGGATCTTCAACCTCATTCTGGGTATCCGGGTCGAGAGGATCGTCTCCCTCTGGCGTATCCGGAATATTTTCACCAGGAAGCGGCTCATCCTCTGGTAATGGATCGACTAAATCAGGACGTTCAGACATAAAGCCTCCAACGAACCATAGTTATTAAAGATACCCTACAGCACTACTTTTGGTTTTTCTTTGGATTTTTTCCTTCGTCTTCGGGTGTCTTATCAGGCTTCCTGGGCTGATCCTTTGAAACGCGCAACGGTTGGTTATTCATGGGGTAACTCCTCAGGATAGGCAGCGATATACTGCTTTGAAAGTATAGAGTCGCCACCATACGTGCGCGAGCGCAGCGACAAGGCGCGTCAGGGAGGAGTAGAAGGCAGTGATAACGCCAGGTGACGGAATTTGCACGCAATTCCTGATTTCAGGGGTCGCCCGGCGTAAATTAAAGAATTGTAAACAATCAGCCGTTTTGCCGAAGACTTATTCTGCCCACGACGGTTTATTTAAAATATGATCCTGCCAGTCCCGTACTTCAGATTCTTTAACCGCGATATGACGGACAGAAATTCGCTCGCCATGCATAGCGGCTTTCGATCCAGTCAGCAGCGGATGCCACGTCGGCAAGGGCTTACCTTCCGCTAACAAACGGTAGGCGCAGGTCATCGGCAACCATTCAAAGTCTGGCAAGTTTTCGCGAGTGAGTTTGATACAGTCGGGTTCAAATTCAAAACGGCGTTCATAATGACGGCACTGGCACGTTTTGATATTTAATTGCCTGCACGCCACGTTGGTGAAGTAGATTTCATCTGTATCTTCATCCATCAGCTTATGCAAGCAGCATTGACCGCAGCCATCGCACAGCGACTCCCACTCGGCATCGGTCATTTCATCCAGGGTTTTACGTTGCCAGAAAGGTGTATCGCTCATTAAAGTATCCGCCATTGCACTAAAGCTGCACCTTATAACCAGTCTGGCCTGCAGATGCAAGTTTTACCACCGCTGAAGGCGGCAAGCAGATTTTACAGAACGCGGGTAGACAACGTTTCGCCATTAAAACGAATGTCCAGCTCATCGCCGCTTAATAATGGCCCCACGCCTGCCGGCGTGCCGGTTAGCACCACGTCCCCGGCTTTGAGCGTAAAATAGCGGCTCATATAGGCGATAAGGGGCACAATAGGATGAATCATATCCGCGGTCGACCCTTGCTGGCGAACCTCGCCATTAACGTTAAGTCCGATAACCGTATTTTGCGGATCGCCGCAGAAGGCCGCAACAGGGATGAAGCCTGAAATCGGACATGCGTTATCAAAACCTTTGGCTTTTTCCCAGGGCTGTCCGGCCTTTTTCATTTTCCCTTGAATATCGCGCAGGGTTAAATCAAGCGCCACGCCATAACCGGCTATCGCTTTACATACATGATCTTCGGTCGCCTGGCGGAGCGTTGCGCCAATCAGCACGGCAAGCTCAACTTCATGATGAACAGCGCCCATATCCGCCGGAATCGCCAGCGGCTGGCGAATATCACACAATGCGGTTTCCGGCTTGATAAAAAGCACGGGTTCTTCCGGCGTCGCGCTGCCCATCTCCTTGATGTGATTTGCGTAATTACTGCCCACGCAGACCACTTTACTTACCGGGTAATCAAGCAAGGCACCTTGCCAGTTACGATGTTGATACATATTTTCCCCTAAGATCATGATGGAATTCAGGCGCGGCGCCGAATACCGTTTAACGGTCAGCGTGCGACGTATTTTGTCCCACCGAAGAAAGATGTTGTTTCAGCAAATCTTCCGGCGGCGGCGGCAATTGTAAATAATAGCCCTGCTCGCTTAACGCCTGTTTTACTTTTTCGAGCTCGGCATTGACTAATTTTTTACGTCCATCAAGCGGCAGCATCATCGCTAACTGCGGCTGACCGAATCCTTTCATCAACGCTTCAGGCACCCGTGAAAAATCGTCTTTTTTTTCGACATACAAATAGGTTTGATCGCGCTTGCTACTTCTATAGATCACACAAAACATACTTTTACTCTGAATTAACGGGATGGTGACTTGCCTCAATATAATACTGACTATAACATGCCTTCTGGACTTCGGAATATCACTCCGTATCGGAGATGATAAATAGCAAATTGAGTAAGGCCAGGATGTCAAACACGCCAATCGAGCTTAAAGGCAGTAGCTTCACCTTATCAGTGGTTCATTTGCATGAAGCGGAACCAGAGGTTATTCGTCAGGCGTTAGAAGACAAAATAGCGCAGGCTCCTGCGTTTTTAAAACACGCCCCTGTCGTTATTAACGTTAGCGGTCTTGAAAGCCCGGTAAACTGGCCGGAACTGCATAAGATCGTGACCTCAACCGGCTTACGCATTATCGGCGTGAGCGGCTGTAAAGACGCCAGCCTGAAAGTAGAAATCGATCGGATGGGTCTTCCTTTACTGACTGAAGGTAAAGAGAAAGCGGTTCGGCCTGCGCCCGTTGAGCCGGCAACGCCCAGCGAACCGCCGCAAAACGCTAATCCCATCACAAAAACGCGATTAATTGATGTTCCGGTTCGTTCCGGTCAGCGCATTTATGCTCCACAATGTGATCTGATTGTTACAAGTCACGTCAGCGCTGGCGCAGAGCTTATCGCTGACGGCAATATCCATGTCTATGGCATGATGAGAGGTCGCGCGCTGGCAGGAGCGAGCGGCGATCGGGAAGCGCAAATTTTTTGTACCCATCTGACGGCAGAACTGGTCTCTATCGCAGGTGTTTACTGGCTGAGTGATAAAATCCCGGCAGAATTTTATGGCAAAGCGGCGCGCCTGCGTTTAGCAGACAACGCTTTGACAGTTCAACCGTTGAATTGATCCCTTTTTAACAAGGAATTTTTATGGCACGCATTATTGTTGTTACTTCGGGTAAAGGGGGCGTTGGCAAGACCACCTCCAGCGCGGCCATCGCTACAGGTTTGGCCCAGAAGGGAAAGAAAACTGTCGTCATTGATTTTGATATCGGACTGCGTAACCTCGATCTGATTATGGGTTGCGAACGTCGTGTCGTTTACGATTTTGTAAACGTCATTCAGGGCGATGCGACACTGAATCAGGCGCTGATCAAAGATAAGCGTACTGAAAATCTCTTCATTCTTCCGGCGTCGCAGACCCGGGATAAAGACGCGCTGACGCGTGAAGGCGTCGCTAAGGTACTGGACTCACTGAAAGCGATGGACTTTGAGTTCATTGTTTGCGACTCGCCGGCGGGTATCGAAACCGGGGCGCTGATGGCGCTCTATTTTGCCGATGAAGCGATCATCACGACTAACCCTGAAGTCTCTTCTGTCCGTGACTCGGACCGTATTCTGGGTATTCTGGCATCGAAATCTCGTCGCGCAGAAAATGGCGAAGAACCGATTAAAGAACATCTCCTGTTGACGCGCTACAATCCAGGCCGCGTCAATAAAGGCGACATGCTCAGCATGGAAGATGTACTGGAGATTCTGCGTATTAAACTCGTCGGTGTGATCCCGGAAGATCAATCCGTACTGCGCGCATCGAACCAGGGCGAACCGGTGATTCTTGACGCCACTGCGGATGCGGGTAAAGCCTATGCAGATACCGTAGATCGTCTGTTGGGAGAAGAACGTCCTTTCCGCTTCATTGAAGAAGAGAAGAAAGGTTTCCTCAAACGCCTGTTCGGAGGATAAATTATGGCATTACTGGATTTTTTTCTCTCGCGGAAAAAGAGTACCGCTAATATTGCAAAAGAGCGGTTGCAAATCATTGTCGCGGAACGTCGCCGTAGCGATGCCGAACCGCATTATTTACCGCAGTTACGTAAAGATATTCTTGAGGTCATTTGTAAATACGTACAAATCGATCCGGAAATGGTTACCGTCCAGCTTGAGCAAAAAGATGGTGATATCTCCATCCTTGAACTTAACGTAACGCTGCCGGAAGCCGAAGAGTCAAAATAAGCTCTTTTATGGGAAAATTCCTGGATTAAAAAAGGCAGAAGAATCTGCCTTTTTTATTTTTTTACATTATTCCGAATACGGACATTTATTTCACTGGCCGTTTTCCCGGCAATTACCGTCGTTAACGCGGATACTCCTGCAACAGAAGAGTTAACTTCTCCGCCATCAGTTCGGCGCGCCAGCCGGAAATCAATTCCGGTTGCCCATTTTGCGGTTTTAATTTCCAGTGCCAGTTAAGCAACTGATTAATCTGCCGACGCGATGCCAGTAGCTCGCCGCTGACGTGATGCGACGCGCTCACCTCCGCCACCAGCGCTTTGATGGCCTTAAACGCTTTGCGATAGCCCGGCATGTCCATCAGATTCAACAGGGGTTCCGGCAATGCCTCTTCCGGTAGCGCCTGTGCTTTCGCCACCAGCGATATCAACGTCTTGCCGTGAAAACGAATCTCGCTGCCGGAAAGCCCCAGGCTATCCAGCTCACCGAGACTGCCCGGCATATAACGCGCGACCGCCCACAGGTTTTCTTCACGCACAACAAAGTTCACCGCCATATCGCGCTCACGCGCCTTACGTAGCCGCCAGTCAGCTAAAAGTTGCAGACAGGCTAACTGGCGAGTACGCAGTTGCCAGGCATTGGTGATATCCCGCCATGCTTCTTCCGGCGCCTGAATCTCCTGACGACGCTGCTGCATCAATCGGCATTCATCAAGCGCGGCAGGCAGCCATCCTGCGGCTTCAGTTTCAATCATCAGCTTTTTGGCGATCGGTAACAGATACCAGACATCCGCCGCCGCGTATTCACACTGACGTTCGCTTAAAGGCCGGGCTAACCAGTCGGTACGAGACTCGCTTTTGTCCAGCGCCACGCCCGTATACTCTTCTACCATCGACGCAAAACCCCACGACAGCGGACGCCCGCAAAACGCCGCCAGAATTTGCGTATCAATCAGAGGTTCCGGCAGTTCGCCAAACGCATTCAGAAATACTTCCAGATCTTCGCTACCCGCGTGCAGAAATTTGGTGATTCCCGTATCGCGCAACACCGCTTTTAACGGCGACCAGTCGCTGATGCCGAGCGGATCGATCAGGGCGACATTTGCCCCGTCAAATAACTGGATCAATCCTAACTGCGGGTAATAGGTGCGGGTACGGACAAATTCCGTATCTAAAGCAATAGCCGGACATGCGCGGACAGCCTCACACAGGCTCGCCAGCGCATCGTCCGTTTCAATCATTTGGTAATTCAAATCGTGTTCTCTTTGGTTCGCGCCAAAAAAAACGCCGGCTTAACCGGCGTCTCTCGTTAGCTGACTTAACGCTCAGGCTTTATTGTCTACTTTGCCACGGGCTTCGTCACGCAGTTCTCGTCGTAAAATTTTCCCAACGTTAGATTTTGGTAATTCCTCGCGAAACTCGACCTGTTTGGGCACCTTATATCCGGTCAGATGGCGACGGCAGAAGGTGATCAACGCATCGTCAGTCAATGCCGGATCTTTCTTAACCACAAAAAGCTTCACCGCTTCGCCGCTACTACCGGAAGGCACGCCAACCGCCGCGACTTCCTGCACGCCAGAATGCTGCATCACCACATCTTCAATTTCGTTTGGATAAACGTTGAAACCAGAAACCAGAATCATATCTTTCTTACGATCGACAATCCGCAGAAAGCCGTCTTCATCCATAACCGCAATATCGCCCGTATGCAGCCAACCATCTTTAATGATTTCATCCGTCGCGTCAGGACGCTGCCAGTATCCCAGCATAACCTGAGGGCCTTTCACGCAAAGCTCTCCGGCCTCACCCGGCGCGACTTCGTTATCATCGTCATCCACCAGTTTGGCTTCTGTTGACGGTACAGGCAGGCCGATACTGCCGCTGTGATAATCAATATCATGCGGGTTGACGCTCACCAGCGGGGCGCACTCGGTCAGCCCGTAGCCTTCCAGCAGGTATTGCCCGGTCAGCTTTACCCAACGTTCCGCAACGACGTTTTGCACCGGCATCCCGCCGCCGGCTGACAGATGCAGCGAAGAAAAATCCAGCTGTTGAAACTCTTTATTATTGAGCAGGGCGTTGAATAGCGTATTAACGCCAGTCATCGCCGTAAATGGATATTTCGCCAGCTCCTTGACCAGGCCGGGGATATCACGCGGATTGGTAATCAGCAGGTTTTGCCCACCCAGCTCGATAAAAAGCAGACAGTTCATGGTTAAGGCAAAAATGTGATACAGCGGCAGCGCGGTCACTACCAGCTCTTTCCCCGGGTGCAGCAGCGGCCCATAGGTCGCTTTCACCTGCTCCAGATTCGCCAGCATATTGCGGTGGGTCAACATCGCGCCTTTCGCCACGCCCGTCGTACCGCCAGTATATTGCAGGAAAGCCAGATCTTCAGCGACAACCTCGGGTTTGACATACTGCATACGGTAGCCATGCTGTAGCGCGCTGCGAAACGAGATCGCATCTGGCAAGTGGTATTTTGGCACCAGACGCTTGATGTATTTCACGACAAAGTTAACAACCGTACCTTTGGCGGTAGAAAGCTGGTCGCCCATGCGCGTCAGAATAACGTGCTGTACCGACGTTTTCTCGACTACTTTTTCCAGCGTATGGGCAAAGTTAGAAACAATAATGATTGCCGCCGCGCCGCTATCGTTAAGCTGATGCTCAAGTTCGCGCGGCGTGTAAAGCGGGTTAACGTTCACCACAATCATGCCGGCGCGTAAAATACCAAATAGCGCGACGGGATACTGCAACAGGTTTGGCATCATCAGCGCCACACGGTCGCCTTTTTTGAGTCCCAGCCCTTGTTGTAAATAAGCCGCAAATGCCCGACTACGTTCTTCTAATTTACGGAAGGTCATTACCTCCCCCATATTAACGAACGCAGGCTGATCGGCATAGCGCGTCGCCGCATGTTCAAACAGTTCAACCAGGGATTGATAACGGTCAGGGTTGATCTCCGCCGGAACATCAGCAGGATAACGGTTAAGCCAAACCTTCTTCAATGCATCACCTCTAAAATGAGTGTTCGTCGTCATCACAACCCCAGTTAATAAACAAGTCGTTAACATTATATTAACTCAGTGTACCAGTTTATTAATTACGCAACTGAAAGGTTGCGAAGCGCGTCACTATTTATTTTTATTATGTCTCTATGAATGCAGAAACAGCGGACCAGCCGCTGTTTCTTTTATTGATAAAACAAAGAGTTACTCTGTTACTATCGTCTGAACCTCTGCGGGTCCAGGGTTATACCACCCCCAACCGCCATAGCCATAAGGCCAGGCGCGTCCGCCGTAAAACCACGGATCGATCGGCTGTGGAGGCATGACGACCTGCTGAACAAGATGCCAGCGTTTATAGCCGGTAGCCTGCATCAGCATAAATTTATACGGCGTATTGCCGATTTTACCATCAACCGTGCCGGTTATCGGGCCGACAACGGTAACTAACTGGCCACGGAAGTCCACCGGGTCCAGAAAACCGTTCACATCGGCAAAAATTCTGCCGCGCGAGGCTTCGCCCAGAACAGGACGCGCGCCGCTGTCGAGCGGTACGGTCGCGATTTCAAGCCGGGTTTTTCCCTGCTGATTTTGTACCGCCACAACTTTGCCGCCAAAACGCGCCTCTTGCCCGATATAGAGCTGCGGCGCATTCATCACCCGCACCAAATCCTGCTGCGGCGTCGGACTCGAACCTTTAATGGCATCCGGGATAGTCACGCAACCGCTCAGCATAAGCGCAAAAGCGCACGCCAGCGCCCCTTTTATTAACCGTTTTTGAACCGCCATGATGCGACTCCTTTTTCTCGACCTCTATTCCACCCCACAGCATAAAGTATGGGGGGTAATAGTAGTGAGAGTCATTCTTTGCCGGGAAGTTTCTTCCACGCCACTTCGTTACGCAAATAAACCGGCTCGGCATGTTCCACGGCAACGGTCTCTCCTGCCGCCAGCTTTTGACTGGCGATGGGCAGCATATCTTCCGCTGCCGGGAGCGACACCTCCCCATCATGAAGCGTCAGGCCGCACTCCTTCGCCAGATCGGGCCACGCGGACCAACCCGTTCCTACCGTCGCCCACTCGCCGGAAAGCTGTTTCAACCGCTCGCCGACTCGTTCCGGTTTCAGCACCGCTTCCGTCTCTTCGCCCTGCCAGACGCCCTGCGCATCACGCTGGTATTCCGCCCAGTACACTTCGCCCATCCGCGCATCAATCGCGGCGAGTACGCGGGTCGCGCCAGTTTTACGCCATGCGCCCTGCGCCATCGTGGCAAGCGTCGAAACACCGATCATCGGCAGATTTGCCCCTAACGCCAGCCCTTGCGCAATACCAATGCCGATACGCACGCCGGTAAAGCTGCCCGGACCGCGCCCAAACGCCAGCGCATCTATCTCATTGAGCGAGACGCCGCTGGCGGCCAGAATCTCCTGCACCATGGGCAGGATACGTTGAGTGTGTTCTCGTGGACAAAGCTCAAAGTGAGCATTGATAGTACCGTTGTTCCACAGGGCGACAGAACAGGCCTCTGTGGCGGTATCGATAGCCAGAATTCGCATGAGGTTTCGTGCTTAGATCAATAAAATAGCGCGCATCTTACCATACTCCGTAACAAATTACTCGGCGGATGGAATCGCAAGAAAGCGAACGGCACGGGCGATATCACGCGTGCGCGGCGCAGGAGGCAGGCTGGCGAGAAACGTGGCGCCATAGGGCCGCATCACCAGCCGGTTATCACAAATCACTAACACCCCGCGATCGTCCGCATCGCGAATTAGCCGCCCCACCCCCTGCTTCAGCGTAATCACCGCATCGGGCAGTTGAACCTCATCAAACGGATCGCCACCGCGCAAACGACAGTCTTCCATTCGCGCTTTTAACAACGGGTCGTCCGGGGAGGTAAACGGCAATTTGTCGATAATCACCAACGATAACGTATCGCCGCGCACGTCCACCCCTTCCCAGAAGCTGCTGGTGGCGACGAGCAGCGCGTTGCCGGCGCTAACAAATTGCTGTAACAGTTGGCCTTTACTGGTTTCCCCTTGCAATAACACTGGCAGCGTCATGGTGGCGCGAAACTGCTCCGCCAGATCGCGCATCATGGCGTGCGAGGTGCACAGCATAAAACATCGCCCGTTATTGGCTTCGATAATCGGCCTGAGCATAGCCGCCAACTGTCGCGCCGCGCCGGGCTGGTTGGTTTGCGGTAGGTTACGCGGTACGCAGAGTAACGCCTGGCGCGTATAGTCGAATGGGCTGGGCAGCAGCATGGATTCTGCCTGTTCAATTCCCAGACGGGCGGTAAAGTGGTGAAGATCATCATTTACCGATAACGTGGCCGAGGTAAAAATCCAGCTACCGGGTTTCTGTTCCATCACCTCTTTGAATTTGTCCGCCACGGTGAGCGGCGTCAGCGCCAGGGTGAAATGGCGCGAAGTGCACTCATACCAGTAGCTGTATCCCGGCTGATTGATCTCTTTTAAGCGTTTCAGCCGTGAACGGTATAGCGTGGCGCGTTCAAAAGCCGCATCCAGCAGCGCCGAACGGCCCAGCAACAGCTTCGCCACGTCGTAACAAAGCTCCAGCGTATCATCCAGCAGTAAAAATGCCCGTTGGATACGTGGGTCGGCTAACAGTTCACGCAAATTTCCCCGGTAGCCGGGCTCCCCCAGTTGCAGACGAAAATCCTGGGCGCTCTGGGCAAGGCGATCGGCGCATTTTTGCAACTGTTGAGTGTCTTTCAGTTCCGTCCGGTAGGCGATGGTGATGTCTTTTGCTAAATCCAGTAACTGACGGCTGGAGAGCGATTGTCCGAAATACTGGCTGGCGATGTCAGGCAGTTGGTGGGCTTCATCGAAGATCATTACTTCAGCCTGAGGGATAAGTTCGCCAAACCCGCTCTCTTTAACCACCATATCCGCAAGAAAAAGGTGGTGGTTTACAATCACCACATCCGCGTCCATCGCCTTTTTACGCGCTTTCACCACAAAGCACTCTTTGTAGAGCGGGCAATCGCTGCCAAGGCAGTTGTCGTTGGTACTGGTGACCAGCGGCCAGGCCTGGGAATCTTCCGCCACGCTGACGCAGGTGCTGATATCGCCATCCCGCGTCTGATTTGACCAAGAGCGCAGCAATATCACGTCGCTTAACGTTTGTACCGGTAAATCGCCGCCCGCCAGCGCTTGTTGTTCCAGACGCTCCAGGCAGAGGTAGTTTGAACGTCCTTTCAACAGGGCCGTCTTACCGGTAAACGCCAACGCTTTTGCTACCGTCGGCAGATCGCGGCTGTAGAGTTGATCCTGCAACGCTTTCGACCCGGTCGAAATAATGACTTTTTTCCCGGCGCGCAACGCCGGAGCGAGGTAAGCATAGGTCTTCCCGGTTCCGGTGCCGGCTTCAACAACCAGAGGCTGCGCATTTTCAATCGCTTGTGTTACGGCAACCGCCATTTGTCGCTGTGGTTCGCGCGGTTTAAAGCCAGTTATCGCTTTGGCCAGTTGGCCATCTGCTGCAAAATCGTCCGTCACACTGCCCCCTGTTAATTTGCACAGGGGATTATGTCAGGGTAGAAAGGCTTACGCCAGTTACAGAGGTGACGGCGGCGCCACATTGTGGCAGTCTTGAGCCATTCAAATGGAAAGCAAATGAGGAATAAGTGATGTCTATCGTGCGTATTGATGCCGAAGATCGTTGGTCAGACGTGGTGATCTACAATAATACGCTGTGGTATACCGGCGTGCCGGAAAACCTCGACGCCGACGCTTTTGAGCAAACGGCGAATACTCTGGCGCAAATTGATGCGGTGCTGGAAAAACAGGGCTCCAGTAAGTCACGTATTCTGGATGCCACTATTTTCCTGAGCGATAAAGCGGATTTTGCCGCCATGAATAAGGCGTGGGATGCGTGGGTCGTCGCAGGCCATGCGCCGGTACGCTGTACCGTACAGGCCGGGTTGATGAACCCGAAATATAAAGTTGAGATTAAGATTGTCGCGGCGGTATAAGCCGCTTATTCGTCTTCATCCTCAAAACGCGCCACTATCCGTTCGCCGGTATGGTTGGCGCGAAGTTCGCCCGCTACCTGGGCAATCGCTTCTCCGCTGCTCATACCTTGCGACATCAATTCCTGGATACGTTCTACGGCTTTTTGCTGTTGTTCATGACTGAGTGAAGGTAAACCTGCAAACATGATTAACTCCTGCTAAATTGTTAGCGCTAATTATTTCACGCTACCCGGCGGTAAGCCAGTAGTGTTGTAACGAGTCAGGAATGATGAAGACGTTATCTCCCACTGTTATCACCTTACCCTGGCGTCCGGACGCCGCTGAACACTATTTTGCGCCCGTAAACCATTTGCCCTGGGCGATGCTGCTGCATTCAGGTGATGCTATTCATCCCTATAACCGCTTTGATATTCTGGTCGCCGATCCTGTCACCACGCTGACCACGCGCGCGCAGGAAACCACGGTATGTACTGCGCGCACGACTACCGTCACTCTCGACGATCCGTTACACGTTTTGCAGACTCAACTGGAGGCGCTGCCTTTTCATCCTCAGCCTGACCCTGACTTACCCTTTCAGGGCGGCGCGCTGGGTCTGTTTGGTTATGATTTAGGGCGGCGTTTCGAAATTCTGCCCGATACTGCCGCGCGCGATATCGCTTTACCCGATATGGCGATTGGCCTTTACGACTGGGCGCTGATTGTCGATCACCATAAACAGGTAGTGTCGCTGATAAGCTATCACGATGCAGACGCCCGATATCGCTGGCTCACCAGCCAGCGCGCGCCAACCCGAACGCCCTTCAGGCTTACCTCGGCCTGGCAATCCAATATGACGCGTTGCGAGTATGGCGAGAAGTTTCGTCAGGTGCAGGCCTGGCTGCACAGCGGGGACTGCTATCAGGTCAATCTTTCCCAGCGTTTTCAGGCGAGCTACGAGGGTGATGAGTGGCAGGCTTTCGAACGCCTTAACCGCGCAAATCGCGCCCCGTTCAGCGCCTTTCTTCGTTTACATGACGGCGCCATATTGAGCCTTTCTCCCGAGCGTTTTATCCAACTGGAGAACGGTCATATTCAGACGCGCCCGATCAAAGGTACGCTTCCACGGCTTAACGATCCGCAGGCGGATCGTCAGCAGGCGCAGAAACTGGCTAATTCAATGAAAGATCGCGCTGAAAATTTGATGATTGTCGATTTGATGCGTAACGATATTGGCCGGGTCGCCGTGCCGGGTTCGGTGAAAGTGCCGGAACTGTTCGTCGTCGAACCATTTCCTGCCGTTCACCATCTGGTTAGCACCATTACCGCCCGTTTACCGGACTCGCTTCATGCTACCGACCTGCTGCGCGCGGCTTTCCCCGGCGGCTCCATTACCGGCGCGCCTAAAGTGCGGGCAATGGAAATTATCGACGAACTGGAGCCGCAGCGACGCAACGCCTGGTGCGGTAGCATCGGTTATCTGAGTTTCTGCGGCAAGATGGATACCAGTATTACTATCCGCACCGTCACGGCAACGCAGGGCCAACTCTATTGCTCAGCCGGCGGCGGTATCGTGGCCGATAGCAACGAAGATGCGGAATATCAGGAAACTTTTGATAAAGTTAATCGTATCCTGCACCCACTGGAGAACTAATACGTGGATACCAGCCGTCTGACGCTCGATCATTTCTTATCGCGCTTTCAGCTTTTGCGCCCGCAGATGACTCATGAAACGTTAAATCAACGTCAGGCCGCCGTACTGATCCCTGTGGTTCGCCGCCCCCAGCCGGGGCTGCTGTTGACCCAGCGGGCTATTCATTTGCGCAAACACGCCGGACAGGTCGCCTTTCCCGGCGGGGCCGTGGACAGTACCGATGCTTCGCTTATCGCCGCAGCGCTTCGCGAAGCGCAGGAGGAAGTCGCCATCCCGCCGCAAGCCGTGGAAGTGATTGGCGTTTTACCGCCGGTAGACAGCGTGACCGGTTTTCAGGTCACCCCGGTGGTCGGCATTATTCCGCCAAATCTCCCCTGGCGCGCCAGTGAAGATGAAGTGTCTGCGGTGTTTGAAATGCCGCTGGCGCAAGCGTTGCAACTGGGGCGATATCATCCGCTTGATGTTTACCGTCGCGGCAATTCGCACCGCGTATGGCTCTCCTGGTATGAGCATTATTTCGTCTGGGGCATGACCGCAAACATTCTTCGTGAGCTGGCGCTGCAAATTGGCGTAAAGCCCTGACTGTACACAACGCCATTCACATTGCCTCAAGGCGGTAACAATCGCCTCCCCCAAAGAGGCAGCCTGAAGGGCAACGTGTATATACTTAACTTTACGCGCGCAAGACACGACTTGAGATTACTGTCGCAATATTAGTAAAAACGCGGTTATTCATTAGTTTAATTCATGTGAATAGTTAAGCTGATGCCAGCGTTCCCTCTTACACTATGCGCAGTTATAACATCGTAACCGGAAGCCCCGGTTGCCCTGTCAGGAGTATTATCGTGATTAGCCTATTCGACATGTTTAAGGTAGGGATTGGTCCCTCCTCTTCCCACACTGTTGGCCCGATGAAGGCCGGTAAACAGTTCGTCGATGACCTGGTCGAAAAAGGATTACTGGATAACGTTACCCGCGTCGCTGTCGATGTCTACGGCTCGCTGTCGCTGACGGGGAAAGGTCACCATACCGATATCGCCATTATTATGGGTCTGGCGAGTAATGAACCCGCTACCGTGGATATTGATAGTATCCCCGGTTTTATTCGCGACGTCGAAACGCGCGAGCGTCTGTTACTGGCCCAGGGACGTCACGAAGTCGACTTCCCGAAAGATGACGGAATGCGTTTTCACAACGGCAATTTGCCGCTGCATGAAAACGGGATGCAGATCCACGCCTGGCATGACGACACGGTCATTTATAGCAAGACGTACTATTCCATCGGCGGCGGCTTTATCGTTGATGAAGAGCATTTCGGCCAGGAAGCGACGAATGAGGTTACTGTACCTTATCCGTTTAAATCGGCGAAAGAAATGCTGGAGTATTGCAACAGTACCGGCCTTTCACTCTCCGGCATGGTGATGCAAAACGAACTGGCGCTGCATAGCAAGAAAGAGATTGAAGAGTATTTCGGTCACGTCTGGCAGACCATGCAGGCCTGTATTGATCGTGGTATGAATACCGAAGGCGTGCTGCCGGGGCCGCTGCGCGTACCGCGTCGCGCCTCTGCGCTGCGTCGTATGCTGGTTTCCAGCGATAAGCTTTCCAGCGATCCGATGAACGTCATTGACTGGGTGAACATGTTTGCTCTGGCGGTGAACGAAGAGAACGCCGCAGGTGGTCGCGTCGTGACGGCGCCAACCAACGGCGCGTGCGGCATCGTGCCTGCGGTACTGGCTTACTACGACCATTTTATTGAGTCTGTCAGCCCGGATATTTACACCCGCTACTTCCTGGCGGCAGGCGCTATTGGCGCGCTGTATAAGATGAACGCGTCTATTTCCGGCGCGGAAGTCGGCTGTCAGGGCGAAGTCGGGGTCGCCTGTTCGATGGCGGCGGCAGGCCTTGCTGAACTGCTGGGCGCCAGTCCGGAACAGGTTTGCGTTGCCGCTGAAATCGGCATGGAGCATAACCTGGGGCTGACCTGCGACCCGGTTGCCGGTCAGGTGCAGGTGCCGTGTATCGAACGTAACGCCATTGCTTCGGTTAAAGCGATCAACGCTGCGCGTATGGCCATGCGTCGAACCAGCGCGCCGCGCGTCTCGTTGGATAAAGTCATCGAAACGATGTACGAGACCGGAAAAGACATGAACGCAAAATACCGCGAAACGTCGCGCGGCGGGTTGGCTATTAAAGTCCAGTGTGATTAAACGCCGTTTCCCCTCCCTTCGCCCATCTGCTACGGATGGGCGAAATTTTTATCTCTTCCTCGTCGACTCCACGTTTCCCCACTACACTTGCTGTGTCGCGGTTGGCTTTTGTCGCCAACGCTTATTGGGCGGCCCGCATGCAAACAGCACAACGGATCATCAATCATTATCGCCGTAATCGTTTCATTGTTTGCACGATTTGTGCACTGGTCACGCTCATTCTTACGTTGAGCATCCGATTTATTTCGGAGCGGAACTTAAATCACCATCGCACGGTTGCATTCGCGAATCATGCCGTTGATGCGCTGGATAATGTGCTGCATCCTCTCCTGGTCGGACGAAACATACTGCTACCCTTACTTGAGCTTCCGTGCGCGACCGCGCATTTGCCGTTGCGTAAGCAAGCCGCCCGCCTGCAAACCATTCGTTCTATCGGGCTGGTAAAAGAGGGAATTCTCTACTGCTCAAGCATTTTTGGCGCCCGTAACACTCCCATACGCCAGCTTCAGCCCGATCTTCCCGCAGTTGGCGATCTGCTGCTACTTTCCACGGACCAATCGTTACTCAAGGGAAGCCCGATCCTCATTCAGTGGTATCCCGCCTCTGCCGATGGCCAGGATGGCGTGATGGAAATTGTGAATATTGACTTGCTGGCGACTATGCTACTTGAGCCTCAGCAGCCGCAAATTACCAGCGCCAGCCTGACGGTCGGCAAACGGCACCTGTTATATGGTCGGGGCGTGGTCGATACTCTTCCGGAATTAAAAAAAGATGAAGAGCGTTACCAGCTTTCATCGCGGCATTTCCCTTTTACTATCAGCGTCAGCGGGCCGTCGGCAGGCGTACTGGCGTTCAAACATCTCCCGACGCAGTTACCGCTGGCCGTATTGCTTAGCCTGTTGATCGGTTATATCGCCTGGCTGGCAACGGCCAGCAGAATGAGCTTTTCCTGGGAAATTAATCTGGCCCTTGCCGAACGGGAGTTTGAGCTATTTTGTCAGCCGTTGCTTAATGCCCGCACGCAGCAATGTACCGGCGTTGAGATCCTGTTACGCTGGAACAACCCGCGCCAGGGCTGGATCTCACCGGATGTTTTTATTCCTATCGCCGAGGAACATAACCTGATAGCGCCGCTGACCCGCTATGTGATTGCGGAAACCATTCGGCAGCGGCACTACTTCCCCATCAACCATCAGTTTCATATCGGCATCAATGTAGCGGCAAGCCATTTCCGACACGGCGTGCTTCTCAAAGATCTTAATCAGTACTGGTTTAGTGCGGAACCTGTTCAGCAACTGGTGCTGGAGCTCACGGAACGCGACGCGTTGCTTGACGTTGATTACCGCCTGATGCGCGAGCTGCATCGTAAAGGCGTGAAGTTAGCCATCGATGATTTTGGCACAGGAAACAGCTCGCTCTCCTGGCTGGAAAAACTGCGGCCGGATATTTTGAAAATCGATAAATCCTTCACCGCCGCCATCGGTACCGATGCGGTCAATTCAACGGTGACCGATATTATTATCGCGCTGGGGCAAAGACTGAATATTGAACTGGTGGCGGAAGGGGTCGAAAACCAGACGCAGGCACAGCATTTGCGCCAGCATGGCGTGCAAATGTTACAGGGCTATCTCTATGCGAAGCCGATGCCCATTAGCGAATTTCCACAGTGGCTGGCGGGCAGCGCGCCGCCGCCCGCCCGGCATAACGGACAGATTATGTCCGCGATGCCGCATCTATAGACTTGATTCCTGCGTGTGACGTTATTCCTCTTCGTCGTGGGCAGGCTGTTCTTTAACAATCCGAACCAGATCGACACGGTAGTCGTTGGCCTCGACAATGGTGATCCGCAGTGGCGGAACATCAATGACATCGCCTACACGAGGAATATGGCCATTAGCGGCGATCACTAACCCCGCGACCGTCGCAATATCGCCCTCTTCGTTCACCAGATGGTCAACTTCCAGCGCCTGCTGTAACGCATGAAGATCGGTGCCGCCCTTCACTATCCAGCCCTCGGCATCGGCAACGATTTCCGGCGTTTCATCGGCATCCGGGAACTCACCGGCAATCGCTTCCAGCACATCCAGCGGCGTAACCAGCCCCTGCACCACGCCGAACTCGTTAGTGACGATAACGAAACTGCCGCGCGCGCGACGCAAAACGCCTAACAGATTGATAGGATCAAGCGTTTCCGGCACCACTATCGCCGGAGAAGACGCGGCGATAGCCGCAACGTCCGCGCCCTCTTCCAGCGCCACCAGCAACTCTTTCGCCCGAACGATACCGATAATTTCATCCAGCTCGCCCCGACATACCGGGAACAGGCTATGCGGAGAAGAGAGTAACTGCTGACGGATTTCAGCTACGCTGAGATTCGCATCCACCCAACTAATTTCGCCTCGCGGCGTCATAATGCCGCGCAGGGAGCGCGACGCCAGAGTCAGTACGCCGTTAATCATGTAGCGTTCTTCTTCGGCGAAGGCGCCTTCCGACACCGATATCGCGGCCGGGCTATCCGTCTCATGTTGCGTACTTGCCTGACGTTTACCGCCCATCAGACGCAGGATAGCGTCCGCAGTACGCGCGCGCAGCGGCAACGTGGACTGATGACGAATAAAGTTGCGGCGCGCAATCTGGTTAAACACCTCGATAACGATCGAGAAACCAATTGCCGCGTACAGGTACCCTTTCGGAATATGGAAACCAAACCCTTCCGCCACCAGGCTCAAGCCGATCATCAGCAGGAAACTCAGACAGAGCACCACCACCGTCGGATGCTGGTTGACAAAACGGGTCAGCGGTTTTGACGCCAGTAGCATCACCGCCATCGCAATCACCACCGCCGCCATCATAACCGGCAGATGGTTTACCATACCTACCGCCGTAATCACGGCGTCCAGCGAGAAGACCGCATCCAGGATGACAATCTGCGTGACTACCACCCAGAAGCTCGCATAGCCTTTACCGTGTCCGGTGTCATGCTCGCGGTTTTCCAGACGTTCATGCAGCTCGGTGGTCGCTTTAAACAGCAGGAATATACCGCCCAGCAGCATAATTAAATCGCGGCCGGAGAAGGTAAAATCCCAGACGGTAAAGAGCGGCTTTGTTAAGGTCACCAGCCACGAAATAATGGACAGCAGCGCCAGACGCATAATCAGCGCCAGCGAGAGCCCGATAAGACGCGCTTTGTCACGCTGCTTTGGCGGCAATTTATCGGCGAGGATCGCGATAAAGACCAGGTTATCGATACCCAGGACAATTTCCAGGACGACGAGCGTGAGTAAACCCACCCAAATTGAGGGATCCATTAATAATTCCATGACAAGCTCCTGCTTAAGGAATGACTAAACGGCGCCCACAACATCTCAAAGGATGCAGGCGGTAACGCAATAAACAAAGTAAGGCTATGGCAAGATATGCCAGATTGACAGGCGCAAAACGGCCAAAGAGTGAAATGACGTCGGTGACGATCCATACAACGGGCTGCTGCCCTATACCCCATTCTAATTAAACGGAATCTAAACATAACAGAGACAACTGGTTTTTGGCAAAGATTTACCTTCCTTTGCAAAGAGATGTAACCGGGATATTTTACACTTCGAAATTTCTCATTATCGAAAACAAAATTACGGATCTCCATCACACAAAATATTTTTTTCGATATCTAAAATAATTCACGAAAATCATGCGTTTTTCGTTGTAACCCTCATCTGAATCGATTCGCTTGCGGACGGCGATTCAAAAAATACATCTGTCAAGTTGATGTGTTGACAATAATAAAGGAGGTAGCAAGTGACCATTGCTATTGTTATAGGCACACATGGTTGGGCTGCAGAGCAGTTACTTAAAACAGCCGAAATGCTGTTAGGCGAGCAGGAAAACGTCGGCTGGATCGATTTCGTTCCAGGCGAAAATGCCGAAACGCTGATCGAAAAGTACAACGCTCAGTTGGCTAAACTCGATACCAGTAAAGGCGTGCTATTTCTCGTTGATACATGGGGAGGCAGTCCGTTTAATGCTGCCAGCCGCATTGTCGTCGATAAAGAGCGCTATGAAGTTATTGCCGGCGTCAACATCCCGATGCTGGTCGAAACGTTTATGGCTCGTGACGACGATCCAAGCTTTGACGAGCTGGTCGCACTGGCGGTAGAAACCGGTCGTGAAGGCGTAAAAGCGCTGAAAGCGAAACCGGTAGAAAAAGCCGCGCCAGCGCCAGTCGCCGCCGCGCCAAAAGCGGCCACGCCGGCAAAACCGATGGGCCCGAATGATTATATGGTTATCGGGCTTGCCCGTATTGATGACCGCCTCATTCACGGTCAGGTCGCTACCCGCTGGACCAAAGAGACCAATGTCAGCCGTATTATTGTTGTGAGCGATGAAGTCGCGGCGGATACCGTACGTAAAACGCTGCTGACGCAAGTTGCGCCGCCGGGCGTTACGGCGCATGTGGTTGACGTCGCGAAGATGATTCGCGTCTACAATAACCCGAAATACGCCGGCGAACGCGTGATGCTTCTGTTTACCAATCCTACCGACGTCGAGCGCATCGTTGAGGGCGGCGTGAAAGTCACCTCCGTGAACATTGGCGGTATGGCCTACCGTCAAGGTAAAACGCAGGTGAACAACGCCGTTTCCGTCGATGAAAAGGATATCGAAGCCTTTAAAAAGCTCAACGAGCGCGGCATCGAGCTTGAGGTGCGTAAAGTTTCCACCGATCCGAAACTGAAAATGATGGATTTAATTGCCAAAGTGGCGAAATAACCGCCGGCATTTAATTAGCTTTCACACTTAAGATAGCAATAGGAGAAGTACAATGGAGATTACCACTCTTCAGATTGTGCTGGTGTTCATCGTCGCATGTATCGCAGGTATGGAGTCGGTACTTGATGAATTTCAGTTCCACCGTCCGCTGATCGCCTGTACCTTAATCGGCGCCGTTTTGGGGGACATGAAAACCGGTATTATCATCGGCGGTACTCTGGAAATGATCGCTCTGGGCTGGATGAACATCGGTGCTGCCGTTGCGCCTGATGCCGCACTGGCGTCCATCATCTCTACCGTTCTGGTCATCGCCGGGCATCAAAGCATTGGCGCCGGTATCGCGCTGGCGATTCCGCTGGCGGCGGCAGGCCAGGTACTGACCATTATCGTTCGTACCATCACCGTGGCATTCCAGCACGCGGCGGACAAGGCGGCTGAAAACGGCAACCTGACGGCGCTCTCCTGGCTGCACGTTTCTTCTCTGTTCCTGCAGGCAATGCGTATCGCTATCCCGGCGGTTATCGTTGCCATCTCCGTAGGCACCAGCGAAGTACAGGGGATGCTGAATGCGATTCCTGAAGTCGTCACGGGCGGTCTGAACATCGCCGGCGGCATGATCGTCGTGGTTGGTTATGCGATGGTTATCAACATGATGCGCGCAGGCTACCTGATGCCGTTCTTCTACCTCGGTTTCGTCACCGCGGCTTTCACAAACTTCAACCTGGTCGCACTGGGTGTCATCGGCGCAGTGATGGCTATTCTTTACATCCAGCTGAGCCCGAAATACAACCGTGTAGCGGGCGCGCCTGCAGCGGCGGCTGGCAATAACGATCTCGATAACGAACTGGACTAACAGGTGAGCGAAATGGTTGATATGACTAAAACTACCACCGAGAAAAAACTCACTCCGAGCGATATTCGCGGCGTATTTCTTCGTTCTAACCTGTTCCAGGGGTCATGGAACTTCGAACGTATGCAAGCGCTGGGCTTCTGCTTCTCTATGGTGCCGGCGATTCGTCGCCTGTATCCGGAGAATAATGACGCGCGTAAACAGGCGATTAAACGTCACCTGGAGTTCTTTAACACCCATCCTTACGTTGCGGCGCCGGTACTGGGCGTGACCCTGGCAATGGAAGAAAAGCGTGCGAACGGCGCAGAGATTGACGATGGTGCTATCAACGGCATCAAAGTCGGTCTGATGGGACCGCTGGCAGGCGTCGGCGACCCTATCTTCTGGGGTACCGTCCGTCCGGTATTCGCGGCGCTGGGCGCAGGTATTGCAATGAGCGGCAGCCTGCTTGGTCCGCTGCTGTTTTTCATCCTGTTTAACCTGGTGCGTCTGGCGACCCGCTATTATGGCGTAGCTTATGGCTACCGCAAAGGCGTCGATATCGTTAAAGATATGGGCGGCGGCTTCCTGCAAAAACTGACTGAGGGGGCGTCAATCCTCGGCCTGTTTGTCATGGGGGCATTGGTTAACAAGTGGACGCACGTGAATATCCCGCTGGTGGTCTCCACCATCACCGGTCAGGATGGTCAGACCCGCGTTACCACCGTGCAAACCATTCTCGACCAGCTGATGCCGGGTCTGGTTCCGCTACTGTTGACCTTTGCCTGTATGTGGCTGCTGCGTAAGAAAGTTAACCCGCTGTGGATTATCGTGGGCTTCTTCGTCATCGGTATCGCCGGCTACTCCGTAGGACTGCTGGGTCAGTAAGGCTGTTGTACACTACCGGGGCCAAACGGCCCCGTTTTTTTATTTCTCTGGAGGATAAATGACTATCACGGACCTGGTGCTGATTCTCTTTATTGCCGCATTATTGGCTTACGCTCTCTACGATCAGTTCATCATGCCCCGTCGCAATGGCCCCACTCTGCTTTCTATAGCCCTGCTCCGCCGCGGTCGCGTAGACAGCGTTATCTTCGTTGGGCTGGTCGCCATCCTTATTTATAACAACGTAACCGGCCACGGAGCGCAGATGACCACATGGTTATTAAGCGCGCTGGCGTTAATGGGGTTTTATATATTCTGGATCCGCACGCCACGGATCATCTTTAAACAACGTGGCTTTTTCTTCGCCAATGTCTGGATAGAATATAACCGTATTAAAGAGATGAATTTATCGGAAGACGGCGTACTGGTGATGCAATTAGAACAACGACGCTTGCTTATCCGTGTACGCAATATCGACGATCTGGAAAAAATATATAAACTTCTTATTGAAAATCAATAATCTAAGATATAGCCTCAACTATGTTTTTCGAATTTTATTTCGAATCATAATATAGCTAAGGCTATATTTTCTATTGACCAATTGTTATTTAATTTAACGTTTTATTGATGAATAAATCTAAATGAAAATCGTTTTCAATTAGAAGGCAAATAATATTTTATCGCTGTTGTTTTATATTCTAAAAATATGTTAATGTTGCGCCGTCAATTGGGGAGTAGCCGATTTCCAGACTCCGGAAATGTACGCGTCAACATACTCGTTGCAAAACGTGGCGCGTACGGACCAGCCGCCGCTGGTCAGGCGAGACCATAGGCGCATCAACTGCTGTGTATTTCGTCACAGAATGGCGACATGCATGTTTGCTGGGGGCAGTGATGTGTTTAATGGATACCCCGGTCAGGACGTTGTCATGCACTTTACTGCTACTGTTCTTCTCGCTTTCGGCATGTCGATGGATGCTTTCGCGGCATCAATTGGCAAAGGCGCCACCCTACATAAACCCAAATTCTCAGAAGCGTTGCGTACCGGCCTTATCTTTGGCGCGGTTGAAACGCTGACCCCGTTAATCGGCTGGGGGCTGGGGATATTGGCGAGTAAATTCGTTCTGGAATGGAACCACTGGATAGCCTTTGTTCTGCTGATCTTTCTGGGCGGACGCATGATCATCGAAGGTATCCGCGGCGGTAGTGATGAAGATGAAACACCGTTACGCCGCCACAGCTTTTGGCTATTAGTCACGACGGCTATCGCGACCAGCCTCGATGCGATGGCGGTTGGCGTCGGTCTGGCGTTTTTGCAGGTAAACATCATCGCTACCGCATTAGCTATCGGTTGCGCCACGCTTATCATGTCCACCCTCGGAATGATGATCGGTCGCTTTATCGGCCCAATGCTGGGTAAGCGTGCTGAAATTCTCGGCGGGGTCGTACTGATAGGAATTGGCGCCCAGATCCTCTGGACGCATTTTCACGGTTAACGGTTACGCTGCCAGAGATGAAGGTTGAAATCCGTCTGGCAGCTAAGTCCGGCGCTGGCAGCCAGTTGTTCCCACACTTCTGGTCTGGCGCGCCAGGCAAATGGCGTCATTTGCAACAGTGCTACAGCCGCTTCGGCGGTGAGCTGCATGTGATAAGCAAGGCGGGTACTCTGCTGCAATGTGAATCCGTCGAGCTGCTCGGTATACGGCGCATGTAAACGCACCTCATCATAAATGAGCCCTTTTAGTTCCATCAGATGATGCGGTCCAGGCGTGGCGGTAACGACCCAACCACCTGGTTTCACCACGCGCGCCAATTCCTGCGCCTTACACGGGGCGTAGATTCTGATCACCGCATCCATTGACGCATCGGCAAAGGGCAGTCGATGGCTTGACGCCACACAAAACTTCACCTGCGAATAGCGCTTCGCTGCCGCTTTGATCGCCGTTTTAGCAACGTCCAGTCCAAACGTGGTGACTCCCGGCAACGCCTCGGCAAAAGCATGAGTGTAATACCCCTCGCCGCAGCCGATATCCAGAATCGCCGTGGCCGACTGATCCAGCCGCTCGCGCAACAGGTTAATCACGGCATCGCGCAGCGGCTGATAATGGCCTGCATCAAGAAACGCTCTCCTTGCCTGCATCATTTCGGCGCTGTCGCCCGGATCGCGCGAACGTTTATGCTGTACCGGCAGCAGATTGATGTAGCCCTCTTTCGCCACATCAAACTGATGGCGCTGTGGACATATAACGCTGTTATTAATCTGCGTAAGCGGCTGATGGCAAAGCGGACAGGTAAACGACATGACAACTCCGGACTGGGGCGCTAAAGGGCGCAAGTGTAACGCGAATTGCGCCCCGGGAAAATCCTTTACGAGCCCGGAACCGCAACGTGGCTGCCATGCATCACCAGAAGGTGATCTGAATCGGCTGGCATACCGTCTGGCTCAACATTTTCCAGCCGCAGCACATCGCCCATGATCTGGCTGAATACGGGCGCAGATACCGCGCCGCCATAATAAGCCCCGTTTTGCGGATTATTAATCACCACCACCAGCGCAAATCTGGGGTTACTTGCCGGCGCGACGCCTGCGGTATATGCCACATACTTATCGACGTATTTACCATCATCGCCAATTTTTTTCGCCGTCCCGGTTTTGACCGCAATACGGTAGTCTCTTACTGCGGCTTTTGTTCCGCCGCCGCCAGGCAACGCGACGCTCTCCATCATATGTTCCACCTCGTGCACCAGTTCTTCCGGCATTACCCGCGTGCCGATCACGGGCGGATCAACTTTGGTGATCGATAACGGACGGTAGATACCAAAGCTGCCAATCGTGGCATAAACATGCGCCAGTTGCAGCGGCGTCACCATTAATCCATAGCCAAAAGCGAAGGTAGCGCGATCTAAATCACTCCAGTAACGGCGTTTCGGTAATAACCCGCTGCTCTCTCCGGTGAGACCCAGTCCGGTAGGCACGCCGAAACCAAAGCTTTTATAAGTATCCATTAATTTCTGCACCGGCATCGCCAGAGAAAGGTGAGAAACGCCGGTATCGCTGGATTTTTGCAAAATGCCGGTTAATGTCAGTTCCGGATAGTAACCGACGTCGCGGATACGGTGTCCATCGAGAGTAAAAGGATGGGTATCGATAACACTGTCCGGCTGCACGATGCCCTGCTGTAACGCAGTCATAATGACCAATGGCTTCACAGTAGAACCGGGTTCGAAAGTGTCGCTAATCGCGCGGTTACGAAAATCGTCCAACTGCGCGCCTTCACGGTTGTTCGGATTGAAATCCGGATAGCTCGCCATCGAGAGAATTTCACCCGTTGGGATGTTAATCAATACGGCAGCGCCGGATTCCGCTTTGTTCCAGATGACGGCGTTATCCAGCGCATCTTCGGTAACCGTTTGCAGACGTTCATCAATGCTAAGCTGAAGTTCATGAGCAGGAACCGGATTCACTTCCGTAATGTTCTCAATAACGTGACCAAATTTATCTTTACGCACCAGTCGGGAGCCCGGTTTTCCCGTCAGTTGCGCGTTAAAGCTTTTTTCAATACCTTCTATTCCCTGCCCGTCGATATTGGTAAAGCCGATCAAATTGGCCGCTACGTGTCCGGCAGGGTAAAAACGGCGCGACTCTTCCCGCAGGTTAATACCCGGTAGATTCAGTTTATCTATCCATTCGGCTTGCTGGGGTGAAACCTGGCGCGCAAGGTAGATAAAACGGCCTGCCGGGTTACTGTTTACCCGTTCCGCAAGCGTACTGAGAGACAGATGTAAGGCGCTGGCCAGCGCCTGCCAGCGCTCATTGTAGCCAACGCCGCCTTTGCTTATGATAGTCTTCGGATCGGCCCAGACAGCATTAACCGGAACGCTCACCGCTAAGGGCCGCCCTTCTCTGTCGGTGATCATGCCGCGTGGAGAGGCCGTGGTCACTTCACGAAGCGAGCGCATATCTTCTTGTTTCACCAGTTTCGACGGCGTAACAATTTGCAGCCATGCCACCCGCCCTAACAACAATGCCATACTGAGCAGAATGGCAGTGCAAAGTAGTGCAAAACGTATGGGCGTAAAATTACGGGTATCGCCGTCGCTTTTCTTTTTCACCTGATCTCCAGCCGAATCATTTTTCAGGTGATTGATTTAACGGGAAACGGCCGGAAAAACCAGAAAAAACAATGCTAATAACCTCGAGCCTTTGCAACAAATCGCTAACGAGAGCGCATCCAGACACATTTTGAAGGATATTGAATTAAAAAGCCCCGCTTTTAGCGAGGCTTTATATCTGAGGCTGACGCGACAAACGCATCAAATCAGTGGTGTCGATCAGATAGCTGTTACGTTAACAGCAGCCGGACCTTTCTGGCCGTCCTGAATTTCGAACTCAACGTTCTGGCCTTCAGCCAGAGTTTTGAAACCATTGCCCTGGATAGCGGAGAAGTGTACGAACACATCTTTGCTGCCGTCAGCCGGAGTAATGAAGCCAAAACCTTTGGATTCGTTGAACCACTTAACTTGACCTTTAATCTTTGCCATTTGCAAAATTCCTTAGAGTGTTTTCTTTGCCCGTAGGCATAACATAGATAAAACTGAGACATTACTGCTTGAGGCACTAATATAAGGTTCGGCAGAGAAGCGGTATTCAACGTCAACGTGTTTACTCAGGACTTCTTTACTGAAAATGCCACACATAAACAGAACTGTACCTCGTTTAACCCAAAGCCTGTTATCACATACAACGTTAATTATGGCAAGCCATTTTTAAACGTGTCTCGATCCGTCGCACAAATTACGAGAACCTTCACAAATTGACAGCACGTTTATGCAACAAAATTGCGAAAGATATATCCTTACGCGCTGACGGACTTCTGACAACGTCACTGCTGAAAAGCCATTTTTCTACCATAGCTCAATAACTTCGCTTCTTCCAGTGCATCAAATCACATTTAAAAGCTGTATTTTTCATATCACTTTTTATGCTGAGTTATGCATAAATTGTCACAATGATAAAAAACACCTTTTAATCAAAATAATAGAAAAGAAAAGCGATTCTCGACACCGCTTTTTGTGATGTTCTGCGTCTTTACAGAATGCCTTAAAATAATGAACAAACAATGACAATCCATAAAGAGATAGAAACGTTTCGCTTTTAAGAGAGAATGAGCAGTATCACAAAAATGCCATATGTCCATTTGTTATACATATAAAACTATGTTGCATATAAAGCCATATATTATGTAAGGTGTTGATGCTGTAGTATCAGTTGCAAACGGCAACGCGGAGAGATCCGACGGGGAAATGGGGCGTATGGCACTGGCGCCATTTGCGCCCCGGTAAGCATTATCGTTCTGCAACCAGACGAATGATGTCCTCATCCTCTTTTGGTTCGCTTGCCGCTGTTGCGGGTTCCGCTTCTTTTTCTGGTTCGTTTGCTTCGCAAAGGCGACGTAACAACGCGTTTTGCCGCTTCTGTTGATCCAATAACGCTTCGAGCAGTTCTATCTGCTCGTTGGCACGGGAACTTGCCCGGTTGACAAAGAACCAGAGCGCCAGCCCCACCACCAGAACCACCATTGATACTATTAAAGATGCAAGAGAAAACGCACCAGAGTTTAAAACGTCGTTCATTTCACCACCTCAATGTAGAGACGTCATTCTACCACTGCTACACGGGAAGGAAATCTCTGGTGTAAAACGTTTACCAGGGAATAAATTTATTGATGGCGCAAATACCGCTGAAAAATTGTACATCCTGATCGCACATGATATTAAACACCTGCGCCCACAGCAACAGGCATACTACCACCACGATGCCGAGAACGACCCATCGAAATTTTTTCACTCCACTCTCCGATCTTACATCTTATGTCGCTAAATTATCATGAGTTACTTAAACCAGGAGTAACTGTAGCGGCATTATATGTTTTTAGGAATGATTCACTTGTTTCAATCAATGTACACGCTACTCTTATTCTAACTAAAAAAGAAAAGAGGTAGTAATGCGTTTGATCATTCGCGCAATTGTATTGTTTGCCCTGGTGTGGATAGGCCTGCTGATGAGCGGCTATGGCATCCTGGTGGGAAGTAAAGTGAACGCTGCGGGGCTGGGTTTACAGTGCCATTACCTGACCGCACGCGGCACCAGCACGGCGCAATATCTCCATACCAACAGCGGCATTATTGGCTTTTCCGACTGTCCCATTTTCAGAAAAATCGCCACCGTGGTGGATAATGGCTAAGCGGTAATAAATAATTTCACAGTGAAACTACAACCAATAATTCCCCTATATTGGCTGTTGTTCATAAGTACTGTTAAATAATATTTTAATAACCGTTAAATAAGCCGACAGATATTATCTACTTTTACGATTTCATCCCACCCGATGTTATAAAAAAAGCAGCTACATTTTTCGTAGCTGCTTTTTTTTAACGTCATGCTAATAACGTTGCTTAGAAGGGATAATCGTTGTAACCCATTTGTTCAGAAATTTTACGCGCGGCGGCGTGTAACATAGCCACATATTCCTGTAGGCGTTCTTCTGAAAAACGCAGCGTCGGGAACGAAATGCTTAACCCTGCGATGACTACGCCAAAACGGTCAAATACCGGTACGCCGATACAACGTAACCCTTCTTCCTGTTCTTCGTTATCTTCACCGTATCCTTGCGCACGCACTTCATCCAACAGCGGCAGCAACGCTTCAGTGCTGGTAATCGTGCGTCCCGTGCTTTGCTTATACTCTACGCCGTCGAGAATCTGCTTAACCTCATCACGGTCGCGCCAGGCCAGAAGCACTTTACCGATGGCCGTACTGTACAGCGGATTACGACGCCCAATACGTGAGTACATCCGCAGATTGTACATAGAGTCAATTTTATGGATATAGACAATGCTGTCTTCATCCAGCGCGCCAAGATGGATAGTTTCTTTTGTCAGACGAGACAGTTCGCGCATCTGAATGTCCGCACTGCGGATGAGATCAACATTTTGCAAAGCTCGCGCGCCCAGCTCAAACAGCTTTAGCGTCAGAGAGTATTTTTCAGACTCCCCCTCCTGAGCCACGTAGCCCAGCGTTTTCATGGTTTGCAAAAAGCGATAAACGGTGCTTTTCGACATCATGACGCGCTGCGATAGCTCGGTAATCCCTATTTCACGCTCTTCACCCAGCGCCTGCAGAATGCCGAAAACTTTCAGCACAGAAGATACAGAATCAGGCTGCTTATCCAGATCTGCGTTTGCCATTTATCACCTCATTACGAGCGTTTTATAAAATTCAGAACGAGTTTTTATTATAATTTCACGCCAGGTCGCCCGCAATCCATCTTTGCTTACTTCGTTACAAATCTGCGACATAACAACTCAGTATTAATGCTAACATTATTATTCAGCTCATAATTCCCCTTATTACAAAATACTTATGGAAAAAACACGGGCCGATGGCCTGCCCCTCCCGCAGAGATACGGCGCTATCCTGACGATTATTATCGGTATTTCGATGGCGGTTCTGGATGGCGCAATCGCTAATGTCGCGCTGCCAACCATTGCGACTGATTTACATGCCTCCCCTGCCAGCTCTATCTGGATTGTCAATGCATACCAAATCGCCATTGTCGTCTCACTGCTTTCCCTGTCTTTTTTAGGCGACATGTTTGGTTATCGCCGGATCTACAAATGTGGTTTAGTGGTATTTCTGCTTTCATCATTGTTTTGCGCGCTTTCAGACTCGCTGCAGATGCTGACGCTGGCGCGCATCGCGCAGGGATTTGGCGGCGCGGCGCTAATGAGCGTAAACACGGCGCTGATTCGTCTTATCTACCCCCAGCGTCATCTGGGACGAGGCATGGGAATTAACTCTTTTATCGTCGCAGTCTCTTCCGCCGCGGGTCCGACGATCGCCGCAGCGATTTTATCCATCTCATCATGGAAATGGCTGTTTCTGATTAATGTCCCGTTAGGTATCATCGCGTTAATTCTGGCCATCCGCTTTTTACCAGCAAACATCGCCCATGACACTAAGCCGCGCTTTGACTTACCGAGCGCGGTAATGAATGCGCTCACATTTGGCCTGCTGATTACCGCATTGAGCGGCTTTGCCCAGGGACAGTCGCTAACGTTGATTGGCGCAGAGCTGCTCGTTCTGGTCGTGGTCGGGTTTTTCTTCGTGCGCCGCCAGCTTTCTTTGCCCGTCCCTTTGTTACCCATCGACTTGTTACGCATTCCGCTTTTTTCACTCTCGATCGGCACGTCAATTTGCTCGTTCTGCGCGCAAATGTTAGCCATGGTCTCGCTACCTTTTTATCTGCAAACCGTGCTGGGCCGTAGCGAAGTAGAAACCGGCCTGTTATTGACGCCCTGGCCGCTGGCAACGATGGTAATGGCGCCGCTGGCGGGATACCTGATAGAACGTCTTCATGCCGGTTTGCTGGGGGCGCTGGGAATGGTGATAATGGCAGCCGGGTTGTTTGCGCTGGTCATGTTGCCAGCCTCCCCCTCCGATCTGAATATTATCTGGCCGATGATCCTTTGTGGCGCAGGGTTTGGCCTGTTCCAGTCGCCGAATAATCACACCATTATCACTTCCGCGCCGCGTGAGCGCAGCGGTGGCGCCAGCGGGATGCTGGGCACGGCGCGACTGTTAGGCCAAAGTACTGGCGCCGCGCTGGTAGCGCTGATGTTGAACCAGTTTGGCGATAGCGGTACGCATCTTTCGCTGCTCGCGGCGGCGATCCTGGCGACTCTCGCGGCGGTGGTGAGCGGTTTACGTATTACGCAACCACGCGTTCAGGCGTAAAAAAAGCGCGTCATTCGACGCGCTTTTCATACTTGTCAGTGGGCTTATTATTTCAGGTACTCACCGCTACGCAGCGCTTCAATGCGTTTATCCAGCGGTGGGTGCGTCATAAACAGCTCGCTTAACGATTTCGATTTACCGTTAATACAAAACGCCATCATGCTGGTCGCTTCTTGCGGCTCGTAGCTGGTTTTCAGGCGCTGCAACGCGGCAATCATTTTTTCACGGCCAACCAGCTTCGCCGATCCCGCATCGGCATGAAACTCACGGTAACGGGAGAACCACATGGTGATGATGCTCGCCAGAATACCGAAGACCAGTTCCAGCACCGTCGCAACGGCGAAATAGATTAGCGGATTACCGTTACTTCCTTCGCCTTCATCGCGGTTGCCGCCCAGAAAACCAGCAGCAATTTGCGCGATAATGCGCGAAATAAAGATAACGAAGGTGTTAACCACCCCCTGAATCAACGTCATCGTCACCATATCGCCATTGGCAATATGGCTGATTTCATGCGCAATGACGGCTTCCGCTTCGTCAGGGCTCATGTTTTGCAACAAACCGGTGCTCACAGCGACCAATGAGGCGTCACGGCGTGCGCCCGTCGCAAACGCGTTAATGTCCGGCGCATGGTAGATAGCAACCTGCGGCATGGCGATACCGGCCTGGCGCGCTTGCGTTGCTACGGTGTTCATCAACCAGCGTTCTCTTTCATTGCGAGGCTGTTCAATAACTTCCCCTCCTACGGATTTTAACGCCATCCATTTGGACATCAGCAATGAAATAAAAGAACCGCCAAAACCAAACAGCAGCGCCATGATCAGCAAGCCTTGCACGCTGCTCGACTGTATCCCTGTCAGGCTCAGAACCAGCCCGAAAACGACCATCACGGCCAGGTTCGTCAGCAGGAAGAGCGCGATTCGCATCATAATTTTCTTTTAACCTCAATTTAACAAAGCGCACTATGCGATTACCCACATCGTATGGGTCTTATGGCTATTTTCAAGCATCACCAGGCGGTAAGTCACGAGAAAAACACAACTTTACATTTTGTAGCATTATCCTGACGACTTCTGCGCTTGTTAAAAAAAACAGGCACAATTTTTTGTGCCTGTTTAGCGTTACTTATTGGCTGCCGCCTGCTCCGCTGGTTTTTCTTTTTCAAGATGCGCCAGGTCCAGAGCAATCTTCACCGTTTCATCAAGGTACGGGTCCGGCTCCTGGTAATCCTTTGGCAGATCGTCCAGTTTCTTCAGCAACGGTTTACCCTCACGTTTAAACCGATCGTTAATACGCGCCAGACGCAGAGCGTCTTCTTCATTGTTCTCTTTCTCACGCTGCGCATAATTCAGAGAGACGATGTTGCGCTTATCCTTCATGGCATTGAAACGTGCAATATCCTTCATGATGTACTGAAACTCAGGATCTTTGGCGATACGCGCGTTGTGTTCTTTCAATAATTCCGGGCCAAACGGGGCCAAATCGTCCGATTTCACGTATTTCGCCGCATCAATGCTATCCCACGGCAAGGCGTTATCTTCAAATTTTTCTCCGGTTTCCGTCTCTTCATTGCCAGTCGGCATGATGATATCCGGCGTGACCCCTTTACGCTGCGTACTACCGCCGTTGACACGGTAAAACTTCTGAATGGTGTACTGCACCGAACCCAGCGCAGGCCATTCCGGGCGAAGCATCTGATCGTAAATTCGGTTTAGCGAACGATATTGCTGTACCGTCCCTTTACCGAAGGTCGGCTCACCGACAATCAGCGCGCGACCATAATCCTGCATCGCGGCAGCGAAGATTTCCGATGCCGAGGCACTGAAACGATCGACCAGCACCACCAGCGGGCCTTTGTAGTAGACCACGCCGTCGGTGTCGCTATCCTCACGCACTTTGCCGTTATTGTCGCGCACCTGAACTATCGGACCAGAAGGGATAAACAGACCGGAAAGCGAAACGGCTTCCGTCAGCGCCCCACCGCCGTTTGAACGCAGATCGATAACGATGCTGTTAACGTTCTGTTTTTCCAGCTTCTGAAGCTGAACTTTGACATCATCGGTCAAGCCAACATAGAAGCCTGGAATATCCAGTACGCCAACTTTTTCCTTGCCGACGGTTTTCACCGACATTTTAACCGCGCGATCTTCAAGACGAATCCGTTCACGCGTCAGCGTGATGATACGCGTTTTCGTCCCTTTACCAGCCGGCAGTATTTCCAGTCGGACCTTGCTGCCTTTTGGCCCTTTGATCAGCGCCACCACATCGTCAAGACGCCAGCCAATGACGTCGACCATCGGTTTTCCGGCCTGCCCTACGCCGACGATACGATCGCCGACGCTAATCGACTTGCTCTTCGCTGCTGGGCCGCCGGCGACCAATGAGTTAATGACAGTGTAATCGTCATCCATTTGCAGCACCGCGCCGATACCTTCCAGAGACAGGCTCATTTCGGTATTAAACTGCTCGGTATTGCGGGGAGAAAGATAATTCGTATGTGGGTCGATTTCACGCGCAAAAGCGGTCATCGCCAGCGAGAACACATCTTCACTGTTGGTCTGCGCCAGGCGACGAATAGCGAATTTGTAGCGACGCGTCAGCGTTTCGCGAATTTCTTTGTCGCTCTTGCCGGTGAGTTTCAGACTGAGCTCATCGAATTTCACTTTACCATCCCACAGCGCATTTAGCTCAGCCTCATCTTTCGGCCAGGGCGCTTTACTGCGGTCCAGGTTAAACGTATCGTTTCCGGTGAAATCCATTGGCCGTTCCAGCACTTTTAGCGCGTACTGGTAACGTTCAAACCGGCGCTTTTGCGCCAGGTTATAAAGATCGTAAAAAACATCCAGCTTACCCGTGCGCAGCTCATCGCCCAACACGGTTTTCTTTTTCGCAAACTGCTCGACATCGCTCGCCAACAAAACGTTGTGGCTATAGTCGAGAAGATTCAGATAGCGATCAAAAATCTTTGCCGAAAATGCCTCATCCAGATCGAACTGGCGATAGTGGGAGCGGGTAAAACGCGACGTTACGCGCTCGCTCACCGTCGCATGTTGCGTCTCTTCCTTTAGTACGGGAATTTGATCGGCACGCGTAATATCTTCCACGGCGAAGGACTGGCCTGCTAATGCAAGCAGGCCAGCTAACGCGGTAAGCCTAAAAAAAGTGTTCATGCCAGGCCTGGCCTCCGTTTCAGAACACCAGGTGTTCTGCGCGTACAATCAAAGACATACCCGAATTCAGCTGTACACGGACACCATCTTTGGTGATTTCTAATACGGTGGCATCCATCGCATTATTACCCGCTTTCACCTTGAGGGACTGCCCTACGGTCAATACTGAAATATCAGAAACCGGCGTGTGCTTCTCTTCGCGAGGCGCACGCGGCGCTTTCGTCGTCGGTTTATCAGCGCGAGGTTTACGTTCAGCGCCTTCTTTACGACGCGCTACCGGGCGAGGTTTACGCTCGCGTCGCGGCGCGTCTTCTTTTTCGCCAGCCGCCGCGGCAGCTTCGCGTTTTTTCGCTTGCTGCTCTGCGCGCTGCGCCTGAACACGGGCTTTGGCTTCTTCAAGCTGCTTACGCGCATGTTCGACATGCTGTTCTTCCAGCTCGCCGCACGGATTGCCATCAAGGTCGACGCGCGTTGCGCCCGGCTTAACGCCGTACAGGTAACGCCAGCTTGAAGTATAAAGACGTAAAGCGGAACGAAGTTGCGTTTTGCTGAGGTTCATTTCGCCCCCAACTCGCTCTACCAGATCCTGAAAAATACCAATTTTCAGCGGGCGAGCTTCGCCTTCCGCACTAAAACAGTGAGGAAAACGCTCGGCCAGAAACGCGATAACTTCTTTACTGCTATTCAACTTAGGTTGATTTTCCATGAAATTTCCTGATTACAACGGACGTAGCCAACAAGCAGCAGGCATGAACAGGCGTCATTATAATGACGCCATCAGTAATTGCTACGTTATCCGTTGATTATCCTGCGACGCTCGCAAAGAATTTTTTGTAATCCGTCGTTCCAAGCACGGTTTCAAGCTGTGCGACCAGCGTACGCAGGCCGTGTTCATCTTCTTCGGTAAAACGGCCAAACGCCGTGCTATCTATATCCAGCACGCCGATAATCCGTTCGCCAACCGTGACAGGCAGCACAATTTCGGCGTTGCTGGCGGCATCACAGGCAATATGGCCGTCAAACGCATGAACATCATCAATACGTTGAACCTTATTCTGCGCTACCGCTGCGCCGCACACGCCGCGACCAACCGGAATCCGCACACAGGCGATTCGCCCCTGAAACGGCCCCAACACCAGCGTATCGCCTTCGAGGAGATAAAATCCCGCCCAGTTCACCTCGGTAAGACGTTCGAACAGTAGCGCGCTGGTATTCGCCAGCGTGGCCAGAAAGCTGGTTTCACCTGCCATTAACGACTGAAAATCGCGGTTTAACGCCGCGTATAGTTCTGTTTTGCTCATTATATAATCACTTCGTGGTCTTACTCCTAAACACAGGCTATTAAAATAAGCATTAAATGCGTTCTTGCTCAAGATTATTCCTGTCATGAGTTAAGATTACATTATTCTAACACTTTGATTCACGATACATGGCTCTGAACACCTCACACGTCACGCCAACAAAAAAGCTAACGATCAGGTCAATTAGCGAAGCGCTGCCGCGCAGCCACTACCAGCGCTGCCCTGAATGCGACATGCTGTTCAGCTTGCCGGAGATGAGCGCTCATCAAAGCGCTTATTGTCCTCGTTGCCAGGCCAAAATTCGCGATGGGCGCGACTGGTCGCTGACGCGGCTGACCGCGATGGCGGTAACCATGCTGCTATTGATGCCGTTTGCCTGGAGCGAACCGTTACTCCATATCTACCTGTTGGGCGTACGCATTGATGCCAATGTGATGCACGGCATCTGGCAAATGACGCAGCAGGGCGATCCGTTAACCGCCGCAATGGTGCTCTTTTGCGTGGTGGGCGCGCCGCTTATTCTGGTTTTTTCAATTGCTTACCTGTGGTTTGGCAGCCTCCTCGGCATGAATCTGCGTCCAGTCCTGCTGATGCTGGAAAAACTGAAAGAGTGGGTGATGCTGGACATCTATCTGGTCGGTATTGGCGTTGCCTCTATCAAAGTGCAGGACTATGCCTTTCTGCAGCCGGGCATCGGGCTTTTAGCGTTCGTCTCGTTGGTGGTTCTTAGCATTCTGACTATGATTCATCTGAATGTGGAGCAACTATGGGAACGATTTTATCCGCAGCGCCCTGCTCAACGTGCGGACGAAAGATTGCGCGTCTGTCTTGGCTGCCACTTTAGCGGCTATCCGGATGCGAAAGGACGCTGCCCGCGTTGTCATATTCCGCTACGGTTACGCAGAAAACAGAGCATACAGAAGTGTTGGGCGGCCTTGCTGGCGTCTATTGTCTTTTTGCTGCCGGCAAACCTGCTGCCTATCTCGGTAATCTACATTAATGGCGGGCGTCAGGAAGATACTATCCTGTCGGGCATTATGTCGCTTGCCAGCAGCAATATCGCCGTCGCCGCCGTCGTTTTTATCGCCAGTATTTTGGTGCCGTTTACCAAAGTCATCGTGATGTTTACGCTACTGTTGAGTATCCATTTTAAATGCCAACAGGGACTGCGGACGCGAATTCTGTTGCTGCGTCTGGTGACATGGATAGGCCGTTGGTCGATGCTGGATCTTTTCGTTATCTCGTTAACCATGTCTCTGATTAATCGCGATCAGATTCTGGCTTTTACTATGGGACCGGCTGCGTTTTATTTCGGCGCAGCGGTAATTTTGACTATTCTTGCAGTGGAATGGCTGGATAGCCGCTTACTTTGGGATGCACATGAGTCAGGAAACGCCCGCTTCGAAGACTGAAGCGCAAATTAAAACCAAACGCCGTATTTCACCTTTCTGGCTGCTACCGCTTATCGCGCTAATGATCGCGGGGTGGCTGGTATGGGATAGCTACCAGGATCGCGGCAATAGCGTGACTATCGATTTTATGTCGGCGGACGGTATCGTACCGGGCCGTACTCCCGTGCGTTATCAGGGAGTAGAAGTCGGCACCGTGGAAGATGTCAGTCTGAGCAAAGATCTGCGCAAAATTGAAGTTCGCGTCAGTATCAAATCAGATATGGAAGATGCGTTGCGCGAAGAGACGCAATTCTGGCTGGTGACGCCCAAAGCCTCGCTGGCGGGCGTTTCCGGCCTGGATGCGTTGGTCGGCGGGAATTACATCGGTATGATGCCAGGTAAAGGCAAGCCCAGAGATCATTTCGTCGCCCTGGATACACAGCCTAAATACCGGCTTAGCAACGGCGATCTGATGATTCATCTCCATGCGCCGGATCTCGGTTCGCTTAATAGCGGTTCACTGGTCTATTTCCGTAAAATCCCTGTCGGACGGGTGTATGACTATTCGATTAACCCTAACAAACAGGGCGTGACGATTGACGTTCTGATTGAGCGACGGTTTACCGATCTGGTGAAAAAAGGCAGCCGTTTCTGGAATGTCTCCGGCATTGACGCCGATCTAAGCCTGAGCGGCGCGAAGGTGAAACTGGAGAGCCTCGCAGCCCTGGTCAATGGCGCGATTGCGTTTGATTCGCCGGACAATTCCAAACCCGCCGCCCAGGATGACACGTTCGGCTTATATAAAGATTTAGCCCACAGCCAACGAGGGGTAATCGTTAAACTTGAGCTGCCCAGCGGAGACGGTCTGAAGGCGGAATCTACGCCGCTCATGTACCAGGGACTGGAGGTGGGTGAGCTTTCTAAACTGACGCTCAACCCTGGCGGTAAAGTCACCGGAGAGATGACCGTCGATCCCAGCGTTGTTCCGCTGATGCGGGAAAATACGCGTATTGAGTTACGCAATCCCAAACTGTCGCTGAGCGACGCGAATATCAGTTCGTTGTTAACCGGAAAAACCTTCGAGCTGGTGCCGGGCGACGGCGAACCGCGCAGTGAATTTGTGGTGGTGCCGGGTGAAAAGGCCCTGCTGCATGAGGCGAATGCCTTAACCCTGACGCTGACGGCCCCGGAAAGTTACGGTATCGAACCGGGCCAGCCGTTAATTTTACATGGCGTAAAAATTGGCCAGGTCATTGAGCGCAACTTATCCAGTAAAGGCGTGTCATTCATCGTCGCGATTGAACCGCAGCACCGGGATTTGGTACAGGGCGACAGTAAATTCGTGGTCAACAGCCGGGTGGATGTCAAAGTCGGCCTTGACGGCGTAGAGTTCCTCGGCGCCAGCGCCAGCGAGTGGATTGACGGCGGAATTCGTATTTTACCCGGTACGAGCGGGAAGATGAAATCCACCTACCCGCTCTATGCTAACCTGGAAAAAGCGCTGGAAAATAGCCTCAGTGACTTACCGACTACCACCTTAACGCTGACGGCCGAAACGTTGCCGGATGTCCAGGCAGGTTCCGTCGTGCTGTATCGAAAATTTGAAGTAGGCGAAGTCATCACCGTTCGCCCACGCGCCAATACCTTTGACATCGACCTGCATATTAAGCCGGAATATCGCCACCTGTTAACCAGCAATAGCGTGTTCTGGGCGGAAGGCGGCGCGAAGGTGCAACTTAACGGCAGCGGCCTAACGGTACAGGCCTCGCCACTCTCCCGCGCGCTGAAAGGGGCCATTAGTTTTGATAACCTGAGCGGCGCCAGCGCCAGTCGGCGCAAAGGCGATAAACGCATTCTTTATGCTTCAGAAACTTCCGCCCGCGCGGTAGGCGGACAAATTACGCTGCACGCGTTCGACGCTGGAAAATTGGCGGAAGGGATGCCCATTCGTTACCTCGGTATTGATATCGGCCAGATCCAGACGCTGGAATTGATCACCGCACGTAATGAAGTGCAGGCAAAAGCCGTACTTTATCCGGAGTATGTACAGACATTTGCCCGCGCCGGGACACGTTTTTCCGTTATCACGCCACAAATTTCCGCGGCGGGCGTCGAGCATCTGGATACGATTCTCCAGCCCTATATTAACGTTGAGCCAGGACGCGGCGCGGCACGGCGCGACTTTGAACTGCAGGAAGCCACGATTACCGACTCACGCTATCTGGATGGGTTAAGCATCGTCGTGGAGGCGCCAGAAGCAGGCTCGCTTAATATTGGTACCCCCGTCCTGTTTCGCGGTATCGAAGTGGGAACCGTCACCGGAATGTCCCTGGGGTCGCTCTCCGATCGCGTGATGATCACCTTGCGCATCAGTAAGCGTTACCAATATCTGGTGCGTAATAACTCCGTATTCTGGCTTGCCTCCGGCTATAGTCTCGACTTTGGTCTGACAGGCGGCGTGGTGAAAACGGGGACATTTAATCAGTTCATCCGTGGCGGTATCGCCTTCGCTACTCCACCAGGTACGCCGCTGGCGCCAAAAGCGCAAGCCGGTAAGCATTTCCTGTTACAAGAGAGCGAACCGAAAGAGTGGCGTGAATGGGGTACCGCTCTGCCACGTTAAACACCCGGCTCCGGCGTACTCGCGCCGGAGCGTTTTATGCTACACTGCGCGCCTGTTTTTTTGCCGGCGATACACCTGTGGCTCAACACGCTGTCTATTTTCCTGACGCTTTTCTGACGCAAATGCGTGAAGCAATGCCTTCCACGCTCTCTTTTGATGAATTTATTTCGGCCTGCCAACGCCCGTTGCGCCGCAGTATACGCATCAATACGCTTAAAATCTCCGTGGCTGATTTCCTTGCCCTAATCGCGCCCTACGGCTGGTCGCTCACGCCAATTCCGTGGTGTCATGAAGGATTCTGGATCGAGCGCGATGATGAAGAGGCATTGCCGCTTGGCAGTACCGCTGAGCATTTAAGCGGCCTATTTTACATTCAGGAGGCCAGTTCGATGCTGCCGGTCGCGGCCCTGTTCGCCGATGATAATCATCCGCAGCGGGTCATGGATATGGCAGCGGCGCCTGGCTCCAAAACCACGCAGATCGCTGCCCGCATGGGGAACCGCGGCGCCATTCTGGCCAACGAATTTTCGGCCAGCCGCGTCAAAGTTCTGCACGCTAATATCAGCCGATGTGGAATCGCCAATACCGCACTGACGCATTTCGATGGCCGCGTATTTGGCGCTGCGTTACCGGAGATGTTTGACGCTATCCTGCTGGATGCGCCCTGCTCTGGCGAAGGCGTAGTACGTAAAGATCCTGATGCGCTAAAAAACTGGTCGCCAGAAAGCAATCTGGATATCGCGGCGACACAGCGGGAACTGCTCGACAGCGCTTTTCATGCTTTACGACCCGGCGGCACGCTGGTCTACTCCACCTGCACGTTAAATCGCCAGGAAAACGAAGCGGTCTGCCTCTGGCTGAAAGAGACCTACGCCGACGCCGTTGAATTTTTGCCGCTGGGTGATCTGTTTCCTGACGCTGACCGCGCCCTCACCCCGGAAGGCTTCCTGCACGTCTTCCCGCAAATTTACGACTGCGAAGGATTCTTCGTCGCACGTCTGCGTAAAATGTCATCCCTTCCAGCCATGCCCGCGCCGGGGTATAAAGTGGGGGCGTTTCCTTTTACCCCCCTCAAAGGCCGCGAAGCATTACACGTTACCCAGGCGGCCAACGCCGTCGGACTGTTATGGGATGAAAATCTCCATCTTTGGCAGCGTGAAAAAGAGGTCTGGCTGTTCCCGGCAGAAATTGAATCACTGATCGGAAAAGTCCGTTTTTCCCGGCTCGGCATTAAGCTGGCCGAAAGTCATAATAAAGGCTATCGCTGGCAACATGAGGCGACGATAGCCCTTGCCTGCCCGACTCATGCTCACGCGTTCGAACTTTCTGTGCAAGAGGCGGAGGAGTGGTATCGCGGTCGGGATATTTATCCGCAAACACCCCCTGCCGCTGATGATGTCCTGGTGACGTTCCAGCATCAGCCGCTTGGTCTGGCAAAACGTATCGGCTCAAGAATAAAGAACAGTTACCCGCGTGAACTGGTACGTGATGGCAAACTCTTTACTGGTAATAGTTAAAAGGCGCACAAAAAAACCGCACTTTTTGACTGGCGCTTTTGCGTACGTTGACTACGCTGAAAAATGGACGGCTAAACTGGTCGTACCACAATTAGCGTATTAACGGAGAGCACGATGATGAAAACCAGTGTGCGCATTGGCGCTTTTGAAATCGACGATGCCGAATTACATGGCGAATCGCCGGGGGAGCGAACGTTAACAATCCCCTGTAAATCCGATCCGGATTTATGTATGCAACTGGACGCCTGGGATGCCGAAACCAGCGTTCCCGCCATTCTCAACGGGGAACATTCCGTTTTGTTCCGTAATCATTACGATCCTAAATCTGATGCCTGGGTCATGCGTCTTGCCTGACTCAAAAAGAACCCGTCGCCAGGCGGGTTATTTATTCTTCCTTTTCTCATTTCCCCCCTGCGCTAACCTCTCCTACACTATCGTGTAAAGTAGTTAACATTGAGGATGTAATGTTCGCGCTGGTACTTTTTGTATGTTACCTGGATGGAGGATGCGAGGATATTGTCGTGGACATCTACGATACCGAGCAGCAGTGTCTTTATTCGATGGACGATCAACGGATTCGCCATGGCGGCTGTTTTCCGGTAGAGGATTTTATCGACGGCTTCTGGCGACCTGCGCAGCAATATAGCGATTTTTAACCCTGGTCGCTGATACCGCTATTGTATCCGCGCTAACGTCAATTGCCCGCCAAATACCGCGCCCGTATCAATATAGTGTACGTTGGCGAAATCCATGCGCCGGCGCAACGGCGTATGGCCAAACCAAAAATGATCGGCTCCGCTAATCCCACCGCGCTTATTTATGAGCCGTTCGCGGCTCCAGAGAACCTGATGTAAGTCGACCTTTTTTTGCCATTGATAGGTTGACGCTGGATAATCAGCATGAGCGATCACATGCGTGCTATGGCGGCAGCGAACTTCCAGTATCCAGGGCAGTCGCTGACAAAGGATAAAAAGCGCTTCAGCTTGCGCAGCGTGTTCAGCGGTCAGGCGGGTAAACCAGTCGCCACCATTCATCAACCACAGCGTCGACTGCGATGAGGCCCGCGCATCCAGCGCCATTTGTTCATGATTGCCGCGAACCGCCGTCATCCAGGACTCACGCAGTAAAGCCAGGCAACCCAGGCTGTCCGGGCCTCTATCAATGAGATCGCCCACAGAAACTAACAAGTCTTGTTGCGGATCAAATCGACACTCACGTAACCTTTTCATTAACATTGAAAAACAGCCGTGAATATCGCCAACCACCCAGACATGCCGCCAATTCTTTGCCTCTATTCGCTGATAAATCTCTTCAGGCCGCATCATGTTTTTCCTGTCGTTCATTATCCAGGACAGATATAAAAAGATAGCGTGTGCAGATTTTTTTGCTTAGTAAGCGTGCGCTGTTGTAAATAGCGAATTTCACCATTAGCGAGTAAATGCTTTGTTATCATCGCAATAAAATATAACTGGCTGCGCCAGGGGAGGGTTATCCCCTGGCGCAGCGAGCTACTCACTATCGCCTGTTCACCTTCAATACTCTTCCTCCTTAAAAACATATCGGAAACATAAACCACATCGCCTCAGCACACGATATAGCACACTCTTTAGCGGAGTGATCCTCAAGGCAAACCAGCGCCAATGCAGGTGTCGTTACCGTGGCGACCATCGCCCCCACAAACAGGCGCAGCACAATTTTTTTTAAAGGCGGCATAACCTCTCCTGACAGTTAACAGACCATTAATCCTTATCGAGACATCATCCGTGCGCGGGTATCATAAACTTAACAACACGCAGCGTTTCAAAAAAAGCTGTCTGGTTATACCGGCATTTAGAGTAATAACAATTATTTTAAGTTTTAAGTGTATCCATTTGATTTTTATATTAAAATAAATATGACGACGTTTTGTTAAAAGCGTCGCCATAAAAATGAATATATAGTTTCAGAAAATCTGCTATTAATTCATATGGTTAATAGCAGTATTGTATTTACTACCTTCAGGAGGCATTCTGAAGATACTTATTCGCAATATTTTCTATAGTTAACTGAAATTGTTGTGGCGTTGGCATCGTCCCCTTATTAAACAGCGGCGTAACCTCTTTCATAACGATTTTCTCAGCATACGCTTTAAAAGATACCTGCTGATTATGATTTATAAACATATGCGGATATTTAATACTCGCGGAAGCAATGAGGGGGACGACAAAAGGATTCGCCCCTGCCCCACCTGGAGTAAATACACCATTTTTTATCTCCCCAGGTAGCCCCGCATTCTGCGCAGCCTCTCCTATCTCTTTCAGAAAGGGGGTAATACTGACCCCTTTACTGATGAGTAATTTACAACAGTGATCTTTATTATTACTGTACACGGCTGATAATATGGCTTCGCATGTCTGACGAGCATAGGCCGGATCTTTACTCGCATTACCTTTGATATCCAGGCTATTGAGCTTTTGTAGCATAAAATCTTTAACAGTTTTACTGGTTAATACTGCCCTACCCTCAGAGGCGCTCCCACGATGAAAATGGGTAGTCGGTATGTCTGTTTGTTGATGCAGGCTAAAACGATCTGACAGACTCGTCGACAGGCTGATAAAGCTATTTCTAACGGCAGTAATACTTTTCGCAAAAATGTCCTTCTCCGTTGTTTTTTCTTTTACTGGTTCAACGTCACTTCTATGGATTCTGTAGTGCTGGGTGGATAGTGTTATGTTAGTCACGGTAGTTCTCCTTTTAGATAACTATGCATAGCTACACTTTGTTTATATTTCTTGCTTTCAAAAAATAGCCACCTTCTCCACAACCATTTTTACTCATTGATATTTATAAATTTTATTTTCCTGATGGATTTTGTTCTTCTGTCACTTAGCCTGTTTTTTTTCGGCGCAAGGTGATCGACTTTTATCGAGAAACATTTTTATCGGGACAATCCTGAACAGACAAAACATCACTTCAATTCAACTGCTGCGTCACACAAAACATTCATGAATATTATTATTTATGCTGATGTTGTTACGCTTTCGCCCCCATTCAAACGCTGACTGTCAGTTATCCTGCCAGCGAGTTAGCCGCTTTTTCAAAACCTATAAAGTCGCCACGCCAAACCTCTCCGTCACTGTAATCCTTATCTAAACATCAATTAATTAACTGATTTTTATATATTATGACTTTTCATGACGTTCAGAAAAACTACAAATGAAATGGATTGACGCATCTATTAGTGGTCAAAAAAACGCGCTACGAGAAATAATCAGTAACAATTGCAACACTATTCCAATCATAACGTAAACTATATGATACCAGGCGATTATTATTGCTTTTAGGTAACATCTTTGTATGGCTGCTTTTAAGCAACAATACTCTAACACAACATATAACATTATAACTTACAATAGGCTAACAAATGGAATTACAGCTTATGCTTAACCACTTTTTCGAGCGCGTCAGAAAGGATGCAAATTTCAACGCATTTCTAATCGATCTGGAATATAATAATATCGCTTATTACATCTATTTTGTTGCTACCGGCAATGTGAAAATTATCACTCATGCAGGCCACTTCATTTCTATTAAAAGCAATAGAAAGCTGATTAAAGTCAATTCAACACCGAATACGCAATTAATAAAATTGACTTCAGATAAACACTTTTCGGGGGAGCATTCCTATGAAAAATACTGTACTGATCTGGCAACGGCAGGCGTTTTTAAATGGATTGTTGAATTAAACCAAAAAACTCGACAATACTGGTCGAAAGACAACCAATTATTATATATAGAAAATGTGGTCATGCCGCTTTAACAAGCCAGGGTAATAATAGCGTCAGTCGTGACATCCGGCGTGTTACGACTGCGGGTTATCCAATTTAGAGACCATAATGAGAGTCTGACTGCGAGAGTTACCCTGTGCAGTCCGACCGACGCAGCAACGTTTGACACGATTCTCGACAACAGCATCTCCTGGTGCAGGAGAAATGATATTCAAAGCGATATCGACTAAAAGCTCAAAATATTTGCCTTCTATTTATATTCTATCTAATTAATACCCTCCAGGAAGTGTGGCATAATTGCAGAATCTGTCAGGATTCCGGGAGCATACCGGAGCGTAATCGAAAAAACATCTGGAGATGTATGAGCAAGGATGAAATCAGTTATCAAATTCTTTACCGGTACTCTCTGGAAAAGCTATACAGTACTCTTACCAGAAGAGTAGATAACGTGCTGTCATTCGCCCTCGTTTTTCTCGGGGTCGGCGTCACCATAAACGTCGGGAGTCCCTTTATTCTGGGGCCAGGCATTGTGGGTATCGCCATACTAAAAAGAGTACTCCGCTTCGGCACGCGATCAGCACAGGCCGACCGGCAGTCCCGCGCCTGGCTGAAACTTTTTAATACTCAGCACCGCTTTCCTTCAGATAAAACACTGTTCCTTGCCTTCACATCGCTTGAGCAAGACGCGAGTGAAGTATGGTCCATGCTTATTGGTCCTGCCATCGTCATGACTGAGACCGCCCTCGGAAAAACGCCCATTGAGCCATTGACGGCGGGTGAAAAACTCTGTGCATTTTTGAGCGGCGCGACGAAATCCCAGCCAGCAGATCGCAATTGAACTGTCTTCTAAACGCCTGTGCCATACCACAGAGATTCAGTATAAAATTAATTAATGGAGTACTAACGCTGTCAGCAGGTTTCTCTGAGTGAAAGATTTGTATTATACGCACAGCCCAGTTTACAGTTTATATAACAGCGCAATATGTTTTTGTATCCGGACCATGTCGCCTACAAGCGGCTGTCTGAGTACCTCTAGCCATGCCAGGGGTATTAGCTCAAATGTGAGCTGACATATCTATGGCACAGCGCCAAACCTAATCTGACTGTCCGCCCTGTGCCAGAAGCGGACGCTGATCATGGTGTGTACAGGCCAACGGTACGATATATTTTAAAGCTACCTGATTACAGCTTTCATAAAGCTATGGGTATTCAAATGCAGCAAAGCTATAAACCGAGCTTAATTAAATAATGCCTTTGCGAACCTACTTTAGGAAAGTCCGGTAGCGACATTTGAAGTATATAACCCTGTTTTTCATAAAAAGGGAGAGCCTGGAAGCTAAAGGTATCTACAAGTCCATGAACACAGCCTTTCCGCAAACCTTCTTTTTCGGCCATCGCCATAAGTTTGCTCCCCAGACCGCAGTTCCTTGCAGATTCACTTACCCAAAGATAGTCGATGCAGAGCCACGGACCTTTTCTGTCAGCAATTAATCCGCCTACCATTTCGCCGCTTTCGTTTCTGCAGTAGACCCCAAGCTGCCCATTTTTACTAAAATCGACGAACTGAGCATTGTAGCTTCTTAATCCGGTTAATAGTTCTTCTTTATCAAATTCAGTAACTTGATGTGTGATTTGAATGTCCATACATGCCCAATTGAACAAGTTTGTATTTGGAATATAACGTTATAAATAAGTTAATTAAATGTATCAATAGAAAGTTTGTTTTTACTCCTGGGGGCAGGCCACGTCCGCTACTCACAGCTTAAAGCAGACTGTCAGCTGGAGTCTGAGCCGGTACAATTAATGTGCCACTGGTTAGAAATCAGTAATACGATTTTATCAGGCTGGTGCTCTGGCCTGTCAGGATTTGAGGTATCCACCCGGTTTACCAGCCCCCTGTATTTGGCACCAGTGGAACCCACTTCCCGATCCAGGATATCCAGTACCTACCACCGAACCTCTTTCCCCAAAAGACATGAGCAACCTCAAGCGCCTTGTCTGGATGATAACCACGGTATGAAGTTTGATAACACGTGGAATCAGGGCGTATGGTTCGCTCTCCGTTCAGCAACTGGACGCCCTTCTCCCCAGCCTTTCAGCGTTGAAGATTTGCCAGCGCAGGGTGAAGAGTGTAGGCGAATTATGAAAATCACTTCTGCCGTTTATACTTCGAAAAAGACGTTATCAAAAAGGTGGTTCGCAAGCGCGGAGTTATTAAACCTTTACTTAACGAAATACGGTTTAAGTTGCTTGAATTGCAGCAGAAAGAAAACGACGGCTTGCTGATGCTGGACAAATTAAGCGAGCATGGCATCAATGGACTGATACGCCGTCAATAAAAGGAAGGGTGCATGGACGATCCCGTCACATCACCAATCACAACAGAAGAGCACAAAACAACATTTCACAGCGTAAAGGATAAAACACGATGCCATTTTCAATCAAAAACATATGTTCAGGTCCACAAGGACACTACCCAGAAATCTCCAGACCTATACAGAACAAGCCAGTACCGAGGAATTGCACACTGATCTCAACAACATGCAAAATACAGGAGTATACAGTATTCAGCAGATGTTCCTGCAGTTTTGAAATGCGACCACCCGGTACAGAAGAAAGAACCCCACGACTAAAACTCTCAGCAACAGAGCTCTCATGGCTATCTAAAACAATAGAAACAGAGATGCGCAACACAAAAGAATGAGCCTGTCAGTAATTCTGTGTAACTGCCCAGTTATTAAAGGTGATCGCTCAGGCGGTCACCGAACTCGATAATAAAACGGCTCATCGCCAGCCGCCAGTTCTGGATCGGCATACTCCATTTTTTTGACGCATCCTTGATTGCCAGATAAATAACTTTTCGTACTGAGTCATCCGTTGGGAACACCTTGCGTTTCTTAATCGCGGCACGGATCACGCAGTTCAGGGATTCGATTGCGTTTGTCGTATAGATGGCCTTGCGGATATCCGGCGGATAACTGAAGAGCGTATTGAGGTTTTCCCGGTGCGCACGCCAGCTTTTGCTGATTTGCGGATATTTATCGTCCCGGACTTTCGCGAACGCATCCATCGCCATCAGTGCCGCCTCTTCGGTCGGGGCCTGATAGACCATCTTCCGGCCGCTGGTGACGGCTTTGTAGTCTTTCCAGGCTACGTATTTCAGGCTGTTACGCACCATATGGATAATGCACAGCTGGATATGGGGCTGCGGGAAGACGCTGTTTATCGCATCCGGGAAGCCCTTCAGACCATCCACACAGGCAATCAGGATGTCCTGAACGCCCCGGGTTTTCAGCTCCGTCAGCACGCTTAGCCAGAACTTTTCGCCTTCATTTTCGGCCAGCCACATACCCAGTAACTCTTTCTGGCCTTCGGTGTTGATACCCAGTGCCAGGAAGACGGCTTTGTTGATTACGCTGCCATTCTGACGGACTTTGACGACAATGCAGTCCATATAAACAATGGGGTACAGCGCATCCGGTTGCCGGTTTTGCCTCTCAGTGACCTGCTCTTTTACGGCGTCGGTGACTTTAGATATCAGCGAGGGTGACACATTGGCGTCGTACATCTCTTTGAAGGTGGCGACGATTTCGCGGGTAGTCATGCCTTTGGCGTAGAGGGATAAAATTTGGCTGTCCATCTGCGTAATGCGCGTCTGGTGCTTCTTAAGCAGCTGTGGTTCGAAGATGTTTTCACGGTCACGCGGTGTGTTGAGTTCTATCTCGCCGTCATCGCACAACACCGTTTTGGACGAGTAACCATTACGGGTGTTTGAGCCTGTTTTGGGCGCATTTTTCTCATACCCGGGGTGGTCAGCCAGCTCCGCATTGAGCACCGTTTCGACGGTTAATTTCGTCAGCATACGGGAAAACGAATTGAGGTCGGCTTCGGTTTTAAGGCCTTTAGCCAGTTCAACCACAAGGGCTTTGAGTTTCTTTTCGTCCATAATTGCCTGTCTCCGTTACTGGAGTGAACATATCAAAGACAGGCAATTACACAATTTTACTTACAGTCTCAGTTCAGTCACATTATTGATGAGCGACTGTACGTTAAGCAAATCAAGACCGGGATGAAAATCGCTCTGCCACTTCCGCTCAACCTTCCTTCCATGGGTTTACGCCTCAGTACGGTGATTGAGCGTTGCCGCCTGGTAAGCCGTAGCGAATACCTTATCAGCGCTGGCATACGCAAAAACCGCCCGAACGGGAGTATTCATCCTGATAGCCTGACTAAAAAATTTGTTGCGGCACGAAAATTGACCGGAATAAATTTCAGTGAAAACCCACCGCCGTTTCACGAGATCCGCAGCTTATCCGGACGACTGTATAAAGATGCTTACGGGGAAGGGTTTGCTCAGAAACTCCTGGGACATACTTCCGAGAACACCACGAAACTCTATCTCGATGAACGCGATAATAAAGCTTACGTGATGCTCTGATTTTGCTGTAAAAGAAATGTTAAACTGGATTTGGATCTGATATAACGAAAAAGCCCGGAATACAGAAATTCTGGAAAATTTCGGATTATTGATCATAAGCAACTGATTTATAAGAAAAAAAGAGACCGAATACGATTCCCGCTTACGGCAACCATTGATATTTCTCTTTAAATTCATAATGTTACATATTAATTAAGTGATTTTAACGATTGGAATATGTTATTTTTGATTCTAATAGATTCAATTAGTTATCACTTTTTACGTTTTAATTCGGACATATTTCGGGCCATTTTGCGTATAAATCCCCCGACCAAACAAATTAACTGCCCAATACATCACTCCCCTCTTCCATTGGGGGACTCCCGATGCCAAATACCCATGTAGACGAAGACTTAATAGTGATGCCAACAAAAGCGATCGCGAAAAGTTGAACAGGTGGCTAGTTTCAGATTAAACACATTGGTTAGTCATCTTGAACAAGTAAAATCCGCCGCAACTGGCAACCATTCAATACTCGCACTATCGAACGATCGCCAGCTTGCCGCAGCCCGTTCTTGCATACGATGTGGCTGCGGTTCCATCACATCAGGAATGTGAAAATCGGGATAAACCTGCCACTTAACCTGAAGCAGGTCTTCATAGCGGGGGGTATACCGAGGCGAAAGCATTTCTCTTAAGGTCGCCATATAAAAACATTCTATTACAACGAGTTATCTCCTCCTGCCTCCGCCCCGGCGCAAAGCTATAGTTTTTTCTATCTCCTTGTGAAACAAACAATTATTCTTGCTATGGCGCTGATTAACAATCGTTCGCGGGCAACGTACATTCAGCGAGTTTCAGAGCTTCCTGACGGAATTCAGCCGGTGCTGTTTCTGGGGCTTCTTACTGGTTGATACAGATCCTGCCTCTTACTTGAGAATTTACTCATTTAGCCGTATGTCCATTATGGGTGGATAAGATCATTTATCATCGTAAGGGTTGAAAGCGATAAGTTAAACCTGTCCTGGCTCAACAAGGGACCCGACTAATGATGAGCTCTTCATCTTCAAGGCGTTTTATGCCTTCCAGCAAGAATAGATATTAAATCGACAACTGCTGCCAGGTCTTGCAGGCGCAGTGGACAATCGTGTGGTAACAGCCTGAGTCATTTCTTATTTTTCTCATTCAGCATAACTGCGTCTTCTGATAGAGAAATTTTTATCTAAACATATAAAAAACACAGTGAAGAAAACGCTACTTTTTTCTAGCTAAAAAGCTAAATTAATTTTTTTATGGAGAGGATCTTATGCGCAAGGTGTCGATATCTATATTATTCATGCTAGTTTCACTGACCTGGGGGACTACATGGTTGGCTATGCGAATTGCCGTTGAAACTATCCCTCCAGTGTTTGCAACCGGAATGAGGTTTATGTTTGCAGCACCTTTTTTAATCATCATTGCATGGTTAAGAAAAAAAACACTGTTGTTTCCTCCCGGACAACGATTATTCCAGTTTGTGATATGCATCTTTTATTTTTGCATTCCTTTCTCACTAATGATTTATGGTGAAACCTATGTCAACTCTGGGCTTGCCGCCATTATCTTTGCGAATATGCCTGTGGCCGTTTTGATAGCATCGGTTTTGTTTCTAAATGAAAAAGCGAAACTAATGCAGATCGCAGGCTTAACTATCGCAATCACTGCATTGACGGGGATACTTCTTGAAGAAACGAATACAAGTACAGAGAGTCACTGGCAGGGTATCACTGCGCTTATTTCTGCTGTGTTAATCCATGCCATAATATATACACAATGTAAGAAAAGAAGTTGTACTGTCTCTGTTATCACATTTAATGCGCTCCCGTGCCTTTTAGCTGGGTTGATACTTTCTGCGACAGGATGGTTTTTTGAAAGACCACAAGTATCAACCTTCTCAGTACACTCAATATTAGCTACCCTGTATCTCGGGGCTTTTGCCGGAGTTTTTGGTATCCTGTGCTACTTTGCACTTCAGCAAAAGGCTAATGCCTTCCAGGCTTCGCTTGTATTTCTTATCTTTCCGCTGATTGCGGTAAGTCTGGAAGACTATATTTATGGATATGCTATTTCAACACACTCAATGCTGCTTATTATACCATTAGTTATCGGGATATTTCTTACTCTTGTCGCCAGAAATATCCCTGTAACCAGCAGATGCCGGGATAACTCATCACAGAAATAATCGATTTATAATAACGCAAATAATTCCTGATGCCTTACTGAGCTCCGGCTAATGCGGGGTGGATAAGCTGGAATACAGACCCGGTAATACACAGCGATTATATTAACAAGCAATGTAATAAAGGAGTTTTTTATGTTCATGTTTCTGCCATTCTTGCTTGCACTGAGCGTGGCAATGGGGGCCATAAACAGAAAGGATAAAGTCAGCTACATTCTGTGGGCCGTTTTACTCATCGTCACTATTTTATCATTCATTCATCATATGACCAATTCGCTGACTTTGTCATTTTAAGGAGTGTGTATGAAAACGCATCATCATCCAACAACATTTGTTCATCTGATTAATCAGGTGGGACTCCTTGGGATATGCGTTGCTCTGGTTGTAGCCTTTTATTATCAACTCGTTAGGCATGAGCTGCCTTGTCCAATTTGCTTATTACAGCGGGCTGGCCTCATCATCACCGGTTTTGGCTTTTTATTTAACCTCTGCTTTGGTCTACGAGGTATACATTACGGGATGGTAATTATTGGCAGTATCCTGACCGGAGTTATGGCATCCCGGCAAATATGTTTGCATATCATGCCCGGTGACACAGGATATGGTTCTGCATTTTTTGGATTACACTTTTATACCTGGACTCTGATTACGTCAATTCTCATTATTATTGCTGTTGCGGTAGTTCTGGCAATCAGTAGCATGAATGTTGCATTTCGTTCATTGAATATTAATCCGAACCTGTTCAGTATTGTCGGTTGGGTATTTCTATTACTGATTACTGCCAACCTTATTTCAACTGTACTGGAATGTGGCGGAGGGGAATGTGCTGCTAACCCGGTCACATATAAGCTACTGTCGAAACAGGATATTGCCTTTCTGAAAACAGGCCTCCTGACGAGGGCAGTTCTCCGGTTATGACGCACTTTTAAAATGACTGATTGGTAAATATATAGCAAGCACCTGTCTTGTAGAAATTGGAATGGTTATGGGCTAACACGGAAGTTACAGTAACATTGAAATGTTGCAATAACAGGAATCAAACTTACAACCTTCGCATTACGAATTAGTAGAATCACATTTAACTAACTGTTTCAAATACACATTTCCGCATTCCCATTGCTCAACTCAATGGCACATGATGTTAGAAATAGAATGATGCTTCACCATGTTTGACACAAAAATGGCACACCCTATAAAGCATCCACAGCACATATTTGGGTGGCACGCACCGTGGAAATACTGCATTACCCTAACACAGGGAATTTTCTGTACAGCGTCGACAGCCCCGCATCATAAATAATCGCTACCTGCTGTCGCGGTACTCCTGCCCTAATAAGGCACCCTGCCTGCGCCCATTGCTCCGGCGTCAGTTTTGGCCTACGGCCACCAATGTAGTGGCACTGTAGTGGCACACTGGGTACTGAAGCAATGGCCACAACTGGCGCTTGATGCTATCAGCCAGATAACCTTCCAGATGGATAACAAACATAGCAGCTATCCTGCCTGTATCGGAATTGTAAAACCAGACGTTGACCATCTTCATCAAGGTTAAAGGAACAAAGAGCTCTTTAAAGTAACTCTTTGTTCCATTACGATAGTTTAAATATGATGTTCTGAATGGGCCTTCACTACATGAACAGGAAAGGCTCAGGATAACCACTTCTCAGACATTAAAAGCAAATGAGAAAACCAAGGGGGCCTAAACCTGCCGCCAGGGAACAAACCTTTGCACAGTCTGCAGTGCTACCACCGTCCCCTATGCACCCCAGGGCGAACGCTGGCTGGGCAGCAGACGACAACAGCAGAAGAGTTGTTATGAATAAAACTTTACGTGATTTAATAAGAGAAAACATATTATTACCCTCATAGTAAGCAGTATTAAATAAGCCGGGATATATCTGATGTTCAATCAGTCCCTCATATAGGGTTAACACCATAGCGAGTCGTTTTCACAAAAAACACAGACTGTTGAAACTTTATTTATCACTTTGACATTTGCAATACATGACACATGATTAGCTTCAGCCGCCATTATAGGGAAAGCTCCATTTCCATACTCATTTACTCACTTCTCCCTGCGGAAAAAGAAATGCAGTATAGCCAGCGTGATGCTTTTGCTGAAACCAGGCGCGAGCAACACGGCAATGATGATCGGCGTCAGAATGAGTTCGGAATCAGCATTGGCAAACAAGGCGCACAGTCGTTAATACCCACCAGCAGTTCCGGCAGGACTGCGACAATGTCGTAAGAGAGGCCTTCAGCTAGGCAAAACAGCGCTACGGTGCGCCCCGGCTTGCTGAGGAAGTGAACCTGGGGCCTGAGGTACAATGTAAAACGATAGCGTCCAGCCTGCGCCGTCAGGGTCTGCGGCGATCTCAGTCCGGAACAATTTGAAAACCAGAACCTCGCTTAAGGCTGTGTCCACAATACGCGGACAGGATCAAAACTGTTAGTGTGGCTGGCTTACAAGAATGAAGTGAAGTTGATTGATATAACAAACACTCCTGATAATGTTAACTGGCCTGTTCCTCCGGGGGGGCGAGCCAGCCATGATTTGAAAAGCACATGAAATCACTTTCACATGAATTAATTTACATTGAAAATAAAATATAATAGTGCTTATCATTTTTATTTAAGTTAAATATTTTATAAATGGTTTTTATTTACTCACCTGATGGTAATGAATAACGTTTAATATCTATAGTAAAGGATGCTGTAACCGTAAGGATAGTGTGCCACAATTTAACAGGTAACATATTATGAAACACGTTAAGAGCGTATTTTTAGCAATGGTTTTAATATTACCATCTTCACTATATCCTGCTCTTACAATAGCGGCAGACTCTCAAGATCATAAAAAAGAAGAAACAATTAAGCCAATGCCTAAAAAGTGGTGTAATCTTTGGCCTGCTGACATACCCTTCCCTGAAGATTGGTTTAAAATGTGTAGAGGTTATTGAGTATAAATTTAATATACTAGCCAGTAACCATATCAGTTATGACAGACAGGCCTTCTTCATATTTGCTATAAATAAGGCCTGAGCTTTCCTGACAAATTATAAACTACTGGCTGGTTTCTCCGGCCAGACAGGCTTTAAAGTATCAACACGGTTTACCTGTACCCGGTACTTTCTCCATGCCAGAAGAGAAGCTTTTTCTTTATTGGTTGCTTCGTCCAGATCCACTGCATCCTGTAACGGCGCGATTTTTTCAGACGCTATTTGCAGGAGTCTGTTTTTCGTTCCTTCAGCTTCACGAAGTCTGGCTGCGGCCTCCGCAGCTTCATCATTCATCCAGACCTGAGCCTTACTATCCCATTTTTTGTATCCACCACCTGGTGAAACTGATGTGACGTTTTCAGGTAGCGGACCAAGATCGGAGATATAAACCTGATTGCCGGTTGTTGTGTCGTAAACCGTCTCGCCGCGGTGATCCTCCTGCAGACTCCACGTTTGGGTTTCAGCGTCAAAAACAGCAATATGACTAGAGGGAATATCAGGAGGGGCTATATCAGTACAATTTGCCGGGCGACGCTGTCCGGGGGGACCTGACCACATCCGGCCCCCATTGCAGGTAATGCAACAGATGTAATTTTCCGGTCTTCTCCGGCGCTTTTATTGTGCTGAAAAATTGCCAGTAACGCAGCCCGTGTTGCATTATAAACCGCGTCGGTGCCGTCAATAATCAGCGGAACGCGCATCGTCGGGGCGTGAACCAGCCACGGATGTTTACTGTTACCCGTTTCAATAACAAAGGCGGTGCCGACGGGCTGTTCCCCCAGGTATTCACGGATGATATTTTGCTGTACCCGTTCCTGTAATTGCGACCCGAAATATGCCGTAATAGCAGCATCCACACCGCCGTCCATAAGACCAAAGGTTTCCGCATTACCGTCTGCGTCCACAATAACGACGTGTCCCTGTGGACCGATATAAATGGTGTGCTCGTGTCCTCCGATATAAACTGTATGCGCATGGTCGCCAGCGGCCTGTGTCCACGCACCACCTCCTAGCTGAAATGAAGTGTGATTGGAATCTCCCCAGTATGAATTGATATAACCGCCGAACTGGTGAGTATGGTTGCCCGTGGTATTGGTCGATTTCGTACCGTAATCAAAGGATGAGGTAGATTTTGTCCCTAAATCAGTATCCTGCGCCCGCGCGGTGTGTCCGTGCGCCTTGTTGCCGTCCATTTCCTGTGAGAGCACGGCTCGACCGCTGGCGGGCTTGCCTTTGATTGTCCAGCCTCACATGTCAGGGATAATGCCGGACGGATACGCTATAGCCAGTAACGGGTAAGCAGATTTATCAAACGATTGCCCCTGCATCAGGGCGTAACCGGCTGGGGTGCATCAGACGGCCATGCTATCGGCGCCCCTACTGGATGCGAATCCGGAGGTGGGTTTAGTGTGGTATAGAGCATTGCCCATTCGGACCACTCAGCCTCGGCGGTATCTCGATGGCTGCGAATATATGCGGGCGCTGGCGCACCGTTTGTCCCGCTCCAGCCAATGAGAATTTCCCCATCACCGGTTCCGGTCAGACGCAAAATATTCCCGTATTGCGTTGGATAACCGTTATTGTAAACCTCGCCCATTATCAGGCCGCTATCGCTGCCTCTTGTCGTGCCAGTCAGTGCCGGAAGCGCGCCGCGTGATGCCAGTCTGTTCGCTGCAACAGCCGTACCTGATGCAGGGAGCGCTCCGATATTTTGTACAAACAGCGGCTTTTCCGGAATATCGCCACCGTTCTGTGATTTATGTAACGCATCGGCGGCGTGATTTATCGTTTCCCGTAAACCAATGTATTCGATAAAACCATCAGCGCTTTTTCCTGACAGCGCCGTCAGGGTTTCGTCCAGCGGCTGCTTGCCCGCCAGTTTATTCAGTACCGTGATGGCAAAGTTCGGATCGTTTCCCAACGCGTCAGCCAGTTCCTGCAGGGTGTCCAGCGCTTCCGGCGCAGAACCAACCAACTGCGCCACTTTCGCAACCACAAACGCTGCCGTGGCAATTTCAATACCTGCAGCTGTGGTTTCCGGCATTGGTGCCGTTGGCGTACCGGTCAGTGCCGGACTGTCCAGCGGGGCTTTGGTCTGTACCTCCCCCATACCCCACCATGTTTTCCATCGCTGGCTGGAACCAGTCGCCGCAGTGTGGACAGGGCCAGTACCACCGACGGCGATCGCCCCGGTTATAAAGAGAAAGAATGCCTGTCGTGGGTGGGGCCTCGTGCGGCGAAGAACGCCGCCATTTCACATCGGTGATTTCCCGACCAGACGAACTCTCTGCCAGTGTCATCCCCGCAGACATAAAGGTGGTGGTACGTTTGGATGCCAGGGAAAAACCATCTCCCTCGCCATCGATATCTTCAGGGAAACGGTCATAGTCGGTCAGCGCCACCCGCTTGTAATCCGACGAAGAAAAAACGGTTATGGACGGCCAGCCAATTTGCAGGAATGAACCATCACGAAACATTTTATCGTGGACGTTGTTGTCATTTCGGGAAGGACTGAGACGCTAACGTGTCATCCCAAGGAACCGCCGTATTGGTACCGCGGGGAACAAACATAAATTGTTTTGTTCCTTCCGCTACCGGCATTCTGCGTGGAGGCCTGAGATATTCAGCAACCTCCCGGCGTACTGCCGCTGCGGAGCCATATTTATTCCCCGTCATCGTCTGCGGTCTCCTGTATTGCCTTAACTAACAGTATTCTGACCTCATCCACCACATCCTGGGCCTCGTTTAGCTGATCCGCAGACCATCCCTTATCCCTTTCCAGTTTATCCGGCCAGACTTCAAGTACCCGCGTAATGGCCTTGACTATCGCCGCTATTTGTTGACGGACTTCCGGCAACGGGACGACCTGCTTCATCTCTTTTTCCAGCCAGAAACGCCCCTTTTCGGAGTCAAACCAGTTCTTACGCTCTTTTGGAGTCATTTTATTCGGGTCCTGATGTTCAGCAGCCTGGGAAACGGGCGTTTCCATCAGTACGCGGATCACATCCGTCAGGAGATACAGCTTGTTTTTTTCATTGCTTCCCGGTGCCAGAGGAACGCCCGAGAGGCGACTGACAACCGTCTGTCGATGTAACCCTGTAATAGCGGCAAGCTGACAGATATTGCATTTGAGGTTCTTCAGTTCGCCGTCCATTTTTACCTCTGGGGCTGTTTCTTAGCGCGCCTTCCCCCGGAAAAACAAAATATAATGAACAAAAAACATACAAACCATCATCTTTTAAAAATAAATGACATTAAAACAGAGAGTTACAACATGATGATGATGCATGAAAAATCAAAAATGCGCCAAATCCCGCGCCGCTGCAGCCCCGTGGCAGACCGCCCCGCCGGGAGTACCTTTTTAAAATACGAACAATTATCAACAACTACCACTTAATGATTATTTATTTCATTTTGCGATATTGATTATCATTTTCAATAACAACACACAGAGAACATAAATGAAAAACATCATCACTATTATCGTAGCCATTATTATCGTTTTTTATGCAGGTATGTGGTCGCAGAAATTCCTGATGGAAGATGAGTGCCTTGATTCAGGTGGTTCATACAATGAAAATGGAATTTGCAATATTGCAGGCAGTCATCAGGATGTTCCCCCTAAGTAAGCAGAATGCTTTTTAAATTCGTTACCCACCTCTACAGATAAGGAGGCGAATGGTCACTAAAAGTAAAATCCATTGCAGAAGAATTTCCGGAAAGTTGTTATTCCAGCACCCCGACAGGTTATTCAGACAGATTTCAGCTATATCAAAACTGAGTGAGTACTTATCAGTTTCATCTGGTGAAAAACCTGTTCTTATTCATCTGGTTCCATCTGATGATATGTAGTCACTTTTTTACAGCAATATTACAGGGGGAGTTTCAATGCCTCCTGTAATTATTTGACTCTCTCACCGAATCATATACTCGTTCACACGTCATTCCTGCCCGGTAGCGCTCGTCAGCGATTCCAGCATAATGTTTAGCTTCTTCTGCAATATCTCCGAGCATGTTGGCAAGCATTCTGGCGTCGGCGTTGGTTGTTTTGCTTCTGACGGCAGCGGCAAGATTTGCGGTGTGCTTTGCGGCGTCCAGGCGGGTGGCAAGTTTTTTTGCTTCGGTACGCAGCTGGCTAACAGTGGCAGACAGGCCAGCAGCAGTGGCAGCAGATTTAGCGGCTTGCGCTTGTGCATCTTTCACAGCCTCATCACGGGCAATAACGCGGCCCTGTTCAATAATACGGGCGGCGGTCTGGGCGTTGACTTCCTGAGAGGATTCAGCGCTGTCGCGATCTGCCCATTTTTTTTGCCAGCCCCTGTCACTCCAGACATTACCGGCGATAAACGCACCAGCCATCAGCAAAATAAACACCAGCTGCAACCAGTATCTTTTCAGAAGAGCAGATAACAGATTCATACCAGCACCGATTTTGCTTTCTCAAAGCGCTCCCGCCGATCACCGATGCCGTTCTACCCTCCGTTGATGATCTGCGTAACACGTACCAGGTCGCCGGAATATTTCAGACACCCTTTAGTCACAAAAAGCCACGCTGCGGATCGGGCGGCATGACGTTCTAGCTCAAGCTGTCCTGGATTCGCCACTAGATCCAGTTTCAGTGTAACGCCACATCTGGTGTAATTCTCCAGCCCGGTAATCCTGATCTTCGCCGAACGTGGTGCGAAAGCTTTCTTGCCGTTCATGGCGTTCGCGATCCGGACTGGTACGAATATGTGCCTGATAACACCCCAACAACCCATGAAGAAAATGCAGCAAGGCTTAGTCAGGCGGGCAAATGTCTGCGGGATATTGAGGCAGGGAGATTTCAGTGTGATGAAGAAAAACCGCAACCGACAGGCGAACTGGCAGATGAACCAGCAACGCCTGAAGCAGTGGAACAGGACACAACTGAACATCATCCGGACCCACAGCCGCTGGAGAATGAACCACCTGTAAGCCAGACAGAAGCAGGCTACCAGAAAATACGGGCAGAACTGCACGAAGCACGTAAAAACATTCCACCCAAAAACCCGGTTGATGTTGGTAAACAACTGGCAGCCGCGCGCGGTGAATATGTCGAAGACATCAGCGACCCGAACGATCCGAAGTGGGTTCATAACAATTACAGCGCCTCAAATCAGGGTGAAAAAGAAGAAGTGGTGCAGGAGGAAAAACAACCAGCAGCAGAGCCGGAGGCTGTCACCAGAAACGCGGACGGGACTTTCGATGTATCAGCGCTATTCCCGCCCCCCTCAAACCAGACCGAAAAAACGGAAGCCAGAACAGAAAGAGATGGAGAAACGCCGAAAGAGAGCAACCAGCAGGAAACGGCTGGCGATACAGGACAGGAAATTACAACGGACGGTGGATCAGGTACAACTTCATAGCGCAAAACCACACGCCAGTGGCGCTTATTGAAAAACTAAAAGGAACGGACTCATTCACTGTGTCCGCATGGATTGATCGCTATGAGGTTTTATTACAGCGCCGGAGTCTGTCGGTTAATACCTACAAGATTCGCAGTAATCAATTAGCGACCGTACGCGAAAAAATGGGGGAAATGATACTGGCAGAGGTGACCACGCGGCATATTGCTGAGTTTCTGGAGTCATGGATCGCGGAAGGTAAAAACACGATGGCGGGGGCGATGAGGTCTGTACTATCTGACATGTTTCGTGAGGCAATTGTGGAAGGAAGAATAACAACGAATCCGGTTGAGCCAACTCGAGCACCTGAAATTAAGGTTGCCAGGGAACGCCTGCAACTGGAAACATATAACGCCACGCGGACGGCGGCAGAATATCTGCCTGTGTGGTTTCCTCTTGCGATGGATCTCGCGCTGGTTACTGGCCAACGCCGTGAGGATATAGTTAACATGAAGTTTAGTGATATCGTTGATGGTCGCCTACACGTAACCCAGATAAAGACAGGAATGAAGATAGCATTCCCCCTATCCCTGATCCTTCAGGCGCCAGGGTTACGTCCGGGACGGTTATCGATCGCTGCCGACTGGTAAGCAGAACCGATTTCATGATCAGTGCCGGAATCAGGAAAAATAGCCCGACCGGGAATATTCACCCGGATGGGCTGACAAAGAAATTTGTAAAAGCCAGAAAAATTTCAGACGTTAAATGTAGTTATAACCCACCGACATTTCACGAGATCCGTAGCCTGCTCGGGCGGTTGTACAAAGACGAACGCGGCGAGGAATTCGCTCAAAAACTCCTGGGCCACACCTCAGAGAACACCACGAAACTCTATCTCGATGAACGCGATAATAAAGCTTACGTGATGCTCTGATTTTGTTGTAAAAGAAATGTTAAACTGGATTTGGATGTGATATAACCAAAAAGACCGGAATACAGAAATTCGAGGAAATTTCGAGGGGAAACACATAACCCATTGATTTATAATCCAAATAAAAAGAGACCGAATACGATTCCTGTATTCGGTCCAGGGAAATGGCTCTTGGGAGAGAGCCGTGCGCTAAAAGTTGGCATTAATGCAGGCTAAATCGCCTTGCCCTTTAAGAATAGATGACGACGCCAGGTTTTCCAGTTTGTGACGAAGGTGATTGAAAAAACCTGGCGTTTTGTCTGTTATCAGAGATAAAAAACCGTAAGCCTTTTCGTGAAGGTTTACGGTTTTTTATTAAAAATCAGTCAGCTATTGGATGGATCACAAAGCTTTTGCGCACGTTCGATAAACGGTGCCAGACTCATTTTCTCACCGGGCTTCGCCGGGTTATCGATTCGAATGACGGCAATAGGCTGAGCACGCGTTTTACCCTCCGCTACTTGCTGTTCGGCAATGGCATTCAAGGGATACTGCACCAGCGTACTGGGGTTGATCACATAGAGCGCCTGGCCAGGCCGACAGGTCAACATGACCTCTTCCCGATTAAACGCCCACTTGTCTTTTCCTACTTCAAAACGACTTACGGTAATCACCTGCGGCGCCGCCAACGCTACGCCCGAAGTGGCCAGCAGAAGCGCCGGAAGGAGTATTTTTTTCATTCGTTATGCCAGTCCATCAGAAAGGTTCGAGGGTTGCAAACAGGCTGACGATCGCCAGAACTATGCCTCCAACTCCCCATTCAATTTGCGTCATCCTGACAAACCATAGGTCAGTCCGGGGATTTTCCTGTCGCATACGTGGTACGAGAACATACCGATTCGTCAGCGCAATTGCTACCATAAGCACCACCAGCGCACATTTTAACAAAAGCAACTGTCCATAAGTGGTCTGCCAGATAGCGGTAAATCCCGTGATAAATAGCGTGTTGCCAATGCCTGTGAGCAGTACGCCCGCCACAAAAAAGTGACCATAACGAGAAAAACGCATCATGGCGCTAATAGCATGTTGACGCCAGCGTCCCTGAGCCATGCGCATACAATAAACCACTGGTAACAGCCCGCCAAACCAGGCTGCGGCACAGAGCAAATGCAGAGCATGGTTAATCTGCTGTAATGTTCCCGCTACACCGTCACGCATCGTCGCATGTCCAACGCCTGCCAGCAGGATAAACTGAGCAACGGTGAGAATAAGAAGCCGTCGTTGCATTTTTACCGGCGCAATGACTACCACCGCCAGCGTGACCAGCGCGAGGATAATTTGCCATATCCAGACCGCGCCAAAGCGGGTTTGCAGTACCGCGCCCCACACCGAGACGGAAAAAACATCGGGCCAGCCGCCGCCCATCAGTCCGCCCTGAATCGCCAGCATGAAAGCCGCGCTGATAACGCTCCAGGCGGCGGCATGTCGTTGCAGATGTAAAAATCGACGCGTCATTAAACGACGAATTGGTGCGGGTGACAGCCAGGCGCCGTAAAGCGCGCAGCCGTAGACCAGCATCAAACTAGCAAAATGAATAAATCGGAGAGTTATCCAGACGAATGTCAGCATCATTTATTTCACGCTGAAGGTGTATTTCCCTTTTGTTTTATGTCCATCCACCGACACAACGTGCCAGTCTACCGTGTAAGCGCCAGATTTTAACGGCTGCTCAAGCGGGATAATCAACTGCGTTTTATCCTGTTCATTTCGCTTTGCCGGGCGCGTTTTGATGAGCTCTTGCTGAGGGCCAGTAATGGTTGCGCCGCTGAACCCTGGCTCAATCCCTTCAGAAAAATTCAAGGTCAGCGCCTGTGGCGAGGCCGTAACGGCAGCATTCGCCGCTGGATACTGATGCGTCAGGTGCGCATGTGCCCAGGCCGCTGGCGTCGCAAATGTCGATGCCAGCAGCAGTAAAGCTAAACGTCGCGATGGTGCAGAAGAAGCCATATTCACTATTCCTTTTTGTTATACCTACGTTACAAAGAATAACCTTCAACAATCAATGAGTCGAGGATCATCATTTCCATCTTGCCATTACCGCGGACTCTTAGTACCTTCTGGCGGCAACAAAAAAGGAGACGCGTATGAAAACGAATCTGGCTCAGCTTGAACAAGCGGAAATGGATAAAGTCAATGTGGACCTGGCGGCAGCCGGGGTGGCATTTAAAGAGCGCTACAATATGCCAGTTGTCGCGGAGGCGGTCGAACGTGAGCAGCCAGAGCATCTACGCGCCTGGTTTCGCGAGCGGCTGATTGCCCATCGTCTGGCTTCCGTATCACTATCCCGACTCCCTTACGAACCCAAAGTTAAATAAAAATTATATAACGTTACACTTCCTTACATGCAGACGACTACATTATAAGGCGATTCTTAACCTATGCTTTTTAGAATGGCTGTAGAGACTATGAAAAGGAAGTCATTATGTCCTCCTGGAAAATTGCTGCTGCGCAGTATGCGCCCCTGAACGCCTCGCCGGCGGAGCATGTCGCCCATCATCTGGAATATATTGAGCTTGCGGCTCGTCAACAGTGCGAACTGCTGGTCTTTCCGTCACTGTCGCTATTAGGCTGCGACGAAAGAAATAAACCGTTGCCCGCCCCGCCTGACGAGGCGCTTTTACAGCCGCTCACTCATGCGGCCGATACCCACCATATGACTATCATTGTGGGTATGCCTGTTGAGCATAACTGCCGCTTCGTAAAAGGCATCGCTATTTTTGCCCCATGGCTAACGTCGCCGCTCATGTTTCACAAAAGTCATGGCGCCTGTATTGCCAGGCAGCGAAGCGCTATCAACGTGGTGGATGAGCAGCCAGAAGGTGGTGATATAGATCCCTCATTTACGTTATTCACAACCAGTCAATGTCTTAACGAACCTGAACTCCATGCTTCTACCTCACGCTTACAACGTTTTTCGCATAAATATGCGCTGGCCGTACTGATGGCCAATGCCTGTGGAAGTAGCGCGCTGTGGGATGAAAGCGGGCAACTTATTGTTCGTGCCGATTGCGGTTCGCTATTACTGACGGGTCTGCGCACAACCGAGGGTTGGCAAGGCGATATCATTCCATTACGCTAAGGTCTTTCGGTGAGGAATGAATCATGTTGCGGATTATAGACACGGAAACCTGCGGGCTGCAGGGCGGGATCGTAGAGATAGCCTCTGTAGATGTCATTGATGGCAACATTGTCAATCCCATGAGTCACCTGATACGCCCCGATCGCCCTATTACACCGCAGGCGATGGCGATACACCGTATTACCGAAGCCATGGTCGCCGATAAGCCGTGGATTGAAGATGTCATACCGCTTTATTACGGTAGTGAGTGGTATGTCGCTCACAATGCCAGTTTCGACAGACGCGTATTACCTGAATTGCCGGGTGAGTGGATCTGTACCATGAAGTTGTCGCGACGCCTGTGGCCGGGAATAAAATACAGCAATATGGCGCTCTATAAATCGCGTAAACTAAGCGTACAAACGCCGCCGGGGCTGCATCATCACCGGGCGCTTTATGATTGCTATATCACCGCCGCCTTGCTGATTGATATTATGCGAACCACCGGCTGGACCGCGGAAGAGATGGTCAATATCACGGGCCGTCCTGCGCTGTTAACCACTTTCCCGTTCGGTAAATACCGCGGTAAGGCGGTATCTGAAGTCGCAAAACGCGATCCGGGCTATTTACGCTGGCTTTTTAATAACCTTGATAATATGAGCCCGGAACTTCGCCTGACGCTTAAACACTACCTGGAGGATGTTCAGGCTGGCGAGCAACGCAGCAATGGAACACCACAATAACCCGCGACGCTCACAAGCCGTTGCGGGCGCGCGTCTATGCGCTATGTAAGGTTCCCTGCGCCAGGCCGATTAAAAAGGCGAACTCCAGCGCGACGCCTTCGTAGGATTTAAACCGCCCCGACTTACCACCGTGCCCGGAGTCCATATCCGTACATAACAGCAGCAGACGTTGGTCCGTTTTTAGCTCGCGTAATTTTGCCACCCACTTCGCCGGTTCCCAGTATTGCACCTGGGAGTCGTGCAATCCTGTCGTCACCAGCAGGTGCGGATAGTCCTGCGCTTTGACATTGTCATAAGGACTATAGCTTTTCATATAGTCATAATACTCAATATCCTGCGGGTTCCCCCACTCTTCAAACTCTCCTGTCGTTAGTGGGATCGACTCATCCAGCATCGTGGTTAATACATCAACAAAGGGTACCTGGGCAATAACGCCGTGGAAAAGCTCGGGACGTTCGTTGATAGCGACGCCCATTAGCATTCCGCCCGCGCTCCCGCCCATCCCATAACACAGCGACGGCGAACCGTAACCCAGTTTTAATAAGGCATCGCAGGCATCAAGATAATCATTAAAAGTATTCCGCTTTTTGAGGAATTTGCCATCTTCATACCACTGCTGCCCCAGCTCACCGCCGCCGCGAACGTGTACGATTGCGTAAACAAAGCCACGATCCAGCAAGCTCAGTCGGCTGCTGCTGAAGTCGGCGTCAATACTGGAACCGTAAGATCCGTAGCCGTAAACCAGAAGCGGATTTTGCCCTTTACGAAAATACTTCTGATGATAAACCAGCGATACCGGCACTTCGACACCGTCGCGTGCGGTGATCCACAGGTGTTCGCTCTGATAACAGCCAGAATCAAACCCAGGCACTTCCGTCTGTTTAAGTACCCGTCGCTCTCCGGTATCCATATCCAGTTCAAACAAGGTATCTGGCGTCGTCATTGAAGAATAGCCGTAACGCAGCCGGGAGGTCTCAGGTTCGGGATTATAGGCAAGCCACGTCACGTAAGCCGGATCGTCAAAGGCAATGCCTATCACTTCACGGGTTTTACGGTTTATTTGCCGCAGGCTGGTAAGCCCCCGTTGACGCTCTTCGACCACTAACCAGTCGGTAAACAGGGTAAACCCTTCCAGCATAATATGCTCGCGCGGAGGGATCAGTTCTTCCCAGGCGTTTTCATTGCGCACGCGGGTACGGTACAACCCAAAGTTTTTACCGTTCCGGTTAGAACGCAGGTAAAACTTATGTTGATAGTGATCGAGACTATATTCATGGTCTTTGCGGCGCGGTAAGAATGAAAACGGCTCGGCATCGGCCAGTTCCGCGTCAAGTAATAGCACTTCGCTAGTGGTGGCGCTGGCAAGATGAATCACCACATAATGCTGCGAAGTGGTTTTATGCAGGCTGACATAAAAGGTATCGTCTTTCTCTTCATATACCAGTTCATCTTGCGATGACGGAGTGCCAATCGTGTGCCGCCAAACCTGATAGGGCAGCAGCGTCTTCTTATGCTTACGCACATAGTAAAGGGTCAGGGAATCATTGGCCCAGACAAATTCAGGCGCAACGTTATCCAGCAGTTCCGGATACCAGTTACCGCTTTCGAGGTTACGAAAACGCAATCCATACTGACGACGGGATAAATAATCTTCTGCCAGCGCCATGATGGTATTATCCGGCGTAATGGCAAGCCCGCCGAGCGTATAAAATTCGCTGTGCGCGGCCCGCTGGTTCGCATCGAGCAAGGTTTCCCACACATCCCACTCTTCGCTTAACGCCGATTGTCGTTGATAGATGGCATATTCGCAGCCGGGTTCATAGATATAACGGTAGCGATAGCCGTTTTTCACATACGGAGCGGAAACTTCTCTGGGCGGGATGCGATCGATAATTTCTTTTAGAATGCGGTCCTGTAACGCCTGCTGAGAGGACATGACCTTCCGGCCATACTCATTTTCCTGATGCAGGTAATCAAGGACTTCCGGCTGCGAGCGAGTGTCATCTCGCAGCCAGTAATAATTATCAATGCGCGTATCGCCATGTACGGTCATGGCATAGGGAATTCGATTGGCTTTTGGCAACATGTCGTTTTTTCTTTTGCGTTAATATTTGTTATATATCACGCGGCAAACACAGCGGCGTAGCATGGTAGTCCCGGTCGCTCACCTCGGTAAGCGCCTGAGATGTCACTGCTTCGCCGCTATCCTGCAACATGAATGACGTAAACTATCCATCCTATAAGGGTGGCAAAAGACACGCATGATGCAAGCGAAACATGTTACTTAATGGCAGGTTATCAGCCTGGTAGCGCCTGTTTTTGCTGCTGCAAGTCCTGCTCGATACCGTCCCGAACCTCCTGAGGAATTTTTAGTGCGTCTCCTAACGCATTCAGATAGCTACGTTCCATAAAGTGGTCAATATCAATGGCGGCACAGCTCAGGAAGTAGATTTCCAGGGCTTCTTCTTCATTACGAACGCCCTGTGCCAGACGTTGTGGATCAAGCGGCTGCTCAATAGCTTTCTCGATAAACACACGCCCTTGCTCTTCCACACCTGATTCTCGCAGTTGGTGCTCAATCGCCGCGCGTTCTTTGGCATCAATATGCCCATCGCTTTTTGCAGCAAAAACCAGCGCCAGGATCAGTCGCTCAGTGCGAACATCCAGCGGCGTACTTTGGCTGCCGAATTGCGGCTCCCCCTGATGCGCGGCGCGTACTTTATCTTTGTACTTATTCCACAATACGGAACCCGCCACCGCGCCGCCGCCCACCAGCAAAGCGCCAGTACCGTATTTGGTTAATAATTTGCGCGAAGACTTATTGGCGACCAACAGTCCAGCCAGACCGCCCAGCGCGCCGGGAACCAGCAGTTTATTTAACCCCTGTTCACCGGAAGGCGATGCGGAAGCGCCTTTTTGCCCAAGAAGTGATTGTAATTGGTTCAACCAGTTAGCCATAGTACCCCTCAAATACAGACCAATAATGGTCAAGCGTACCTGAGGGGATGTCAGGAATTGTCTGTTCCGGCAAAAGAAGCGCAAATTACGCTGCTAGCGGGGCTTATATTCCGCCTTGCCGGCTTTGCAATCAACGATGACCTGATAATGAATGTCGGCGCTTTTACCGCGAACAGTTAGCGGAACTGTCCATTTATCATTTTGACCCACAACGTCCTGCACATTAACCCACGCGACCGGGTCAGCCTGCCCGACCTTTTTTTGGTCGTCGGCCCACCGCACGATACGATTTTGCTGGTAGTCGCGCTTCACGCTTGCCGCAATCCCGGCGGCATCCAGCCCTTCGCACTGCGGAAACTTAACCGATTTACTCTCGGTGGATGCCGCAAATGCCGATACGCTGGCGGATAACAGTAGCAGGCTCAACAACGCTCCTCTTTTATTCATACTTTTCTCCTTAGCACAATGATTCAGGAAAAGCATGGTACAAAACGCCGGGAGCGCAAGTACGGGTTCAGGCGGCTTGCTTTTTCGTTTTACTCGCGGCGTCCTTTTCAACCGCCTGCGGAGAAGGCAACTTACTGGTTTTGAGGATAGTACTTAACACCTCTTTATGTTCCGCCAGCCACAGCGACAACGCCTCGCGCTGCCCATCTTCCAGCACGACTGGCGACTGCTCAAGCCAGGTATCAAGAAGATCGGCAGTATCGAGCATTTTGTCCCAGGCGTCGGCTTCCTTTTTACTGGTAAATGACATCTTCTCCTCACCCTCGCGAATGACTACGTATTTAACTTCAACCGCCATTTTGCAGCCCCTTATTTACCTGTGTTTATATACAGTATATTGCAAGGCAGCAAGAAAAGCAATTTATTCGAAAAGACATACGCAAACGTTTTCGTATATACTGCGCGCAGGTAAATAAGGGGACAGAAATATGACGCTATTAGGCACTGCGCTGCGTCCGGCAGCAACGCGAGTGATGTTATTAGGGGCAGGAGAATTAGGAAAAGAGGTGGCGATTGAATGCCAACGCCTGGGGATCGAGGTTATCGCCGTCGATCGCTATCCTGATGCGCCCGCCATGCATGTGGCTCACCGTTCACACGTCATTAATATGCTGGACGGCGAAGCGCTACGTCATGTGATTACAGAGGAAAAACCGCATTATATCGTGCCGGAAATAGAAGCGATCGCCACCGATACGCTGCGCGAGCTGGAGGGCGAAGGGCTGAATGTCGTGCCTTGCGCCCGTGCAACGCAGCTCACGATGAACCGCGAAGGGATCCGTCGCCTGGCCGCAGAAGAATTAGGTCTGCCGACATCGACGTATCGCTTTGCCGACAGTGAGGCCAGTTTTCATGATGCGGTAGCCGCAGTGGGTTTTCCTTGCATCGTCAAACCGGTCATGAGCTCTTCCGGCAAAGGCCAGAGCTTTATCCGCTCAGCCGAACAACTCGCGCAGGCATGGGAGTATGCTCAACAGGGCGGACGCGCTGGCGCGGGTCGCGTGATTGTGGAAGGCGTGGTTAAATTTGATTTTGAAATTACGTTGCTCACCGTTAGCGCCGTCGATGGCGTGCATTTCTGCGCGCCGGTCGGTCATCGTCAGCAAGATGGTGACTATCGCGAATCCTGGCAGCCACAGCAGATGAGCGAACTGGCGCTGAAGCGGGCGCAAGAGATTGCCCGTCATGTGGTACTGGCGTTAGGCGGTCATGGCCTGTTCGGCGTTGAACTCTTCGTCTGTGGCGATGAAGTCATTTTCAGCGAAGTCTCCCCTCGCCCGCACGATACCGGAATGGTCACGTTGATTTCTCAGGATCTATCTGAGTTTGCGCTGCATGTGCGCGCCTTTCTGGGAATGCCCGTAGGCGCTATTCGCCAGTATGGTCCCGCTGCCTCGGCCGTGATTCTGCCGCAGCTTACCAGTCAAAATGTGACGTTTGATAATGTACACGCGGCGGTAGGAGCCGGAGTACAGGTACGGCTGTTTGGTAAGCCTGAGATCGACGGCACTCGTCGTCTTGGTGTAGCGTTAGCGACAGGTGAAAACGTTGAAGAAGCGGTGATAAGAGCGAAAAAGGCCGCCAGCCGCGTGACGGTAAAAGGCTAATGCGCCATCGCCTGATGGCGACGTTAGCGCATTTTTATCAGACCTGCCTGATCGCCACTCGTAAGCCCGATAAGCAAGCGCCATCGGGCATTTAACGGCTTACTGCTTCGCGCCTTCTACCGCTTCGCGCGCCAGTTTGGTGATGCGATCGTAATCACCCGCTTCCAGCGCGTCAGCCGGCACCAGCCAGGAACCGCCGATGCACAACACGCTTTTCAGCGCCAGATAGTCACGATAGTTTGCCGGAGAGATGCCGCCGGTTGGGCAGAAACGTACCTGAGAGAACGGGCCGGCAATCGCCTGCAACGCTTTAGTGCCGCCATTCGCTTCCGCCGGGAAGAATTTGAACTCTTTCAGACCATAGTCCATGCCCAACATCAGTTCAGAAACGGTGCTAATACCGGGAATCAATGGGATAGTGCCTGCCGTCGCGGCTTTCAGCAGTGGCTCAGTCAGTCCCGGGCTAATTGCAAACTGCGCGCCCGCTTCCGTCACCTCCGCCAACTGCTGCGGATTGAGAACGGTTCCGGCGCCGACAATCGCTTCCGGCACGTCTTTAGCGATAGCGCGAATAGCATCCATCGCGCAGGCCGTACGTAAAGTCACTTCCAGAACGCGAACGCCCCCGGCCACCAGCGCTTTAGCCATCGGCACCGCGTGCTCCAGTTTATTGACTACAATGACCGGGACAACCGGGCCGGTGGTCAGGATTGCTTCTGCACTTGTTTTCCAGTTTTTCATCGGAATTCTTCTCTCGCCTGATTACTAGTGTGTCATCTTAAAAAGTGATACAGGTTGCGCCCTGCTCCGCACCCGACAGCTTTTCGCGCAGCGCGCCAAACAACTCACGCCCCGTTCCGACGCGCGACGCGCTCAGGTCCGGAATATGAGGCTGACGAGCGGCAAGTTCCGCCTCGTCGACCAGCAGAGTTAACTCACCTGTCTGCCCATTCACGCGAATGATGTCGCCATCGCGCACTTTTGCCAGTAAGCCGCCATCGTAGGCTTCCGGCGTTACGTGGATAGCTGAAGGCACTTTACCCGAAGCGCCTGAAAGTCGTCCATCAGTAACTAACGCGATTTTGAAACGGCGGTCCAATAATACACCAAGTGGCGGCATGAGTTTATGTAATTCTGGCATTCCATTCGCTTTTGGTCCCTGATGACGCACGACAACGACACAATCCCGGTCAAGCAGGCCCGCGTCAAACGCAGGCAGCACATCATGCTGACTTTCAAATACCATGGCAGGCGCTTCAATGATCTGGTTTTCAACCGGTACCGCAGACGTCTTCATTACTGCGCGTCCCAGATTACCGCTTAGCACCTTAGTACCGCCGTGAGGAGAGAACGGCTTATCAAAAGAGGCAATGACATCGTTATCCAGTGACCTTTCCGCGCCTTCACGCCAGTCCAGCTCGCCGTTGTTGAGCCAGGGCTCCAGCGTATAGCGTTTCAGGCCGAAGCCTGCGACAGTATTAACGTCTTCGTGCAGCAATCCGGCATTGAGCAGCTCACGCATCAATACCGGTACGCCGCCCGCCGCCTGGAAGTGGTTAATGTCCGCCGGACCGTTCGGGTACAGACGTGCCATCAACGGAACCACTTCCGACAAATCCGAGAAGTCATCCCAGTTGATCAGAATGCCCGCCGCGCGCGCCATTGCAACCAGATGCATGGTGTGGTTGGTGGAGCCGCCGGTAGCCAGCAGCGCGACAATGCCGTTCACCACGACTTTTTCGTCGATCATTTTACCGAGCGGCATCCACGTATTGCCGTTGCCGGTAAGACGTGTTACCTGACGTGCGGCAGCGGCAGTCAATGCCTCGCGCAGCGGCGCATCCGGATGCACAAACGAAGAACCCGGCAACTGCATTCCCATAAACTCCACCACCATCTGGTTGGTGTTGGCGGTGCCGTAAAATGTACAGGTGCCCGGCGCATGGTAAGAGGCGGCTTCTGACTCCAGCAGCGCCATTCTGTCTACTTTTCCTTCCGCATATAGCTGACGAATACGGACTTTTTCTTTATTCGGCAGGCCGCTCGCCATCGGGCCTGACGGAACAAAAATCGCGGGTAAATGACCAAAAGAGAGCGCGGCCATCGCCAGCCCCGGAACGATTTTGTCGCATACGCCGAGGAATAACGCGCCGTCAAACATATTGTGAGAGAGGCCTACTGCTGCCGACATCGCTATCACTTCGCGGCTGAGTAATGACAACTCCATGCCATCCTGACCTTGCGTAACGCCATCGCACATTGCCGGTACGCCGCCTGCGACCTGACCTACCGCATTCACGGAATGCAGGGCCTGACGAATAATCTGCGGATAATGTTCATACGGTTGATGCGCAGAGAGCATGTCATTGTAGGAGGTAATAATGGCGATATTATTGCGCAACATACTTTTCAGCGAGGCTTTGTCCTCTGGCTGACAGGCGGCGAAGCCATGCGCCAGGTTGCCGCAGGCCAGTTGAGATCGGTGGACCGTGGCGGTTTTCGCCTGCTCAATGCGGGCAAGATAGGCTTCTCGGGTCTGCTGCGAGCGTTCGACAATACGCTGTGTTACGCGTAACAAATTAGGATTCATAGAGGCTCCTGAAATTTATCTGTCCGGCTACCGGGTTTACCATGCGTTTCATCAATGTGGAAAGACAGTGAAATACATGATGTCCGGTGATAATGGGGCAAAATCGTTTCAGGCAGTGTAATAAAAAAAGCCTCGCAGGTGAATCCACACGAGGCTTAAAAGTGCAAAAATGATTCTACAATCTGTGTTAGATCATGTTACCGGTAAAATACCACCTAAGAGTGAGTGGCAAATTTACTCAAACTCATTCCACGAACGACCGTCACGGGTAATCATCGCCACGGACGCTACCGGTCCCCAGGTGCCCGCCTGATACGGCTTCGGCGCGTCGTTGTCCATCGCCCATGCTTCGGTAATGGAGTCCACCCACTTCCAGGCTTCTTCCACTTCGTCACGGCGGACAAACAGCGCCTGAATGCCACGCATCGTTTCCAGCAGCAGGCGTTCATATGCATCCGCCAGGTGCGTCTGATTAAAGGTCTCGGAGTAGCTCAGATCAAGCTTCGTGATCTGCAGATTATGCTTATGATCCAGCCCCGGTACTTTGTTAAGCACCTGAATATCTACGCCTTCATCCGGCTGCAGGCGAATCGTCAATTTGTTCTGCGGCAGGTCTTGCCAGGACTCTTTAAAGAGATTCAGTTCAGGCGTCTTGAAATAAACCACGACTTCAGAGCACTTGGTTGGCAGACGCTTGCCGGTACGCAGATAGAATGGCACGCCCGCCCAACGCCAGTTATCGATGTCGACGCGGATCGCGACGAACGTTTCGGTGTTGCTGCTTTTATTCGCGCCCTCTTCTTCCAGATAGCCCGGCACCTTTTGCCCCTGCGCAAAGCCAGCGGTGTATTGACCACGAACCGTTTTTTCACGCACGTTGGAGCGATCAATACGGCGCAGCGATTTCAACACTTTGACTTTTTCATCGCGAATACTGTCGGCGCTCAGGTCAGACGGCGGTGACATGGCAATCATGCAGAGAATTTGCAGCAAGTGGTTCTGGATCATATCGCGCATCTGACCGGCCTGGTCAAAGTATCCCCAGCGCCCTTCAATCCCCACCTCTTCCGCTACGGTAATCTCAACGTGATCGATAGTGCGGTTATCCCAGTTATTAACGAATAACGAGTTGGCAAAACGCAGCGCCAGCAGGTTGAGAACCGTTTCTTTGCCCAGATAGTGGTCGATACGATATACCTGGCATTCTTCAAAGTATTCGCCGACCCGATCGTTAATCTCACGCGAGGTCGCCAGCGAAGTTCCCAACGGTTTTTCCATCACGACACGCGCCGGTTTGGCGTTGAGTTTAGCCTCTCCTAACCCTTTGCAAATAGCGCCAAAGGTGCTGGGCGGCATCGCAAAATAGTTAATGGTGGTGCGGTTTTTTTGATCCAGCATATCGCCCAGGCGATTAAACGCAGGCGTATCGTTCACGTCAAGATTACAAAAATCCAGACGGCCGCTCAGCGTATCCCACAAGCCTTCATCAATTTTTTCCTTCATGAAGGTTTCCAGCGCCTCACGCACGACGTGGGTATAAGCTTCTTTATCCCAGTCCGCGCGCCCCACCCCAATGATCCGGGTATCCGGATGGATCTGGCCGGCTTTCTCAAGCTGATACAGGGAAGGCAGCAGTTTCCGGCGCGCCAGGTCGCCTTTCGCGCCGAAAATGACCAGGTCACATGCCTGGGCTGTTTGCGTTACCGCCATGTCATTCTCCTCAGTTAATCTCCTGGTACTTTAGCCAGGATATCGTTGTAATTTTATTACACAGCACTGTACTGCTTTTACGAGATTACGGAAACCGTAAACGCCTTTTCATAGGTGAACCGGCGTTTGATTGGCAATATAATCGGCAAAACGCCTAATAAAATTGTCGCTTTTCCACACAAGCTGGAACTTAAAATCCGACGTCGGTCATGTAATGAAAAAAAACGACACCTTTTTTAGCCATTTTGCCCCCTTTGACAGCCGCCAGGAGTAATATCTAACAAAACGCGCTCGGTTTCGCGCATCATTGAAATCGCTAATACCCATGAGCCTTGCTAATCATGAATATGCTGGAAAAAGTCCAGTCTCAACTGGAACATTTAAGCAAATCTGAACGAAAAGTCGCCGATGTTATTCTGGCCGCCCCAGGCAGATCGATTCACTTAAGCATTGCCATGCTGGCCCAGGAAGCTAACGTTAGCGAGCCAACGGTGAACCGTTTCTGTCGCAGCATGAATACCCGCGGCTTTCCTGATTTTAAACTGCATCTGGCGCAAAGTCTGGCAAATGGCACCCCCTATGTTAATCGCAATGTGGATGAAGATGACAGCGTCGAGGCCTATACAGGAAAAATCTTCGAGTCCGCCATGGCCAGTCTCGACCATGTTCGCCAGTCGCTGGATAAATCGGCCGTCAACCGCGCGGTCGATTTACTAACCCAGGCAAAAAAAATCGCCTTTTTTGGTCTTGGTTCCTCCGCCGCGGTCGCGCATGACGCCATGAATAAGTTTTTTCGCTTCAATGTACCGGTGATTTACTCCGACGATATCGTGCTGCAACGGATGAGTTGTATGAATTGTAGCGATGATGACGTCGTCGTGCTCATTTCGCATACTGGCAGAACCAAGAGCCTGGTGGAACTGGCGCAGTTGGCACGGGAAAACGATGCGATGGTGATCGCCCTGACCTCCGCTGGAACGCCGCTGGCGCGCGAAGCCACGCTAGCCATTACCCTCGACGTACCGGAAGATACAGACATTTATATGCCCATGGTCTCTCGACTTGCTCAGCTGACCGTGATAGATGTGCTGGCAACGGGATTTACTTTGCGTCGCGGGGCAAAATTCAGAGATAACTTGAAGCGTGTCAAGGAAGCGCTCAAGGAATCGCGTTTTGATAAAGAATTACTCATCAGGAGTGATGACCGCTAAAAGCAATAACAATGTTCTACCCTTTTCGTCATCCGGGGACGTTCATTTTATACCGTTAAGGTTTCAGAACGACCGGATCAATGTTCACGCAACACCAAGTTGTTTTAGTCAACGGAGTATTACATGTCCAGAAGGCTTCGCAGAACCAAAATCGTTACCACGTTAGGCCCGGCAACTGACCGCGATAACAACCTTGAGAAGGTTATCGCCGCGGGCGCAAACGTCGTACGTATGAACTTCTCTCACGGCTCGCCGGAAGATCATAAAATGCGCGCTGATAAAGTCCGTGAGATTGCCGCCAAACTGGGGCGTCATGTGGCTATTTTAGGCGACCTGCAAGGGCCAAAAATTCGCGTTTCCACTTTTAAAGAAGGCAAAGTGTTCCTCAATATCGGGGACAAATTTCTGTTAGACGCTAACCTGGGTAAAGGCGAAGGCGACAAAGAAAAAGTCGGCATTGATTACAAAGGGTTGCCGGCAGACGTCGTTCCTGGCGATATCCTGCTGCTTGACGATGGTCGAGTGCAGTTGAAAGTGCTTGAAGTCCAGGGCATGAAAGTCTTTACCGAGGTCACCGTCGGCGGCCCGCTGTCTAACAATAAAGGCATTAACAAGCTCGGCGGCGGGCTTTCTGCTGAAGCGCTGACCGAAAAAGACAAAGCCGATATTCAAACCGCTGCGCTGATAGGTGTTGACTATCTGGCCGTCTCCTTCCCGCGCTGCGGCGAAGATCTGAACTATGCACGCCGCCTGGCGCGCGACGCCGGCTGCGACGCGAAAATTGTGGCTAAGGTCGAACGCGCCGAAGCGGTATGCGACCAAAACGCCATGGACGATATCATTCTGGCCTCTGACGTTGTGATGGTCGCACGTGGCGATCTGGGCGTTGAAATCGGCGATCCGGAGCTGGTTGGTATCCAGAAGGCGCTGATTCGCCGTGCGCGTCAGCTAAACCGCGCAGTCATCACCGCAACGCAAATGATGGAGTCGATGATCACCAACCCGATGCCGACCCGTGCGGAAGTGATGGACGTGGCGAACGCCGTCCTGGATGGCACGGATGCGGTTATGCTGTCTGCCGAAACCGCAGCCGGTCAGTATCCTTCTGAAACCGTTGCCGCAATGGCGCGCGTCTGCCTGGGCGCAGAAAAAATCCCCAGCATCAATGTGTCTAAACACCGTCTCGACGTGCAGTTCGACAACGTTGAAGAAGCTATTGCCATGTCTGCGATGTATGCGGCAAACCATCTGAAAGGCGTTACCGCGATCATCACCATGACGGAATCCGGTCGTACCGCGCTAATGACTTCCCGTATCAGCTCCGGCCTGCCGATTTTCGCCATGTCGCGCCATGAACGCACGCTGAACCTGACCGCGCTCTACCGCGGAGTAACGCCGGTGCATTTTGACAGCGCGGCTGATGGCGTTGTCGCGGCGCATGAAGCCGTTAATCTGCTGCGCGATAAAGGGTATCTGGTTTCCGGTGACCTGGTTATCGTGACCCAAGGCGATGTCATGAGCACCGTCGGTTCAACCAATACCACGCGTATTTTGACCGTTGAGTAAAACTCCTCCACGCCTGTTCATCAGGTAGTACAGGGTTTGTCAGCATAAAGCCTCTCTTACGAGAGGCTTTATTTATTTGATGGGATAAAGATCTTTACGCTTATACGGCTGAATCTCGCCTGGCTTGCGGGTTTTGAGCAGCTTCAGGATCCAGGTGTACTGTTCCGGATGCGGGCCGACAAAAATTTCGACCTCTTCGTTCATCCGTCTGGCGATAGTGTGGTCGTCAGCCGTGAGCAGATCGTCCATTGGCGGGCGAATCTGGATAGTCAGGCGATGCGTTTTACCATTATACACCGGGAAAAGCGGTATCACGCGTGCGCGGCACACTTTCATCAGCCGACCAATTGCAGGCAGCGTCGCTTTGTATGTCGCAAAGAAATCAACGAATTCACTATGCTCCGGGCCGTGATCCTGGTCCGGCAGGTAGTAACCCCAGTAGCCCTGACGAACAGACTGGATAAAGGGTTTAATCCCGTCATTACGCGCATGCAAACGTCCGCCGAAACGCCGACGCACTGTGTTCCAGATATAGTCAAAAACCGGATTACCCTGATTATGAAACATCGCCGCCATTTTTTGCCCCTGAGAGGCCATCAGCATGGCTGGAATGTCGACGCCCCAGCCATGCGGTACGAGAAAAATGACTTTTTCGTCGTTACGACGCATCTCCTCAATGATTTCCAGACCTTCCCAGTCAACACGCTGTTGAATTTTTTTCGGACCGCGCATCGCCAACTCAGCCATCATCGCCATTGCCTGTGGCGCGGTGGCGAACATCTCATCGACAATCGCTTCGCGCTCAGCTTCGCTACGCTGCGGAAAGCACAAAGACAGATTAATTAGCGCCCGGCGACGAGAACTCTTCCCCAGCCGTCCGGCAAAACGCCCCAGCGTCGCCAGCAAAGGGTCGCGGAATGATGCCGGTGTTAATGCGATCCCCGCCATTGCCGCCGCGCCCAACCAGGCGCCCCAATACTGCGGATAGCGAAAGGATTTTTCGAATTCAGGGATATACTCACTATTATTTTTTTTGGTTTCCATGCTTTTCCAGGGTCTGCTGACGCGAAAAGGAATTGTGAATAGTGTAGCGACGTCTGCGTCTCACACAAAACAAAAAAGCCGGCACACATCGCGTACCGGCTCTGTCAGCGCATTTGTTAATCGAAGCGCAGTTGCGGCAGAACCTCTTTCACCTGTGCCAGGTATTCACGACGATCTGACCCCGTCAGACCTTCCGTGCGCGGCAATTTTGCTGTCAGAGGGTTAACGGCTTGCTGGTTGATCCATACCTCATAATGCAGATGCGGCCCTGTGGAACGCCCGGTGTTACCAGAAAGCGCAATACGATCGCCACGTTTCACTTTTTGCCCCGGTTTCACCAGCAGCTTACGCAAGTGCATGTAACGTGTGGTGTAGGTGCGTCCATGACGAATCGCAATGTAGTAACCGGCAGCGCCGCTACGTTTAGCGACCACGACCTCGCCATCCCCCACTGACAGCACCGGCGTACCCTGCGGCATCGCAAAGTCAACGCCACGATGCGGCGCAACGCGTCCGGTAACCGGGTTCAGACGGCGCGGATTGAAATTGGAGGAGATGCGGAACTGTTTGGCGGTCGGGAAGCGTAAAAAGCCTTTCGCCAGGCCAACACCGTTACGGTCATAGAATTTACCGTCAGCGGCGCGAATGGCGTAGTAATCTTTACCATCGGAACGCATCCGCACGCCCAACAACTGACTCTGTTCACGCTTGCCATCCAGCATCTCGCGCGACATCAGAACCGAAAATTCATCGCCCTTTTTCAGCTTGCGAAAATCCATCTGCCACTGCATGGCTTTTATCACTGCGCTGATTTCGCTGCTGGTTAAACCTGCCTCTTTCGCGCTGGCGACAAAGCTCCCCCCTACCGTGCCTTTCAGCAGACTGTTGACCCAGTCCCCCTGCTGCATTTCACTGCTCATTTTAAAACCGTTGGCAGTGCGATCGTAGGTACGCGTTTCACGGCGGGAGACTTCCCATGTCAGACGCTGTAAATCGCCATCGGCGGTCAGTGTCCAGGAAAGCTGTTGGCCAATTTTCAGATTGCGCAACTCCTTATCAGAAGCGGCAAGTCGGCTAATATCGCTCATATCGATGCCGTACTGATTCAGAATGCTGCTTAACGTATCGCCTGTGGAGACGACGTATTCATGGACGCCGACTTCGCCTGCGGTTTTATCGTCCAGCTCATCCTGAGGAATAGCTTCATCTTCCTGCGCGGCCTGATCGATGGGTTCGCTGGCCTCCGGTAAGAGGGAACGAATCTCGCTTTTCTCCAGTTCAATAGTTTTAACGATTGGTGCGGATTCTGGGTGGTAAACATAGGGCCGCCATACGGCGACGGCCAGTGTCAGAACGGTAAGTGACCCCAGCATAACGCGGTGGGGTCGGGGCAGATTATTAAATGCCAGGGCGACAGAGCGGGCTATCTGTTGCACGTATTCACTTCCTCGTTAATCTCCTTTCAGGCAGCTCGCATACTGGTTGGCTAATTGGCTTAAAAACACTGAATAGCTTGTTTTACCCAGTTTAATGTTCGTCCCGAGGGGGTCCAGTGTTCCCATTCGAACGGATGTCCCTCTCGCCACGGCTTCCACGACCGCTGGCCTGAATTGTGGCTCAGCAAAAACGCAGGTTGCTTTTTGCTCAACCAACTGTGTTCTTATTTCATGTAAACGCTGCGCGCCAGGTTGTATCTCAGGGTTCACGGTAAAGTGACCGAGCGGGGTGAGTCCGTAGTGTTTTTCGTAGTAACCGTAGGCGTCATGAAAAACGAAATACCCTTTCCCCTTGAGCGGCGCGAGCTCGTTACCGACCTGTTTATCGGTTGCGGCTAATTGTGCCTCAAAATCCTTCAGGTTGGCGTCGAGTTTGGCTCGACTTTGCGGCATAAGTTCCACTAATTTTTCATGGATTGCAACCGCTGTAGCCCGCGCTATCTCTGGGGAGAGCCAAAGATGCATGTTATATTCGCCGTGATGGTGATGTACGTCACCTTTTTCCTCATCGGCGCCCGTATGCGCATGTTCATCCTCATCATCATCCGCGCCCTTCATGAGTAACGGTTTTACATCGGCAAGTTGCGCAATGGTAACCTGCTTATTATCAGGAATATTCCTGACCGACTTCTCCATAAAGGCTTCCATTTCCGGGCCAACCCAGACGACTAAGTCCGCGCCCTGTAAGCGTTTTACGTCTGATGGACGCAATGAATAATCATGCTCGGAAGCCCCATCCGGAAGTAATACTTGTGTATCCGTAACGCCATCAGCAATGGCGGAAGCGATAAACCCAAGCGGTTTAAGCGAAGCGACAACGGCGGCGTCGGCAGCCTGGGTTGCACTCCCCCAAAGCGCGGCGGATAATGCTGCGAAAAGAAGCGTATTTTTCTGTAACATAATGCGACTAATCATCGTAATGAATGTGTGAAATGTGATATTATAACATTCTATCACTTCTGCAAGCCTAAAATTAACATGACAAGTTTAGTTTCACTGGAAAACGTCTCGGTCTCATTTGGTCAACGCCGCGTCCTCTCTGACGTGTCGCTTGAATTGAGCCCCGGAAAAATTTTAACGCTTCTCGGCCCTAACGGCGCGGGGAAGTCAACGCTTGTACGCGTGGTTTTAGGACTGGTAGCCCCTGATGAAGGGGTGATCAAGCGCAACGGGCAACTCCGTATCGGCTATGTCCCGCAAAAGCTCTATCTCGATACCACGCTTCCGCTGACGGTAAACCGATTTTTACGTTTACGTCCCGGCACACAAAAAACGGATATTCTCCCGGCGCTTAAACGCGTTCAGGCCGGACATTTGATTGACGCGCCCATGCAAAAACTCTCCGGCGGTGAGACACAGCGCGTACTGCTGGCGCGTGCTCTGCTTAACAGGCCGCAGTTGCTGGTACTTGATGAGCCGACGCAAGGCGTGGATGTCAACGGCCAGGTCGCGTTATACGACCTTATCGATCAGCTGCGCCGTGAACTCGATTGCGCCGTGCTGATGGTGTCGCATGATCTACATCTGGTCATGGCAAAGACGGATGAAGTGTTATGCCTGAACCATCATATTTGCTGTTCCGGCGCGCCGGAAGTGGTGTCTATGCATCCGGAATTTATCTCTATGTTTGGCCCGCGTGGCGCGGAGCAATTAGGGATTTATCGCCATCATCATAATCATCGCCACGATTTACAGGGTCGTATTGTACTGCGCCGGGGAAATGGTCACTCATGATTGAATTATTACTGCCCGGCTGGCTGGCCGGGATGATGCTGGCCTGTGCCGCTGGTCCTTTGGGCTCATTTGTGGTCTGGCGTCGGATGTCCTATTTTGGCGATACGCTGGCTCACGCGTCGCTTCTGGGCGTGGCGTTTGGCCTGTTGCTGGACGTTAATCCCTTTTATGCGGTAATCGCCGTTACGCTGCTGCTGGCCGCCGGTCTGGTATGGCTGGAGAAACGCCCTCACCTCGCGATTGATACCTTACTGGGCATTATGGCGCACAGCGCCTTATCTTTAGGACTGGTCGTGGTCAGCCTGATGTCCAATGTCCGTGTTGATTTAATGGCTTATCTGTTTGGCGATTTGCTGGCCGTGACGCCGGAAGATCTTATCTCGATCGCTATTGGGGTCGTTATTGTGCTGGCCATTCTCTTCTGGCAGTGGCGCAACTTGCTGTCAATGACTATCAGTCCGGATCTTGCCTTTGTCGATGGCGTGAAGTTACAGCGCGTGAAGCTGCTATTGATGCTGGTAACGGCGTTAACCATTGGCGTAGCGATGAAGTTTGTCGGAGCGCTGATCATTACGTCGCTGCTGATTATCCCCGCCGCAACCGCGCGCCGCTTTGCCCGTACGCCGGAACAGATGGCGGGCGTCGCCGTTGGTGTAGGTATGATAGCGGTTACAGGTGGACTGACCTTCTCAGCCTTTTATGATACCCCGGCAGGGCCATCCGTAGTGCTGTGTGCCGCGCTGCTGTTTATCTTCAGTATGATGAAAAAGCAGGCAAGCTAAGCGTGTGTTGCCCGGTGGCGCTGCGCTTACCGGGCCTACAAAATCGCCCAGGTCTGATGAGCGCAGCGATTTCAGGCGCTAAGGCATCTCTGGCGGCGTGATCCCGAAATGGTTCCAGGCGCGCACCGTTGCCATACGCCCACGCGGCGTGCGCTGCAAAAAGCCTTGCTGAATCAGATACGGCTCCAGCACATCCTCAATGGTTTCACGCTCTTCGCCAATCGCCGCCGCCAGGTTATCCAGTCCCACCGGACCACCGAAGAATTTATCAATAACCGCCAGCAGCAGCTTGCGATCCATATAGTCAAACCCTTCCGCATCGACGTTCAGCATATCCAGCGCCTGCGCGGCAATTTCCGCTGAAATAGCCCCGTCATGCTTCACCTCGGCGAAATCACGCACACGTCTGAGCAGGCGGTTGGCTATACGCGGCGTACCGCGCGCCCGACGCGCCACTTCCAGCGCGCCGTCATCGCTCATCTCCAGCCCCATGTGCCTTGCGCTGCGCCCGACGATGTGCTGCAGATCGGGCACCTGGTAGAACTCCAGGCGCTGCACAATACCAAAACGGTCACGTAGCGGCGAGGTCAGCGAACCTGCTCGCGTCGTCGCGCCAATGAGCGTAAACGGCGGCAGATCGATCTTAATTGAACGTGCAGCAGGCCCTTCGCCAATCATAATATCCAGCTGGTAATCTTCCATCGCCGGATAGAGTACCTCTTCCACCACCGGTGAAAGCCGGTGAATCTCATCAATAAACAGCACATCATGCGGTTCAAGATTGGTGAGCATAGCCGCCAGATCGCCTGCTTTTTCCAGCACCGGGCCAGACGTGGTTCGGAGATTGACGCCCATTTCATTGGCAACGATATTCGCCAGAGTCGTTTTACCTAACCCTGGCGGGCCGAAAATCAGCAAGTGATCTAGTGCGTCGCCACGCCGTTTTGCCGCCTGAATAAAGATCTCCATCTGGGAGCGCACCTGCGGTTGGCCGACATATTCCGCCAATAGCTTCGGGCGAATGGCGCGATCGGCGACGTCTTCTGCGATCGTGGCGCCTGCTGAAATCAGGCGATCTGCTTCTATCATCCTTTACCTCATAACGCGGCGCGTAACGCGTCGCGAATCAGTGTTTCACTGCTTGCATCCGGACGGGCGATCTTGCTTACCATCCGACTGGCTTCTTGCGGTTTATAACCCAGCGCCACCAGCGCAGCAACTGCTTCTTGTTCTGCATCTTCCGAGGTTGGGCTGGCCGGCGATGTCAATACCAGATCGACCGCTGGCGTAAAGAGATCGCCATGTAGCCCTTTAAAGCGGTCTTTCATTTCGACAATCAGCCTTTCGGCGGTTTTCTTGCCGATACCCGGCAGCTTCACCAGTGCGCCAAGCTCTTCGCGCTCAACCGCATTCACAAACTGCTGCGCCGACATGCCGGAGAGAATCGCCAGCGCCAGCTTAGGCCCGACGCCATTCGTTTTAATTAGCTCTTTAAATAGCGTGCGCTCTTGCTTATTGTTAAATCCGTACAGCAACTGCGCATCTTCACGCACCACGAAGTGGGTGAAGACGATTGCCTCCTGCCCGGCCTCCGGCAGCTCGTAAAAGCAGGTCATAGGCATATGTACTTCATAGCCTACTCCCCCTGTCTCCAGCAGCACGATCGGGGGTTGTTTTTCGAGAATAATGCCTCTGAGTCTGCCTATCACATGACGCTCCTGCGTAAAGGGCTGAAAAGATAATGCACTATCATAAAAAAAGACTGGATGTTTATCCAGATGAAAAACACGTATCCCGATATTTCTCTACTCCGACAACCCGCGATGGTTAACGACGGGTACGCTCCCCGCTGCGTACAAAATAAGTCGTACACTCATTGACAACTTTTTGCGTCCTACGCGAACAACTTTTTGCCAACATGCCGTGGCGCACGTTCGGTAGTCTTCAATAATGAGTATCCTGATAACACTAATAATGTATCCAGTACGAATGCCAACAGCGGAACATCGGGCCTCCAAAAAAACAGACCCGAGAATAGATTTAATAATATTAACCACTAGCGCTGAATTTAATCGCATGTTGTTTTATCGTCGCGCGCAACAGATTTTAATTCGCCATGACACAATAAATATTGTACAAACTCATTTTTCATGCCATCGAAATTCACGGCTGGCATCCCTTCTGAATAACTATAATAAATATTCACATACTCTTCGCTACTAAAAAGTGCCTGTCGTTTTGCTGCTAACCCACGGCCTTTTGCTGCAATATACTGGAAGCAGTGGCCGCTGGCGCCACAGCTCCGCCCATCATCAACAATATATATATCGGCAGCGTTAAACAGCTGTTCCAGCCAGCACTGGCGAATCGTTCCGGCCGCACAAACCAAAAATAATGATGCGCTAATCATCCACCCGGATTTTTTTACCGATGTCATAGCCAGGAAAGCCATAAAGCACGCTGCCTGCAGGCACAAAACCAGTTCTTTATTCCCGGCAACCAAATGCCACTGGTTAAATACTAAGGTAATGAAAACTGAACTCAATGTTGCCAACAGTCTGGTCCTGAACCGCCTGGCAGGGAGAAGCAAAAATAATAATGAAATCGTCCCTGGCTTTAATAAAAAAACAACAGTATTAGCCTCTGCCATATCAATACTCAAACAATAACAAAAACTAATAAACAGATGAAAGATAATAGCAACAAAAATATAAGAAAAATAAAATACCCAACCTATTCTCATTGGTTTATCATCAACCACGTCATACTCCCTGTCAATATGAGAGATCAGATGATGAGAAATTTACCACCTTAATCCCCCCCAAATATATTTGCGACATTAATTCCAATAAATGAAATATTCACCATACATATTTCGATGACACTAAGGCTTGTCATTTATCTGGTATAATGCTAACTACCCTGTAGAATAAATAAAAGGAATTTATTTCAAATAATGGAATGCAGAGATGAAAAAACATTATTCTGTCCAATATGAAACCGGGGATATCGTCTTTACCTGTATAGGTGCCGCGCTTTTCGGCCAGATATCCACCGCTTCACAGTGCTGGAGCAACCATGTTGGGATTATTATTGGTCATAATGGTGATGACTATCTGGTGGCGGAAAGTCGCGTCCCCCTCTCAACCGTCACCACGCTGTCACTGTTTATACAACGTTCAGCTGGACAACGTTACGCGGTTCGTCGCCTGTGCGGCGGTCTGACGGTCGAACAGAAACTCGCCATCATGGAACAGGTTCCCGCCCGGCTGAATAAGTTTTATCACACGGGGTTTAAATACGAGTCATCGCGCCAGTTCTGCTCGAAATTTGTGTTTGATATCTATAAAGAAGCATTATGTATTCCGGTAGGCGATATTGAGACATTCGAAGAATTACTTCACAGCAATCCTGATGCGAAACTCGCCTTCTGGAAGTTCTGGTTTTTAGGTTCAATCCCGTGGGATCGTAAGACGGTGACGCCAGCCAGCCTGTGGCATCATCCCAACCTGGATGTAATCTATCAGAGTCACTCTCAGGGGCATCTTCCCGGAGAAGCGGCATAACGCCCTGATATTTCCACTCGCGAGTATATCCTGACAGGCCGATACGAGGCCTGTCAAATGACTGACAGATATATTGTCTCTCCCGCCTCCCAACGTGCATTAGCGCGCCAGAGGAACGTATCCAACGTCAGCAATCAACCTTTGCCCTTGCTCGCTCAAAAACCAATCGATAAATTTTTGCGATTGCCGCGAGGGTTTTCCAGCGGAAACCATATATACATCAATAGTGTAAGGATATTTTCCATTGCGAATATTTTCGATGGTCGGCTCGATGCCATTCACCGCCAGCAAGCGCAAATCAGGGCTATGGTGAAGCTGCGTAGCATAATAGCGGAAGGTATACCCCAGAGCATTGGCGCTGTTCTGGTAATTTGCCACATTACGCAGCAATCCGATCATATCGTGAACGGATTCTGTTTCCAGCGGCTTGCGAAGTTTATCCTCGCCCATCACCGCAGCCAGCATAATCGTCTGGCTACCCGATCCCTTTGGCCGCTGATAGGGGTAAATACGCGCATCGTTGCCGCCGACTTCCAGCCAGTTGTTCACACGCCCGGAATAGATATCGCGAATCTGTTTTTCACTCAGTTGAGTCAGCGGATTATCCTTATGCGTGACAAAAACAAAAGCCTCGCGGGCAATGGGATAGAAGTGTAAATCAACGCCCTGCGCCCTCGCGCTGGCTTTTTGCTCGGCGGAAGGCTCAGCGACAAAAATGATATCCGCTTCACCATGAATTAACTTCTCCCAGGCACCAGGTGTCCGATCGCAGCGAACATATTTCCACACGCTGTCTACATCCAGGTTGTGATACAGCGCCTGCGCTGCCGAGGCGTATACCGGATAAACTGCCGTTGCGCCATTCAGTCGCGGCCAGTCGTTTTCCAGCGATAGGCCAGGTGATGCGCTCAGCGCCGTCAGTTTATTATCGGGGGTAAACGGGTCATATGCGCCAGGCTCAAAAGATTCCGTTATTTCCCTGGCCGGATCGTTAACCACTCGTCGCTCGCGACGATCATAAGTTTGCCAAGCCAATAATCCGCTAATAGCAATTGTCATTGCGGCGATGAGCAGGACAATACTTCGCCATCCGGCGACGTTTTCCAACTTATTATTCTGCCGAACGGTGATAAAACGCATGATGGTATACGACAGGAAGCCGACAAATGGAATCACCGGGGCAATGATCACCCTTGACGATGATATCTCATAAAATTCCGTCATTAAAGCCGATTTGATCAAGGCAGAATAGAGTCCGAACCACTGTATCCCGTGATAAAACACGCTACTTTCGAAGTCGCCGTCAGCGACGATAATCATTATCAGCCAAACGGTAAGAGAATAGAAAATCAGTAATAAGGCAGGTAAAAAACCAGGAATAAAACGCTCTCGTTCATCGATAAAGCGACCGCGAATACCACCAGTCGCACAACCCACAAGAATGGTGGCCATCAGCGTGGCGATAAGCCCATAGATATCGCCAGCAATATTAAAAATAATGTTAAAGATACTGAGTATTATTGCTAATATCGGCAACACCACGACCAGCAGCACGATTTCTGCCAGCCAAAATTTTATCGACTTTATTATCGCCATAGTACGGGTCTCCCTGACCCTGCATTTACATCAGCGCATTCTCCCACGCGCTAAATTCAGCCGCGATTCGCTCATTTGCATCGCGTTCTGGCTAACATGGCAATGCGTAATGGCGATAGCCAGCGCATCTGCGGCGTCTGCCTGCGGGTTAGCGGGGAGCTTCAGCAACGTGCGCACCATATGCTGAACCTGGCTTTTCTCCGCGCTACCAATACCGACGACGGTTTGCTTCACCTGACGCGCCGCGTATTCAAACACGGGCAGTTCCTGGTTGACCGCGGCGACAATCGCGACGCCGCGCGCCTGTCCCAGCTTGAGGGCTGAGTCGGCATTTTTCGCCATAAACACCTGTTCGATAGCAAAATAGTCCGGCTGGAACTGCGTGATGATTTCCGTCACGCCTGCGTATATGAGCTTCAAACGAGACGGCAAATCATCGACTTTGGTGCGAATACATCCGCTGCCCAGATAGGTCAGTTGTCTGCCTACCTGACGGATAACGCCATAACCGGTAATGCGCGAGCCGGGGTCAATACCGAGAATAATCGACACGCTATACCCCCTGCCCGCCGGCGTTTAGCAGCACCATTACAGGGTCGCCGCCACCTCATCAGAGATCTCACCGTTATGGTAGACTTCCTGAACATCGTCACAGTCTTCCAGCATATCGATCAGACGTAGCAGTTTCGGCGCGGTTTCCGCATCCATATCCGCTTTGGTTGACGGGATCATGGACACTTCGGCGCTATCCGCTTTCAGACCCGCCGCTTCCAGCGCGTCACGCACTTTGCCCATCTCTTCCCAGGCAGTGTAAACATCAATCGCGCCATCATCATAGGTCACAACATCTTCCGCGCCAGCTTCCAGAGCGGCTTCCATGATGGTGTCTTCATCGCCTTTCTCAAAGGAGATGACCCCTTTCTTACTGAACAGGTATGCCACTGAGCCATCGGTACCCAGATTACCGCCGCACTTGCTGAAAGCATGACGCACTTCCGCTACGGTACGGTTACGGTTGTCACTCAGACACTCAATCATAATGGCCGTGCCGCCAGGACCATAACCTTCATAGATGATGGTTTCCATGTTCGAGTCTTCATCACCACCCACACCGCGAGCGATGGCACGGTTCAGAGTGTCGCGGGTCATGTTGTTGGCCAGCGCTTTATCTACAGCCGCGCGCAGACGCGGGTTGGCATCCGGATCGCCGCCGCCCAATTTAGCTGCCGTTACCAGTTCACGAATAATTTTAGTGAAGATTTTACCGCGCTTGGCATCCTGCGCAGCTTTACGATGTCTGGTGTTGGCCCATTTACTATGACCTGCCATAAATATTTCCTCAAAAAAAGCGCGCCTTTTCAGGCGACGTTAATGACAAACTCTTCAATCGCTTGCCGGTTACTCCAGGACTTGGTAAGCGCCGCCGCGTCAGGCGCATCAAGCCACTGGTACGTCAGATGTTCAGTGAATATCACCTGCCGCTCATGCGGTAACGCAAGGCAGAACCAGAATTCTGTATTGTGCATAACGCCCGGCGCATAGCGATGACGTAAATGTGAAAAAATTTCAAACTCCACCGTACGCTGGCAGTCGATTAAGGTCAGTTGCTCTGCCGCAACATCAATCGTGACCTCCTCTTTGACTTCACGCACGGCGGCCTGCAACGCGGTCTCCCCTTCTTCTATGCTGCCAGTCACTGACTGCCAAAAATCCGGGTCGTCGCGTCGCTGCAACATTAGCACCCGTTTCGTATCCTGCGCGAAAATAACCACCAGGACCGAAACGGGGCGCTTGTACACTTTATCCTTCACGCGACCTCGTTGTTGGCTGTTGGGTGACGCCGCGCATTGATGAGGCACCCCCTTGCGGGCCGCCGCGATATCACGCGAATGATGTCGTGTACATTGTTCATATCAGTTATTCTCGGCTTTCTTCACAACCTGAATACCCAACTCCGTCAACGCTGCCTGGTTGGCGAAACTCGGCGCTTCGGTCATCAGACACGCGGCGGCGGTCGTTTTCGGGAAGGCGATAACATCACGAATATTGTCGGTGCCGGTCAACAGCATGGTCAGACGGTCCAGACCAAACGCCAGGCCCGCGTGCGGCGGCGTACCGTATTTCAACGCATCCAACAGGAAGCCGAACTTCTCGCGCTGCTCCTGCTCATTGATACCGAGAATACCAAATACGGTTTGCTGCATTTCACCGTTGTGAATACGCACCGAACCGCCGCCCACTTCATAGCCGTTAATCACCATATCGTAAGCGTTAGCGACGGCTCCTTCCGGCGCAGTTTTCAGTTCAGACGCCGTCATGTCACGCGGGGCGGTGAACGGATGGTGCATCGCGGTCAGACCGCCTTCGCCGTCGTCTTCGAACATCGGGAAGTCAATCACCCACAGCGGCGCCCATTTGTCTTCGTCGGTCAGGCTCAGGTCTTTGCCCAGTTTCAGACGCAGCGCGCCCAGCGCATCGGCAACCACTTTTTTGTTATCTGCGCCGAAGAAGATCATGTCGCCGTCCTGCGCGCCGGTACGTTCAAGGATAGCCTCGACGATGTCGGCGGTCAGGAACTTGGCCACCGGACTGTTAATCCCGTCCAGACCTTTCGCGCGCTCGTTAACTTTGATATACGCCAGTCCTTTCGCGCCGTAGATCTTAACAAAGTTACCGTAATCGTCGATCTGCTTACGGCTAAGCTGTGCGCCGCCAGGCACACGCAGCGCTGCCACGCGGCCTTTCGGATCGTTAGCCGGGCCCGCGAAGACCGCGAACTCTACCGATTTCAGCAGGTCAGCGACATCTACCAGCTCCATCGGGTTACGCAGGTCTGGCTTGTCGGAACCGTAGCGACGTTCCGCTTCGGCAAACGTCATGACCGGGAAATCCCCCAGATCCACGCCTTTCACTTCCAGCCACAAATGGCGCACCAGCGCTTCCATCACTTCGCGCACCTGTGGCGCGGTCATGAAGGAGGTCTCGACGTCGATCTGAGTAAACTCCGGCTGACGGTCAGCACGTAAGTCTTCATCACGGAAGCATTTGACTATCTGATAGTAACGGTCGAAACCGGACATCATCAGGAGCTGTTTGAACAGCTGCGGCGACTGCGGCAGCGCGTAGAATTTACCTTTGTGCACGCGCGAAGGCACCAGATAGTCGCGCGCGCCTTCCGGCGTGGCTTTGGTCAGCATCGGCGTTTCAATATCAAGGAAACCGTGATCGTCCATAAAACGACGCACCAGGCTGGTAATTTTGGCGCGGGTTTTCAGGCGCTGCGCCATTTCCGGACGACGCAAATCCAGATAGCGGTACTTGAGACGCGCCTCTTCGGTATTAACGTGGTTAGCGTCAAGCGGCAGTGAGTCTGCGCGGTTGATGATAGTGAGAGAGGACGCCAGCACTTCAATTTCGCCGGTCGCCATATCCGCATTGACGTTTTTCGCGTCACGCGCACGCACGGTGCCCGTAACCTGAATGCAGAACTCATTACGCAGTTCAGAGGCCAGCTTTAACGCGTCCGCACGATCCGGATCGAAGAACACCTGCACAATACCTTCGCGGTCGCGCATATCGATAAAGATCAGGCTGCCAAGATCACGACGACGGTTGACCCAACCACACAGAGTCACCTGCTGCCCCACGTGGGACAGACGTAGCTGTCCGCAATATTCTGTACGCATGAGATATCCCTTAACTTAGCCGCAGGCGGATTGTTGCCTGCCATGCAGGCGACGAAGTCGCAGCTTTAGCTGTATGTCACAACTGGATGAAAAAAGGCGGCTATTATACTGGAAATTCTGCCGCACGATAAGAGTCAATCCAGCATGGGAGCGATAACTTGCCCGTTTCATGCGGTATCGACACTTGGTTCATACTGACTGTACCCGGGTTTTTCACGCGGGTATTGCGTATGCTCACAAAAATTAACAATATTTGTCACCGCTTTCCTCTTTAATCGCGCTTAAGGTGTAGTGAAATACGCTATTTTTAGGAGAGTGATTATCATGCTGAAACTCAACGCGACCACAACCGCCCTGGTGGTTATTGATTTACAGGAAGGAATTCTTCCGTTTGCCGGCGGCCCGTATACGGCAAATGAGGTGGTCGCCCGCGCCGCGCGGCTGGCGGAAAAGTGTCGTGCCAACGGCTCGCCCGTGGTTATGGTACGCGTTGGATGGTCTGATGATTATGCCGAAGCGTTAAAACAGCCGGTGGATGCCGCAACGCCTGCGCACGCGTTGCCGGAAAACTGGTGGACCTGGCCTACGGCATTGGGTAAAAAGGACAGCGATCTGGAAGTGACTAAACGCCAGTGGGGCGCGTTTTACGGCACCGACCTGGAATTACAACTTCGCCGCCGGGGTATCGACACCATCATATTGTGCGGAATCTCAACCAATATCGGCGTCGAATCCACAGCGCGTAACGCCTGGGAGTTAGGATTTAACCTTATTATTGCCGAAGATGCCTGTAGCGCCGCCAGCAGTGAGCAGCATCAGAGCAGTATGACGCATATTTTCCCGCGCATTGGCCGGGTACGCAGCGTAGAGGATATTTTAAACGCCTTATGATCTACATTGGCCTGCCGCAATGGTCGCACCCGAAATGGGCGCGGCTCGGCATCACCAGTCTGGAAGAGTATGCCCGCCACTTTAATTGCGTAGAGGGCAACACCACGCTTTACGCGCTGCCGAAAGCGGAAATTGTCGATCGCTGGTATGCGCAAACTACGGACGATTTCCGTTTTTGCTTTAAATTTCCCGCCACCATTTCTCACCAGGCCGCGCTGCGCCATTGCGACGATCTGGTACAGGCGTTTTTTACCCGCCTGGCGCCGCTGGAAACGCGTATTGGCCAATACTGGCTGCAGTTGCCCGCCGCCTTTGGACCGCGCGATCTCCCCGCCTTATGGCAGTTTCTTGATGCGCTCCCCGCCACGTTTACCTATGGCGTAGAAGTTCGTCATCCGTGTTTTTTTGACAAGGGTGAGGATGAACAGCGGCTCAATCGCGGGTTACACGCGCGCGGCGTAAACCGCGTGATCCTGGATAGTCGTCCGGTACATGCCGCCCATCCCCACAGCGAAGCCGTCCGCGACGCGCAGCGAAAAAAACCCAAAGTCCCGGTACATGCGGTCGTGACGGCCAGCCATCCGATGGTGCGTTTTATCGGTAGCGATAATATGGCGCAAAACCGTGAGTTTTTCGCCGCCTGGTTGCAGAAACTCCCGCAGTGGCGGCAGACCATCATGCCTTTTCTGTTTTTACATACTCCGGATATCGCGCAGGCGCCGGAACTGGTGAATACGCTTTGGCATGATTTACGCAGCGTCTTACCGGAAATCGGCACTGCTCCGTCCATTCCACAGCAATCTTCTCTTTTCTGAAAATGCCCCCTATCATAGACAGTGCCATCAGCCATTTTAAAAGGGAGTTTGTATGGTAAGCGCGCTGTATGCCGTTTTGGGTGCGTTATTATTAATGAAGTTCTCTTTTAATGTCGTTCGCTTGCGAATGCAGTACCGTGTCGCCTATGGCGACGGCGGTTTTAGCGAATTACAAAGCGCCATCCGTATTCATGGCAACGCGGTGGAATATATTCCTGTCGCGCTGGTGCTGCTGCTGTTTATGGAAATGAACGGCGCCGAAACGTGGATGGTGCATATCTGCGGCATCATTTTAATCGCCGGTCGGCTGATGCATTATTACGGTTTTCACCACCGCCTGTTCCGCTGGCGGCGGGCGGGGATGAGCGCGACCTGGTGCGCATTGTTGCTGATGGTGCTGGCAAACCTGTGGTATATGCCCTGGGAGTTGGTTTTCTCCCTGTATTAGCGCACAATACGCGCCTTTATTTTTCCCGGATGTATACGTTATGTCTCACCGTGACACGCTTTTTTCTGCGCCTATCGCCCGTCTCGGCGACTGGACTTTTGATGAACGAGTAGCCGAAGTTTTCCCCGACATGATTCAGCGTTCGGTACCAGGCTACTCCAACATCATCTCCATGATCGGCATGTTGGCTGAACGCTTTGTGCAGCCGAACACGCAGGTCTACGATCTGGGCTGCTCGCTGGGCGCCGCGACGCTGTCTGTTCGGCGTAATATCCGCCATGAGCATTGTCGCATTATCGCCGTCGATAACTCCCCGGCCATGATTGAACGCTGCCGTCGTCATATTGATGCGTATAAAGCGCCAACGCCGGTTGAAGTTGTTGAAGGCGATATCCGCGATATCACTATTGAAAACGCCTCGATGGTGGTGCTGAATTTTACCCTGCAATTCCTTGAACCTGCCGAACGCCAGGCATTGCTGGATAAGATTTACCTGGGGTTGAATCCCGGCGGCGCGCTGGTACTGTCGGAAAAATTTAGCTTTGAAGACGCGAAAGTGGGCGAGCTGTTATTCAACATGCACCACGATTTTAAACGCGCTAATGGGTACAGCGAACTGGAGATCAGCCAGAAGCGCAGTATGCTGGAAAACGTGATGCTCACCGACTCGGTGGAAACACATAAAGCGCGCCTGCGTCAGGCGGGTTTCGAACATAGTGAACTGTGGTTCCAGTGCTTTAACTTCGGGTCGCTTGTCGCGTTAAAAGCCGGAGTTGCCGCATGATCGAGTTTGGTAACTTTTATCAGCTCATTGCTAAAAATCATCTCTCCCACTGGCTGGAAACATTGCCCGCGCAGATTGCCGCCTGGCAACGCGAGCAGCAGCATGGCTTGTTTAAACAGTGGTCGAACGCGGTAGAATTTTTACCGGAAATGACGCCCTGGCGGCTGGATTTACTGCACAGCGTCACGGCGGAAAGCGAAACGCCGCTCAGCGAAGGTCAGCTAAAGCGTATCGATACGTTGCTGCGTAATCTGATGCCATGGCGTAAAGGCCCGTTCTCGCTTTATGGCGTAGATATTGATACCGAATGGCGTTCCGACTGGAAGTGGGATCGCGTATTGCCGCATCTGTCAGATTTAACCGGCCGGACGATCCTTGATGTCGGCTGCGGCAGCGGCTATCACCTGTGGCGGATGATTGGCGCAGGCGCACATCTGGCGGTCGGCATCGATCCTACGCAGCTTTTCCTCTGCCAGTTTGAGGCGGTGCGTAAACTGTTTGGTAACGATCAGCGCGCGCATCTGCTGCCGTTGGGCATTGAACAACTCCCGGCGCTGAAAGCATTTGATACCGTCTTCTCGATGGGGGTGCTTTATCACCGTCGCTCGCCGCTGGAGCATCTGTGGCAGTTAAAAGATCAGTTGGTCAACGAGGGTGAGCTGGTACTGGAAACGCTGGTCGTCGACGGCGACGAAAATACCGTACTGGTGCCGGGTGATCGCTATGCGCAGATGCGTAATGTCTATTTTATTCCTTCCGCGCCGGCATTAAAAAAATGGCTGGAAAAATGCGGCTTTATTGATGTGCGCATCGCTGACGTTTGCGTCACCACCACCGAAGAGCAGCGTCGCACCGAGTGGATGGTTACCGAGTCGCTGGCCGATTTTCTTGACCCGAACGATCGCAGTAAAACGGTGGAAGACTACCCCGCCCCGCAGCGCGCGGTGCTGATTGCGCGTAAACCGTGATGGATTGCCGAATGACCGTTACGTATAGCACCGTTTCTCCAAAATAGTTCAAGTTGCAGCAAGGCGGCAACGCAGCAAATCCCCGGGAACGTAGGTAGCTACGTGACCGGGGTGCGCGAGGCGGCCAACGCTGCTGCGGCTTGAAATATGAAGGAGAAAAAAAGGCCCCTGTTGAATTGGCAGGGGCCTGGTACGAGCAAGCATCATATTGGGCGACATGATGCAACGGTAAAAATCATTTGGCCTGATGGCGAACAATGATTCCTTTCATTTCAGCGACCGCCGCACCCTCTACCCTATAGCGAGAATACTCGTCCGCCTGTATATCGGCAGACATCGATAACCCCTGATTGCGATAGCGCATCGGCGAAGGCAGTAAGACTCCGGCGGAACTGTGTACTTCCCGTACTCCGGCATCGAGGAAATTCTGCAGGTTATTTGCACGAACCCCCGCACCAGCCATAATGATTGGAGCATCCCCCTGGGCAATAAGTTCCATAATTATTGATAAACCTTGCGCCGCATCGGCTTTTTGTCCGGAAGTCAGTACTCTTGCTACGCCTGCGTCAGCCAGATTCTTTAGCGCATTGAAGGGATTAGCGCACATATCGAAGGCGCGGTGGAATGTCACCGCCAGCGGCCCGGCCGCCGCCATTATTTTTTCCATTCGCGACATATCGACATCCCCATCAACGGTCAACACGCCAGTAACCAGCCCGGGAAACCCCAACTCTCTGACGAGGCGGATATCTTCCAGCATGGCGGCAAATTCACCGTCAGTGTAATAAAAATCCCCACCGCGAGGACGAATAATCGGATGTACGGGAATCGTAATATGCTCGCGTACGCTGCGTAAGACGCCGAAAGAAGGCGTAAGCCCCCCTTCTTTCGGCGCGGCGCACAGTTCGATACGATCCGCGCCGTTTCGCTGCGCGGTGAGCGCGCATTCCATGCTGTAACAACAGATCTCAAGTAACGCCATATTCACTCCGCTCGGCAGGTTAATGGGCCGCCTGTTCGCTGGCGACAATCGCTTCAATCGACCATGGATGAAATTTTACCGTGACGCGGCCATCGGTCACAGCCAGCGTAGGGTTTGGCAAACGTTCATGCTCGCCCTGTGGCGAACTGGTTTTAACCACGATCCCCGGCTGACTAAGCCCCTCATCCGACAACAACGCCAGCGCCCTCGCGTTCAAGGTCTCCGGCTCGCCGGGCAGCACGATTTCAATATGCTCCCACCCTTCGTGTGGATAGCGTTTTTCTCCCGGCCACGGTAATTCAATAACAGAAAACCGCCAGTGTTCCACACATACCGGTTCATGCAGTTTAAACAGACAAATCGGCCTGCCGTTGATGATATTTTCCGACAGTAGCTCGCCGCATTGTTCAAAACCGCGACGCCAACGCTCCGCCGTCGTATTCTGGTGACAGCGCAATGAAATGTGATCGGCCTCAAGGGCGCTAATCTGCAGACCAAGGCGAGTGGAAAGTTCTCTGAACGCCAGAGTGAATCGCGGTAAATCTGCGGAAATATCATGCAGTTCATCAATGTGTTGCCAGTTCGCCATATCAGGACGCTCTTCTTGCTGTGAAAACCGCTAATTTACGCTGTTGCGCCCCGGCAACCAACCTTTGATTTGATTGGGCGTTTATTGAATGCTTATGCAGATTATTGTTGCGTATATTTCAGGCGACGCGCCGCGCGCGCAATGCTGACGCCAACGGGCATTTGCAGTATACTCCCGCCCTAATTCTTAAACTGGCGCGGGCAATACAGCCCGCTTCATAAACGTAAGGTATTCCGGTGAATATTCAGGCTCTTCTCTCAGAAAAAGTTAGTCAGGCCATGATTGCTGCAGGCGCGCCTGCAGATTGCGAGCCCCAGGTTCGTCAGTCAGCCAAAGTTCAGTTCGGCGACTATCAGGCCAACGGCATGATGGCAGTTGCGAAAAAACTGGGTATGGCCCCCCGACAACTTGCAGAGCAGGTGCTGACTCATCTGGATCTCAGCGGCATCGCCAGCAAGGTTGAAATCGCCGGCCCTGGCTTTATCAATATTTTCCTCGAACCGGCTTTTCTCGCTGAACAGGTGCAACAGGCGCTGACCTCCGATCGTCTGGGCGTTTCTCAGCCGACTCGTCAGACGATTGTCGTCGACTACTCCGCGCCCAACGTCGCGAAAGAGATGCACGTCGGTCATCTACGCTCCACGATCATCGGCGATGCGGCAGTGCGCACGCTGGAGTTTCTGGGCCATCATGTTATTCGCGCTAACCACGTCGGCGACTGGGGTACCCAGTTCGGTATGCTTATCGCCTGGCTGGAAAAACAGCAGCAGGAAAACGCGGGCGACATGGCGCTGGCGGATCTCGAAGGATTTTACCGCGATGCGAAAAAGCATTATGATGAAGATGAAGCGTTTGCCGAGCGCGCGCGTAACTACGTCGTCAAATTGCAGAGCGGTGATACCTATTTCCGTGAGATGTGGCGTAAGCTGGTTGATATCACCATGACGCAAAACCAGATCACCTATGATCGCCTGAACGTCACTTTGACGCGTGACGATGTGATGGGCGAAAGTCTGTATAATCCGATGCTGCCGGGCATCGTCGCCGATCTGAAAGCCAAAGGCCTGGCGGTTGAAAGCGAAGGCGCAACGGTGGTTTTCCTTGATGAGTTTAAAAACAAGGAAGGCGACCCGATGGGCGTCATTATTCAGAAGAAAGATGGCGGTTATCTGTATACCACTACCGATATCGCCTGCGCCAAATACCGTTACGAAACGCTGCACGCCGACCGCGTGCTCTACTACATTGACTCCCGTCAGCACCAGCACCTGATGCAGGCCTGGACCATTGTGCGTAAAGCCGGTTATGTGCCGGATTCCGTTCCGCTGGAACACCACATGTTCGGCATGATGTTGGGTAAAGACGGTAAACCGTTTAAAACTCGCGCGGGCGGTACGGTGAAACTGGCGGACCTGCTGGATGAGGCGCTGGAGCGCGCGCGTCGTCTGGTGGCGGAGAAGAACCCGGATATGTCGGCTGACGAGCTGGAAAAACTGGCTAACGCCGTCGGTATTGGCGCGGTGAAATACGCCGATCTGTCAAAAAACCGCACCACTGACTATATCTTCGACTGGGATAATATGTTGGCTTTCGAAGGCAATACCGCTCCTTATATGCAGTATGCCTATACGCGTGTGCTGTCTGTTTTCCGTAAAGCGGACATCGACGAGCAGGCGCTGGCGAGCGCGCCGGTTATCATTAGCGAAGATCGCGAAGCGCAACTCGCTGCCCGTCTGCTGCAGTTTGAAGAAACCCTGACGGTGGTCGCGCGTGAAGGTACGCCGCACGTCATGTGCGCGTATCTGTATGACGTCGCCGGGCTGTTCTCCGGCTTCTACGAGCACTGCCCTATTCTCAGCGCCGAGAATGACGCGGTTCGCAATAGCCGCCTAAAACTGGCGCAACTGACGGCGAAGACGCTGAAACTGGGTCTGGATACGTTGGGTATCGAAACCGTAGAACGCATGTAAACGCGCCGTCGTTAACATCATCAGGCCTGACTCCGGATAACGGACTCAGGCCTTTTTATTGCCACTGACCCGTCCTGAATAGCGTTGACACGTTCCAGACTTAAATCCGGAGAACGTGATGATGACTGAGTTCAAACGCACCCAACGCGATTATCCTCTATCCTTTAAAATAGCCGTCGTTGAGCAGGTCGA